>NZ_JAAEDU010000002.1:0-290767 GCF_013344985.1 Gilliamella sp. ESL0254
GTTCGACTTGCATGTGTTAAGCCTGCCGCCAGCGTTCAATCTGAGCCATGATCAAACTCTTCAATTTAAAGTTTGATGCTCAATAACTGTCTCTGACATATTCAAATGAATCTTCAGTGTCACTTATCAAGACTTGATTTTTTTAAGTCCGTAGACTTTTAATTCTTCGTCTCGTAAGTGCCCACACAGATTGTCTGTTTCTTCTTTTTAAAGAGCTGACAGCTTCTATTTTTAATCAACTTTTCGCTGATTTAGTTTGCTGTCTCAAGGGCTGCGTATACTACGCTACACCTTTTTATTCGTCAAGATCTTTTTTAAAAATTTTTGATCTCATTCACTAATCTTACTCACCGCCTGCTTGGCGCTGACTGCGTGTCAGTGGATGCGCATTATAGGGAATTAAAAAAATCGCGCAAGTATTAATTTTAATTTTTTTTCCGTTTGTTCTTTATTTGCTCAAATCGCTTTACTTAATACATTTGATACGAACAAAATAAATTTCATTTACTATTAAAAGATAATCTATTTTTTAAATAAAAAATAATAAATTAAAATGTGAATAGTACTACTTAACGCATACCACCAATAAGATATTGCGCTTTATTTTTGAAAATCAATTTTATCATGTTAGCAATAATGATACTTAAAACTAAAGTTAATACTAAAAAAATTACAGCGCTCAATGATGCTAACCAGCCATTATTTGTTTTAATTATATTTTTTAGTGGAGATTGATACAATAGTTGTTCAAGTTCTAACACAATAATTTCATGAATAAAATAGATTGGAAAACTGATATTTGCCATATAAGAAAAGAATTTATAACATTTCCCTTCATTGCTTTTATGATTTAATTCATCTAAAAAGTAGAGAGCTAATATAAACAAAATAATTTTTTGTAATGTATCATAATAAAGTTTTTCAACACACAAATGACTTGTATAGCGATAAGCGAAAGGAATACAAAAGCATAAACCAAAAAAGAATATGACTAAAAATAAATTACTTTTCACTAATTTCATAATGGTTTGATAATTTTGTTTTATCATCATACCAGTTAAATAGACTGGACCATAATGTAATAAATTTAAAAAAGGTTGAGTAAAATCAGGTTTAGTAAACATCACAACCCAAAACATAGAAATCAAACCAGCTACAATTAAACTCTTTTTCGACCAAAAGTATAATAAA
Organism: Gilliamella sp. ESL0254; assembly: GCF_013344985.1. Taxonomy (NCBI): domain Bacteria; kingdom Pseudomonadati; phylum Pseudomonadota; class Gammaproteobacteria; order Orbales; family Orbaceae; genus Gilliamella; species Gilliamella sp. ESL0254. Next base: position 1,192 of record NZ_JAAEDU010000002.1, read on the forward strand.
GGGGCCATCAAATAGATAATAATAATCATCGGTATAAACCATAATGGCAATAGCTGTGTTCCTGTTAACATCATTTTTGTTATTGTACTGATTATGCTAGATTCGGTTGAGGAATACCAAGGTAACTCCGATAAATATTGATAATGAAAAAATATAAAGCAGAAAATAGATACCGAAATATAAGGACATACCACAGTCTTAAACTTTGATAAATAATATGTTCTAGTGTCGAATTTGTATGTTAGATGTTGAAATAAAAATCCTGCAATTAGTACAAAAAATGTTGTGAAATTAAATGCAAATAAATTCAAAAAAGAAAATAGATAACTATTAGCAATTAAGTGAGTGTTTTTAAACACACCTAAACAGTGACTAAAAACAATCATAATAATTGCGACACCACGTAATACATGTATCGAATGAATTTTTTGTGGTTTTTCTGTTACCATTTTGGGCATTTTAAGTTAATGAAAACACATTAGCATACATTATCGCATATTCGTGTAATTAGAACTACTATTTACAAAAATAAAATTCGGACAACCTATTATAATTATATAATTAAAAATCAGTTAATTAAAAGAATACTTATCCTGATAATTTTTTAACAGCAAATGAACAGATAGGAATAATTTCACGCTTTTCTTGCTGTAATCGTTCAACTACAAGATCTAATAAGTTATTAGCAATACCTTGACCTCGATATGCTGGATCAATGTAAGTATGATCAATGGTAGCTTTAGCATTTCCAACTCTTGTAAAAGTCATTTCAGCTATTTTTCTATTATTAACATCACAAACATAAAAACGATCATCAGCTTCTAAAAAATGTAATGACATAAAATTACCTATATACAATTGCAATTAAATTATTGTGTAACACATTTATACTTCATAAATGCCAAAAACTTTTATGATAAGTTGAATCAAATATAAACTAATTTTAGGAAGGTTTACAAATAAATAAAATAGGTGACTATTTTAAGATTATATTTTCAACAGTTCACCTATAATAAAAACTTAGATCTTTATCAATACAGATTATGCATTACCAAACAATTAACATTTAGAATAATCGCTTAGCAGTATTGTATAGATCCATATCAAATGGGCGCTTCATATTATTAATAGCTTCAATAATATTATGGTGTACTAATTTTCCATTTTGTACACCAACGCTTCTACCAGCATGGCCTTGTAGCAACAATTCAACAGCATAAGCGCCCATGCGAGAACCTAAAATACGATCATAAGGAACAGGAGAGCCACCACGTTGAACATGACCTAATACCGTTGCACGTGTTTCGTGATGAACTGCCGCTTCAATGTCTGCTGCAAGTTGGTTTACATCACACATATGCTCTGTAACAGTTACAATTGCATGTTTTTTACCTTTTGCAAAGCCTAGTTTAATTTCTTCGATTAGATCTTCTTTAGTATAAGAAACCTCAGGAATAATCATAAATTCACAGCCACCAGCAACTGAAGCATTTAAGGTTAAATCACCACAGCCCCGCCCCATAATTTCAATAACTGAAATTCGGTTATGCGAAGAACAAGTATCACGTAATCTATCAATTGCTTCGACTGCAGTACTAAGGGCAGTAAAATAGCCAATAGTATAATCAGTACCACGAATATCATTATCGATAGTACCTGGCAAGCCGATACACGGAAAACCTTCTTCAGTTAATCGCATTGCCCCCATATATGAACCATCACCACCAATAACCACTAAAGCATCAATTTGATGTTTTGTTAAATTAGCAATGGCTTTTTGTCTTACGTTTTTATCTTTAAACTCTGGAAATCTAGCCGAACCAAGAAACGTACCACCACGAGTAATAATATCTGATACACTTGAACGCTCTAATTGAACAATACGATCTTCACAAAGCCCCATATAACCATCATGAATACCAAAGACATCCAATCCTTCCGCTAATGCAGTTCTTACAACACCACGAATAGCAGCATTCATTCCCGGAGCATCGCCACCACTGGTTAAAATACCTATTTTTTTTATCATATGAAACAACTCCAAATTATTAACTTTTCGTTATTATAGAGTCTTAACAGGTATCTAACAATAGACAATAAAAGCTATTTTTGATTAATTTTTCTACTTTTTATTTCGTTTGGCACTACGGAAATGGGATCTTGGTGAATAATTACTGTAGCTGGAGCAAACTCTTTAGAGATATGTTGTTCAATAGCATCAGCAATAGCATGTGCTGTAATTAAAGGCATATCATCATCTAGCTCAAGATGCAATTGAATAAATTTTAAAGGACCGGCTTGCCTCGTTTTTAAATCATGAAAACCTTGTACATCAGGGTATGAAGCAACAATTTCAGCAATTCGTATCTTATCGCTATCAGGCAAAGCGCGATCAAGTAGATCCTGAATAGCACCATAAGCAATGTGATAGGCGTTGTAACAAATATATAAAGCAATAAAAGATGCAAAGGCTGCATCGGCATAAGTGATGCCATACCAACTTAAACAAAGTGCTATGATAACGGCAATATTCATCCACATGTCGGAAGAATAATGTAGCATATCAGCCTGAATAGCATTACTGCTAGTCACTTTGACAACGTGTCTTTGATATAAAACAAGAAAACCTGTAATTACAGCAGAAACTATTGAAACAGCAATCCCTAATAGAGGTATTTGCAATTCACTCGGATGAATAAAAGAGCGGATACTAGAAAGTAATAAAATTATTGCAGAACCAATAATAAATGCGCTTTGTGATAATGCGGCCAACGATTCTGCTTTACCGTGTCCAAAAGTATGATCATCATCTGCAGGTTTTAGCGCATAACGAACTAAAAAGAAATTGAATCCAGAAGCAAGTAAATCGATACTTGAATCTAATAATGATGCAAATAAACTTATTGAGCCTGTTACCCAACAAGTAACCAATTTAATTAAAATTAGAAAAATTGAGATTAGAACGGCAATTAATGCCGCTCTTTTAACTAATCTTTCGTACAAATGTAAATTTGGCATTTGATCCCTATTATTGATAGGATTCTATCCCCAATGGAAGAACTAACTGCTGAGCGACCTCAGCAGCCTTTGTCCTTCCTAACAATACATCGATAATTTTTAAAGAAAAATCAATGGATGTTGCTGGACCTTGGCTGGTAATAACTTTATTTGGTTCATCAAAATAAGCTCTATCGGCTTTCCAGTTTTTAAATGCATCTTTAGTGGTTGGATAACCAGTCATACCAGCATGCGGGAATAAATTATGATGCTGCAAAACCACTGCTGGCGAAGCACAAATTGCTGCAACAATACCACCACTCTGGTGTGTTTGTTTTAATTTCTCGATCACTAATGGACAATCTCGAAAATTTTCTGCGCCTTTTACACCACCAGGTAAAATAACAACGTCAAAATCAATGTATTGAATATCTGAGAGTGTTTTTTTAGCCAAAATTGTTACCCCGCGAGAACATTCAACTTCACGAGTACTTGAGATGCTAGCAGTAGTCACTTTAATACCGGCTCGGGTTAATAAATCAATTGTCGTGACTGCTTCTGTTTCTTCACAACCATTTGATAAAAATACCAATGCTTGTTTTGTCATTGTTGTTCCTCTTTTGAATAAATAACATACTCATCATATTTAATAAAATGAGGTTTATTTTACCCTTTCAATATTCGCGCCTAATTTTCTGAGTTTTTCTTCAATATTATCATAACCACGGTCAATATGATAAATACGATCAACCGTAGTTAATCCTTCAGCAATGCAGCCAGCTAAAACTAAACTTGCTGATGCGCGCAAATCAGTTGCCATGACTTGTGTGCCACTGAGAGTCTCAACACCATAAGTAATTAAAGTATTGCCTTCTATTTCTGCTCTAGCGCCCATACGAATTAGCTCAGGTACATGCATAAATCTATTTTCAAAAATCGTTTCTTTAATAATTCCTGTACCCTCAGCTACCATATTCAATAATGAAAATTGAGCTTGCATATCAGTAGGAAAACCTGGATGTGGAGCAGTATGAATATTCACAGCTTTTGCTCGTTTTCCCTGCATATCTAAACAAACCCAATCTTCACCGACTTCAATTTTAGCACCTGCTTCCTTTAATTTAGAAAGCACCGCATCAAGCAAAGTAGGATCTGTTTTACGACAAGTGATTTTACCTTTAGATATAGCAGCTGCAACTAAAAAAGTCCCTGTTTCAATGCGATCAGAAACTATCTCATGCATGCCCCCCCCTAAACGTTCAACGCCTTCAATTTCAATACGCACTGTACCTGCACCAGTAATTTTAGCACCTAGCATATTTAAGAATTTAGCTGTATCAATAATTTCAGGCTCACAAGCCGCATTTTCAATTACGGTTTTCCCCTCAGCTAAAGTTGCAGCTGACATAATAGTAACAGTAGCGCCAACACTCACTTTATCCATTACAATATGAGAACCTTTAAGGCGCCCATCAACAGAGGCTTTAACATATCCTTCATCAAGGGTGATTGTCGCACCTAATTGTTCAAGGCCAGAGATATGGAGATCTACGGGTCTTGCACCGATAGCACAGCCACCCGGTAATGAAACTTGCCCTTGTCCAAAACGAGCAACTAATGGACCCAAAGCCCAAATTGAAGCGCGCATAGTTTTAACTAAATCATAAGGTGCACAATAGTTATTAAGATGACTTGCATCAAGATGAATAAAATCATTTCGTTCGCATTTTACACCTAGCTGACTTAACAATTCTAATGTCGTGTCAATATCTTTTAACTTAGGAACATTTCGGAGTTCTACTGGTTTTTCTGCCAAAATCGCAGCAAATAAAATGGGTAATGCAGCATTTTTTGCCCCAGAAATAACCACTTCACCATTTAACATGGTTGGGCCTGTTACGTGAAATTTTTCCATTATTAACTCTTATGCTTGATAAATTAGCAAATATTATAGAATTTATTTACTAATAGATAAATGAATTTCATGAAAAATTTAAAATAAGACCTTCTTTTAAATCAACGAAAAGTAAATAAAATCAAGAGCTATCTAAATTTCATCATATTTCCTAATTTAATAATAATTACGATTAATCAATGATTGACTCAGGCTAATTGGCGTCTTATATTGGAATATATTAATTTTTGAATATAATTTGAGTTATGGTTCAAAAGACTTTAATATCTTAGTATAAGAGAATAATGTTAAGTATAAGAGAAAAGGTATGTTTGATTCACTCGCTAAAGCAGGAAAATATCTGGGCCAAGCCGCTAAATTAATGATTGGCATTCCTGATTATGATAATTATGTTCAGCATATGAAACTCACTCATCCAGAACAGACACCTATGACTTATGAAGAGTTTTTCAAAGAGCGTCAAGAGGCAAAATATAGTGGCAAAGGTGGATTTAAATGTTGCTAACGATTAAGAGAAAATAAATGACAGACCCTATTTCATCTTCATTATTACCTGTTACCTTATTAACTGGTTTTTTGGGCTCAGGTAAAACAACACTCATCAATTATCTGTTAAAGCATAATCATGATGAGAAAGTAATTATTATCGAAAATGAATTTGGTCCAATCAACATCGATAGCAGTTTATTAAACGTTAATACCGAAATTAAAATTGTTGAAATGACTAATGGCTGTATTTGTTGTACAGTGCAAGGGGAACTCACCGAAGCATTACATAAATTACACGCAAAACGTTCAGCTGGTGAATTACAATTTGATCGATTGATTATCGAAACAACGGGGCTGGCCGATCCTGCACCGATTATCCAAACTTTTTTTATTGATGATTTAATTCGTGAAACAATTCAACTTGATGCTGTTATCACTCTTGTTGATGCTCAACATATTTTAAAACAACTTAATGAACATCGTGTAGCCCTTTCACAAATTGGTTTTGCTGATCGCATTATTTTAACTAAAACCGATTGTATTAATGATGAACAAAAAGCAGAAGTCATTAACCGAATTCATAAAATCAACCATAAAGCGGCTATCTTTGAAACAGAAAAAGGACAAATACCAAAATCTCATTGGCTTGATATACATGCCTTTGAATTAAGTGATGAGCTAACAATAAATAAAGGTTTTTTTGTTATTAATCCAACTCAAATTTTTGAAGCTGGATTTAAATCATTACCACGACAAAAACAAACCACATCGTGGGATGATAATATTTGTTCTTACCTCTTTGAAGCTGGCGAACTCGATCTAAAAAAGATTGGGTCTTTTATGGAAAGCTTAGTCGAACAATATGGCAACGATATGTTACGCTACAAAGGTGTTTTAGCAATAAAAGGAAACGATCAACGATTAATTGTTCAAGGTGTGCATAAGGTCGTAGGATTTGACTATGGTTCTCCTTGGCAAAATTTATCAGAAAGAATATCAAAGTTAGTAATAATCAGTCGTAAACTACCATTTGATGAATTAAATCAAGCATTTTTAAAAACAATATCAGACCAATAACAAAGTAAATAGGTCGAGATAATAAATCCCAATCCTGTTTTTATGCTAATAACAATAAACTATTGATTTTTTTATAATTTAACTGGTGTAGATAAACTTACATATCTAATAGCCACACTTAATATAATTTGCTAACATAAACGCCTTTTAAAAATCACAAAACAAACAACACAATTAACATGGATTACGATATCGCAATCATAGGTCTTGGACCTGCTGGCAGTACGCTAGCCCGCTTACTCAGCCCTTCTTTTAAAGTCATTGCATTAGATGCAAAACATCAAACTGGAAATGAAGGGTTCCACAAACCTTGTGGAGGATTATTAGCCAATGACGCACAAAAAGCTTTTATTAGACAAAAGCTAAATTTACCCAAAGATATTTTAACTGATCCACAAATTTTTAGTGTCAAAACCATAGACTTACAAACCAAACTTATTCGTAATTATCAACGAAGTTACGTAAGCTTTGATCGGCACAAATTTGATCTATGGCTAAAATCACTAATACCATCAAAAGTAAACGTACTTCATAATACACTTTGTAAAGAAGTTAGACGTATCATTGATGGTTATCAAATAACCTATCTTGATCAAAATAAAACAGAACACAATGTCACAGCACAATATGTAGTCGGCGCTGACGGTGCCAATTCTCTTGTCAGACGTATGCGATACCCTCAGCATAAAATAAGACAATATGTGGCGATACAACAATGGTTTACAGAACAGCATCCAAATCCATTTAATTCGTGTATATTCGATAATAAATTAACGAATTGCTATGCTTGGAGTATTTCAAAAGATGGTTACTTCCTATTTGGTGGTGCTTTCCCCAAAAAAGTAGCAACTCAACATTTTGAAAAATTAAAAGAAAAACTATCAATGCAAGGATTTATTTTTGGAGAACCACTCAAAACAGAAAAATGCTTAGTCGTTTATCCAAATAGATTACGTGATTTTTATACCGGTAATGAAAATATATTTTTGATAGGTGAAGCGGCAGGTTTTATTAGTGCAAGTTCTTTAGAAGGTATTAGCTATGCTTTGGATAGTGCTGAGATTTTAAGTAAAATTTTAAACAGCGGCCATCCAAAACCCAATAAATGCTATTACCAACGAACAATTCCACTACGTTTCAAACTTTATGGAAAAATTGTTAAGGCTAAATTATTAACAACCCCTATATGGCGTAAATTAATAATGAAAAGCAAAATTCAGCACACTGAACAACATTGAAGAACATAAAATAAAAAATAGTAAAAATAATAATGAAATATATAGGAAAATATTAATTATGTTTGATGTCACGGATTTAATTCGTTTTAACCACGAATGGTCAGAAAAAATAGAACAAGAAGATCCAGAGTTTTTTAAACAACTTGCGATTGAACAAAATCCCAAATTTTTGTGGATCGGCTGTTCGGATAGTCGTGTTTCAGCAGAAAAACTTATTAAGTTAAAGCCAGGCGAATTATTTGTACATCGAAATGTCGGTAATCTTGTAATACATACAGATTTAAACTGTTTATCAGTTGTTCAATATGCCGTAGATGTACTTAAAATTGAAGATATCATTGTTTGTGGTCATTTAGGCTGTGGTGGAATTCGTGATGCGGTTGAAAATCCAGATCTAGGTCTAATTAATAACTGGTTACTTCATATTCGAGATCTATGGTTTCGAAATAGTTCACTACTAGGCGAATTTCCACCTGATATTCGTTTGGATGTTTTATGTGAACTTAATGTGATAGAACAAGTATATAATTTAGGCCACTCTACAATTATTCAATCCGCATGGCAACGAGGTCAGAAAGTTAATTTACATGGTTGGGTTTATGGAATTCATAATGGTAAAATTACTGATTTACATATCACGTCTTCAAGTAGCGAGAATCTTGAAATTAACTACCGAGAAGCCATTTCTTATCTTTCAAATTTACATAAACAACAATAATTAACTCATTGTTTTATTTAAAACGATAGATGGTTTGATTACTGCTTCCTCGCCACAACAAGCGAGGATCAGCGAGTTCTTGTACAAATTTTCCATCAATTAACACATCAATATAAGGAATAACAGCTTGTTGTTCAGCGGTTAACTCATCAAATTTATACCCTGTCCAAAGCCAAATATCTTTGTTAAAACACTCAGATTTAACTCGTTGAACCAGTTTTAATATAGTTGGAACATTTTGAGGATGCAAAGGATCACCACCAGAAAGAGATAATCCCTGACGTTTTATTTCTGTATCTTGCAAATCTTTAATGATTTGATCTTCAAGTGACTGTGTAAATGGCGAGCCTGAATTTATTCCCCATGTACTTTTGTTATAACAACCAGGACATTGGTGTTCACAACCTGCAACAAAAAGTACACAGCGAGTACCCTCACCATTCACAACATCGACGGGATAATAACGATGATAATTCATAGGTATTACATCTATTATTAACCAATTTGACCATTATTCAAATGTTTGACTCGTCGTTTTACTTCTTCTTGTTTACCTGCATTAAATGGGCGAGCATCAGGGCTACCCAGATATCCACAAACACGGCGAGTAACAGACACTTTTGAAGAATCATGATTACCACAACTTGGGCAAACAAAGCCTTTACTCGTACAAGAAAATTCACCGGTATAACCACACTCATAACACTCATCAATTGGTGTATTAGTTCCATAATAAGGCACTCGAGTATAACTATAATCCCAAACATCCTCTAATGCTTTAATATTGTTAATCATATTTGGATATTCACCGTAGCAGATAAATCCACCATTTGCGATAGAAGGATAAGCTTTTTCAAATTCAATTTTTTCGTATGGGTTAACCTTTTTCTCAACATCAAGATGGAAGCTGTTCGTATAATAGCCTTTATCTGTGACACCAGAAATTACACCAAATTCAGCCATATCTAGTCGACAGAATCGATCACATAAGTTCTCACTTGGCGTACTATATAAACTAAAACCATAACCAGTTTCATCCTTCCATTGATCTACCGCTTTACGTAAACGCTCAACAATTTCTACCCCTTTTTCACGTAATTTATCACTGTCAAATGGATGTGTTTGATTTCCGTAAAGTGCATTTAATGTTTCATGAAGACCAATATAACCTAAAGAGATCGAAGCCCGACCATTTTTAAAAATTTCAGAAACACTATCATCTTCATTAAGTCTAACACCACAAGCACCTTCCATATATAAAATAGGTGCAACACGCGCTTTTACACCATCTAGTCGAGCAATACGTGTCATTAAAGCCTTTTTACATAGCGCTAAACGTTTATCTAAAATATCCCAAAAACGAGCTTCATCGCCTTTAGCCTCAATAGCGATACGAGGCAAATTTAGACTGATAACGCCTAAATTATTACGCCCATCATGAATTAATTGACCATCTTCTTCATAAACACCTAAAAAGCTTCGACAGCCCATTGGCGTTTTGAATGATCCTGTAACGTCTACAACTTTATCGTAGTTTAGAATATCTGGATACATACGCTTACTTGCGCATTCCAACGCAAGTTGTTTAATATCATAATTTGCATCGCCTTGCTTATGATTAATCCCATCTTTAATTGCAAAAACCAATTTCGGGAAAACAGCCGTTTTATGATTTTTACCAAGTCCTTTGATACGAACGTTTAAAATAGACTCTTGAATTAAGCGTGATTCCCAACTTGTTCCTAAACCAAAACCAAAAGTAACAAACGGCGTTTGACCATTAGCAGTATGTAAAGTGTTGACCTCATATTCAAGAGATTGAAACGCATCATAACACTCTTTTTGAGTTCGACTTTTAGCATAATCCTCTGGATTTGGGATATTCCACTCTTCTGCCACTTGTTTATGTTTGTTATAACTGATAGTAACAAATTTTGCTAAAACTTCATCAATACGATTAATGGTCGTCCCACCATAAATATGGCTAGCGACTTGTGCAATAATTTGCGCAGTTACTGCTGTCGCTGTCGCGATTGATTTTGGGGGCTCAATTTCAGCATTACCCATTTTAAAACCGTTAGTTAACATACCATCTAGATCAATTAACATACAGTTAAACATCGGGAAAAATGGTGCATAATCTAAATCATGATAATGAATTTCACCGCAATCATGAGCGCGTGAAATGTCTTTTGGCAATAAATACTGTTTAGCATAATGCCTTGCCACAATACCGGCGAGTAAATCACGCTGAGTTGGGATCACCTTGCTATCTTTATTAGCATTTTCATTTAAAATAGCGACATTACTTTGCTCAATTAGCCCGCGAATATCTTGATTTAACCGGCTACGTTCTTCACGAGCGCGATCACGATCATGGCGATACTCAATATAAGTTCTTGCTAATTTTTTATAGGGACCTGACATCAACTGATTTTCAACAGCATTTTGAATTTCATTGATATCAACACTTTCACGTTCGCTCATTTGATTAGTCACAACACGAGCAACCGCTACGCAATAATCTGGGTCATGTACATTGGCCGCTACTGCAGCTTTGATGATGGCATCTTTGATTCTAGTTTCATTAAATGCAGTCTGACAACCATCTCGTTTAATTACTACAGGCATATATACTCCTCAATATTCATTAGCACTTATCGCAGGTTTTATATCAATATTCGTTGTAATTATTCATTTCTTATTAAATCATTAGTTTTTATGATATAAACCCAAATACCAAATCGCCCAATACTATATATAGTAAATAATATATAATTATACACCATATATAGTGTTTTTCTAGTTTTTTTAATAAACAAAATCACTTGACAAGTTTCAAGCCAATAACGACAAGGATTTAAATAATGAAGAGAGAGAGAAGGAAAATAAATTTACTAACAAAAAATAATAAAAGTGCAAACCTAACTTGCACTTTTATTTACTAAAATAAGATTATAAACTGAAAATACTATGATTCAATATTTAGCCAGTTTGTATGGAACACTCCTTCTTTATCAATACGTTGATAAGTATGAGCACCAAAATAATCTCGTTGTGCTTGGATCAAATTAGCGGGTAATACCGCCGAACGATAGCTATCATAATAAGCAATAGCCGCCGAAAGTGTAGGAACAGCAATACCTTGTTGTACAGCCAAAGACACCACATCACGTAATGATTGTTGGTAAGCTTCTGTTGTTTTATTGAAATAAGGGGCTAACAACAAATTATCAATCTCGTTATTTTCAGCATAAGCGTCCGTAATTTTTTGTAAAAATTGCGCACGAATAATACAGCCTGCCCTAAAAATCTTAGCTATTTCACCATAATTCAAATTCCATTGATATTTATGAGATGCGGCTTTCAACTGAGCAAAACCTTGTGCATAAGAGATAATTTTACCCATATATAGGGCTTTACGAATTTTCTCTATCAGTTCCTTCTTATCGCCACTATAAGGCTGCTTTTGAGGACCTTTTAACACTTTTGCTGCAGCAACTCGCTGATCTTTAATTGCAGATAGATAACGCGCAAATACTGACTCAGTAATTAATGACAAAGGCTCACCCAAATCTAAAGCACTCTGACTAGTCCATTTACCTGTACCTTTATTGCCTGCAGCATCTAAAATCACATCAACTAAATAATGACCTTCTTCGTCTTTATATTTGAAAATATCGGCTGTGATCTCGATCAAATAACTATCTAATTCACCTTTATTCCAATCAGCAAAAACATCCGCAAGTTCATCATTAGTTAAACCAACGGCATGTTTTAACACCGAATAGCTTTCCGCTATCAATTGCATATCGCCATACTCAATACCATTATGAGCCATCTTTACATAATGGCCAGCTCCATTTGGACCGATATAAGTAACACAAGGTTCATTGTTAGCCTTGGCAGCTATTTTTTCTAATATAGGTGCAACTAACTCATAAGCTTCTTTTTGACCACCAGGCATAATTGAAGGACCTTTAAGCGCCCCTTCTTCACCACCAGAAACACCTGTACCAATAAAATTAAAGCCTTCATCTGAAAGCATTTTATTGCGACGAATGGTATCTTCAAAATAAGCATTACCACCATCAATAATAATATCGCCTTTATCTAAAAGTGGACGCAGTTCATCTATTACAGCATCAGTGCCTTTACCTGCTTGCACCATGATCAGAATACGACGAGGCTTTTCTAAAGAATTGACAAAATCTTCAATTGTAAAATAAGGAACCAATTGTTTATCAGAATGTTCAGCCATGACTTGTTCTGTTTTATCTTTAGATCGATTATAAATAGCAACAGAAAATCCACGACTTTCAATATTAAGCGCAAGATTCCGCCCCATAACTGCCATTCCAATAACACCGATTTGTTGTTTTGACATAATTTGGCTCCTTTATTAAACCTTTATAACTTTAAACCATAAGGTTTTTGACAACATCTAAAACTTAATTAAGTTTTTATAAATTAAGTTATATTTTGCCATAAAAAAAGCCGTACCAGAATATAATACGGCTCATTTTGATTACTTTAATGATATTTACTATCAACTGCGCAAATCATGACCGTTTCATCATTTCAAAAAACTCATCATTAGTTTTAGTCATGGACAGTTTATCAATCAAGAACTCCATCGCATCAGTCTCACCCATTGGGTTAAGAATCTTACGTAAAATCCACATTTTTTGCAGTTCATCTGGCGAAGTCATTAAATCTTCTTTACGTGTACCAGAACGATTAAAGTCAATAGCAGGGAAGACTCGGCGTTCAGCAATTTTACGTGATAAATGGACTTCCATATTCCCCGTACCTTTGAACTCTTCGTAGATAACTTCATCCATTTTTGAACCAGTATCAATTAATGCTGTTGCAATAATGGTTAAGCTCCCACCATCTTCTACATTACGGGCAGCACCAAAAAAGCGTTTTGGACGATGCAACGCATTCGCATCTACACCACCAGTTAAAACTTTACCTGATGAAGGAACAACCGTATTGTAAGCTCGTGCTAAACGTGTGATTGAGTCTAATAAAATAATCACATCTTTTTTATGTTCGACTAAACGTTTTGCTCGTTCAATAACCATTTCAGCGACCTGAACATGCCTTGCAGCTGGTTCATCAAATGTCGAAGCAACGACTTCGCCTTTAACTAAACGTTGCATTTCGGTCACTTCTTCTGGGCGCTCATCAATCATCAATACAACTAACTCACATTCAGGATGATTAACAGCTAAACTTTGTGCAATATTTTGCAGAAGCATTGTTTTACCCGCTTTAGGTGGTGCAACAATCAAACCACGTTGACCTTTACCAATTGGCGAAGCCAAATCAAGCACTCTTGCTGTGATATCTTCGGTTGAACCATTGCCTCGTTCCATTCTTAAACGAGAATTGGGATGAAGTGGAGTTAAGTTTTCGAAAAGAATTTTGTTGCGGGCGTCTTCTGGCTTATCGTGATTGACTTCATTTACTTTTAACAAAGCAAAATATCGCTCACCTTCTTTTGGCGGACGGATTTTACCCGCAATAGTATCACCAGTCCTTAAATTAAATCGTCGAATCTGACTTGGCGACACATAAATATCATCTGGTCCAGCTAAATAAGAACTATCAGCTGAACGCAAAAAGCCAAATCCATCTTGCAAAATTTCTAGTACACCATCACCAAAAATATCTTCACCACTTTTGGCATGCTGCTTTAAGATTGCAAAAATAATGTCTTGTTTTCTAAGGCGGGCAAGATTTTCAAGCCCCATTTTTTTTTCACCAAGCGCGACAAGCTCAGAGACAGAAGTGTTTTTTAATTCAGTTAAATTCATAATTTTAAAAATTCTTGAGGATAAAATTGATATGTTTGCAATTAATATTGTTTTTGTATATTAGTTTCATTCACTTATAAAAAATTTCTTTCCCTTACAACACATAAATTCAATCGATTACTAAGCTTTTGATGATAATTGAAGATCTGAATATTGAATTTCACCACTTTACCAATAAAAACAATGAATTTTAGAAAGGAATATTTGTAAGAGGTTTGCAATGTACACTAAAAATACTAATCTGTCTATATTTAATTGAATCAATTAATCTATATTACGGCATCTGGTAAAAAATAAAAGAGTAATGAATAGGTCATTACTCCCTTAACTTCTTTGATTTCTAGTGTCAAATACAAGGTATTTGTTATAATTGAGGGTCAATAAAGTTTTTGAGTTGAGCCTTAGATAAAGCCCCTACTTGAGTCGCAACAACTTGCCCATTTTTAAAAATCAATAAGGTAGGAATGCCTCGAATACCAAACTTAGGTGCCACATTAGGGTTTTCTTCAACATTCAATTTAGCAACAACAATTTTATCACCATATTCTTGCGCTATTTCTTCCAAGATCGGAGCAATCATTTTACAAGGTCCACACCATGGGGCCCAAAAATCAACGAGTACGGGCTTTGCTGATTCATTAATTGTTTTATCAAATGTAGCTTCCGATAACAGAACGATATTATTACTCATTTTTATCTCCAACATACTTTCACTGGTATGCAATAATAGATTACTTTGTATTTCCCTACTAGTAATTAGTATAATAGGATATAATTATTAGTGATGCCACCGTATTGAATATGTTATAATACAAAAATTCTGTAATTATATTCACAATCACAATGATTCAAGCATATCTTACCAAAACAACTTTTAGCCAATTCCCTCTTCATCCTTTAGTGTTAAAAGCACTTGAGAAAAAAGAGTTTATTTATTGCACTCCTATTCAAGAAAAAACATTGCCATTAACTACCAAAGGAATTGATATCGCCGGACAAGGGCAAACAGGAACAGGCAAAACCATGGCGTTTTTGGCGTCAACATTTAATCACTTGTTGAATCATGAACCTTTACCCGATCACAAAATCAATCAGCCAAGAGCTATCATTATTGCACCAACACGCGAATTAGTTGTGCAAATATACCATGACGCAGAACGCTTATCGGAAGAAACAGGACTTAAATTAGGACTTGCTTTTGGTGGTGATGGCTATGATAAACAATTAAAAATGCTCTCGACTGGCATTGATATTTTAATTGCTACGACAGGGCGATTAATTGACTATGCAAAGCAAAATTACATTAATTTAGAAGCAATCCAAGTTGTTGTATTAGACGAAGCCGATCGCATGTTTGATTTAGGGTTTATTCGCGATATCCGTTGGATCTTCAAGCATATGACTCCACCGAACAAAAGGTTAACTATGTTGTTTTCTGCGACATTAACACACAATGTGCGTGAATTAGCTTTTGAGCACATGAATAATCCACAATATGTCGAAGTTGAGCCAGAACAAAAAATTGGTCATCGCATCAAAGAAGAGCTATTTTTCCCCTCGAATGAAGATAAATTGGCACTATTACAAACGCTTATCGAAGAAGAATGGCCAGATCGCTGCATTGTATTTGCTAACACCAAAGTAGCTTGTGAAAAAATTTGGCGACACCTTATTGCTGACGGCCATCGAGTTGGCCTATTAACAGGCGATATCGCTCAGAAAAAGCGTTTATCAATTTTAGAGCAATTCACACAAGGACAACTTGATATTTTAGTTGCCACCGATGTCGCGGCTCGAGGATTACATATCCCAAATGTTACTCACGTTTTCAATTATGATCTACCCGATGATTGCGATGATTATCGACATCGAATCGGACGAACAGGACGTGCTGGCGCTGAAGGTTACTCAATTTCACTAGCTTGTGAACGCTATTCGCAAAACCTACCTGCTATTGAAAAAGCAATTGCTCATGCAATTCCCGTTAGCCAATATGATCCTTCTGCATTATTGGTCGATTTACCAACTCCAAAACCTTTTAGGCGTCCACCAAGAAGAAAACCTACTAACTAACAAAACAGTTGGTAGTAAAAAAGCGAGATAATATCAACTATAAAAAGCTATCTAAAAATACGATAATACTTTAACTACATCATTTTTAAATAGCTTTATTTTAGGATAACTTTTGATGATGATATTATTCGCAATAATTAATACCAATACCAAAATTATTTTTCATTTAAATTGCTATCTATCTGATTTAAAAAACATTGATATTCAAGCTCAATTGCTTTTTTAGTTTCCTTAGATAAGGTAGCAACATGAAACCGCTTCAATGAACTATATAAAACAAACAGAATATTAATTGAAATTGCCGCCTTCTTTTGTTTTATTTTATAATATGCGCTTAAATATCCCTCTTCTTGAAAGGATTCAACATCTTTAATTCCGACACTGCATAATAATCTTTCTAATGACAAAGTCATATTTGGCATCTCTTTTATCCGTTTTTCTTTGAGTTTACCTTTTTCATATTGTTCTTTTTTAGTATATTCAATCACCATTGTTACCATAGCAAGTAACTTTTTATGGTCATTAAAAAGTACATCACCAACCTTATAGTAATCAAGTAATTTAGTTGACATACCCATTGTTATGCTTAATGGTTGCATGCCTAAATCAATAAAAATTGATCGATAATCAGGATGTCCTCTTAAATAAAAGTCTTTTTGAGTAATCCAGCCAAACATGATATCTTTACTGTTAACGCTAAATCCGCCGAAAAATGTTTTAATTGAAATATCTTTAACATCAGAAAGCTCTGTTAAAATTCGATTTGCAAATGTTGAACACATAATCAATTTCCATTTAAACTTTATTAAGCAACCAAAATAACTTATCAATTAATCTAAATTATAGTTATTTCATATTCAAACAATTTCTAAATAAATTCATAATTATGCGATCTGTCTTCCATATATAAACATTAAATACATTATTACTTGATAAAGTATGTTTTTGTGAAATAAAATCAATCTTTTGTAAAAAAATCATCATAAAATAAACAAATCTTAACAATTCTTAAAAAGAAAAACCGCTTTAACATTGTTATTCTGTCATAATAATTATACAATCGAAACTAATTAACTAACTTAATGGTACCTAATTTTTGTCAAGTCAAATCAATATGGTAAAAAAATTTATTGCTCTATTTTTTATGTTTTACTCTTTTATCGCATCCGCCGAGAAATTACCATTAATTGACTCATTAACATTGTGCACACCATCTTTTTTTAAAGATGTTTACGCCAATAAAGAAGAATTAGAAAAATATACTGACATCAAGGTTTTCAATCAAAATCAGGCCTATATTCCTGTAGAAAATCGTACTAATTTAGATAGAAACTATGTTTATTTTAAAACACCAATGTCTTATAAAAACCTAACAATCACAGGCTATTATGACAGTGCAATGGATCTTGGAAAGATAGGAAAATATTATTTCTGGGGATTTATCATAGACAATGATATTAATCAAATAAAAGAGACACTGAAAGAAATAAATTGGAAAAATATGGAAGAAAACCTTCTTTATATTGGAAATCCAATGATTCGAAGTATTAATGACGACACCCAAGTCTGGCATAAAAATACCGGCACTGTTGTTGGCGTCAAAACGATCCCAGCACCGGATACTACCGAAAAGCTATTATTACTTGAAAAAGGACCAAATATGACCCTTCTTATTTGCTCCATTCAAGGTGTTGTAACACCTCAATTACTAAAACAAGAGCGGCCAGACATTCAATAATTTAAATTAAATCGCTGATTCATCCATTTCACCAGTTCGAATCCGAATTACTTGTTCAACATTATAAACAAAAATTTTTCCATCACCGATTTTACCTGTTTGCGCTGTTTTCATAATCGTCTCTATACACATTTCTAAAATATCGTCAGGGACAATCAGTTCAATTTTTACTTTCGGCAAAAAATCAACCATATATTCCGCACCACGGTAAAGTTCGGTATGTCCCTTTTGGCGCCCAAAACCTTTAACCTCAGTCACTGTCATGCCGGTAATACCTTGATCAGCTAGCGCCTCTCGAATATCGTCTAATTTAAATGGTTTAATAATAGCTTCAATTTTTTTCATATCTATTTTCCCTTAATCCGAGATTACCAATTTTTAAACCCAAAGGCAGAAGTGATGGGATAACGTCGACCTTTACCAAAATTACGAGCAGTGATTTTAGGACCAACTGCTGATTGGCGGCGTTTATACTCATTGATATCAACCAATTTAATAACTCGCCTTATTGTCGCTTCATCATAGCCTTGTGCAATAAGTTGTTCAATGGAAAGATCAAGTTGAACATAACCTTTTAATATACCATCTAAAATATCATAAGGAGGCAAACTATCTTCATCTTTTTGATCTGGAGCAAGTTCTGCTGAAGGGGGACGAGTTATCACTCGCTCAGGAATCACATAAGAACGAGTATTTCGATATTTAGACAATGCAAAAACCATCGTTTTAGGAACATCTTTAAGCACATCAAACCCACCGGCCATATCGCCATAAAGCGTTGCATAACCAACCGACATTTCGCTTTTATTACCCGTTGTCAGCACCAATCTGCGTCGTTTATTTGATAGAGCCATTAAAATAACACCACGACAGCGCGCTTGCAGATTTTCCTCTGTGGTATCTTTTGCTGTGCCTAAAAACAGTGGGGTTAGCGATGACATAAACGCATCAAACATTGGCTCAATGGAAACAATATCAAATTCAACCCCTAATATCTCAGCTTCTTCCTTAGCATCAGCAATACTGATATCGGCTGTATAACGAAATGGCATCATCACAGCTTGTACTTTATCTTTACCTAATGCATCGACAGCAATTGCCAACGTCAGCGCAGAATCAATCCCACCAGAAAGCCCTAAAACAGCACCTTCAAAACCATTTTTAATAATATAGTCTCTTGTTGCTAAAACTAAAGCATCATAGACGGAAGCTAAAACAGCCGCTTCTGATTGTGGCTGTGAACACTCAATACTAAAAGAATTGGTCAAATCCAAAACGGTCATATCTTCTTTAAAAGCTTGAAGTTGGCAAATCACCTCGCCTTGCCCATTACAGGCAAAAGAACAACCATCAAAAACCAACTCATCTTGCCCCCCAACTTGGTTGACATAAACAATCGGTAAACCGATGCGTTTTGCATGCTGTTTAACTAAATCATATCGTTGTTGCTGTTTTTCATAATCATATGGTGAAGCATTAATTGCCACCACAAAATCAGCTTGAGCTTGTTTAATATTATCGATTGGCTGATTTTGCCAAAGATCTTCACAAATTAACAAACCAATCTTTTGTCCTTTAAAGTTCACAACACAAGTTTGATCGCCGGCAGTAAAGTAACGCTTCTCATCAAATACATCATAATTAGGCAGTAACTGTTTATGGTAACAAGCCAACAATTTCCCATCACAAAAAAATGAAAGGGCATTATAAATATGCTCATCTTGCCAATGTGGATGCCCAACAATAATCGCACAGTGTTTACTTGCTTGTTGAATTAAAGCAAGCGCCCTTTGACAGCGATCTTTAAAATCGGATCGATATATTAAATCCTCGGGAGGATAACCGCATAAAGCAAGTTCAGAAAAAACAATGAGGTCATCGGACGAATGGCGACTAATTAGCTCAATAATCTGTTGAGCATTACCTTCAATATCGCCAACATGCCAATTTTTTTGTGCTAAAACAATAGAGATAGACATATAAAATTTAACATCACAAATCAAAATTGTTGATAAGTTTAAATGATTCTAAGTTGCACTGCCACTCTTTTATCGATAACATTGCAACAATAAATCCGTTTTGACTTGTCTGGAAATTAATATGCAAAAAATGTTAAATGTGGCGTTAGCCAACCGCAGTTATCCCATCACAATTGGTGAAAATCTACTGAGCGAATTTCAACATTTTAAACTCAAGGCAGGTCAACGCGTACTAATTGCAACCAACGAAACTATCGCTCCACTTTATTTACAAACACTCACTGATATGCTTGAAAAGCAGGGTGTAAAAACTGACTCTATTGTTGTACCTGATGGCGAACAATACAAAACCATAGAAACATGGAACACGATCCTAACCGCCTTACTTGCCAATAACCATACACGTAATTCAATCCTTATTGCACTTGGTGGGGGTGTCATCGGGGATGTTGCTGGATTTGCTGCATCGGCTTACCAACGTGGTATTAAATTTATTCAAGTACCAACTACACTACTTTCCCAAGTTGATTCATCGGTTGGCGGAAAAACAGCCATTAACCATCCGCTTGGCAAAAACATGATTGGTGCTTTTTACCAACCACAAGCAGTAGTTATTGATCTAAACTGCTTAAAAACCTTACCACAAAGAGAGCTGTCAGCAGGACTTGCTGAAGTCATAAAATACGGCATTATTTTAGACCCCGAATTTTTTAATTGGTTAGAACAGCATATAGAAGATTTATTAAATTTAGATGTTAACGCATTAAGTTACTGTATTTACCATTGCTGTGAACTAAAAGCAAAAGTGGTTGCTGCTGATGAAACAGAACAAGACATGCGCGCCATTTTAAATCTTGGTCATACTTATGGTCATGCTATAGAAGCAGAACTAGGCTATGGAAACTGGCTACATGGCGAAGCCGTCAGCGTGGGAATGTTAATGGCCGCACACACCGCCAAATTACTCGGACAATTAACGCAAGCAGATATTGATAGAATAAAAAACTTATTAATACGTGCTAAGCTACCGGTTAACAGACCGGCACAAATGCCGATTGAATCTTACCTTCCACACATGTTACGAGATAAAAAAGTACTATCTGGGCAGTTAAGACTTGTTGTGCCAACTAAAATTGGGCATGTTGATGTGATGGATGGTATTGATAAAAATATCGTATTAGAATCTATTGCTAACGTCTAATATTAGCCATATTTTTTAACTCTACACCAAATATCGTTAAACTACTAAAACATTTTTACAAAAATAATAAACCGCTTTAAAAATTAGGAAGGAATAAAAAAGTAAAGGATCATCTGCATGAAAAAAAACCTCATTCAAATACTAATAATGATTTTAATATTATCAACAACAACAGGATGCTGTCTACTATTTCGCCAACCAGTACGAGAACGACCTGATGTAGAATTAAATAACAATCAGCTATGTATCAGCATCCCCAAGGGAAAATACTCCCAAAATAGGTTATTTAATATTAGGTTTATAAGTATCAGTGAGAAAATAAAAGATGGCCCTACGTATGATCGCACAAGATATTATAGTGGAATGACTGATACAGGCGTAAAAATGCAATACCAAGTTCACCCTGGTGAATGCTTAAATCTTGATTATCAATTTAAAACCGATATACGTTACTATGTATTTATTAAAGCAATACAACAAAACAGCGAAGGTTGGAATGTAGTTAAAAGATTAGATAAAAGATTGATACTAAAAAAACAAAACGATGGCTCATTACAATTGTTAGAGTATTAAACAAACAACATATTAAACCAATTTAAATAACAAACATAACTTTATCACAACAATAAATAACCTTATGAAAAAGAACTTCGCAATTATATTATTAATTATTATTCCGTTAATATCACTAACAGGCTGCTACCCACACTACAAAACTGAAGTTGTTACTGTTACACCAGATATAACATTAAATAATGACAATCAACTATGTATCAGCATACCTACAAACCAAATTATGGCAAACCAATCAATTCCCATTGATACTATTTATATTACAGAAACAACTCTATCAGAAAAGGGCTTCCTAGAGGATTGGGAAAAAGATAATTGGAAAGGAGATAACATTCGTTCTGGCGAATGCTTGAAAATTGAATACCCTTTGCAAGCAAATACAACTTATCGCATTAAGTTTACCAGTAAGTTGACTTCTGACCCAACATTCTATACATATTTTAGATGGGTAAGGAAATTCCGCCTAGAAAAACAAAATGATGGTAAATTTATACTATTATTGGACAACAAAGCGAATAAATAATAGCACTTCAACTCTAATTTAGCGCTATCCAAATTTAGCATTGACCTTAATTATCATTAAGCTAGGGTAACCTAGCTTAATCATTATTATCAGATCTCAGATTAAATCAACACGCATAAAGCTCTACACAATTAAAATGTAAAAATAAATTTACTAAAACTACAAAATAAAAACAACCCTAATAAATTCTGATTAATAAGTGAAAATTTAATTTACTATTATGTAATTTTGTGTTTACATATTAAACGTTTATGTAATAAAAATTTTACATATAAATAATTGCAAGATTTTAACAAGGAAAATAAAAATGTTAAAAGATTCACTAAATAATGTCAGAATTAGGGACGAACACATGCTAGTTACCCCCATAGAGATAAAAAAACTTTATCCGCTATCTAATGATCTAGAAAAGCAAATTGCCTCATCAAGACAAACCATTGTTGATATTTTAGAACGCCGAGATCATCGATTACTTATCGTATGCGGTCCTTGCTCTATTCATGACCCTGTTGCAGCAATTGAATATGCACATAAATTAAAAAAACTATCCGACGAAGTCAACGATCACCTATTTATTGTCATGCGTGTCTATTTTGAAAAACCACGCACCACCGTAGGTTGGAAAGGAATGATTAACGACCCACATATGGACAGCTCATTTGATATTGAACATGGACTTAAAAAAGCACGCAAATTATTACTTGATATCACCAAAATTGGGTTACCTATTGCAACCGAAGCATTAGATCCAAACACACCACAATATATTGGCGATTTAATTAGCTGGTCAGCAATCGGCGCAAGAACCACTGAATCACAAACCCATCGAGAAATGGCATCAGGACTATCAATGCCAGTCGGCTTTAAAAATGGCACCGATGGTAGTTTAGATGTCGCCATTAACGCCATGAAATCGGCATCAATGGCGCACCGCTTTGTGGGGATCAATCAACAAGGGCAAGTAACCGTTTTACAAACCATGGGCAATCCACACGGTCATGTTATTTTGCGTGGTGGCAAAACGCCAAATTTTGATGCTGAAAATGTCGCATTATGTGAAACACAAATGAAAAAGGCGGGATTGTTACCTAACTTAATGATTGATTGTAGTCATGCTAATTCCAACAAAGATTATCGCAATCAACCGATTGTTGCCGACTCAATTATTGAACAAATTGAACATGGCAATAACTCAATTATTGGTGTAATGATTGAAAGTAACTTATTTGAAGGCAATCAATCGTCTGAACAACCGCCAGAAAACTTGAAATATGGCGTATCAGTCACTGATGCTTGTATTAATTGGGAAAGTACCGAACAATTATTACAAAAAATGAATAACCAATTAGCAAAACCGCTCACCCAAAGGCAGCAGCAATCAGCTAAAGCCTAAACACTAATAACAAAATCGCCGACAAAAATATCGGCGATTTTTTTATTTAACCCAATTGCTTACGCGCATTACGGAATAGGCGCATCCATGGACTATCTTCGCCCCAATTATCTGGGTGCCAAGAATTTGTTACAGTTCTAAATACACGCTCAGGATGAGGCATCATAATCGTTGCGCGACCATCTTTAGAGGTGACTGCAGTGATCCCATTTGGAGAACCATTCGGATTATTAGGATATTGCTCTGTGACTTGACCAAAATGGTCAATATAACGCATAGCAACTAATCCAGAGGCTTCTAAATGCGTTAAATGCGCATCATCAGCAACTTCAACCCGTCCTTCCCCATGCGAAACCGCAATTGGCATATAAGAGTCCGTCATACCGGTAAACAGCAAAGATGGGCTTGATTGAATTTTCACTAGACTAAAACGAGCTTCGAAGCGTTCTGACACATTACGAACAAAGCGTGGCCACAGATCAGCCCCCGGAATCAAATCCTTCAAATTCGACATCATTTGGCAACCGTTACAAACCCCTAACGATAACGTATCGCCGCGATGGAAAAACTGCTCAAACTCATACCGAACTCGCTCATTAAACAGCACCGATTTAGCCCAACCTTCGCCAGCACCCAACACATCACCATAAGAAAAGCCACCACAAGCAACCAGTGTACTAAATGGATCAAGCGTAATACGACCAGAAAGCAGATCCGTCATATGCACATCAATGGCTTCAAAACCAGCTCGATTGAATGCGGCGGCCATTTCGACATGCGAATTAACACCTTGTTCACGTAACACAGCCACTTTAGGTTTTACGCCAGTGACAATATAAGGCGCTGCAATATCTGCTTGAGGATCAAAAGTTAAGTGCACACTTAATCCTGGATCATCTTCATTTTGTTTGGCTTGATGTTCTTGATCTGCACACTCAGGATTATCACGTAACCGCTGCATCTGCCAAGTTGTTTCGGCCCACCATGTTCTTAACGTTGAGCGCGACTCACTATAAACCACAGCAGATTTATTACGCACAATAAATTGTTGTCCTGCTTTAGCACTACCCAAA
Source organism: Gilliamella sp. ESL0254 (assembly GCF_013344985.1). Taxonomy (NCBI): domain Bacteria; kingdom Pseudomonadati; phylum Pseudomonadota; class Gammaproteobacteria; order Orbales; family Orbaceae; genus Gilliamella; species Gilliamella sp. ESL0254. Next base: position 26,004 of record NZ_JAAEDU010000002.1, read on the forward strand.
GCATAAACTGCATGGGATAAGCCAAACTGCTTAAAGCAAGCCATCACATCGTCTAAACAACTATTGGCCACCTGAATAACAGCACCAAGCTCCTCATTAAATAGCGAAGCAATCACATCATGACCTAATTGAGAAATATCAACATCAACACCACAATGCCCAGCAAAAGCCATCTCAGCCAATGTCACAAACAGCCCTCCATCAGAACGATCATGATAAGCAAGCAGAGCATTTTGACTGACTAAGAATTGAATTGCTTGATAAAAAGCCGCAAGCTCCTTAACATCATGAACATCCGCTGTTTTTTGACCTAAATGACGGTACACCTGTGCCAGTGCAGTTGCGCCTAACGCTTGGTGACCTTTCGATAAATCAACCAACAATAACGTATTATCTTGATCGACACGCAATTGCGGTGTCACGGTTTTACGCACATCTTCAACGCGCGCAAATGCCGAAATCACCAACGATAATGGCGACGTCACTGTTTTTTGTTCACCATCTTGTTGCCATGTGGTTTTCATCGACATCGAATCTTTACCAACAGGAATAGCCAGACCCAATGCTGGGCATAATTCTTCGCCAATGGCTTTAACTGCTTGATAAAGACCGGCATCTTCGCCCGGATGGCCAGCAGCGGCCATCCAGTTAGCTGAAAGCTTGATACGTTTGATATCGCCGATATTCGTTGCGGCAATATTGGTAATCGCCTCGCCAACGGCAAGCCTTGCTGAAGCGGCAAAGTTAAGCAAAGCAACGGGGGCGCGTTCACCGATTGACATAGCTTCGCCATAATAGCTATCTAAGCTTGCAGTCGTAACCGCACAATCAGCAACAGGCATTTGCCATGGGCCAACCATTTGATCGCGCGATACCATCCCCGTCACAGAGCGATCACCAATGGTAATTAAAAAGGTCTTTTCAGCAACGGTTGGCAAATGTAAAACCCGTTTAACCGCATCATATAAATTAATATCAGCAGTTGAAAAATTATCGCCATGTGCTTGATGGGTCTTAACATCTCGTTGCATTTTAGGTGTTTTACCAAGGAGCACATCCAATGGCAAATCAATTGGATTATTATTAAAATGATCATCATGCAAAGTAACAGCTTTATTGGCAGTTGCTTGACCAATCACCGCATAAGGCGCCCGCTCGCGTTGGCAAAGCTCATCAAACAGGGCCAATTTATCCGGATGGATGGCAAGCACATAACGTTCTTGCGATTCATTACACCAGATTTCTAGCGGTGACATCCCTGGCTCATCGTTAAGTATTTTACGTAGCTCAAATTGACCACCACAGCCACCGTCACTAACTAGCTCAGGCATAGCATTAGACAAACCGCCAGCACCCACATCATGAATAAATAAAATAGGATTATCTTCACCAAGTTGCCAACAACGATCGATAACCTCCTGACAACGGCGCTCCATTTCAGGGTTATCACGCTGAACAGAAGCAAAATCCAAATCGGCATCAGACTGGCCCGACGCCATAGACGACGCCGCCCCACCACCTAAGCCAATATTCATCGCAGGACCACCTAACACAATCAGCTTAGAGCCAGCCGGAAACTCACCCTTTTGGATATGTTCACGACGTATATTACCCATACCGCCTGCCAACATAATCGGCTTATGGTACCCTCTAAGCTCCTCACCATTATGGCTATTGACCTTTTCTTCATAAGTACGGAAATACCCCAATAAAGCCGGACGACCAAATTCATTATTAAACGCGGCTCCCCCTAAAGGACCATCCATCATAATATCAAACGCACTGACAATACGATCAGGCTTACCAAAATCGTATTCCCAAGGCTGTTCAAAGTTAGGAATACGCAAATTAGAAACCGAAAACCCAACCAATCCCGCTTTCGGTTTAGCCCCGCGCCCAGTTGCACCCTCGTCACGAATCTCACCACCACTCCCCGTTGCTGCACCCGGCCAAGGCGATATAGCAGTTGGATGATTATGCGTTTCCACTTTCATTAAAATATCCGCATATTCTTGATGATAGCCGTAGGTTTTATTCTCATTATCGGCAAAAAAGCGCCCAACTTTCGAGCCATCCATCACAGCGGCATTATCCTTATAAGCAGATGAAACATAATCGGGGGTGTGTTCAAAAGTATTTTTGATCATCTTAAACAGTGATTTAGGCTGTTTTTTACCATCAATAATCCAATCAGCATTAAAAATCTTATGGCGACAATGCTCAGAGTTGGCTTGCGCAAACATATAAAGTTCAATATCTGTCGGATTACGTTTTAATTTTTCAAAATTTTCAACTAAATAATCAATTTCATCAGGCGCTAATGCCAAACCTAATTTAAGGTTAGCGTCTTCTAAGGCCTTGCGTCCCTGGCCTAATAAATCAACGGTTGTTACAGGCGTAGGTGACTCAACGTGGAATAGCTGCTCGGCTTGCTCAACACGACTAAAAACGGCTTCCATCATGCGATCGTGAATCAATGATAAAAAATCGTTTTTTTGTGAATCGGTTAATGGCGAACTCACTTGCACATAATAAGCGATTCCTCGCTCAATACGTCGAATCTGTAACAAGCCACAATTATGCGCAATGTCCGTCGCTTTTGACGACCAAGGCGAAATGGTTCCGGCTCTTGGAGTAACTAAAAAAAGTTGCTTGCTAGATGTCTCTTTAACATTGATTTGTGCGGTTTTAGGACCGTATTGTAATAATTTATCTAAAGTTAGCTGTTGTTCAGCCGTTAACTCGCCTGCCAAATCAACAAAATGGAGATATTGGGCTTCAATATCAATAACAGGGATGGATTTTTCACAACAAGTAGATAAGATTTTACTAATACGAAATGCAGATAAAGCAGAACAGCCAGCTAAAATTTTCATGAAAATTACTCTTTTTAAGCTAAAAATAGGGGGAAAATAGAATAATATTATAAAAGAAAGCGTACGATGTGGCTATATTAAATACAATTAATCGGGTGATGGTGGGGGGAGTTTGTTTTTTTGTTAAAAAACAATCGAAAAAACTTTAATAAAATCAATACCTTTTCTGACCGATTTTTGGGCGGAAAATCAGGCCTTTTTGTTTTGGTGAATAGAATGAATTAGGTGCAGAGGTTTCGGACGTTTTGACCTATAGTGAACAAAATAGCCACAGTGACCACGTCCGAGCTAAGGGAATTAGAGCGAATTCCCTTAGCAATCCCGCGCTTTGGCTGCAGAATGTGGCCTGCGGCTACCCGACGCCGTCGCTCGGTCTTGACGCACCGGCTATGATTCGCTCCCGGCGAAGCATAGCCTCGCCAAACGTCCCTGTTTGGCGAGTTTATGGTGCGTCTGGAACGCGTCCACAAACGGTGCGTTAAGACCGAGCGGCGGCGGACAAATTTGTCTGGAACAAATTTGAACATCTGAGCACAGCGAAGATGGCCTCGTAGAGGCGAGTATCAGGATGATACGAGTAGTGCCGTAGGCCACATTCTGTAGCCAAAGCGTCGGATTGCAAAGGGAATTCGCTTTAATTCCCTTTGCTCGGACGTGGTCACTGTGGCTATTTTATTCACCCAAGGTCAAAACGTCCGAAACCTTGCCGTACTATAAATAGACCACAAATTTAAACCGCCACAGCATTATCCACTAGGATTGCCATCGACACTTTCAGCGTCGTCAGCGGCGGGGGCGGCGCGATTGTGGCTTCGCCGCAACAGCGCAACCCTAAGGAAAAATGCCCCAACTTACGCGGGGGCTTTATTCTTTGTTAGATTATCCTCTATCTGCACCATAACCGCCCCCGCGGCCCAAGGATTAAGGAATAAGAAATAAAAGCTAAGGTGCAGTGCAAACAGCGTTATACATCAAGTTGACACTGTCGTTTTCGACGGAGCCGTTGACCAATTGGACATTGAAGCCATTACGACCTGACACGTCGCTTGTCCAGTAGTAGTTGCTGAAGCCCGCATCAGCGTAACCGTACATGTCGCCCCACTCCGTGAAAAATCCTGCACCTATGTGACGCTGGTAACCATTAAAAACTGAGGATGGCGTGGCGCCGACAGAACCTTGGCAAAATGGACCTGACATCGCACCAGAACAAATCGCGTTAGTTAAATCCCTAACCCTAGCAAGACGATAACCCAAACTATTACACCAAGTGGATTGGTTGAACTGAAAACTAGTTCTCTTATTCCGATGGACGAACCACTGCTTTAACACAAATCCATACCTCACCTCATTACCACTACCATCCCTACCTACCAACTCAAAGGTCTGCGGCAAAGATGGTACAGCTAGAGGACTAGGACTACTTGAGTTTATTTGAGTACTATCAGCCCTAGGACCGCTTAACTTAACACGTGCGACAACTTTTCCTCTATCAATACTAGGAATCCATCCATCACTAGGTGTAACACTTGTCACTGTAGCCGTTATTCCACCCCGAGCGACCGAAGACCACGTCAACTGACTTGCATCGATTCCACCTATGTCCAAATCAAAATATAATCCATCAGCACCTGTTGTCGGAAAGTTTCGGTTATAAGATGATGGACTTGTTGACTGAACTAAAAAACCCTTATCAGGGTTCCATATGTCAGATGGACCGCGGTGAATTCCCGTTCCATTTATTTCCGTTCCCTTTTCAAGATTTGGCCTTGCGTGACAAATACGAGGAACAGTGTTATACGGATTGATATAATAATCCACCGCAGCTCCACTAAAACTACTACTCCTTGGCACCCCATACTGGGTAGTTAAACTTCCCCCTGTACTACTTAAAGCTACTCTATAAGGAGCATTACATATATCCAATGCATCACTACGATTAAAAGTATTGCCATCCTTATCCGTAAACGATACCGATATCCTCCCTGTAGCAGTAATACCACTTGTACCCTGTCCATCCCCATCATCATCCCCCCAATAATTATACCTAGTGATTAAATCACTTAAATCAACTGAACTAGCCGATGACGGGACTATCATATCTATATCATCCAGAGTATTCCCTGCATAAGGCAATCTTATTGGATTTGATACACTTGATGTATTAGTAGACGGCGTGATGACTGAGCCATCCTGCAACTTAATAGACAACAAACTATCCGTTGAAGTAACCCTTGTTCGACCACCGTCGAACGTTAAATACGGCGCAGTACCTTCAATAGTTTGTGATGTATAAACCGATAACGCCTGTACACTAAACGAAGAAAGTAATAACAAAGGTGTCAAGCTCAGAGAAAATACTAATAATTTCGCTAAATTCAGCGGTAAAAATAAAACTCGTGAGGAATCTTGATAACTACAACTTTGATAACCAAAAAGATACACTGAGGAATTGCAATACATACCAACCAACCTGTTAAGTGAGTTTTTTATAAGAATTTTAGAATTATTTACTTATTCAACTAACGGGACTTTTGTCCTATAACGAAATTATATTCCGCATCATAATGGACAACTAATTTTTTTTTATTTATTTTTGTAAAGTTTTATTAATAAAGTAATGTCTTGAAAAACGTTTTTTTTGCTGTTTTTTGAGTAAAAACAATCAAATAAAAACTTAAATAAAATCAATGCCTTTCCTGACCAATTTTTGGATAGTGATGGTAGCGTTGTCGGGATTGGAAAAATTAGATTGAAGTAAAGGGAATTGAAGTGGTTATTGTGGATATTTGCCGACTCAATAAGTCGGTGATAATTGAGTTAAATTATGCCTCGTTCTAGCTATCTCTTAAATCCACAGTTCGATTATGCATGCGCTTTTCTTCTGTTGCATATGCGCAAGGTGCGTTTTCGTTCAGGTCTTCACGAATACAAAACTCAAGGGTACTCATTTCGACAATGTTTTCTTGCTTGGTCACCCCAATTCGACGGCAAAATTCAAGGATCTAGGAAGGTATATAACCACGACGACGTAATTCTGATACCGTTAGCATGCGTAGATCGTCCCAACCATCGACGATTTTTTTCAGCTACGAGTAGATTTAATTTACGTTTAAATGTAATGGCGTACTCTAAATTTAATCTTGAAAATTCATACTGGTGCGGACGCGCTTCGATCGTAATATTGTCTAATACCTAGTCACACAAACGACGATTGTCTTGGAATGCAAGCGTACAGAGTGAATGGGTGATGTTTTCAATCGCATCTGAAATACAATGGGTAAAATCGTACATTGGGTAAATGCACCATTTGTTGCCTGTTTGGTGATGCTCGGCAAATTTGATGCGGTATAACACCGGATCACGCATCACAATAATTAGAACAGGGCGAAAAGGAAAATAAAATGAATGAGAGAAGAAATAAAACTGAATTTACCCCATCGGTTCGGGTAGAGTTAAGTTATTTGCAACAGATTGACGGCTTATACTTTTTAAATGATGTATTGTTTAGTGGATTGGCTTATGACCATCGGAATAACTAAACTTAATAAGTATATTTAATAATAATCAATAGAATAATCAATACAGAAGTGAATATTATCACATTGAATTAATAACAGTAATTATGTTATTTTACTCAGTTAGTTTCAATGTATTGATTCATTGATAAATAATGTTTTAAATAGAAGATAACTTAATATGATACTTGCAATTGATGTTTATTACATTGATAACCGCGCCAAATCGGTCGGCGTTTTATTTCATCATTGGACTGATTCAACCTCAGCAATTGAACAGGTAATCACAGATTATCAAGATAATGTTGCGCCCTATCAATCAGGTCAGTTTTATCAACGTGAATTGCCTTGCATTATGTCACTGCTTGATAAAATTGATTTAAGTAAACTTACCTGCATTGTGATTGATGGTTATGTGCATTTGGATGAAGGTAAGATAGGGCTAGGTGGGCATTTGTATCATGCATTAAACAAAACCATTCCTATTATTGGTGTTGCTAAAAAGCCGTTTTCAGGCAATAGCGAGTATTTGATCGAAGTTCTTCGCGGTCAAAGTAAGCACCCGTTATATGTTACCTCGATAGGCATACCGCTAATAAATGCAGCCAATAGCGTGCAATCAATGGCAGGTAAACACCGAATGCCTGATGTGCTGAGCTATTTAGATCAACAAACAAAATTGTTTAAACACGAAGAATAATTTATTGAATTAGATTGAAGTAATGTAAATGAGGTGGCAACTACAATCATTCGCCGCCCCAATAAGTCGGCGAATGACTTAGTTAAATTATGCTTCGTTCCAGCTATCCCTTAAACCCACGGTTCGGTTAAACACAAGCTTATCTTCGGTTGCATATTTATTATCTAAACAGAAATAGCCTTCACGTTCAAATTGATAAGCATGCTCGGCTTGTGCATGTTGTAAACTTGGCTCAACAAAACCTTGTTTAATAATTAATGAATTAGGATTAATGGTTGATAAAAAGTCCTCGGCTGCACCTGGGGTTGGCGTATTAAATAAACGATCATACAGACGAATTTCAGCCGGTTTGGCAAACTTAGCCGAAACCCAATGAATGACGCCTTTCACTTTACGACCATCTTCCGGATTTTTATTTAATGTTGCAGGGTCGTAACTACAATAGATCGTTTGGATGTTGCCTTCGGCGTCTTTTTCAACGCGCTCAGCACGAATAACATAAGCATTACGCAAACGCACTTCTTTACCGAGTACTAAACGCTTGTAGTTTTTGTTAGCTTCTTCCCTAAAATCGGCTCGGTCGATGTAAATTTCACGCGTGAAGGTCACTTCGCGAGCACCTAATTCTGGGCGGTTTGGGTGATTTGGCATGCTAAGCACTTCGTCAATCGTGTCTGAGAAGTTCTCGATCACAACTTTAACGGGATCTAGCACTGCCATTGCGCGAGGTGCGTTTTCGTTCAGGTCTTCACGAATACAAAACTCAAGGGTACTCATTTCAACAGTATTTTCTTGCTTAGTCACCCCAATTCGACGGCAAAACTCACGGATTGAAGCAGGTGTATAACCACGACGACGTAAACCCGATACCGTTGGCATGCGCGGATCATCCCAGCCGTCAACAATGTTTTCTGATACTAATAGATTTAACTTACGTTTAGAGGTAATGGCATACTCTAAATTTAATCTTGAAAATTCATACTGGTGTGGACGCGCTTCGATCGTAATATTGTCTAATACCCAATCATATAAACGACGATTGTCTTGGAATTCAAGCGTACAGAGTGAATGGGTGATGTTTTCAATCGCATCTGAAATGCAATGGGTAAAATCGTACATTGGGTAAATGCACCATTTGTTGCCTGTTTGGTGATGCTCGGCAAATTTGATACGGTATAACACCGGATCACGCATCACAATAAATGGCGATGCCATGTCAATTTTGGCACGTAGGCAGGCTTTACCTTCGGCGAATTTGCCTTCTTTCATTTGTATAAAAAGAGCTAGGTTTTCTTCAACACTACGATCACGATAAGGACTATTTTTACCCGGTTGCGTTAAAGTACCACGATATTCACGAATTTCATCAGCAGACAGTTCATCTACATAAGCAAGCCCTTTATTGATGAGTTCAATTGCATAATCATATAGCCGGTCAAAATAGTCAGATGAGTAACAAATCTCGCCATCCCATTCAAACCCTAACCAACGGACATCTTGTTTAATCGACTCAACATACTCTATATCTTCTTTAGCAGGATTCGTATCATCAAAACGCAAGTTACACTTACCCTGATAGTCTTGCGCAATACCAAAATTTAAACAAATTGATTTAGCATGCCCAATATGTAAATAGCCATTTGGTTCTGGCGGAAAGCGGGTATGCGTTGTTTTATATTTGCCAGCAGCAAGATCCGCATCAATAATTTGGCGGATAAAATTAGTCGGACGAGTTTCAGTCTCTGTCGGTAGTGAACCGCTCATAAAAAACCTCTGATGATATATTTATTAGTAACAAATTAAGAATATTTGCTTTGCTATTACTTCTTGTATTGGTTGATGAATATAACAAATTTTTGTTATTTCTGAAACGAAAAACAGGCTATTTGTATCGACAAAATTGGCTTTTGGTTAAACAATGCCATTTTTTAATAAAATAACCCATGTGTTAACTAAAAAACACAAACAAAAAACTTCAATAAAATCAATACCTTTTCTGACCACTTTTTGACCATGTTTCCAAATAAATACAGTCGCTATTCATCACCCGATTTTAACGAAACCACAAATCTTGCTCCACCTAATGGACTTGTAACAACAAACGCTTTGCCATCATGAAATTCTGCCATTAATTTTACATAAGCTAAACCAAGCCCATAACCACCGGTTGAACGTGTACGGCTAGTGTCAAGTCTGGCAAAAGGCATAAAAATCTTTTCGCGCGCATCAAAAGGAATACCTGCGCCATCATCATCGATCTCAAGGATAACACGATTTTCATGTTTGGTGATATTTAAAACCGCTTTATGAGCTGCATATTTAAACGCATTAAGTAGCAGATTTTTAACAATGGTTTCAACTAAATTGGTATCAATCATAGCGTATGCATCTTGGCTATTACAAGTTAGTTCAAACTCTTTAGGTTTGAATAACGCCAGTGATTGGCACACCTTTTCACCCCACTCTTTGAGTGCTACACGTGTTAAGTTTAGCTCGATATTGCTTTGCTGCATTTTAAAATAATTCAAGCTGGCATTGATTAATGTTTCAAGCTCGTTAATATCATCACTCATGCCTTTTTGTAAAAGACGTTTTTCTTGTTCGTCGTTAGCTTCTTCAAGCATACTAAGTTCAAATCGCATTCTTGCAAGCGGAGTGCGTAGTTCATGTGCCATTGCATGAGAAATCGTTTGATTGGTACTTACTAAGTGTTCAATATGTGTGCCCATATTGTTTAATACGTTAGCGAGCGGTTTAAACAACCAACCTTTTACATTTTCGGTTCGTGCTTTTAAATTACCTTGTCCTAGTTGTTCGGCGGTCTGCCTGATATTAACCAAATCTTTCCAAACAGCGCTAAACGCCATATAAATTAAAATAAAAAAGATGATGGCACTAAATACAGCCCAAATAATAAGAAAGATGGTCAATGACATGGTGTTGGATGCCAAAATGTCTCGCATAGCAATTGGACCTAATTGGAGCAAATTACCATCTTTTAAATCAATGTAAACGACCTCTCTGTCGCTATCATAAGAAAAGTCCAGTTTGTGTAACTCGTTAAGTACCGCATCGGGTAAGGGTGTATTAATTGGCAAGACTTCAATAGGGTAACCAAAATAAGGTTGTAATTCATTAACCACGTCTTGAAGGGGACGATCTTTGTGCTCGTTAATTTGCATACGAATCAGGTTTACCGTACCTCGTTGAGATTCTCGAAATACAATATGATCATCAGGCATATCGGTTAACGATGAAGGTAATGAATCGAAAACCAATAAAGCACCATAAGCAATGATACTTTGCAATAAAAGTAAAATGACTAAATAAAACACAATTCGGCGATTAAAAAATAGTGGTTTGGCTAATAATTGGCTCAATGGCTTTCTCCCTCTCGCATAAATAAATAGCCTTTACCACGCACGGTTTTGATGCGCGATGGATTATCTGGATCATCGAGTAATTTTCGACGAAGTCTTGACACCCGTGCATCAATAGAACGATCGCTACCATCAAAATCGATCCCTCTTACCTGAGAAAAAATATCATCTCGGGATAAAATTGTCCCTGCATTATGCGCAAGTAACCATAGCAGATCAAATTCAGCGGTTGTTAAATCAATTTCTTGCTCTTGCAAAAGCACTTTTCGGTTTTCGCCATCGATAACTAAATTGTCAAATATTAGCGTTTTATTATTTGATGGCACAATCAATTCTTTATGATTGTCTTTGTCGGTTTCTATCTGTTTTCGTCTTAATAAGGCTCGTATGCGGGCAAGCAGTAATCTTGGCTCAACGGGCTTAGCTAAATAATCATCCGCCCCCAATTCCAGTCCAACGATTTCATCAATATTATCTTCGCTAGCTGTCATTATAAGGATGTAGTTAGTAAACCATGTGCGTATATCACGACAAATATCAAAACCCGTTTTTTCAGGTAACATCACATCTAATATAACCAGATCTGGATTAAGCTGTTGAATTCTTTCTTCAGCGCCTGCACCGCTATTATGCCATTCAACAAGATATCCTTGCCGAATAAGATAAACTTGAATTAGATTGGCTAACCGCTGATCATCTTCGATGATTAATATACGTTCACTCATTATTTGTTCTTAATTACTGCCACTTTTACTTAGAGATGCCTCATTATACAGACAATTATCCCCTCGTTACAAAATATATACAAAGAGCCTACAAAGTTTATAGTTACTCTATGAGAGAATTTGCGCCAATATCTTTAAATAGGCTATTTTTACATTAAACATGAATACTTTTTCATCAATTACAAACTTTCTTTTTCATCCATCTTATACACAACATCACTCGCCAATTGTCTTGTGTGATTTTGATGGCACAATTAGTGTAAAAGATGTTACCGATACGTTACTGAGCCATTTCGGTCAGGATGGTTGTGATGAGCTTGAAGAATTATGGGTTAATGGCAAAATTGGCTCTCAAGAATGTATGAGTAAACAAATTGCCTTAATGGATGCAAGCTTAGATGAGCTTAATGAAGTCTTATCACAAATCGAAATAGATCCAGATTTTAAATCTTTTATTGATTATACTGAACAAAATAACATCCCTGTTCATATAGTTAGCGATGGGCTTGATTATGCCATTGAGTTTATTTTAAAACGTCATGGTATTAAACAGTTGCCAATTTTTGCCAATAAATTACTGCATAATAATGCGCGCAGTTGGCGCCTTGAGTTCCCCTATGCAAACAAAGACTGCATCAAAAAAAGCGGTAATTGCAAATGTAATCATGTAAAAAAACAACAATATTTTCCACAAATACTTTATGTTGGTGACGGTACGTCAGACTATTGTGTGTCGCATAATGTTGATTTTGTCTTTGCTAAAGATAAGTTGGTTAACTATTGCGAAAAAAATAGCATAGCACACACGCAAATCACCAGCTTTGCCGATGTCACAACCGCATTAGAACAAGCTCAACAGGCGGTTATTCCTGTGATGATGGTAAAAGAATAAGGAACGTTAATGAGTACAATCGAAGATTTATCTTACTTTCTACCAGGTAATAAAAATGGTGTGCTGTTAATTCATGGCTTAACCGGTACCCCCAATGAAATGCGGATTTTAGCTAATGGTTTAAATAAAGCTGGATTTACGGTTTATGCCATCCAGTTAGCAGGACATTGCGGTACGGAAGAAGATCTGTGTAAAACAACTTGGCAAGATTGGTATAAAAGCGTGCAAGATGGCGCCGATTATTTAGCGCAGCATGTAGATAATATCTTTGTTGCCGGGCTATCAATGGGCGCACTACTTGCGCTCAAACTGGCAGTAGACAGACCTGAACAAATCAAAGGAGTTGGCGTGTTAGCGCCCACATTTTGTTACGATGGTTGGAGTATGCCATTTTGGGCAAAAAAACTGTTTTTCTTACTTGTTTACTTTAAAAAATTGGGTATTTTTCAAAAACAGGTTTTCATTGAACAACCACCTTATGGGCTTAAAGATGAACGCATTCGTGCGGTGGTCTCTGAAAGTATGTTAAGTGGTGATGCTGCATCAGCAGGCCTTGCAGGAAATCCATTCCCTGCGCTTGCCGAAATGCAGTTATTGGCAAAAGCGATGCGCAAGCAATTGCCCCAAGTAGTTTCGCCTTGTTTAATTATGCATTCAGGTAACGATGATATCGCCAATATAGAAACGAATGCCAAATTGGTCGAAAAGCAAGTATCAGGACCAACAAAGTTAGTGGTATTAAATGATAGCTATCATTTAATTACCATTGATAGCCAGCGCCGCGAAGTAATCAAGGAGTGTGCTTCTTTCTTTGATAATATAGCAGAAGGAATAAAAGCATAATGTCACCATTAGTTATTTTACTTTGGGTTAGTAACATTTGTTTCGATACTTTAGGACAAGTCGCTTTTAAATTTGCCGCCATCGCACCCAACAATCGCGATGGTTGGTACTATTGGCTAGATTTAGCAAAAAATAAGTGGATTTGGATTGGCGTTACCTCGTATATTGCTGAATTTTTATTATGGTTAGCCTTTTTAACTTTAGTGCCTCTTTCTCAAGGGGTATTACTTGCCTCATTTAATATTATTACTATCATGCTAGTTGGCCGTATTATTTTCAAAGAATTACTAACTAGTTACCGCTTGATCGGAATGCTATTAATCACCGCCGGTGTTGTTTTTGTAGGGATGTCTTAATATGGCTAGATTTTACTTAATTGGTTTTTCTGTATTGCTCTTTTTTGACACAATTGCTCAATGTAGTTTTAAATTAACAGCGATTGAAGCTCAACCGTTAGAGATGAGCATTGAATGGTTAATTCGCGTATTTACTAACCCTTGGATCTATATCTCAATAGCAGGCTATATTCTGACATTTTTTACTTGGATGACGTTATTAAAAAAAGCCCCTGTAGGACCCGCTTTTGCCGCATCACACTTTGAAGTTGTGACCGTGATGGTTGTTTCAATTTGGTTATTTCACGAACCAATTACCTTATTCAAGTTAATTGGTACAATATTAATTGTTTCAGGCATTCTCTTTTTGGCATTAGCAGAAAGTAAATTATCTCAACAAAATCCGCACAACCATTAACCCTAAGCTCCAATCATAATGGAAAGCTGGCCGTTTTATACTTAAGCCTACTTTCCTGAAACTTTTAAAAATTTATACTGTTAATGCTTTTAATAGCGTCAAATTAAGTTGATGCTGTTCTTGCTGCCAATTAAGAAGGTTATTTGGTGATATGCTCGGTTGTTTATCAAGAGAACTAAGCAAACGTTTAAACCAATTAGATGGCTGCCATATTGATAGTTCACCGGTAATATCACTGCCGATAATTCTAGGTTTAATTGACGATATAGTATCAAGCAGATGATACGTTTGTAGTTTGCCTTGATCCCAGTTGGTGTGAACCACCTCTTCGCTTAATACGTCTTTATCAATCGATAAATAGACCGGTTGTGCGCTATGATATTGTTCGGATAAGAAGTTGGCAATAAGGTCATCTGGTGTGGCAAAATGCCTAAAAGCATGTCCTAAGCCAATTTTTTTTGCCCATGCGACATTGACATCTAGGCTCCAGTAAGTCAATTTTTTATGAAGCAGCGGTTTCCATCTATTTTCCCAAAAATGGGCTATACCAATATCATGGGAGGTAATGCCAAGCACATGTACATGACTCACAAAAGGCAAACTTGCCACATAACTAACCCATGATCCACAATGCACACCAAATAGATAGCGCATATTGTCTGGATGATTATCAAAAATCACAACTTGGATCGGATTATCTGCGGAATAGTGCTTTGCTAAACGTTCAATAAGTAGTAATGAAATATGATGAAAATCACCACTGCCCATTAATACCGTGCCATGGCTTTCGGGTAAAGATTGCTGTAATACCTGTTTAAATTGGCTAAATTGTTTCTTAGTGCAACCAAAACGAATTGTATCTTGCCACTGCGTAACATCAACCGTTTGAGCATGACAAATATCACCCACGCTTCCATCAAAGTTGAGAATAATAGGACAGGTCATGCTACTTTCTCCTTATCACTTTCAAAGTGACCAATCAATCTGCGTAATATAGCTCTTAATAATGGATTGCGAATATAAACAAGATGCTTAGTAAAAGTAAATTTGGCACCGAGTGATGCTTTTACCTCAGGATCGGTCCAACCCGCAATATAATGACTAAATCCTTGCTGCAAAGCATATTCAAGATTTACAAACCAGCTTACAAAATAGAGATTGAGCTCTCTTGCCTGTGGATAAACCATACCGATATACTTATCAACTAACATATTGTTCACAACAAAACAAATATTGTACCCCACCAACTTATCATCATGGTGATAAGTCACAATATGCGCATTTTGGGTTTTGCTTTGTAATAACTGAGTAAAAAAGGGTTTAGTCAATAAGTCGAAATGGATTTCACTTTGCTGATAAACATTAAGATATAATTGATAATACTCATCTAAAACCGCTTGGTCATAAAAACACTCATCACCACTATGCAAGATATTAATGGTTAATTTTTCGCGCGATTTTAGTTTTCGCCTAAAATTTTTACGTCTACTATAAGAAAATCGTGAAAAAACCTCATCTATATTTGCAAAATCAATTGGTAGCCAAGCCAATGCTTGTCCTTCAACTTCAATAAAACCCTGTTTTTTTAATGACGTAATAAGATGCATTGAATAATCATTTTCTTTTTCGCTCAGTAAAGGCGATGAGACAGGTATATCTTTAACAATCAAAAAAGGATATTGCTTAGCATAAGCCATTTTAAGATGTTGTGCTAATTGATTAGCATCCACTTTATCATTTAGTAACGCATATTCCGAAACAGTTGCGCCAACAAAACAAGTATTGGGTTGTAAATAGCGCTGCCATTTATGGTAAAAAGGCAGTTTTTGAATTTTATGTCTGAAATCATCATCTGCAGTAGTAAGAAGATCAAACTTGGCAGAAAAAACAGGCACCCCATCTTCACTCAGCCATGCGGAAAATTCTTGTGGAGGATGAGCTAGAAAATTGTCTATTAATTCTTTTGGTTCTAACTGATTGATATATTTCATAACGTTAAATATAAGATTGGCTGTAACTCGCGGTCCCGCCAATAGACATTGACGGGAAAATGAAAATAAAACAATTAAAGCTCTTTTTTGGCTCGAGTAATTAATTGATCCAACAGTTCAATACCCTGATCAATTTCTTGACGAGAGATGTGTAACGATGGGGCAAAGGTAATCACGTTTTTATAGTAACCACCAATATCAAGCACTAAGCCCATTTTGGTACCTTTCCAATCAAGATCACCTGACATACCAATATCAACCATTTTATCAACTAAGGCTTTATTAGCTGTAAAGCCATCTTCTGTACAGATTTCAGCACGAAGCGCTAAGCCTAAACCATCAACTTCACCAATTTCTTTGTGTTTTTTCTCAAGTGTTTTTAAACCTTCAAGGAAGTAAGCACCACTGTCCATGACCATTTTTTCGTAATCGGTTTCAGAAGTCATTTTTAACACTTCAAGACCAACTGCTGTACCAAGTGGATTTGAGGCAAATGTTGAGTGAGTTGAACCAACTGGGAATACTTGTGGATTAATTAATTCTTCACGTGCCCATAAACCACCTAGCGGATTAAGACCATTAGTTAATGCTTTAGCAAAAACCACAACATCAGGTTTGACATCAAAGTGTTCAATTGACCAAAGTTTACCGGTACGGTAAAAGCCCATTTGGATTTCATCAACGACTAATAAAATACCATACTGATCTAATACTTTTTTAAGACCTTTAAAGTAATTACGAGGAGGCACAATATAACCGCCTGTTGCTTGTAAAGGTTCGGCATAAAACGCTGCATATTCCGCTTGTCCAACTTTTGGATCCCAAACACCGTGGTATTCGGTTTCAAATAAACGGGCAAATTCAGCCACCAAATGTTCACCATATTCTTCTGCTGTCATGCCTTTCGGACGACGGAAAGGATATGGGAATGGAACAAACATAGCACGATCGCCAAAATGACCATAGCGACGACGATAACGATAACTTGATGTAATGGATGATGCTCCTAAAGTACGGCCATGGTATCCACCTTGGAAAGCAAACATTAACGATTTACCGCCAGATGCATTACGAACCAATTTTAAAGAGTCTTCAATACATTGTGAACCACCCACATTGAAATGTACTCGTCCTTCATAACCAAAGCGTTTTTCCATGCCTTGGGCAATGGTTTTGGCTAATTCAATTTTAGTTGGATGCAAATATTGGCTAGCGCACTGTGGTAAGGTATCGATTTGCTTTTTAAGCACATTATTTAAACGTTCATTAGCATAACCAAAGTTACACGCAGAATACCACATTTGTAAGTCAAGGAAAGCTTTGCCTTCTTTGTCATACATGTAACTACCTTCACAACCATCAAAGATTTTTGGTGGTTCAACATAGTGCACAGTATCGCCAAAAGAACAATATTTAGCCTCATCCGCTAACAATGTCGCATCATCGGGACGACTGTTAATCATTTCTATAGTTGGTTTACTCATAATTATCTCACTAATCCATATTCAAACACGATAAAATGTGGCATTATTATTCAAGAAATTTGTTTGTTACAATGTATAATTACTGTATGAATTGTGTGACAATAAGCAAAATAAAAAAATATACTAAAAAGATAATAAAATCTGCGAAATGATAACAAGCGCTCTCTTTTATAGATAACCACGATATACGGGCATCAAAAAATGAAAAAAATACCTTATGCACTTTCTTTTTTATCAATAATAGCATTAGGAACTACCCAGATCGCATTAGCTGAGCCCACTTCCCTTGGGATTGGTATTGGTTGGGAAAATTCACCTTATAAAAGTTACAGTGCTCATTATTCCCCTATCCCTCATATTGATTATGACAATGGGCTATTTTTTATCGATGATTTATCCGCTGGATTTTATGTTTATCATTCTGACGAGCAAAGTATTTCACTTGGTGCTCGCTACTTATCTAATGAATTTAAACCACACAATTCAGATAATCACCAATTAAAACAACTTGATAGCCGTCACGCAACATTATTGACGGAAATAGAATATTCCCTTATAACCAACTGGGGAGTGTTTTCTAGTAGCGTTGGGGCTGATATGCTAAATAAAAGTAATAGTATTTTAGTTAATAGCGATTATACCGTTCCTTATATGCAAGGCAATTTCATTATTGCACCAACCATTGGTATAAATTGGGCTAATGGTAAACACAATAGTTATTACTATGGTATTTCGCATAAAGAATCATCTCGTTCAGGATTGAGATACGTCAATGCTAATAGCTCATTGACACCTTACGCCGAAATCGCAGCACAATATTCATTTACCGAAAATATGGCTACTTTTGGCGGTATTCATATCGATAAATTAACTGGCGACGCAGCTGATAGCCCAATGGTTGACAAAAGCACTGTCACCTCGATTTATATGGGTGTATCTTATAATTTTTAATTAATATATATCAGCACTAAGTTATTAGCTGTTTAAGTGAAATAAAATCATTACCACAAAAAACTCAGGAAATAGAAAAGTATGCTTTGGTTTAAAAATGCCATCATTTATCAACTCAATAATGACACATTACTTAATAAAGATGCGATTGAAAACGCACTAAAATCGCATCTTTTTACCCCTTGTGGTAATTTAGACACTACCAAAATGGGTTGGGTATCGCCTTATCATGATAATAATGACGATGCTTTTATTATTGATATGCAAGGGCATTTATTATTAAGAATCAAAAAAGAAACCAAAATATTACCCACCCCTGTTATTAAACAGGCATTATTAGAGAAAATTGATAAGCAAGAACACGCACTCAGTAGAAAACTAACTAAAAACGAAAAAGCTACCTTAAAAGACGAAGTCATGATTGATCTCATGCCAAGAGCATTTAGTAAATATAATCACTATTGGTTGTGGATTGATACACAGAATAAACGCATTATTGTTGATTGTAGTAGCTTTAAACAAGCCGAAGATATCTTAGCCATTTTGCGCAAAGAGCTTGGATCACTTGCATTAACGCCGTTATCAATTGATAAACCACTTGAACAAATTATGACGACCTGGGTTAAAGAAAACCTGAGTTTTCCACCATTTATATTAGGTGATCAAGCCGAGCTCAAAGATCCTCTTGAAGGTAATGGAATTATCAATTGCAAAAACCAAGAGATCACCGGTGACGAAATGCGTGTTCATTTTGATTCTGGCAAATGGGTCACAAAAATTAAAATTATTGATGAAAGAGGTGTTAGCTTTATCGTTAATAATGACTTAACATTTAAACGAATTAAATTTGATTCGATTATTTTAGACGAAAATGAAGATATCGGTTCAGATGAATTTGATAAAAGACTAGAAGCTGACTTCATTATTATGGCTAATTCATTAGCCAATACTATTAATGACTTTTACATAACAATTAACAAAATCATTTGATAAAATTATTTAAATTTTTTTTGTATTATACCATCATTAGTTATGGATCTGCCTATTAACTATGCTATACTATGAAACAGATTATGGGTAACATAATTATATAAAAATAAGTATTGTTCTTTTTATTTGAAGTGAATTTTAAACAATAAAAGAAACTAAACATCGTCTATAACAACATATAAGTTGAGGCAATAAAATGAAAAAAACTACTCTAGCTCTAGCAATCGCAGTTGCAAGTTTAACAGCTACTGCAGCTAATGCAGCATACGAAGACAACACTTTTTATACAGGTGCTAAATTAGGTTGGTCAGAACTTTATCGATTAGATGCGAATAAAGTTCGTGTATGGGATAACGTTGGTATTAGCACTTCAAACCGTAGTAATATTGCTGGTGGTGCTTTCCTTGGTTTCCAAGCAAATCCTTATTTAGCTTTTGAATTAGGTTATGACTGGTTAGGATCTGCTAAATACAAAAGATCTTTCCATTATGCAGGCACAAATTATGATGTAGGTCATAGTAAAGTTTCTGCCCAAGGTGTATCTTTAACTGGTAAATTAAGCTACCCTATCATTGACAACCTAGATATCTATGGTCGTGCAGGTGGAATGGTAACTATCGCTAAATGGAAAAACGGCGGTTTAGTAAAAGATGGCGACAAACTTGACAATGGTACAAAAACCGACCTATCTCCTGTGTATGCGTTAGGTCTTGACTATCGTTTCGACGAAGACTTCTCTACTCGTTTAGAATACCAATATGTTCAACATATTCATACTAAAACTGACGCATCTCCAGATGCAGGACTAGTAAGTTTAGGTATTACTTACCGTTTAGGCGCACCAGCTGCTCCAGCTCCAGTTGAGTTAAAAACTGAAGTAAAACGTTATGTATTAAATGAAGATGTTCTATTTGCTTATGCAAAAGCTGACTTAAAAGCTGAAGGCCGTCAAGCATTAGACAACTTATTAACAAGCCTTGTTAAAATTAACCCAACTGAAAGTGCTGTTGTTGTAATTGGCCATACTGACCGTATCGGTTCAGATAGTTACAACCAAAAATTATCAGAACAACGCGCTAATTCTGTAATGAAATACTTAATTTCTAAAGGTGTTCCTGCTAACTTAATCAGTGCTCATGGTGTAGGTAAAACTCAACCAGTAACTGGTACTAAATGTAATGCACTTCGTGGCGCTGACTTAAAAGCATGTTTAGCACCAGATCGTCGTGTTGAAATTGAAGTTAAAGCACGTAACGTTCAAGAAGTTCAAGTAACTAATTCAACAAATTAATTTTTGTTTTTTTAAGTTATTCATTAAGACCCGGTTAAAAGCCGGGTTTTTTTATCTCTCTTTTTTTGTTAACAACTAAATATATATCACCTTAGATCTACAAATTATCCACAAAAGGGATTATAATGCTTTACGGTATTGTTAGTAAGAAAAATTGAAGGAGTTGCCGTGCCTACCGCGATTTGGCAAGATTGCCTTTCTCAATTACAAGAAGAAATTCCTACAACGGAATTCAATTTATGGATTCGCCCGTTGCAAGCGGAAATGGTCGATAACAAACTTTATATTTATGCGCCAAATAGATTTGTGCTAGATTGGGTAAGAAATAAATATTTAACTACTATATCCCAATTACTAAATAAGCTTTTTAATGATGATTCTTTAAAATTATTTCTTGAAGTTGGCTCGACCGTATCGACAGATAAAAAAGCCCAAAGTAGCCAGCGCAAAATGGATGTTTTACCAGCTTGGCAAACAACAAAAGAAACAAATCAAAATCATATTTACCGTTCAGGTATTAATCATAAACACACTTTTAATAGTTTTGTTGAAGGTAAATCAAACCAACTAGGTGTTGCGGCGGCAAAACAAGTAGCTGAAAACCCCGGCAAAGCTTATAACCCATTATTTTTATATGGCTCTACTGGTTTAGGAAAAACGCATTTATTACACGCAGTGGGCAATCAAATAATGGAAGAAAAGCCCAATGCAAAAGTGGTTTACATGCATTCAGAACGCTTTGTGCAAGATATGGTGAAAGCACTACAAAATAATGCTATTGAAGAGTTTAAAAATTACTATCGTTCAGTTGATGCTTTGTTGATTGATGACATTCAATTTTTTGCTAATAAAGAGCGCTCTCAAGAGGAGTTTTTTCACACGTTTAATTCGTTATTAGAAGGCAATCAACAAATTATTTTAACCTCGGATCGTTACCCTAAAGAAATTGATGGTGTTGAAGACCGGTTAAAATCACGTTTTGGTTGGGGATTAACCATTGCCATAGAGCCCCCAGAGCTCGAAACGCGGGTTGCCATTTTAATGAAAAAAGCCGAAGAAAATCATATTAAGCTACCTGAAGAAGTTGCTTTTTTTATTGCTAAACGATTACGTTCCAATGTTCGAGAGTTAGAGGGTGCACTTAATCGCGTCATCGCTAATGCTAACTTTACGGGAAAAGCCATTACCATTGATTTTGTTAAAGATGCCTTAAAAGATCTATTGGCGCTACAAGAAAAACTGGTTACCATTGAAAATATTCAAAAAACCGTTGCCGAATACTATAAAATTAAAGTATCAGATTTACTTTCTAAACGTCGTTCGCGTTCGGTTGCAAGACCACGACAAGTCGCAATGGCGCTTGCCAAGGAGCTCACTAACAAAAGCCTACCTGAAATTGGTGACGGCTTTGGTGGAAGAGATCATACAACCGTATTACATGCGTGTAGAAAAATTGCAGAATTAAAAGAAGAAAGCAATGCAATTAAAGAAGATTATTCCAATTTAATTCGAACATTATCAACTTAAAAAAGAATCAATACTATGAAATTTATTATAGATCGTGAAAAACTGATAAAACCCTTGCACCTTGTCAGCGCTCCACTGAGTAATCGCCCGACGCTACCAATTTTGGGGAATCTATTATTACAAGTCAATGACAACAGGCTATCAATGACGGGAACGGATCTTGAAATAGAGATGATATCCCATCTACAATTAACCGAACCAAGTGAGCCGGGTGCAACTACCGTACCAGCAAGAAAGTTTCTTGATATCTGCCGAAACTTACCTAATGATGCCCAAATATCGATAAGCGTTGACGATAACCGATTGATGATTCAATCCGGTCGTAGTAAATTTTCTTTAGCAACGCTACCTGCTAATGATTTTCCTAATTTGGAAAATTGGCAAAGCGATGTAGATCTTTCTGTTCCACAAAAAACCATAAAACGACTGATTGATGCAGTACAATTTTCAATGGCAAACCAAGATGTCAGATATTATTTAAATGGCATGTTATTTGAAATTGAAGATGGCCTATTAAAAACAGTTGCAACCGATGGACATCGATTAGCACTATGCGCACAACCAATAGAACAAGATACACAAACTACTCACTCCGTTATTTTACCAAGAAAGGGGGTGCTTGAGCTTGCAAAACTGGTTAGCGATAACGACGAACTTATCACGATGCAAATTGGTAATAATAACTTACGTGTTAACCTTGGTGATTTCACTTTCACATCGAAACTCATTGATGGCCGATTTCCTGACTATAAACGCGTATTACCACGTAACCCAGATAAACCACTTGAAGTCTCTTGTGAAGAACTTAGAAATGCCCTATCACGGGTTGCTATCTTATCTAATGAAAAGTTCCGAGGTATTCGACTTCATGTCCATAACAACCAAATAAAAATTACTGCAAACAATCCTGAACAAGAAGAAGCTGAAGAAGTTGTTGACGTAAAATATGAATCAGCAGAGCTTGAAATTGGCTTCAATGTCACCTATTTACTCGACATATTAAATACATTGAAATGTGATAGCGTACAACTATTACTTACTGACGCCGTATCAAGTGTGCAAATTGAAGATATCAACAATCAATCTGCCACTTATGTTGTTATGCCAATGCGCTTATAATCAACTCTTACTTAATTTTCCGGCTTCGGCCGGAATAATTGATAGCATATGACTCTTTCAACCATCAACGTACATCATTTTCGTAATATTGATTACGCAAAACTTACCTTATCACCGCATTTCAACTTCATTGTTGGCGATAATGGCAGTGGCAAAACTAGCCTACTTGAAGCCATTTATATGCTTGGGCATGGACGAGCATTTAGGCACGCGCAATCAAATCGCATCATTCAGCACGAACAGCCTGAATTGGTATTATTTAGTGAAATAAAAAACACCAACCAACAAACACATTCAATTGGCCTTGCTAAATCACGCAATAGTGAAAATAAAATCAAAATAGATGGAGATGAAGGCTTTCGACTCACTGATCTAGCCAAATTGCTCCCTATCCAACTCATTACTCCAGAAGGATTTGACTTATTAACCGGAGGACCTAAATATCGACGTTCATTTCTCGACTGGGGGTGCTTTCACCATTACCCTGAATTTGTCCATTTATGGAACAACTTAAAACGTCTATTTAAACAACGCAACGCACTACTAAAGCAAGCTAAAAATTATAACCAATTATTACCTTGGGACAAAGAAATCGCGCCCATTGCAGAAAAAATTAGCCAAATCAGAGCAGATTACTCACAACAAATTTTCCCTGAAATAATCCAAACGTGCCATGACTTTTTACCCGAATATAAGCTAAATTGCCAGTATTTCCAAGGTTGGGATCACGACACAGATTATGCTCTAATACTCCAAAAACAGTATGAACGCGACAAACTACTCAACTATACCTCGACCGGCCCGCATAAAGCGGATATTCGCTTACGCATCGACAATATCCCCGTTGAAGATCTATTATCACGTGGGCAACTAAAGTTATTAATGTGTGCTTTACGCCTATCGCAGGGTGAATATTATTCAAAGAAAAATACCCAAGCTTGTGTTTACTTGATTGATGATTTTGCATCTGAATTAGATAATAACAAAAGAACATTATTAGCCAAACGGCTCAAACTAGCTAATTCACAAGTATTTATTACAGCCGTCAATCAATCGCAAATTACCCATATGATCGATGAAAATGATAAGATTTTTTACATAAAATCTGGTATAATCTCGTAAATATACAGAATGATATAAACAATCAAATAAGTCGAGAAATCCATGTCTAATTCTTATGATTCTTCTAGCATTAAAGTACTCAAAGGACTTGATGCTGTCCGTAAACGTCCAGGTATGTATATTGGTGATACTGATGATGGCACAGGACTTCACCATATGGTTTTTGAAGTGGTCGATAATGCCATTGATGAAGCATTGGCCGGTTATTGTCACCATATTGAAGTAACCATCCATCCCGATAACTCAGTTTCTGTACGTGACGATGGTCGAGGTATTCCAACAGGTATACATGAAGAAGAAGGCATCTCAGCTGCTGAAGTTATTATGACTGTATTACATGCTGGCGGGAAATTTGATGATAATTCTTACAAAGTATCTGGTGGCTTACACGGTGTTGGTGTTTCAGTGGTAAATGCTTTATCGGATAAATTAGAATTAGTGATTTATCGTGACGGGAAAATACACCAACAAATTTACAACTTAGGGGTACCACAAGCACCACTTAACGTGATTGGCGAAACCACAGAATCAGGCACATACGTCCGCTTCTGGCCAAGTCCTGAAACATTTACCAACATCGAATTTGTCTACGAAATACTCGCCAAACGACTTCGTGAACTCTCGTTCCTAAACTCAGGTGTATCGATAAAATTACTTGATGAACGTACAGGCAAAAATGAACATTATCATTACGAAGGCGGAATCCAAGCTTTTGTTGAATATCTCAATAAAAACAAAAACCCGATTCATCCAAAAATATTTTACTTCAGTACAGAAAAAGATGATATTGGCGTCGAAGTTGCATTACAGTGGAACGATGGCTATCAAGAAAATATCTATTGTTTTACTAACAACATCCCCCAACGAGATGGCGGCACACATTTAGCCGGTTTCCGTGGTGCAATGACGCGCACATTAAATAATTACATGGAAAACGAAGGATACAGTAAAAAAGCTAAAATCAGCGCTACAGGTGATGATGCGCGTGAAGGTCTAATTGCTGTTGTATCAGTTAAAGTCCCTGACCCTAAATTTTCGTCACAAACCAAGGACAAGTTAGTCTCGTCAGAAGTCAAATCAGCTGTAGAATCCGTCATGGGCGAAAAGTTAGCAGAATACTTACTTGAAAACCCATCCGATGCCAAAATTGTCGTCGGCAAAATCATCGACGCTGCAAGAGCTCGTGAGGCTGCGCGCAAAGCACGCGAAATGACACGACGAAAAGGCGCATTAGACCTTGGTGGCTTACCGGGTAAACTCGCTGACTGCCAAGAAAAAGACCCTGCTCTATCAGAACTTTACTTAGTGGAAGGGGACTCGGCAGGTGGCTCGGCAAAACAAGGTCGTAACCGCAAAAATCAGGCAATTTTACCGCTTAAAGGTAAGATTTTAAATGTCGAAAAAGCACGTTTTGATAAAATGCTCTCTTCGCAAGAAGTCGGTACATTAATTACCGCACTGGGTTGTGGAATAGGTCGTGACGAATATAATCCAGACAAAATGCGTTACCACAGTATTATCATCATGACCGATGCCGATGTCGATGGTTCGCATATTCGTACTTTATTATTAACGTTCTTTTATCGTCAAATGCCAGAAATCATAGAGCGTGGCTATGTTTATATTGCGCAGCCACCTTTATACAAAGTCAAAAAAGGCAAACAAGAACAATATATCAAAGACGATGATGCCATGACGCAATTCCAAATCGCCTTAGCGCTTGAAGATGCCTCGTTACACGTTAATGATCATGCCCCAGCACTTGCTGGTGAAGCATTAGAACGACTGATTGCAGAATATCAAAAGGTTGAAAAGCT
Source organism: Gilliamella sp. ESL0254 (assembly GCF_013344985.1). Taxonomy (NCBI): domain Bacteria; kingdom Pseudomonadati; phylum Pseudomonadota; class Gammaproteobacteria; order Orbales; family Orbaceae; genus Gilliamella; species Gilliamella sp. ESL0254. The sequence continues at coordinate 51,980 of NZ_JAAEDU010000002.1, forward strand.
AATCACCAAAATGGAACGACGCTATCCAAAAGCACTACTTTCCGAATTGGTGTACCATGATGCACTAAATGAAAACATCCTACAAAGCCAACAACAAGCAGAGAATTGGGCAAAAACACTTGTCGAAAAACTTACAAGTAAAGAACAACATGGTAGCAGTTATCGCTATTCAACTGACTACAATGAAAAGACCCAATTGCACCTGCCGGTAATTAAAGTCAAAACGCACGGTGTTGACACGAATTACACGTTAGATCAAGCTTTCATTCACAGCAATGAATACCGCAACATTTGCCACCTTGGGGCACAACTCAAAGAGCTACTGGAAGACAGCGCATTTATCCAACGCGGTGAACGAAAACAGCCGGTTAGCTCGTTTGACGAAGCTGTCGACTGGTTAATCAAAGAGTCTCGCCGTGGCTTAACGATTCAGCGCTATAAAGGTCTTGGTGAAATGAACCCAGAACAATTATGGGAAACAACAATGGATCCAACTAGTCGTCGCATGTTGCAAGTCACCATTAAAGATGCAATTGAAGCAGATCAATTGTTCACCACATTAATGGGTGATGAAGTTGAACCTCGTCGACTATTCATTGAAGAAAATGCCCTTAAAGCAGCGAATTTAGATTTCTAAAAATTGTCGTGATAAAAAAGTAAAAAGACCAGACGTAATGTCTGGTTTTTTACTAGATATGGAATAAATGAGTTTTATTTTATGAAAAACAAAATAAAATCAATTACTTTTCTAACTTATTTTGCTAGGGATTTTTGGCTTTGCATGATGTCATTTTGAGGGCCAAGCAGTTGATGTTTTAGATATAACTAAATCAAAAACCATTCGCGCTTCGATCGGGAAGTTGCAACCTAACATGCGTATGTCTCTGGTTTAGTGATATCTCCTTACCTTCGACTTTTTTATCAGCAAGCGCGTGATAATTTTGGATTAAAAGTCTTGGGTAATAAGTTAATGGCTGTGCTAGCAGTGCTAATTTTACTGTTAGGCATATTAATATTATGTCAAACATTTAATAGATGCCTTTCATCAAATTAACACCGCTGTATTAAAATGCACAGCAAAACACTTACCCTTACCACCAACTGCTTGGTTATTCTTACTTATTTTATATTAATCATTACATACCCCTAATCTTATTTACTCGTAGCTCTTACCTCGCGTGGGGGCACAGTTCTTTATTAGTTTGTCCAACTAAAGTCATATTCCCCCGAAGCAAGGATTAAGAACTAAGGGGTGACACAAACTGCCTTCCTATAATAATCAGTAAGCGTCTGCCCCTCCCATACGCCACCGCTGTCCGAGCCGACAGCAGTGCCCATTTTGTCCTTGATATCACTCATCCAGTACAACCCTTGGAAGAAGTTTGCATTAGCGTAATGCTTCATGTCTCCCCACTCAGTAAAAAAGCCTGAATTTATTGGACGCGTATTAGTATCATATCCAGGAGGATAAGTTGGGGATTCGTTGCAATTTCTACCACAAATTTTGAAAGTCAAGTCCTTGGTCCGTGACAAACGATAGCCTAAACTACTACACCAAGATGATTGGCTAGCTTGATTTCCTAATTCATTACCCCGATTGACGAACCACTGCTTCAACACAAATCCATATTTTACCACCACATTACCACTTCTATCCCTGCCTTCCAGCTCAAATGTCTGTGGTAAAGATGGCACACTTAAAGGACGTGGGTTACTTGAACTTCTCTGCCTACGACTTGCTCTAGGACCATTTAACGTTACCCGCGTTACATACTTGGATTTATCCTTAATAATCCATTTATCGTATAGTATTATGTTTCCTACTGAGTCTGTGTATGAACCAGTATTAGGCCTTGTCCACTTCACTGTAGCAGTTATTCCTCCCCGAGTAACAGGAGACCATGTCAATTGACTTCCATCCACTCCTGCTATGATTAAATCAAAGTATAAACCATCAGCACCTGTTGTCGGAAAATTAAGGCCATAAGAAGATGGATCGGTTGATTTAACCAAAAAGCCATTAAAACTATCAAATCTCTCGCTTATACTAGGAGCAGTATTTGGTCTTACATAACAAACAGATACAGACGGACTCGAATCAAGATAATACCTCACTGTTTTAGAGCCAAAATTTGTTCTATTTGGTATCCCGTACTGTGTTATTAACTCCCCACCTGAACTATTTAATATTATCTGATAAGGTCCCAAGCATGGATGCACACTATCATTACGACTTACGTAAAAATTAAATTTATTTCTAAGTTCAAACGATAAATCCCCGCTCGCCTTAACCCCATTAGCACCCTGTCCATCACCATCATCATCTCCCCAATAATGATATTTATTCACTAAATCATTGAAACTCACTGAGCTTCCTGATTTAACTGATGGTGGTACCAACATCCCTATACTACTAAAAGAAGTCCCTACAGGTAAAATTATCGGATTTTCTTTACTTGAAGGATTGGTTGATGGTGTAAATACCCTACCATCCGGTAACTTAATAGCCAATAAACTATCCAATGAAGTCGCCTTAGTTTGACCACCATCAAATGTAAAATATGGTGCAGTACCTTCAATCGTTTTTAATGTCTTAGTTGATAAAGCCTGAGCGCTAAACGAATACATTAATAGCGACAAGGGTACAAAAACCAATAACGATTTTGATAAGAATGCCGATTTTGATAAAAAGGCTAAGAATTTCGCTAAATTTAGCGATAGAAATGAAGTTTGTGAGAAATCTCGAAAACTAAGGTAATTAAAAAGATTTAAAATATAGGTTTGCCAAAAGCGATGCCCGATGCCCGATGCCCGATGCCCGATACAACTCCATGATACTGCATAATATCCTTCCTGTCAATTAACTTTTTGTTTTATTTACTTTTTTTATTGCTAATAGCTCACAAAATAAGCTTCTTATGCTAAGCCTTTGAAAGTATAGCTTATTTTAAAAATGGGTAACTATTTTTTTTGTTAAAATTTGTAATGTTTTGCTTGGATTAAAGTTAAGCTTTCACAAAGAAATGTTAAAAAATGTTTTTTTGGGATTGTTTTCGATTAAAAAAATAACATAAAAATTTCAATAAAATCAATATGTTTTTTGACTTATTTTTTAGTAACTCTTATATCTTTTTTAACAAAAACTATGTAAAGCTATTTGATTTGTCTTGTTCCGGTGTCAGAGGCGTTGCTAGTGAAGTGAGGTTAACACGCCAAACTTCCTTGTTTGGCGTGCCAAGTTTTTTTTAGTAGTTGTGCTCCATGCGTATCAAAACTGGATCAATAGCGTTGTACTACAATGAAAACATTGATAGCAACAACGTTATTAACGTTAATAGGATGTCAAATAAACTCATTTGTTATGTAAGTATAACTATTAAATATAAAATACGGATGAAATTTTTTGCAAAGAATGGTAAAGAAAAATCAAAAAAACAATAATAAAATTAAATGGATAAAAAGCAATCAAAGATTGATCAGTGCTTAACTAATTTTAAAACAAAAAGTGATCAATTACATAGTGACCTATCCATCTTTAAAAAATAATGCCTAATTTTGCTTTTTTATATCACATTTCAAAGAAATTTAGGCTGAAACAATTTGCTAAGACTAACTTTGGTTAGGCTTTAGAGACGTATTACTTTGTGGGTTGATTTTTTTAATTGAATCAATATAACTTTCAACAACTTTTAGTCAATTTTGTTGATGATAAGGATTGTTTGGGTGGGTAACCTACAGTAGTTATCCCGCCCTATTTTGTTTTTATTGGCATATTGGCCTGTTGATTTTTAAACTTGAGACCGCATTGTTCATTTGTTTAATCATATCTTGTGGACTTTGGGCTATGTAGACTTTTCCTCCAGTGGCATTAGCAATGCAATCTATTTTATGTTCGCCAGCAATATCAACGATGTTAATTTTTAATCGTGGTTTTTGTGCAGCAATATAGTTAGCCAAAGTACAAATATTATTTCTTGTACAACTGTCTTCGCCATCACTAATAATAAGAATATAATCATCACGTGTTATACCATCTAGTATTTTACTGGCTTTTTCTAGACCACTATATAAAGGTGTTCCAGCCTCGCTTGTTGTAGAGGGTGTTAATTGCTTAATTTTATGCTTTAGTGACACGCGATTAGTGTACTTATAAAATGGCGAAACATCGGCTGCGGGGCAATTCGCCAAGGTTACTAGCGATATATCAATGTTCGGTTGTATGCTGTCAATGCTAGAAGTAGCTACACTTTTACTACTTGATAAACGAGTTGGTAAGCGCGTCATACGCTTTTCATATTTGATTTTTTCTTCCTCTGACATATTACGGCCATAATCATCCCACAAATATCGAAAGTATCGCTCAACCTCTGATGGCGATTCATTCAATGTCACTGTCATCGATGGTGAATTATCAAACACTATTGCCATTTTAGATGGATTAGGATCTTTGTTCATCTCTTCTTTAGTTATACAGTTAGGTGGATTTTTTACCTTTGGTGCTGGTGGTGGCACCGGTTTTGGTTTAGGCTCAGATATTGCTGTTGGCGTAGCTTCTTCTGGCACAGTATCTTTTGGCTCACTAACAGGCTCAGGGGGCGATTTAGGTTCTGGTTCTGGTTTCTTTACTACAACAACTGCCATTGGATGGTGAACAGCTGACTTTTGTTTACCAAATGGGCAAAATAAATACCACAGAATACCAAGTAAACTAATAAGCAATAAGGCTAAGAGTAAAAAATGCCACCAACGCCAAAATGGCGTTGGTGGAATAACGGGGACCACTGCAGGTAAAACCGGTTCTTCAAAGGTATTGACAATAACCGGTTCATCATTAATCACATAAATTTGGTTACCTAAACTTTTAATTCTTGGAAGCCATGCCGAAACTAAACTTCGCTCTTCACCGCTTAATGGCATTAGTTTAATAGCATTTTCAATATCATTAATACGTGTTTGTAACGTTTTGATTATCTTATTTTTATGCGATTTGTCAGCAATACTATCAAGTAAAAGCGGTTGCCCTTCAAGATTGGTATACCAGCCTAGGTGTTGATTGTTATCAATTAGCTTTGGTGATGCTAAAATCGAAAAAGTGCGATCGGTTAAATGTGATTTTAATAATAATAGTAAGGAATGATATTGTTCTAATAGAGATATCTTCTCTGGGTTATTATAATCAAAGGCTATCCGCATTATTCGTTGCATTATTGATTTAATTCCTTGCAGTTGACTATTATTCTTATACTAAAATAACACTAACTTGAAACGTTTTTACGAATAGAAATATCAAAAACGAGATATTCAATTATCTAATATTATTTGTAAATAATTATTCACATATCGGTTTACTAATATTCATATTCGAAACAGCATTATTCATTTGTTTAACTATCTGTGTTGGGTTTTGAGCGATATAAACCTTACCTCCTGTTTTTTCCGCTACACAGTCAATTTTATGCTGTCCAGCAATATCGACAATATTTATCTTTAGATGGGGTTGTTGAGCTGCGATCTTGCCGGCTAAAGTACAAATATTCGCTTTGGTACAATTATCTTCGCCATCACTAATTACTAAAATGTAATCATCATGGTTTACGCCATCAAGCATTTTACTAGCTTGTTTTATACCACTGTATAAAGGCGTTGCACTGTTATTTTCTAATGGATTTAACCGACTAATTTTATTTTTTAGTTTACCTCTATTTTCATAATGATAAAACGAGGTAGTTTGTGCAGCAGGGCAAGCAGAAAGAGTAACTAACGCAATATTAACATCGGGTTGTATTTTATCAATAGTCGATAATGCAACCTTTTTACTACTTGATAAACGATTAGGTAAACGTGTCATACGTTTTTCGTATGCATCAGCTTCTTGTTCGGTCATTGAATACCAATCAGAATTTAAGTATTGATTAATGGAGGCTTGAGATTCCATCAATGTCAATGTCATTGAGGCTGAATTGTCAAATATCATAACCATTTTAGGCTTGTCAGTATTATTTGCAATTTCTTCACGAGTAATACAATTTTTAGGTGCTGGCTCTGGTATCGGTTCAGGCTCCGATTTTACAACGGGTTGTTCCTCTTTAGGTGGCTCAACAACTGGATCTGGTTTCTGTTCTTCAACAGGCAGAGTAATGACAGGTTCAACATCAGCAATCACTGGCTTTTCTTTTCCATATGGACAAAATAAATACCAAAGAATACCCAGTAACCCAAGGATTAATAAGGCTAAAAGTAAAAAATGCCACCAACGCCAAAATGATTTTGGTGGAATAACTGGGACTGGTGCAGGTAAAATGGGATCTTCAAAGATATTGACAATAACTGGGTCATCATTAATCACATAAATATGGTTACCTAAACTTTTAATTCTAGGTAACCATGATGAAATAAATGTCCGCTGCTCAGCAGTGATTGACATTAACTTAACCGTAGCTTCAATATCATTAATACGATTTTGTAACGTTTTTTCTATCTTAGCTTTATGTGATTGATCGCTAATTTCACTCAATAAGATAGGCTGCCCTTCTAAAGGGCTGTACCATCCAATATATTGATTATCATCAATCAACCTTGGTATAGCTAAGATCGAAAAAGTACGTTCAGTTAAATGCGGTTTTAGCAATGCTAACAAAGAATTATATTGATCGAATAAAGACATCTTTTCAGAATGATTATGATCAAAAATAATTCTTGTTATTCGCTGCATTGCTAATTCATTCCCTTTTATTTAGCTTCTGTTTTATTTAAACATTGATTTAGTAAAAATATATTTATATATTCAGTGCTTTTTGCAATTGTTGCAGCTTTTTATTTAACTTTTCAAGCTCAACTTGTTTTTCAAGTTCAGAACTATTTGAATTGTTGACCTTATTTAGTTGCTGTTCAATATCTTTTACTTGAGCCTGCAAATCGTCACGACCTTTGGCTTTTTGTTTTACTTCATTTGTCAGTTTAGTTAAATCAGTTTTCAACTTTTGCTGCTGTGCCTGTTTTTGTTTAATGCTTAACGAGGTGGCATTTTTTTGCTTCTCGATGGTGGCATAAATCTCTTTAAACTGCTGATTAGCTCTTACTTCATTTTCTAGAATTTGTTTTTTCTGATCAATTCGAGCCTGATAATTGCCTGAATAATTACAGCTGATTTTATCCATAATTCCAATATTGGTATTAGTCGGATCGCACTGTTCGGGCGTTGTTGAACAACCAGCTAAAAAAATAAGCGGGCTGAGTAATAGAAGGTATCTTTTTTTCATAATTAGCTCACCTTAACTGCTGAACGTTGTTTGGTAACAAGATTAATTTGATTTTCAAGTACTGATATTTGTTTATGCAATTGACTAATTTGTTGATCCAGCCTTGATACTCTAACACCTGATTGTCGTTCTTGAGAAGATATTGAAACCCAATCATTCTCAACTTTTTTCATGCTTTTTAATTTGTCTCTTAAATAAGCGATATTTGCATCAATTTGTGTCAAATCATTTTGTGCTTGTTTTTTATTTAATGTGTCATTTTTTATTTGATTATTTAATACTTTCAGTGTTGCTAAATTCTTATCTAATACTGCTTTAGCTGTTTCGGTCACCGCTTGTACTTCGTAAGTGTTCTTTTGAACGTCTTGAATATAAACATCTAGACGCATCTCATCATCAGCATATTCAGCCCGTTTACTGTCAAGATAATAGTTAGCCCCCATCATCACACCACAACCAACAGCCGCAGACGCAAGACATACTCCTGTTTTTCCACCAGCTAACATACAGCCAATACCACCTAAACCAGCACCGATAGCACAAGATTGCCAAGCTGATTTGCTAAAAAACTTAGCTGTATTGCTTTTTGTTAATGCAGGATCGACATTTCTAGAACTTACTCCTCCAGAGCCTTGACACCCTGTTAAAATAAGCGATATACACAAAGTCAGTGTTACTATAATTTTATTCATCATTTTTTTCCTTTTATCTCATTACACGTTTGTAGCCAAGCTGTCCGCTCGATCTTCCCCGATTCAATATATTGATTAATATGTTTGAAATAGAGTTTTAAATAATCGCTCATATTCGCTTTACCGCTATTTTCGAGAATAAATTGCGTTGATTTAACTTGATCATTAATCGTATTTTTCTCGTAATTTGACGCTGTATTAACAATCGTGTCGGAATAATATTTTAATATAAAGTCCCTAGCACTTTTAGACTCATCAACGACTTGTTTTAAATTATCAAGCTTCACTTTTGAGCACATATTGTCATCGGTTACAGTATCTGCCTCTTTTGAATCACAAACTTCATTAATCATTGTTTTATATAAATTATCATTATACTCAAACTTGCCATTCAAATCTGAAACATTAGCGCACAAAAATGCACCTAATTGTAATGCAGATTGAATAGAACGATCTCGTTGCTCATCACGCGCTTGATTGGCGCTACGTAAAAGTGTATTGAGTTGATTTAATTCTTTTTTTGTTTTTTCATCTTCAACTTGTTTAGTGATTTTTTCAAGTTCACCGACAACATTACCATTTTTTGTGCTATCAGTTTCACTGCCTAATTCACTCCATTCTTTGTCCAGTTCTTTTATTTTGTCATTCGAATTCATCACTTCAGTTGTATAAACTAAGCGAAATCCAACATCTTTACTTTTATAAGCATTTTTATCATCATAGAAAGGCTTTTCAGTACGAAAAGCATTGGTAGTTGAAGATTCGGGCGTTAAATAGCTCCCCCCACGAACAATCATTCCTCCTTGTTGTCCATGGTAGCGATCAAGCTTATTCATTCTAAACGAATCAAACATCATTTCGCTCGCATTACCTAAAATATCATACAGATCTAGGGGATTAGGATCTAACCTACCAATAAGTTGCAATTTACCATTAGCAGACTTGGCACCAGAAAACCACGCATAATTTTCGAGATTTTTAGCCATAGGGAATCGTGATTCTCGAAATTCCGATTCTGTCACTTTTGAGCCACCACGCGCGGCATATTCCCATTCCGTATTATTGGGTAAACGGACATAACCATTCGGTAAATTTATTGATTTTATTTTTGACTGGTTTGCAAGTAACCAACGATTATATTTATCTGTAAAAGCGATAGCATCAAACCAGCTAATATCGGTGATAGGAAAGGAAAGACTTATTTTAGGAGTTGGACAAGTATCATTCATGACGGATTGATATTGCAATGCGGTGATCTCATATTTACCTATCAAATAATAGCGCTCTTTACCTGCATCAGAAAAGCTACCAGCAATATAATTGGGCGTGGCATACTCGGCAAAACCGAGCTCTTTTTGATTACTTCCTAAAATGACTTTGACATCATCTAGCGGTTTATCGGTAGGGGTAAATACCTTTTTCATCACTAAACTACCATCACATGGCATAGGTAAAATAACATCATCTTTTGTAGGCTTGGGATTATAAAATTTACTATCCCAAGGTTCAGCAAAGCTTAATACCGGTAGTAAGCTAATTGTAGCCAATCCCCAACAAGCTAATCGGGTATAATTATGCTTCACGTAAGCTTTCTGCTGGTTGAATTTGAATAGCACGTCGCCCTCCTATAACCACAATGCCCGCTGAAATAAATAAAGTCACTAAAAATGCAATAATAAGATGATAAAATTGTAATTGACTCACAACGGATTGTGAAAGTAAATTTTTACCTAACACTAAATTAAAAGCACAATTTCCTACCGCAAACAGCCCACAAGAGATTATAAAAGCAAAACAGCTCAAAATCATTGCTTGATTAATTAAATAAAGCATAATGCCTTTCGAGCGAAATCCAAGTAATCGCATAAAAGCAATATCTTTGCGTTTACGTTCAATATTCGATAAAAATGACCCAGTAAATGATAAAACACATCCCAATACTGCCGTAATGGCAATAACGCTAAAAATAAAATTAAGCACTCGATCGATTGCTTGCATATTTTCAATTGCATTAGCCTCGGTACGCGTTTCTATATGTTTTTCTCGTAATTTAAATGCTAATGGAGCCACATTATCCAGTGAGTTTGCATAAATACGGGCCCGCGCAAACGACGTATGGTGAGGTGGATTTAATTGTCCAGTAGAAGTCACAAAAACATCACTTTGATAACCATCATAATAATTTTCCATCTCAATTAGTAAATCTAAAGAGACAAAAGCCGCTGCACGGCTATAACGATTTTCGGGAATAATACCTACCACTTCTAATTGTGTCATTCCTTTTTCAAGTTTTCCATCAAGCTGCCTTGTGATCACCATTTTCACACGACTTCCCATCGTGACTTGCATTTTTTCGGCCGATAATGAACTTAATAAAATTTGCTTTTTATTATTAGGTAATGGCAAATTTTTTGTTATTGGATCATCTTTAGCCGTGGGAATAATTTCGGCATTATTAACAAAATGGCTAGCATCTTTCATTAAATCAGCTTGTGTATTTAATGAACGTGTGAGTGGAATAACAAAAGCTGTTTCAGGTTGCTGTTTTATCCACTCAAACATTTCATCTTTAAGTTGCAAATTCCCCACAATTTTTATTTCTAAATTTTGCGGATCACTGAGTAATTGCTCTCGAAGCTGTGAAACAACACCGTATTTTAAACTAAATAACAATAATAATGGCGTAATCACTGATATTACTGAGGCAATAATACAAAATGATACTTTTTTGTCATACCATAAGTCCGCTAACGATAAACGAGTAACAAGTAACCATTTTGATATTGCTTTAGTCATTTTTTACGCCTTATCTTGTAACGGTGAAAATTCTGATGATTGTGCGGAAGTTAACTTAGCCGATAAAGTCAATAACCCTTTGTTAGCTATACATTGCAAGTCGTGTGTTACAATCATGGCAGTAATATTATCTTGCTGAGCTTGCTCAATAATTAAATCAAACAGTAAACTCGCATTATAGGGGTCCAATGCCGAAGTCGGCTCGTCGGCAAGTAATAACGCGGGTTTATGAATAATCGAACGAATAAAAGAAGCTCGTTGCCTTTCACCAATGGATAGCTGTTTAGGGTGTTTATTGAGCAAATGTGCGATATTGAGTTTTTGCACTAGATAATCAAACCGGCTATTATCCACTTTTTTTTGTAATAACTTTAATGATAATAAAATGTTGTCACGAATCGTCAAAAATGGCAGTAATCCACCTGCTTGCAGCATAAAGCCTAAATATTGAGCGCGAATATCAGCAAGTTCTTCGATTTTATCTTGCTTGATTAGCGTTGCAATATCAAGATCACGCTTATCAACAACTAAGTTATAACTATCAATGTGGTCTGGTTTTAATATCATTCCCACCATTTCAAGTAGCGTGCTTTTACCTGCACCACTATCGCCTTGAATAACAACAACGTCACCTGCTTTGACAGTAAGCTTTGGCAGGCAAACGCTAAAAAAGGCTTTACCTGTTGAGCGTGAAATCGATAATTGCTTAATATTTAACATATTATGGCAACATTTCTAATGGTATAGGATACACATTTTCACGCGGATCACTGCCGTCAGCTAATGAAATCCAACGATCGACATCCGCATTACATTTTTGATAATAGCGAATTTTACTGTTTAAATTACGAATAAATTTTTCTTGTTCAAGCCCACTCATACTTTTCCATGTATCTTGATCAAGTCCAGTGACATCGCTTTTATAAGGGATATTATCTAAATATTCACCCAGCAAACCTAAGTCAGCAATTTTTGTGACAGAATCGGATTTTAATTTACTTGGATCTTGCCCCATTGCCGCAGCAACAGAACGAAGCTGAGAGAACATATCATCGGCTGAAATCAATCCATCATTAGCCGCATTAGCGATTTTGCTAACCACGTCGCTCAAATCACTCAGTTGCGATTTTGTTAATAATATACGTGGCTCTGCTGTTGGAATAGTTGGTTTGACAAAATCTTTATCGGTAATCCATGCTTTAAAAACTGACGGTGCTTGAGTGCCCTTAACATCCCCCAAATAAGCCAGTTGCATTGCCTTGCTTAGTAGCAATGCATCTTTTAACATGTCTGAGTTATCATCTTTTGCATTGATGGCATTACCAACAGAAGCTTCACCTTTATAAGCAAGTTTAACTTGTTCAGACAATGCTTTTGCTAGCAAATCAACTTTTTGACCAAACTCATTTACATCACCTGCATTCACTGGGTAATAAAGTGATTTATGAATAAAATCGTTATACGTTAAGTCCGAATATTGTTCTGCCGCAATTTGATGATCTTTTGCACCACTTGGCGTTTTTAAATGTAATGCATAAATCGCAACACCTTTATGCTGAGCTTCAAGTCTTAATTGCGCTGCATCCATGCCAGTGCTAGAGAGCTTATCATCACCAGGAATTGCACTCGCATCTGTTATTAAAATCATATAACGCGCACCAAAACTATTCCAATTAATATCATTTAATGCTTGAGCAACACCCGCATAAGAGTCTTCAGCAAAATACGAGGTAGAAACGGTAGCTTGTTTAAGCGAAGAACTCAGTTGTTTAAAATCTTCCTTATCTTTAACTTTATTAGGATCCGCAAAAATTTTGGTCACAAATTCAAGCTTATCTGATGCCTTTAAGCTTGACCGAAAGGAAACCAATCCAAACTTAACTTGATTTTGCAAATTCTCTTTTTCAATATGTTGATAAACTCGCTCTACCGCTTCCTTAGTCCTTGAAATATAAGGATCCATAGAAATAGTCGAGTCAATAACAAACACTATGGCGGCTTTAAAAGGGGCTACTTGGTTGGCACTATCATCAGTCGTTTGGGTAGTTGTTGGTTTTGTGTTATTTTTTATCAATGATTCTTGTTTACTGACTGAGGCAACTTCTAACACTCGCTCATAAAACCCTTGCCCATTCATCACTTCCTCACCTTGTAAAATAGGTAATAAATAGAAGTTACTTTTAAAATCAACGAACTCTTTAGGTTCTTGAGCCACCACGTCTGAAGCGGGTTTATTGGCTTTTAATGCATCACGAATAGGTTTTAATAAAGCTTCAGGCTTGTCTGCATCCACAATTGCTGTTAATGAGGCCTTATCTTTAAAAAAGAGCAAAGGATCACGATCCACTGGATTTGTAAAAACCAATGTCATTTGCATATTCCAAGCTATCGCACATGAATTATTAATCCAACCAATGGTTTTTCCGTAAGAATCTGGACCAACACTAAGCCACTCTTGATTATTGTCATTTTTGCGTTCATAAACATAATAACGGGAAAATGCAGGCAAGGATTTGCCTGTAGCATCGGTAATATTGTTTTTTAATTCACACGTTGGGGTACTTAATACTCGTTGGTATAGGGTTGTTTTTCCAGCCTGTTTAAGTGGCTCAGTTGCAAACCCTATCAAAGGTAGGCATGTTAGACCTAGTGTGCAAATGAGTTTCGAGATAGCTAGCTTATTCATTCTTGCTCCTCATTATTTTTGTAATTCGGTTAAACGATCTTTAACGAACGTATTATTTGCATCGTTAGTCAAAGACGTTTCATACCAATAAATAGCCGTTTCTTTATCTGCTTTAAAGCAATTATTTGCTTCATAATATTTTTCGTCATACTCTTTTGCATATAACATCGCAATTTTAGAATTAGTTTGAGCCTGATTTGCATATAACCGCTGAGCAATATTACATTTTTCAGTTTTTTTAGCTTCAGTAATGATTTGAATAATGGCATCCGTCTCTGGTTTGGTCTGTAAACATTGTTGAATAAAGGTTAAATCATCAGTAGAGGCGTTGTTCAAATTACATTGACCACTAATTTGCACTGCTGGAGTTGGTTGCGATTGATTTTTGGAAAATAAAAAATACCATGCAGCAATACCAAGTCCAATTAGCACTATACAACCGATAATAATAGCCACAATTAACCCTAGGCGACTTTTCGATTTAACTGGTTCCACTGGTATTATTTCTAGTTCTGGTTCGATAGGTTCCGCTAACGTTTCACTTTCAGGGTCAAGGCTAGATTCTTCAATTAATGGTGTTTGCTCTTCGATAATAGAATCACTAACAGGATCTGGCTGCGCTATAGTTTGCTCGTCATTCGGTAATGCGGTTTGTAAGTTTAATGCTGTTGATGCAAGAACTGAATCAGCAATACTCACAACTCCTCCATCAACATAATTCTCATTTTGCTTATCACGAATTTGTATAAGAAATCGAATCTGGCTTTCTTGTGATAATAAAGAGTCGACCAGCCATTCACCAATTTGTCCTGTTAATTGTCCATTATAAACGGACATATTTTCAACGGCGTGCCAGTTTTTTTCAGGACTCCATTGATTCAAACCAGATAAATAATAGCCGTCTTGATTTCGTTGTATAAGCATATCAATGTTAGAACTACCACTCCATTTTTGAGCTAAAAACTTCGCAATACCGGGTTTATAACCATCTAATTCTATTCTTAATGCCATGATATCCTCTATTTTTATACTCAAATATGTAAGTACTTTTTATCTGAGCTATTGAATAGGAAAGGGCGTTTCGCTCAAAAAGACTTTCCTACTATACTTTGTTATTTTAACTAATCCGCGATTGCTTGAAAAAAGCAAGAATTTCGCCCAATCGGCTATTTTGTTCTTGGCTAATTTCGCGTCCTGCATGATGCCCTACATTTTCTTGCGCAAGCATAGCAAAGGCAATAAACCAATCAAATATTGCATACTGAGAATAATTTTTAGTGTTGTCGTCCAGTTTTGGTAATAAATGCGATGATTGCACATTAAATTCGCTTAATGGTGAAGAAAATATTGGTTTACCCTGATTAACTTTGCTCATTGGTATATCACTTGCTTGCCCTTGAATAAAACCAAGCCAAGCAATAAAGTCGGCCAGTAACGTATGAATAGTACTGACTTGTCTAGACTCTAGATCATCACGTTTACTACCTGTATTTTCATTATGCAAAATGCGTTCACTTAAACTTGCTTCAAGTTTCATTCGATTTGCAGCAGTAATCAGTTCTTCTACCATAAAAGAGAGTGATTTTTGACTGATACCAAAAAAATCTAAGATATGCTTATCTAGCACAATATTTCTTAAATGATCTAACCATGCCGAAAAAACTGTTTTTGCAAACTTTGATTCCGTAGGTAATAGGGTGCTTTGTTTGGTGGTTGATGACGAATTAACATCAGAAAATAGTTCAAAGTCAGCCGTTAAACCAAAATCATTAGATAAATTATCTAACAAATTATCACTGCCAGCTTGCTGCGTTTCATTTTCGACAGTATTGGAGTGATAAAGCGCTCTAATGGTTTGATCTGGCAGTTCAAACACTTTAAGTAGCTCGCCTAATAATAGTGCTTTACTCTGTAATTCTTTAACGACATCAGCAATGATTTGTTTTTTCTTAGCTAGCTCTTCAGCATTGTCTGCTTGATACCAAGTATCAAAACGCATATTAATAATATATTCAATCTTTTCATTAAGCTGTTCAACAATTCGTTGCTGTTTGACTTCAGTAATAGCCACTTGTTCTAAGTATTGGCTAATTCGTCCTATACCACCATCATTGAGTTTTAACATAGCATCCCATGTTTCTTCTGGCTGGAACACGTACTGTTTGATATCACTATTTTGCACAAATGTACTTCTTAATACATTCATTTTATCTTGATAATTTTCATTATAAGATTGCTCTTGGCAGGTGTTCGGATCGACATTTAAAAACGGTACATCAAACCCCGGTTTGCGGACAAGAAAGACATTATTAAATTGATGCTCGTTAGACCAATTGCTTAACCAATCGTAACTACCAAAGCGTTCTAAAATAGTTTGCTGAAGTAACCCACCTTTACCCCAGCTATTTTTAAGATTGTCTTCTGATAGCGTTAATGAGGTACCAATACGTTTATCAAACATGGTAATTGCCCATAATAACCCTGCTTTTTTCGTTGCTCTTTTTTCAGCTGTTTCACCTTGGGTTTTATCGATCCAACGCTCAAGTACTGGACCAACATCATTAACATCTGATTGTTTATCTGACGGAGTGCAAACAACTAGCACATTCATTTCTTGATTATCAGTATATTTTTCAAAAAGATAAGCAACTTTACCACGCAATAAAAGCTGAGCAATGGGGTTGCCTTCTTTCACATCTGAAATCGATATCAAATTTAAACGCCCACGATATCCAGGAAAATCAAGTAAATCCACATTTTCAAAAGTTGGCACTCTGGTTTTATTGACTAATGGGAAAATTAATTCGGCGGTTAAAAAAGCCAATTGCGCTAAAGATATTGATGTTGGTGCGCTATTTAATGGCGTTATGGTAATCGATGAATCTTTGTCGGTATTTAATCGCTCAAGAATATCAACATTCATAATACTGTCAATTTGCGACTTGGTACCATTATTATCTTTCACTAATACTGAAAGCGGTGCATACACAGTTTCAGCATGGTGTAAACTTGATAATGTGGTGGCTAATTGAGTATAAATTATCGTCAGTTCAGTAATTCCACCCCATAAGACAGAAAACAGCTCACCACGCTCAGCTATTGATAAATAAGGAATAAGGTGCGTTACTTTTTCCCAATATCCCCCTTTCAATTCTTCAAGCGAATTACCAAAGTTTTCAGATAAATAATCGTAAAGATCAACAATATCATCCTCGCTAACACCACCAACATAATTGGTTTGTTTCTGATTTTCTAAGCGTTGAATGGTCTGATTTAACGGTGCAAACTCGATTTTATTAGATACTTTTTGCTGATCAAAATCTTTAAAATAAGCATTTATCAAGATTTTGACTATTTCGATCTCTTTAAATAATTTTAATTCTAACGGATAGTTAGGTATGCCCCCTTTGGCAATGCGGCTAAAGCGAGTGACAAGCCCCGTCGCCTCTTTGCCACTACCTACGGGATTAACATGGTCAATAAAATCTAACACTTCATTATCGACAACCGTTTCAAGCTTACCATTTTCACCAGCTGCAAGTGCTGAAATAAGGTAAGATTTACCTGCCTGTGATAATCCAAAAAAACCAACTGCAACAGATTTAGTTGAGACATCGCCCAATCGTTTTGCGCTGTTACGCAAACGACGCAAATCCAAAATTAAGTTATCCGCTTCGCTATTTAAACGTTTAGATGAATGCCGTGTTTGGTTCACCCACTCAATAGCCTTTGCAGATGCTTGATAGACCTGATCCCAAGATTTAGGCAGTTGTTCATTTAAGTTTTTCATCGTTTTATCATTCCACTATCAAGCCAATATTGCGTACTTATTAACCCCGAGTTAACCATGGTGTTTAAACTTAGTTTAATATCCTGATTTTTATTACAGGCTCGCCCATCTGAGGCTTTTACTTCTTTAATATAAAAATTTTCGATCGTTTTTTGTTTATTTTTTATGCCTAAAGTCACTTCTAACACGACGCCTTCAGCGCTTAATCGCTTAGCCACTTCACTGCTTTCAATCGTTAAAATATAGATAGGCGATGCTGGCCAACGGTCAACATCAAGTTGCCTAAAACCAAGTCTTGTAGTGCCTCGAATTTCAAATGAGAGATTAGGAAAATCATAATCAGGATTATCCAGATCAATATCTTGGTAATAGACATTTTCTTTTTTAATCATATTAAGATTATCTAAAAGTCCAATGTACTTAACAGTTGAATATAAATCTATATTAGAGGATCTAAAATAGAAATTAGGTAATCGTAAATTCTTACTTAAAAAGCACAACATCGCCCCCACAGCGGCCGTTGTTTTAGGATCATCAATTCGTTCTTGTTTATGGAAAGGATACCAACCACCAGTATAATAACCATGCAAAGGCAAAATTCGACCAGCAGGCATGGATAAGCGTGATCGAAAATAACTTTGGATACCGGGTAAACGCGAAGGTCGACCTGTTAACAAAAGAACATCACACTGATAACAACTAATAATTTCGGATAATGCATCAAACGTTTTACAAATATTGTAATAATCACCCCGAATAAACAAATAATGAATACGTTTAAGGTTAATCTCAATACTTAAGTTAAGTACTGAAAAATCAGGATTATTTAATGCGCGCTTAATCGGTTCATTAATAAAATTGAGCACGTTATCGGTCATCATATTGTGTTGTAATAATTCACCGAAAGTAGAACAATAGACATGTTGCTCTGTGTGTAATGGGTCATAAAGTTCGTACGCTTTTAATATTTGTAATCCAATTGGTGTAAATAGCTGTAAGGTAAGTTGCTGGCGTAATACCGCATCTTGAATGGATAGTTGCTGAGAGCCAATAATGGTGGACAAAATTGGGTTAGGGTCTGCAATTCCAGCTTGTTTTAAACCATTGGTTAAAGCCGTTATAACGGTATCTTGGATAATATCGAGTAAAATATCATCCCCAGCGACTTTGAACCCATCACGAAAAAGCTGAGTTGGCACAATATAGGCATTACTACTGTTGGCTTGCCCGTTAACGCCGTAGTCTAATTGATAATCGTTAATCACTAAATCGGTTGTGCCACCACCAATATCAACCGTTGCAATCGTTAGCTTTTGCTTATCAGCTTTCCCCGGACGGATCATTGAGGCAATAAACTCTTCACATCGCCCATTATAATTATTTTGTGTTTCATTAAAAAGATACACAACTTGGCCACAAGTCGCTTCATCCCATTGAATATAAACTTCAGGAATATTTGGCCAAACACTTTTTAATTGCTCAGGGTTATTGAAATCAATATTGTCATCTGAACTATCCCACCCTAGGCTTTTCCAAACCAAACCGATGGCTTGATATACGCAACTTTTAAATATTGCTTGTTCGGGTTTTGGCATGGCTGGCGGAATCGTTAAAATAATTGAACGTAAATTACGTGGTGTTTTCGCATGCTCTAGTTTATTACGCTGAGCGACACTATTCATTTGCATTAATGCATGCATTAATACTTCACATAACATAAACGTCATCAAAGAACTGCGAGAGTATTTTGGGTGGAAAACCGGCATTTTGCGATCATACTCTTCTTGAATATCATTGCTAAGAATATGCAACGCTTCACCATATTCATTAATTAAACTCGAAAAAGGCTCTGCCGTTGCAAATGGTTCATGATCACTTTTTACATAATGAGAGTTAAAACGCCACCCTTGTTCATATTTATCTTGATCCCACAAATAACGTTTTGGGCTTGAAAGTCCCGTTGCGCCTTCATTGCCTTCACGCCGACTGGCAAGTCGGCTTGCTTCTTGACCAACACGGACAATACTTGGCCAACGAAACGTGTCACGTCGCCCACTTTGCAAAGAAAAATGTTCCTTGCCAAAAAAAGTTTGGGCAAATTCAACTCGACTTTCAAACGGTTCATTATAAATATGTTCAGGCTGAGTTAAATCACGGATTTCAAGCTCATAACGATGATTTAAACTATCTTTATCTTGGGCATGATCTTCAATTAGAATCCCACAAGTGCGTGAATTACCCACATCTAAAATCATATCGACAGGAATTGATTTCACCACATCATCTTTATTATTTGATACAATTTTAATTGTCGGTAATTGCAATGAATCGGCAAGTAAATGGATAATATTTAGGTAGTGTCCATAATAAGATTTGCTTTTAATTTCTTGATTAAGATCATCTTTATGGATCTTTAACCGCTCAGATTGTGGCGCCAGCTCTTGAAAGAGATCAATTAACCAACTGGTTATCCATTTGAGCTCTAAATACCATGAAACCTGATCAGAACGATGTGCTAAACTAAAGACTGCACCAGTCATCACATCATTTTCGGTTGGAGCAAGATAAGCCACATCTTGTAAGTTAGCAAATACTTTTGTATCAAAAGCAAACGTAATTCGATGTGTATTACCATCAGGATCTTCACCTTCAGGAATGCTAACAATTCGAACTCGGCTCCAATTATGCGGTCCTTGATCAAAGCGCTCTGGCGGTATTGAACGCAAAACAGGCACAGGTAACCAAATACCATCGTATAATTTTAACGACTGATCAACACTAATTTCTTGTGTTGGTTTGACAGCAAATGTTGGATTATCGGGTGTAAAAAATTGACCACTTTCCACATCTTCAATCAACCTGATGAGTGCACCACTTTCTGATGGATCAATAAAGGCTCCATTGACTTTACTGCGCCATTGATTATCTTTCCAATCGATTTTAAGTGCAAAATCAAGAAACTGAATACCACTATTCATAATCAGTGTCACTTCTTGACCATAATTGCGTAATTCTGGAAGCATATATAACCTTTATTGTTTTTTCATCGTTATTGGGAATGCAGTCCCATTATTATAAATTCCTTGGCAATTGGCTTTATTATCTTTGCCTGGTGTGCATTGAATTTTGGGTAATTGATATTTGGTGTTATCACTGCAAACAGCCTCAGTATTACCCGCTATACCTAAATTAGCATTTTTAATATCGGTGCCAACATTACCTGTACATTTTACACCGTCACTACGCGTTATAGTGACTTCGCCATTACCATCTTTAAAGTTGTAACTTAATTGCAACGGTTTACCTGTGGCTTTGTCTTGAATACCCCCATTGGCAGACCATTGACCATCTAAGAATTTTGTAGAACCTTGCTTGATTGCATCTGCTGGTAAAGCCAAATTATTGGTTTGATCAACTGCAGAGTTAGAATCTGTTTTATTATCTTTATCTGATGGTGAAGAAGTATGGTCAGCGCTATCTTTGTCTTGTCCATTTTGAACATCTGTATTATCTTTTTTATCGGGATCTGTAGGCGTTGATTTTTCATCTTTATCATCTGTTTTACCCACATCAGGCGCAGTCACTTGATCATTTTTATTATCTTGCGCATCTGGATTTGAAGTATTATTACCCTCATTTGCATTATCTGGTGCTACAGAATGATCAACCGAATCACTTGCTACATTGGGGTTAGTTGGAGTATTGGTTGCATTGTCTAAAATCGTGCCATTTGGTATAGCACTACCCGTAACACCGAACCGATTATCAACAACCACATCTCTTGGCTCAGTTTTTAATGCTGGATCTATCGCTTTTTTATCCTGTTTGTCATCCTTTTCAGGTTGACTAATATTGTTATTATCTAAAGATACATTCGGATTAATCGATATCTCAGGTTTTAACCAACAACCGCGTAGCAAAAATAACGCTAATAAAAGCAACAATAATAATGGTAATAACCCTAGCAACCATATCCACCAACGTTTCCACCATGGTTTATTATCAATAAGCGTCGCAGAAGTAACGGCTGCTGCTTGTGCAACTTTTGCTACCGGCTCTAAACTATAGAATGGAGAATTTCCCTGAGAGATGTGCGGATACACAAATCCCCAGAAAGTAATCACCGGTTTACCGTTAACAATATAAACAAATTGATTACTTGGAAAACGTATTGCCATCAAATTAGGTTCAGCACTATCAACATTATTTTTTGGATCATAAATAAGACGGCTAAAAAGCAGTTGATCACCTTTTAAATTAGGATTACTGGCTAGCTGTTTGCCAAAATTCATCACTTTATGTTCAAATTCTTTCAGTAAAGCCAGCGCTGACTGTTGCTCAGATTCACTAGCTGAAGTCCAAGGAACAATATCATATTGCCCATCAGGCTGATTTGAATCAAAAGGAATATACCAATCGATAATATTACCTTGATCATTGCGTTGAGGAATAGCTAAATAATCGGCATATTGTTTGCCTAATTTAACTCTAAACATTTCACGGATTTGAGCTGCAACTAAATAAGCGGCTTTACCATCATGCCCTAGCATTTTAAAATTTTTAATATCACCACTTCGAAGTAATGTATTTGCCATATGTTCCTTTCTATTATTTTATTTCTAGCATTCCTACTCAACAAAAATAAGTTTAACAGAAAACACCATTATTGTAATTGATATGATTATGGATATTATGAATTTTTAGTCATATTTTTGATAAGTTTCACCATAAATAAAAATATTTATATAAACTATAAACAAAAAAAGATAACCAATTGTTTTATAAAAATTTTAATATCAATCATTACACCTATACGAGTTACAAATTTATACTGAAACACATACTTTCCTGAAATTTTTCCCTAAATTATTTTAAAAAATCTTGATCCGTCAATACACGTAATGGTTGCATATCGCTTTCACCTTTGATAACTAAAGTAGGATCAGAACGTAGACAAGTACCACCATAATGACCGCCTACCGTAAAAGTACATAATTGTAGATAGCGGTCTTCGACTTTTGGTAAGCACCATAATTCTTGGTAAATATTTTCTTGCTTAGCAAAACTTCCAACGGTTTTATCAAGGATCTGTTCTTGGTTACTTACTAATTGAATATCACTTCCACGACGCCCTGCTATTGGTTTTACTGCATAACCTTTTTTAATTAGGCTTTCATTAAGTTTGAACGTTGATTCTAATAAATAGCGATGATTTGGAAACAATGACCATAATACTGGCAAAATAGCTTTATTACTTGGAATCACCGTCCATAAGGGCTCAAAAACCGATACTTCTGGTCGCAATAATACATCAATTAACCTGACCGTATTTTCTGGATGCCAAGTACGGATCGGCAAGCCGGCAATCTGCGCTTCACTTTCTTCACGAAGTTGATCTAATACAGTTTCCCAAGCCCATGTTTTCCAAACGCAGGTGACTTGGCGCTCTTCATCATCTACAAGTCTACCCCGTTTATCCCACCTTAGCCCATTGAGCCCCCTCAAAATTTTACTGTCAAACCCTGCCTGAGTAAGGGCTGTTTGCATAAATAACGCATGATAATTTTCTTCACTGTCATCATCTTGCATGATATGAACAAAAGGTTGAGCATCACTATGCCGCCAACAGTTAGCTAAAGAATTGAGTAAGCCACAACCAGGATTAGTACCTATATTTAACCCAGCTTGATCCGCCCATTTTTGTAAAATATCCCCGGCTTCTGTATGACATGAAGCTGAATCGGCGTTATATTCATACACTTTTAAGCCGCGTTCATCCATACAAAAATCTAATCGTCCTGTTATCATTTGATAACGACGTTGCTGCCATGAAAGTCTTAACCTTGGCCATAGTATTTCGGGAATATTGAAGTTCTTTAACAGAGCATTATTTTTTAAAACCTTGTCAGTCGCATGCAAATACATTAGATGTAATTCATTAGTGGCTCGAATTAATTCTTGCTCAGCACTTTCAGAAATCGTGAAATAACGATAATGATCATCATGACTAATAGCATGACCTGCAGCAAATGCATAGGCATTTTCTAATGGATTTGACTCATTAAGCCATTTTTTTTCAAATTGCCCTTCGTTTTTAAGGTGAGCACTATGAATCATCAATAATGGATTAGGAACTGTCGGTTGTGGCAAGCTGTGCTCTGTATCATCGGTTTGTATCATCCACCCTAAGATCTTGGTATCGTCAAATGTATCATGCAATTCGTAGCCTTCGCTCGTTACTGACATTTGAAGTTCACGCGTCCATTGCTGTCCAATGGGTAATCGTATATGGATGACATTTTGTTCTGCAACTCGTACTTTATCTTCAAATACTTCAGTGATAACCGCAACATGACCCGTTCTATCAAATACACCGCCATCATCCCATATCAATAAAGAGCCTGCTTCTGGCTTTTTTTTACTACCATTGGCAAACGCCTGCAAAGGTAAAATCGCCTCGTTAACTACTTGTCTTAAAAAACGTAACGAAAAAATTTCATGCGCCATCCCTACATCAGTAAATACGATCCCATAATTTAAAAATAAAAATCGCCTTGCAAATTCAACACATTGCCATTTATATCCCATATACTCATACCCACAATAACTACGAAATGATGCATCATTGGGATACAGTTTTTTATCTAAGGTTTCATAATCAGATGAATAAATAGCAACGCCGCCCGGTGCATAACCTAGTAATGTGCCGAAAGGTTCTTTATGATTGGACTTAGATAACATGATGTTTAGCCTTATTGGTAAATAGCAAGATACTTTTATTTTACTATGTTAGAATTTCCTTATCATAGCTCAAAATATATACTTAAAAAAGCGATGTTTATTGTTCGTTACTTGAAGAATGCTAAACTGCCTATATATACTAATCATTCTTGATACCGATACATCGAACCAGTAACTGAGAAAATTAATATTATGCAACCAACAAAATTAAATGAATTATTAGAGTTTCCATGTTCTTTTACCTATAAAGTTATGGGGGAAGCTAAGCCTGAACTTGTCGACAAAGTAGTAACTGTGATCCAGCGGCATGCTCCTGGTGATTATACGCCATCAATTAAACCGAGTAGCAAAGGTAACTATCATTCGGTTTCAATTACAATTAATGCTACCCATATTGATCAAATTGAGAACCTTTATAAAGAATTAGGCGAAATCGATATTGTAAGAATGGTTTTATAATACTTTACTTTTTTGATATTTTTTGCACAAAATAGAGCCTTATTATTATAATTAAGAGGCTCTCATATGAAACCAGAAACAGCTGCTCTTCACGCAGGCTATAATCCTGAACCAACAACGCACTCAGTCGCTGTACCAATTTATCAAACAACTTCTTATGCCTTTGATGATACTCAGCATGGCGCCGATCTCTTCGATTTAAAAGTAGCCGGTAATATTTATACACGAATTACTAATCCAACTAATGCCGTACTTGAAACTCGTGTCGCTACACTTGAAGGAGGTATTGGCGCATTGTCAGTAGCATCAGGCATGGCAGCCATCACTTATGCTATTCAAGCCATTACTTTTAGTGGTGAAAATATTGTTTCGGTATCAAAACTATATGGCGGTACTTATAATTTACTTGCTCACACTTTACCCAATTTTGGTATTACAACAAAATTTGCTCCACATGATGATCTTGAGGCAATTGAAAAACAAATTGATGATAAAACTAAAGCAATATATTGTGAAAGCATTGGTAATCCTGCTGGCAATATTGTTGATTTAACTGCACTAGCAACCATTGCACATCGTCATGGCATCCCTTTAATTGTTGATAATACTGTTGCAAGCCCTGCTCTTTGCCGTCCATTTGAATTTGGTGCCGATATTATAGTTCATTCTTTAACTAAATACATTGGTGGACATGGTAATAGTTTAGGTGGGATGATTGTTGACTCAGGTAAATTTCCATGGAAAAAGTATGCTGACAAATATCCAATGTTAAATCAACCTGATCCATCTTATCATGGCGTTTCATATACTGAAACATTTGGCGATGCCGCCTACATTGCTCGATGTCGTGTCATTCCATTACGAAACATGGGAGCAGCATTATCACCATTCAATACTTTTTTATTGTTACAAGGTCTCGAAACGTTATCTTTACGAATAGAACGACACTGCCAAAATACGCTTAAAGTTGCCAAATACCTGGAATCTCATCCACAAGTTAGCTGGGTGAATTACGCAGGTCTTGATAGTCATCCAGAACATCACTTAGCAGTAAAACAGATGAATAATGGCTTGCCTGCAGGAATTTTATCATTTGGTATAAAGGGTGGTAAGCAAGCAGGAGCTAAATTTATTGACGCTTTAAAGTTGATTATTCGCCTGGTGAATATTGGAGACACACGATCATTAGCTTGTCATCCAGCATCAACAACACACCGTCAACTTAATGATGAAGAACTGCAAAAAGCAGGAGTCAGCCAAGAAATGATTCGTTTATCAATCGGCATTGAACATATTGACGATATTATCGCAGACCTAGAACAAGCCCTTAAAGCAACGCAATAATATAATTAACAGAAATAGCAAGATAGATTTAAATATCTTGCTATTTCAATTGATAACCAATTATCCTAAAATTTTAGCTAATTCTTTTGTTACTTCAGCAACAGGCTGGGTCCCATCAACACGGAAATACTGTGTGCGCCCTTCTTTGGCTTCATGCTGATAATAATTGATCAGTGGTTTAGTTAAATCGTGATATTCGACAAGGCGTTTACGCACAATATCTTCATTATCATCTTTGCGAATAGTCAGCGGTTCACCAGTGACATCATCAATATTTTCAACTTTAGGTGGATTATGACGAATATGATAAACACGACCTGAAGCAGCATGAATACGTCGTCCACTCATACGATCAATAATTACAGCATCAGGCACATCAAATTCAAGTACATAGTCTACATCAATACCTGCCGCTTTCATGGCATCTGCTTGAGGAACGGTACGAGGAAAACCATCTAACAAAAAGCCATTTGCGCAATCGCTTTGTGCAATACGTTCTTTAACTAATGCAATAACAAGTTCATCGGTAACCAATTTACCCGCATCCATTAATTCCTTTGCTTGCAAGCCAAGCGCTGTACCCGCTTTTACTGCTGCACGCAACATATCACCAGTTGAAATTTGGGGAATACCGTATTTTTGCATAATAAATTGTGCTTGAGTTCCCTTTCCTGCTCCTGGTGCGCCTAATAAAATAATTCGCATAAAATAACCTCTTATGGCTTTAATATAGATAATATCTTCTATTCTGATAAATAATGAAATATCACCTTACTGCTGGAGATTAAACCATCAGTTGGGCAAATATAGTTCACCGATCCGCAGCCCTTAATCATCTGCGCTTTTTGCTGACATATCGGGCAAATATATTGTTCTAAATAATGTTTCTTGCAATGAAGACAATTAAAATATTGAGGAGAAACAACACTCATTTTATGATGACACTTTGGGCAAATGCCTTCTTGCCCCTGATTAACTGTCATTGGTTTTGACATAAACTATTTTCGCCCTCTAACATGTTTCATCAATCGGCGTCGTTTACGTTGCTGTGATGCGGTTAAATTATTTTTCCGTCCTTCAAATGGGTTAGCCCCTTCTTTAAACTGAATTCGAATTGGTGAGCCCATAATTTTTAGCGAGCGTCTAAAATAGTTCATCAAATAACGCTTATAGGAATCAGGCAAGTCTTCAACTTGATTACCATGAATAACGACAATGGGTGGATTATACCCCCCAGCATGCGCATATTTTAATTTAACACGACGCCCTCGCACCAAAGGAGGCTGATGATCATCTTGTGCCATTTGCATAATCTTAGTCAATAAGGCGGTGTTGACACGGCGCGTTGCACAATCATACGCTTCTTGAATGGAGTCAAATAAGTTACCAACACCACTACCATGCAAGGCAGAAATAAAATGTACACGAGCAAAATCAATAAAGTCTAGCCTATCATCTAGTGTCGTTTTAACTTGTTCTTTGATATCTTGTGACAAGCCATCCCATTTATTAACAGCTATCACAAGTGAGCGCCCACTATTAATAATAAACCCTAGTAATGATAGGTCTTGATCGGATATACCTTCACGGGCATCTATAACTAAAATGACAACATTAGCATCTTCAATGGCTTGTAACGTTTTAATGACAGAAAACTTTTCAACAGTTTCGGTGACTTTTCCACGCTTACGAACGCCAGCGGTATCAATCAAGATATACTCACGTTCATCGCGTGTCATGGGGATATAGATACTGTCACGCGTTGTGCCTGGCATATCATATACAACTACGCGCTCTTCCCCTAAAATTCGATTAGTTAGTGTGGACTTACCCACATTTGGACGTCCCACTATAGCAACTTTTATAGGTTGGTTAATTAATGATTCTGTATCATCAAGATCGGAATCATCATAACATTCAGATAAGTCGTTAGATTGTTCATCGTCGTCAAAATCGCTATTTTGTTCATCATCAAACTGAAAAATAGGATCTAATACCGTTTCAATTAACGAGCTTACACCTCGACCATGGCTAGCTGCAATAGGATGAATTTCACCCAATCCTAAGCCATAAAAATCAGAAATCGCAGTATCGGCATCAATACCATCAATTTTATTAGCCACTAAAAAAGTGGCTTTTTGACGAGAACGTAAGTGTTTAGCAATAGCATGATCGGCAGGCATCGCACCCGCTCTAGCATCAACCAAAAAAAGAACAATATCGGCTTCTTCTATTGCTTGCAGGGATTGTTCAGCCATAAAGCTTTCAACCCCATCTTCAGAGCCATCAATACCACCAGTATCAATCAAGATATATTCATGGCCCTTAATTTCTGCTCTTCCATACTTACGATCACGAGTTAATCCAGGAAAGTCAGCCACTAAGGCATCTCGGGTTCGCGTTAACCGATTAAATAAAGTCGACTTTCCAACATTTGGACGACCAACAAGTGCTACAACAGGTACCATGTTTATTCTCTAAATTACTTTAATTTTGTGTATTAATTTTTTGTAAAAGCATAAATATCACCATTTTTAGCTTGAACAATGACTTTATTGTCTACTACTAATGGTTTAGATATTAATCCGCTACTACTTACTTGTGTTTTTGCGGCAAGTTCACCATTTTCAGCATTTAGCCAATATAGGTAACCTTCAAAATCACCAAACACAACATAATTTTGGTAGATCACTGGATCAGTTAACTGACGATGAGCAAAGTTTGATTGAGTCCAAAGTTCACTACCACCATTCTTAGCAATAGCTTGAACGTTGTCGTTTTGGTCAATAATAAATAATCGATTAGTATCAACAGCAAAGCTATGAATAGAGCCAAGTTCTTTGCGCCAAACTGGTTGACCGTCACTTAAGTTAAGCGCAACGACGCTACCATTATAACCAACGGAATAAACTAAATTACCTTCAACTACAGGTGTAGAATCCACATCATTTAATTTTGCAATTTCAGTAGAGCCCGATGGTTGTGAAATACGCTGTTGCCAAATTAATTGCCCATCATTAATGTAGTAAGCATTTACTCGACCATTATCATCCCCAACAATAGCTGCACCATGAGCAATCGTCGGTGTAGAGTTACCTCTTAGAGACAATGCAGGAACTTCAAAGGATACATCCCACAAATTGTCGCCTGTATCACGATTAAGACCTTGAAGAATACCGCTTGCCGTATGGATGATTAATTTATCTTCGGATGGTACAGGTCGAGCAAGCACCTCGCCTTTTACTGTTTTTTCCCATACTGTTTTACCGTCTTGGCGATCTAACGCATACACAACAGCACGCTCACTGCCCACATAGACATATTTATCATCAGCACTTACACCACCAGAAAATAGTGCTGTTTTACTGCTAAAAAGTGTACTCTGTGATAGGTTTACATCCCACAATGTGCTACCGCTCGATAAATCAATGGCTTTAACTTGCCCACTACGACTTGCTGCATAAATCGCATTATCATAATTAATCGGACCTAATAATGAATAAATATGAGTATTGCCCGTCGTGCTATTTCGCCACACTTGTTGAATAGGAAATTGGTTGTTTACCGTTGGGGACGGGGAAACTTGAACTATTTCTTCTTCCCCACCGAATAAAGAACACCCAGCAAGTGAAAACATAAAAACACCAGTAAAAAGATATTTTGATAACTTCATTGTATAGACCCTTATAGCAGGATAAATTAATTGTTACTTCCTTCTGTTTCAGCTTGTTTTGCTTTCGCCTCTTGCTCGGCTTTTTGTTTCGCTGCCTGAGCTTCTTGTTCTGCCTTTTCTTTGGCTGCTTGTTGGGCTTCTTGTTCAGCTTGTTGTTTTGCTTTTAAATATTCAGCTTGATTCAGCTTCATTTTAATGCTTTCTTCTAAATCTGGGGTTGGGGAAGAAGTTAAAGCCACGTTATAAGCATCAACCGCTTCAACATAACGCGCCATTTTAACTAATACATCACCACGAAGATCATTAATTATTGCGCTCCAATTTTCATTAGCAACATGGTTTAGTGTTGTTAAACTTTCTTGATATTGACCTTGTTGATACTGTAAACGTGCGATACGAATATTAATAATTGTTTTAATTGGCGCTGAACTGGTTTTCTTTAATGCATCAACCAATAAGACTTCTGCACCAGGGTAATCGTTTAAGACTTCGACATAAAATTTGGCCGCACGTAAATTAGCAAACACACCGTAAATTGTGTCATTGTCTTTAGCAAAAGAGACGAGTTCATTAACAGAATCTGTTTTAGTATTATCTAATTGAGCAATTAGTTGTTCATACTTATCTGAATATTCTATCGCCTTTTCAGCTTTATATGACTGCCAATAGCGCCAACCATAAAAGGCTAATAATCCGATCACAAGAACTGCAACCATCATTTTCCATGTTTTAGCAAAAAAGCCCTTTATCTCTTCAAGTTGTTCTTCACTCGATAACTGATGACTCACGTTTTTCTCCTATTTCTTTTACTTTATCGACAAGCAAGTTTGGACAACTTCTTTTTGTGCAACTTCAACTTGTTTGCCTGTTTGTAAATTTTTAATCATAACTGACTGATTAGCTAGTTCATTTTCACCAATAATGACAGCTATTTTAGCACCTAATTTATCAGCCTTGGTAAATTGTTTCTTAAAATTATTACTACCGTAATTCGTCATGATTCGCCAGTCAGGTAAACCATCTCGTAACTGCTCTGCAATATTTTGTGCAACTGAAATAGTTTTTTCATCGCCAGATGAAATCATATAAACATCAATTAAATTATCACAATTTAGCGATGGATTAACAGCTTGAACCAATAACACTAAACGCTCAACACCCATTGCAAAACCAACTGCGGGGGTCGATTGTCCACCCAGTTGATTAACTAGCCCATCATAACGACCACCACCACACACTGTACCCTGCGCACCTAAACTACTGGTTACCCATTCAAAAACCGTACGATTATAGTAATCTAAACCACGCACTAATCTTTGATTAATATTATATTTTATCCCAGCATTATCCAATAAACGACATAGCCCTTCAAAGTGCTGTTTAGATTCTTCATCTAAATAATCAAACAATTTTGGCGCGTGATTGAGTAGCTCTTGGACAACTGGATTTTTTGAATCAAGTACACGCAATGGATTAGTATACATTCTACGTAAACAGTCTTCATCCAATTTGTCTTTATGTTGCTCAAGAAAAGCAACTAAAGCATTTCGATAATTAGCTCTTGCCTCTAGTGAACCAATAGAGTTGAGTTCTAAAGAGGTGTGCTTTTCAATACCTAAAGCTTTCCAAAAGCGTGCCGTTAATAAAATAAGCTCTGCATCAATATTTGGTCCTTCAAGCCCAAAGACTTCAACACCAAATTGATGAAATTGACGATAGCGCCCTTTTTGTGGTTTTTCGTAACGAAAAGCAGGTCCTAAATACCAAAGCCGTTGCTCTTGATTGTAAAAAAGACCATGCTCAATACCTGCGCGAACACAGCCGGCAGTAATTTCTGGACGTAATGTAATACTTTCATCATTACGATCATTGAACGTATACATCTCTTTTTCAACAATATCGGTAACTTCACCTACTGCTCTTTTAAATAGCGCAGTATCTTCAACAATGGGCGTTCTAATTTCGTTATAGCCATAACTGTTTAATACGCCTTTAACGATTTTTTCAATCTGTTGCCAACTTGCACTATCTGTTGGAAGTAAATCGTTCATTCCTCGTATAGATTGGATCTTTTTTTCTGTCATTTATTTATTCGCTATCTAATAAGATTATAATTCAGTTGCTGTAATTCTGTTTTTTAATATTAATGCTTTAGCACGAATTTTAGCTTCTAACTCATCAATCATTTGTTCATTATCAATACGACCAATACGTACACCATCTTCATAAAAACCACTTTTGTTATGACCGCCAGCAACCCCCATCGTTGAAGCTAACGCCTCGCCCGGACCGTTAACCACACAACCAATAATTGACACATCCATTGGTGTAATAATATCTTCTAATCGTTGTTCTAATATATTGACGGTATTAATCACATCAAACTCTTGACGGGAACAGGTTGGACACGCAATAAAATTAATACCACGAGACCGTATACGCAACGATTTTAAAATATCAAATCCAACTTTTACTTCTTCAGTAGGATCAGCCGCTAAAGATACTCGGAGTGTATCGCCAATTCCTTCTGATAGCAATAATCCCAATCCAATAGCCGATTTAATTGCACCACTCCGCACACCACCAGCCTCAGTTATACCTAAATGTAATGGCTGCTTAATTTGCTTAGCTAACAAACGATAAGCATCAACTGCAGTAAACACATCAGATGCTTTTACACTGACCTTGAATTGATCAAAATTAAGTCTATCAAGTATATCGACATGACGCATTGCTGACTCGACAATCGCTTTGGGAGTAGGCTCGCCATATTTCTCTTGGATATCTTTTTCAAGTGAACCTGAATTAACCCCAATACGTATTGGAATATTTTTATCTTTTGCACAATCGACAACCGCACGGATCCTTGATTCATTGCCTATATTACCGGGATTAATTCTTAAACAATCAACACCATATTCTGCCACTTTTAAAGCAATACGATAATCAAAATGAATATCAGCAATCAGCGGCACTTTAGCTTGTTGTTTAATCAATTTAAACGCTTCAGCCGCATCCATTGTTGGAATAGAAACGCGCACAATATCCACCCCAACACGTTCAAGCGCTTGAATTTGAGCTACCGTTTTTTCGACATCCGTAGTACGAGTATTTGTCATCGATTGAACAGCAATAGGCGCCCCCCCACCGATGGGCACTTTGCCGACGTAAATTCGAGTAGATTCTCGTCTAATAATAGGTGAATCTTGATGGCTCATAACATGCCTAATTATATAACAAAATAACTAGCTGGCAATCTTAACAAGATTTAAGGCAAATGTCTGTATGAGAATAAGAAAATTTGCTAACTATTAACATGATTGGAAGGAGATGGCGAAATATAATGACTTACTTCGACAAAATGGCTTTTATTGTCTTTATTAATATAATATAAAGTTACACCAAGTGCACCAAGAAGAATAAATATACCGATAAAGATAAGAGGAGTCTTTCTTGTTTTTTTCGTTATAAATGCTTGCGTTTGAATTTTTTTTTGTTGGGACTTAGATTGTTTTGTTAATTGATCAAGATAAGGCTGATATTGGTCTACTGATAAGCCAACAACTTCTGCATAAGAACGAATATAACCTTTGACAAACACAAGAGGGGCATGAGGCAATTGGTCTTTTTCGATATAATCAATCACCGTTTTTCGCACATGAATTTTATTGGCAATATCATCTTGAGTTAATCCCATTTGTTCTCGTAAATCCGCAAGCATTACTCCTAATGAAATATCGTCCATTATCCCCTCATAAATTCAATGCTAATCGTTTGTCAATTTTATCTTTACATATTCTTACACATTTTAATAATTAATCAATTTTTTTCGCATTAAACCATTGAGTAGGCTTTTCTATTTCATTCTGAGCAGCAACTAATTGTAATTCATATTCATCTTGTTTTAAGGTTTCAAGCATAACCGCATACACCGCCGAAGTAGTATGCTCTAAGGCTTCAACCAATGATTTTCCAAGTAAAATATTAGCTAAAAATAATCCACTTGTCATATCACCAACACCAACCGGCTGCCTTACACCAAAATCAACAAGTGGGCGATCAATATGCCATGCTTCATCTTGAGTCACAAGCAACATTTCAAACCGATCAATTTGATATCCAGCTCGGCTTAAATGTTTAACTAAAATCGCTTTAGGCCCTTTTTTACATAATTCTCGACAAGCTAGAATAGCTTCTTCAACATTATTGACACGTTGTTTACCATTTAGCTCTTCAAGCTCCAAAATATTTGGTGCCATCATATCTGCCATAGGCAGCGCTGTATTGCATAAAAACTCTGATACACCTGGGGCAACAAAGCAACCTTTTTCAGGATGCCCCATTACAGGATCGCAAAAATAAATAGCATTTGGATTAACCGCTTTTACTTTTTTAACAATCTCAATAATAGCATTGCCTTGCTCAGGTGATCCCATATAGCCACTTAATACCGCATCACAACGTTTTAGTTCATCAATTTCATGAATTCCATCAGCAATCTCAGTTAAATGAGATGCAGACATTACCGTTCCAGTCCATTGGCGATATTGAGTATGATTAGAAAATTGTACAGTATTTAAAGGCCAAACATTTACACCTAATCGACGCATAGGAAATTCCGCTGCGCTATTTCCAGCATGACCAAAGACTACATGTGACTGGATCGATAAAATATTTTTCATAAAATTAATTCCAAATTAGCAAACAGTAATATTTTTTACCGCGACGAAGTAAAGTATAACGATTAAAAAGTTTATCGCTATCAGCAAAACGGTAATCTGTTGTTGTATTTCTTTCACCATTAACTGAAATGGCATTGGATTCAATCATCGTTCTTGCTTGCCCCCTTGACGGAGCAAACTGCGCATTAACGATTGCTTGTTGTAAATCAACATCACTTTCAACAACTAACGTCGGCATACCATCTTGAGCTAACTGCTCAAAATCAGCTTCAGATAAATCCGTTAACTTACCAGAAAATAGGCTTTCTGTAATACGTTTTGCTGCAATGAGTCCATTCTCACCATGAACTAAACGAGTAACTTGTTCCGCAAGTACATATTGAGCCCTTGGTGCAACACCACTATTTTTATCTTCTTCTTCCAAAGCGTCAATTTCATTTAACGGCATAAATGTAAAGAATTTTAAGAATCGATAAACATCCGCATCTGCCGTATTAATCCAGAATTGATAAAATTTATACGGACTGGTCTTTTTAGGATCCAGCCATACTGCACCACTTTCAGTTTTACCAAATTTAGTCCCATCTGATTTAGTAATTAACGGCACAGTCAAGCCATAAACCTGTTTTTGATGTAAGCGACGAGTTAAATCAATACCGGCAGTAATGTTACCCCACTGATCAGAACCACCAATTTGTAAAACAACATCATGCGATTGATTCAAACAAGCAAAATCATAAGATTGTAATAAGCTATAAGAAAATTCAGTAAATGAGATACCCACTTCATCACGATCAATACGTTGCTTAACTGATTCTTTATTGATCATCGCATTAACCGAAAAATATTTACCAATATCACGTAAAAATGTCAGCACATTCATGCCACTAAACCAATCGTAGTTATTAGCCACAATTGCCGAATTTTCACCACAATTAAAATCTAAAAATGGGGAAACTTGTTGTTTGATTTTTTCGCTCCACTCAACAACTGTCTCTTCAGTATTAAGTTTTCGCTCAACGGCTTTAAAACTTGGATCACCAATTAATCCGGTTGCGCCACCGACTAAAGCTACAGGTTTATGTCCAGCTAATTGAAAGCGCTTTAAACAAAGCAATGGTACCAAATGCCCAAGATGCAAGCTATCGGCTGTTGGATCAAAACCACAATAAAGCGCAATAGGATTTTGTTCAATTTGTTCTATTAGTGCTTTTTCATCAGTAAGCTGCGCAATCAGTCCACGCTCTTGCAGTTGTTTGATCACATTTTTTGTCATATATTTTACCTATTAAATTTTATTACGTTTATATTCTACTTTAATGAAATTTATACTGTTTTATTATGATAACGTTTATACGCTTGTTTAAAATGATCTTCCACTATTTCATTAGGTTTTTTATCACATAAGCTAAACACGACAATCGCAATTGAAGCAAATAAAAACCCGGGAATAAGAGAGTATAAATTAAACCAATTAAAATTAATCCAAAGCAATACGGTTGCCGCACCAATTATCATACCAGCTAATGCGCCATTACGTGTCATACGTGACCAAAATACGGAAAAAACGATAATTGGACCAAACGCTGCACCAAATCCAGCCCAAGCATGGCTGACTAAATCAAGCACACTATTATTTGGATTAGTGGCTAATAAAATCGCAATAACTGAAACTAATAGCACCATTATACGCCCAACCCAAACAAGTTCTTTTTGTTTTGCTTTTGGTCTAAAAAAGGCTCGGTAAAAATCTTCCGTTATAGCACTAGAACAAACTAATAGCTGGCAACTTAATGTGCTCATTACCGCAGCTAAAATAGCTGCAAGCAATACACCTGCAATCCAAGGATTAAATAATAACTTTGAAAGCTCAATAAAAATGCGTTCATGTTTGCCGTTATTAATCAAATAAACAAACTCTGGATGATTAGAGAAAAAAGCAATACCAAAAAAGCCAACCGTAATAGCTCCAGCTAAGCATAAAATCATCCAAGTCATACTAATTCGGCGTGCATTTTTCATCACCTCATGGGAATCAGCTGCCATAAATCTGGCTAAAATATGGGGTTGACCAAAATAACCGAGTCCCCAACCTAACAATGAAATAATGGCGATAAAATCCATGTGAGCAAATAAATTGGTGTAATCAGGATTAAGCGATTCAATATATGCCATTGCATCAGAAACCCCCCCAGCATTCACCATAACCATAATGGGTGTTAAAATAAGTGCAAACATCATTAAACTTGCTTGAATAGTATCAGTCCAGCTTACAGCTAAAAAACCGCCAATAAAAGTATAAGCAATTGTTGCACCAGCACCTGCTAACATTGCCCAACCATAACTCATACCAAATGTGCTTTCGAATAATTTTGCGCCAGCAACCACACCAGAAGCACAATAAATGGTAAAAAAGATAAGAATAATCACCGCTGAAATAATGCGAAGTAAAGAACTTTTATCATCAAATCGTCGAGCAAAATAATCGGGTAATGTTAAAGAATTATGGTTGATTTCGGTAAAAACACGTAACCGTCCAGCAATCAGTAACCAATTGAGATACGCACCAATTACCAAACCAATGGCAATCCAACTTTGTGATATACCAAACAAGAAAACAGCACCAGGAAGCCCCATTAATAACCAACCACTCATGTCTGAAGCACCTGCTGAAAGCGCTGTGACAACACTACCAATACGGCGTCCACCTAGAATATAATCACCAAAGTTTTGCGTTGCACGAAACGCAAAAAAACCGATCGCAATCATCCCTAAAATGTACACAGCAAAGGTGACAATCATTGGTAACGACATTTTTATAACAAACCTTGTATTATGAAATTAAAAATAGTGGGCTAGCTTATCACAAAAAGCGCATGCTAAAAAGCAGACGATTTATGTATTTGAGTGAATAAAAACTAGATAATATTGTTATTTTATAATATTACAATCTACATATATCGTTGATAGCCAAAACTAAAACATCTATAACAACTAAATTTAACTTACAGATAAACTGCAAATACAGTATATAATACCAAACAAACTATTTTGGGATACTAATTATTTTGTGAAACAATTAACTCGAATTCAAATTTTAGACAGACTAAAAGATCATATTAAAGATCCAACTACTGAGCTTGTATACCAAACGCCATTTGAATTACTTATTGCAGTTGTTTTATCTGCTCAAGCAACCGATGTAAGCGTCAACAAAGCAACAAAACCGCTTTTTGCTGTAGCCAATACAGCGCAACAAATTTTAGAACTTGGTGTTGATCAGTTAAAAAGTTATATTCGTACCATTGGGCTTTATAATAGTAAAGCCGAAAACATAATAAAAACATGTCAAATTTTAGTAGATAAATATCAAGGCGAAGTACCAGAAAATTTCGATTCACTTATTGAGTTACCTGGTGTGGGTAGAAAAACAGCCAATGTTGTGTTAAACACTGCTTTTGGTTGGCCAACCATTGCTGTCGATACGCATATATTTAGAGTAAGTAACCGTACAGGTTTTGCACCTGGTAAAACTGTCGAAGCCGTTGAAGAAAAATTGCTGAAGGTCGTACCCAAAGAATATAAAATAAATTGCCACCATTGGCTAATATTACACGGCCGTTATACTTGCATTGCCAGAAAGCCTAGATGTGGTTCTTGTGTTATAGAAGATTTGTGTGAATTTAAACAAAAAGTTTACCCAGAGTGAAAATTAATGCCAAATAAATTTAATTTAGACCAAGATGACATAAACTTGTTTAAAAATAGCATTGGTAACACCAAAAAGCTAAAACAAGATACTGTTATTCATAAACCGGTGAAACGCTCAAAAAAAATAATGGAAACCCAAAAACTACAACATGAAAAAACGCATGCTGAGTTTTATTTTTCCGATAATTATCAACCTCTATTACAACAAGAGCCTATCCGCTATAGTCGAGAAGATGCCGATCCCTATGAAGTAAAAAAATTACGACGTGGGTTTTATGAACCAGAATTTTTTTTGGATTTACATGGACTGACTCAGCAGGAGGCTAAAAAAGAGATTGCAGCTCTTATCGCCGCGTGTTTACGTGAAAGAGCACATTGCGCATGTATCATGTATGGACATGGAAAAAATATCTTAAAAAAACAAACACCAATGTGGCTTGCACAACACCCCCGCATTATTTGTTTTCACCAAGCACCAAAAGAGTTTGGTGGCAGTGCAGCACTACTCATTTTATTTGACATCGACAATGAATTAGCAAATAGCTAGTACTGGAAGATTAAAATAGTTGTAAGTAACACAAAAATAAAAAAGCCAGCTTAGCGATGCTAGTCTGGCAAACATTGGAAGCAATGTGAGCAATGTCATACTTTTTCAGAAGCTGTTTAGGCTCTAACAAAGTACATAATAATGATAATGATTATCATTACTAAAAGCAAGCATTTTTTAGGCCTTCCTAAATTAAATGAAAATAAATACCTGACTCACTCATCTCATAAGAAAGTTTTTATATTCAACCATATAAAAAATAAGCAGAAAATTTCTTTTCTGCTTTTATAAAAGGATTTTACACAATAGCTAAATCAAGATAAAAAGACCATAATACTGATTATTTTTGATAAATAAATTCTACGCCCTCTTCATCACTTTCATCCCAATCATCAAAATCATCTTCATCAAAAGCTTCATCCATTGCTTGTTGATGATAATCATCCCACATAAATTCAACTTTTTCGGGTGATGATTCTTCTGGTTCAGCTTCGCGTGGGTGAGAATTGATATATTCCATTAAATCCCAGCATAATGCTTTTACGCCTTCTTGATTAATGGCGGAAATAACATAATATTTATCCTGCCAGTCAAGCGCCTTAGCAATTTCAGCCGCACGTTTAGCACTCTCTTCAGGCCCCAATACATCCATTTTATTAAATACTAACCAACGTGGTTTATTCGCTAATTTTTCACTATATTGTTGAACTTCTTGAATGATTACTTTAGCGTTTTCTATCGGATCTGATTCATCTACTGGCGCCATATCAATTAAATGAACTAAAACACGACAGCGTTCAAGGTGTTTTAAAAACCGAATACCAAGCCCTGCGCCATCTGATGCACCTTCAATCAAACCTGGAATATCAGCAACAACAAAACTTTGCTCATTATCCATTCGAACAACACCCAAACTAGGTACTAAAGTGGTAAATGGATAATCGGCAACTTTTGGTTTAGCCGCTGAAACAGCGCGAATGAAGGTTGATTTACCAGCATTAGGCAAGCCTAACATCCCCACATCAGCAAGCAATAATAATTCTAATAGCACATCACGCTTTTCACCCGGAGTACCATCAGTTTTTTGTCTTGGCGCACGATTAACCGATGATTTAAAACGTGCATTACCCAAACCGTGAAAGCCACCTTTGGCAACTAACACTTTTTGTTGATGATGCGTTAAATCACCGATAATTTCGCCAGTATATTTGTCCGTAATACGTGTTCCTACAGGTACTTTAACAGTAATATCTCGACCACGTTTACCCGTACAATCAGAACCTTGTCCATTTTGACCTCGTTCTGCGCGATAATTTTTTTCAAACTGGAAATCAACAAGTGTATTTAAATTTTCATCAGCAATAAAAAAGACATCACCACCATCACCACCGTCGCCACCATCAGGACCACCTTTGGGTATATACTTTTCTCTGCGAAAACCGACACAACCGTTTCCACCATCTCCTGCTTCAACTCGAATTGATGCTTCATCAACAAATTTCATTATTCTTCCCCTTTATTGCGGTTAATTAGCCAGCCTTTTCTTGGATGCCAAAGATAATGCCCAATGGTGGCAAACATTGCGCCCGCAACAACAGACACTGCGCCAATATAACCTAAAATATTTAAATATTGCATAGCAAACTTTTCAGGCCAAATTAATGCAAACAAGTCTGAAAAGATAA
Source organism: Gilliamella sp. ESL0254 (assembly GCF_013344985.1). NCBI lineage: Bacteria > Pseudomonadati > Pseudomonadota > Gammaproteobacteria > Orbales > Orbaceae > Gilliamella > Gilliamella sp. ESL0254. The sequence continues at coordinate 92,045 of NZ_JAAEDU010000002.1, forward strand.
GTGCAAATAATGGTGTTAAGGTTGTTATAGCACTCACTTGTGCCGCTTGCCACCTTTCCATTGCCATCACTAACGCCCCGTAAGCAATAATGGTATTCAAACCACAAAATATGATAGCAAACAGTTGCGTTGCATCAGCATTGGCCATTTTACTTGGTGAAGTAAAAGGCAATAAAAATACAGTGCAAATAAGGTAAATTAACCACAGTAATTGTTCTGCACGTAATTTTCGTAATAGCACTTTTTGAGCAAGCGCATAGCAGGCCCACGATACAGATGCAAGTAAACCAAGCCAAACACCAATACCATACGCAGACATATTAGAAAAAAGGTCGACAATATTTTTATTAAAAAATAGTACAAGCCCAGTGAGTAAGACTAAAATACCAATAATCTGCGTAGGTCTTAGTCGCTCTTTAAAAATAAAAGCACTTGAAATCATAAATATCACAATGCCAGTTTGCGCAACGACCTGAGAGGCTGTGGCAGAAAGGTACTGAACTGCACTTGCAAATAATGCAAAATTACCCAACAAACCAAATCCAGCAATCATCAATAAAATAAAACGACGACGTTTTTTAAACATCATTAAATTAGGAAATTGCTTTTTGTAAGCTAACCAAATGGTAATCCCAAGTGCTGAAATAGCCAATCGTGACCATGCTAATGTCAATGGATCAACAACCACTAGCGCATATTTAATTGCAATTGGCACAATGCCCCACATCACTGCAGTTAACATGGCAAGTGCAAAACCTAATTTAACATTTTGTTGTTTTATCATATCGCCATCAATTTTATATAAATTTCAAGAAATGAAAAAAGCCCCACAATAACTGTGAGGCTTCTATAACTTTTAAACCGCTTTTAGATTAGCTATTAGCAACTACACTAACATAACGACGGTTTTTAGGTCCTTTAACTTCAAACTTTACTTGTCCATCAATTAAGGCAAATAGAGTATGGTCACGACCACAACCTACATTAGTACCTGGATGGAATTGAGTTCCACGTTGACGAACTAAAATGTTACCAGCAAGAACTTCTTGACTACCATAACGTTTAACACCTAAACGTTTACTTTGGGAATCACGACCATTACGTGATGAACCACCAGCCTTCTTATGTGCCATTGTTCGATACTCCTATTAAGCGATTGCAGTGATCTTCACATCAGTGAACCACTGACGGTGACCTTGTTGTTTACGATAGTGTTTACGACGACGGAATTTAACAATTTTCACTTTATCGCCACGACCGTGCTCAACAATTTCTGCTTTAATTGTTGCACCTTCAACAAACGGAGCACCAACTTTGATGTCTTCACCATTTGCTACCATTAAAACTTTATCGAAAACAACTTCTGCACCTGTTTCGACTTCAATTTTTTCCAAGCGAACGACTTGTCCTTCGCTAACTCGGTGTTGTTTACCACCACTTTGGAAAACTGCGTACATACTTAACTCCGCAATAAAAAGCAGACGATTACTTGATTAAACATATATGTCTGCGCGATTAATCTTATAGGGCGTGAATTTTACGCAAAATTTATCCTTGTTGCAAGCGCTGTTTACCAAAAGATCGCAAAAAGTGATAAAAAAGATCAGCGATATACTGTTTTTCAAGCTACAATCATAAATTACAATTTATCTTCAAAATAAAATTATAAAATAATGTTGAATGTTCATATGCCGAAAAAAAAATTTCGCTACACTGCATCAATTATTAATCGTTTAACACTATTAATGTTTTTTTTAGGTGCTATTGCTTTAGTCGCATTATCGTTTTCAATTCAAGTAGCCAATGATGCAAAAGGTGGTGCATATATGGTCAATCAATTGGGGTTACTGAGAATGAAAAACTACCAACTACTGACCATGATTCCACTCAATGAAAAAGAGTATGACCGTTTAAATATTTTTATGGATATTTCTTCATCACAACAACATTTAATGATCTTAAAACGCTACAACTTAATTAATGAATTTAATCAATTAGAAATCGACTGGAAAACGCAACTTACTACTAAAATAAAGCAAGCACAAAAAATTGATGATATAAAAACTGATATCGAAAACTATGTTAATCGCATTAATCATTTGGTACATAAAATTGATCAAAAAACCGAAAAAAAAATTTATTATATTTCACAAATACAACAATTATTTATCATTATCATCATCTGTTTTTTAATTATTCAAATTTATTACTTACGTCACCACCTACTTGCTCCATGGAAAAAACTGATTAAGATGGCTGACGCGATTTCTAATCACGATTTTAGTCAACGATTTAATATTGGAACAAAAAAAGATGAATTTGATCTGTTAGGATTAGCTTTCAATAAAATGTCAGCGCAGATCGAATCACAATATTTATCGCTAGAAAAACAAGTTATCGAAAAAACAGCCAAATTACAGCAAACCAATAAAATCGTTTCGTTTCAATATCAAGCAACCAAACAATTACATACGTCAGAACCATTGTGTGAACGTTTTTTAAAAATACTACGTAAATTAGAAGATTTAGTGCCATTAACACAATTTCAAATTCGCTTTTATGAATCCGATGATCCTAACCACTATCAACAAATCAGTTACGATAATCAACACAAACTACCTTACTGCCAGAACTCCAAATGTAGTGCTTGTTTAACCGCAACAACGTCTTATCAACAAAATAGTTTTCAGCGTTATTGGTATCTTCAAGAAAATGGGGAAAAATATGGGATATTATTTGCGTTACAACCAACAGAAGTAATATTAACTAATGAACAAGAAAGCTTAATTATGGGACTAATTGAACAAATGACCACCGCAATGAAGCTAGAAAGAAAAGTAGAACAACAAAAACAATATTTATTGATGAAAGAGCGCTCAGCCATGGCTAGAGAGCTACATGATTCGATAGCGCAATCACTATCTTGTTTAAAAATACATCTTAGCTGCTTACAAATGCAGTCAGATTTAACATCTCAAAACAGTATTGATTTATTAGCAACCATGCGCAAAGAGATCAATATTACCTACTCTCAATTACGAGAACTAATTACCTCTTTCCACTTACGCCTTAATCAAACTGGCTTTTATGCAAGCTTAGTAGAATTAATTGAAGAATTTAATCAAAAATTACAATTCAATATTCAGTTTGAATACCACTTGCCACTTAATATTATCAATAGTAAATATGCCTTTCATTTATTACAAGTAATTCGGGAAGGGCTTAATAATATATACAAACATGCTAAAGCTTCACATGTCAAAGTGAGTTTAAAAATAGATGATAATCAAATCATCTCTATTTGCATAAAAGATGACGGTATTGGTTTACAAAATGATTTAAAAAAAGATAATCATTATGGTCTAATTATTATGCGTGATAGAGTCGAAATACTAAATGGTAATTTAGCAATAGATAGTAACCCCAATCAAGGAACACAAATTGTGGTAACATTTAAAGCCAATAAAACCATTCCATTTAAGGCAATAAAAGAGTAAGAAATGGAACAAATAAATAGTTCAATACTGCTTATTGATGATCACCCAATGTTAAGAAATGGTGTGAAACAGTTAATTAATACAGTAAATCATTTTGAAATTATTGGTGAAACTGGCTCTGGAATAGAAGGCGTTAAACTAGCAGAAGAGCTTGATCCTGATATTATTCTGCTTGATATCAATATGCAAGATGTTAATGGGTTAGAAATATTACGCTACTTGAGAGAGAAAAATATCTCTAGCCGTATTATTATATTTACAGTATCAGATGCGAAAGAAGATATTATCACAGCACTAAAAAACGGTGCAGATGGTTATTTGTTAAAGGATATGGAACCTGAAGATTTTCTAAAATCGCTACAGGATATTTCGATAGGCAAGCTCATTATGGATAATGCTATTTCGCATATTATCCTCAATTATATGCGTTATAACAAAGAACCAATCACAAAGCAAATACATGATGTCAGCTTGTTAACACCAAGAGAAAATGAAATCTTTAATTTATTAGTCCAAGGATTATCAAACAAACTGATCGCCAAAGAGCTTGGTATCGTAGAAAGCACAGTCAAAGTACATATCAAAAGTATATTCAAAAAGCTCAATTTTAAATCCCGAATGGAAATGACCGTATGGTATCTACAAAGTAAGGAATAATCTTATTCACTGAAAAATAAAAATAGATAAATCTTTATGCGTTACCTTTAATAGGGCAAAACGATGTATAACATAAAATCTTCTTGTTCAGCGATTTGGTAAATAACATTATTTATTCAACAAAATAACAAGCATCACAAAAAATGAAACAGAGCATTGAAAGCTAGAAAGATACAATAGTTTATAATAGAATTGGATGAACAAATAGCCGCTATTTATAGCCATAAAAAACACAAAATCTAAAATAGGAATGTTTGAAATGCCAATATTGATCAATGCTTATTCTACAGTAACGCATCCACCAGCCATTGATTTCCCTTGTGAACGTTTATATCATCGAGGATTAGATGATTCTGAATTGATGAAACACCTTGATGGTTTTATCGGTTATGTCATGCAAGCAGGAGATGGGGAGATGAATTCACATCGTTATGCTTTGTATCGCCATATCCAACGAGTTAAACATCAATTTGCCTTTGAGATTGAAGAAGATAATTTCAGTGAGTTTACCACTTGGGGCTGGCAGGCAAATGCCATTATATTGATGCAGGATGGAACTATTCGTAATCCTGATGGAGAAGTATTGCAATATCCTGATGGTGATATTGATTTAGATGCAGTTATCCCTTACCCACCAGAAGCATTAAAGCGCAAAACAAAAACGGACCAGTATTTAGCCAAATTGGGATTGCATACGCCTGCACATTTACCACCGGTTATTGCTGAATCCGAAGTAATACTTAGAACACCTGAAGAAGTAGCTAAACGTGCTTTAGCGATAATGTTAACTGGTATTCAAGCCGAAAGTTTTCGAGGAAATGATCCGATTAATCCGATGGAATTTAAAGAACGTTGCCCAATAGGATTTGCGGCTTTATCAAATAATGAACATGACTTTATTTATAGCGGGCAACCAACAGAGCAAGATGTGATCGATATGTCTTGGAAATACGAAGCATTATTACCTTTACAATGGGCAATCAATTGGCAATCTGAGCTCCCTTTTGCTGATACTATCTGTAATGTTTCATCGCTAGTTGACGAAGGAATGCAACATAGTGAGCAAGACATGTCTACAGTGACCTTAAGACCTGTTAGTGAATTGTTAGATGCTTTAGATTTGCACTACCGCTTACATTGGATAACCACAGATTTTCGAATGAAAGATAAGCAACCACCTGCATCGATTATAAGTGATGTTATTCAAGAACGCCATTATGCATTAAATTGGTTAACTTGCTTTGAAAATGCAGATTGGGATGATGTTGATACCCCAACCTGATATTTTTATCTCATCATTTGGCTAGCATCACGCCCATATTAAATTGATAGATACTTTACTCATTGGCTAATGATTCATTTCATTAGCCATTTTTTAAAGTAAATAACTGAACCTTTTATAAGTGGCGAAAAAATACAATCGTAGAATTGTGCACAACTAAAACTGACCTGCCTATTCCAATTAATGTTCAGAAAACCAACTCAGTTTTTCACGTAATGCCACAACAGGTCCAATAATAATTAAACTTGGGCTACAAGCTTGCAAAGATAATTGTGTTAAATCACATAATAATCCCGATACTACTTTTTGTTTTGTCGTAGTGCCTTCTTCAACAATAGCTACAGGCGTATTTGCATTCATACCATGCTTAATTAATTGTTTTTCAATACTTTCAGCTTGCGACAATCCCATGTAAAACACTAACGTCTGTTTTTCAGCCGCTAGGCTTTGCCAATCAAGATGACTACCGTCTTTTAAATGACCGGTGATTAAACGCACACTATGGGCATAATCTCGATGCGTTAATGGGATGCCACTATAGGCAGAGCAACCTGAAGCGGCCGTAATTCCAGGTACGACAGAAAAAGGAATATCGGCGTTAAATAATGTTTCAAGCTCTTCACCGCCACGACCAAAAATAAAGGGATCGCCGCCTTTTAGGCGTACAACACGCTTACCTTTTTGCGCTTGCTGTAAAAGAATCTGGTTTATTTGATCTTGGGGAACACAATGGAATCCGGCGCGTTTACCAACAAATACACGCTTAGCATCTCGACGAGCAAGATTCATAATGTCATCTGAGACCAATCGATCATAGACAATAATATCCGCTTGTTGGATCTGTTGTAATCCCTTTAACGTCAATAATCCCGCATCACCAGGCCCTGCGCCAACTAAAACTACTTCGCCACGGGCATCAAGTGATGTATCAAATAACTCATTCGTGAGTTTTTCAACATCATCAGAATCACTATTAGCAAGTGCTTGCGCTAATCTATCATGCGAAAACAGTCTTTCCCAAAAACGACGTCGTTCCGTCATTGTTTGGTAGGTTAGTTTAACTTTATCGCGTAAATAACCAGCATATTTTGCTAATTTACCTAAATGTTGGGGTAATATAGACTCTAGTTTTTCGCGCAATAATCTGGCCAAAACAGGGGCATGTCCTTCTGAAGAGACAGCAACCATAATAGGAGAACGATCAATAATTGAAGGCATAATAAAACTTGCCGCTTTAGGAGCATCAACAACATTACAAAAAATACATCGTTTTTCAGCCTCAATACTCACTTTTTGATTAGTCTCTTGGCAATCTGTCGCTGCAATGACTAGCCATTTATTATCAAGTAATTCAGCATTAAATTCCCCTTGAGCTAGGGTAAGTTGTTTTTGCTCATGCCAACACATAAATTGTTCATTAAATGTTTGCGCATTCACTGTGATACGGGCACCCGCTTCAAGCAATAATCGCGCCTTACGTTCAGCGACTTCACCACCACCGACTAATAAACAATCACGGTTTTCTAACTTACAAAATAGGGGAAAATAATCCATAATACCTCAAAATAGAACATTCTCTGTTTAAAACTTACCAACACCTAGCCTCTAATAATAGAACTTTATTGATTAGCCTACTTTTAATCACCCCGCTATTTTGTATCATTAATAGCAATTAACACAAAATAGAAGACTAAACAATTTAGTACTTTTTAAAAGAAGGGGAATTATTCACTATACATTCCCCTCCTAGGTTGATTATGGTAATAACATCTCGTTAATTAAGTGGTTATGCTGGGCGCTCTGCTTTCGGCGTTGAATACCAGTATCCTAGCCCCATAAATAATGCGCCAGAGACAAGATTTCCTAATGAGACCCATAACAAATTATAACCAACTCCAGCTAATGTGTAAGCATCACTATGATGACCAAACCACGAAAGTGCAAATAAGGTCATATTTGCAACCGAGTGTTCATAACCACAAGCAATAAATGCTAATAAACACCACCAGATAGCAATAAATTTTGCCGAGCCTTCAACTCGATTAGCCATCCAAATCGCTAAACAAACTAGCCAGTTACATAACACGCCTCTAAAAAATAATGCAGACGCCGTAGCCGATGTTTTGGCTAAAGCTGCGGCATGAACCAAGCTGGTATCAGTGGATAATAAAGGCGTTGCCGCATAACAATACAATGCAGCGACAAAAATTGATCCTAATAAATTACCTAACCATGTTTGCGGTAATACCAACCACATTTGGCCATGGGTAATTTTTTTGCATTTAACACCAAGCGTTAAAAACATGGTATGCCCAGTAAATAATTCCGATCCGGCTATAACAACCAACGTTAATGCAATACCAAACGTTGCTCCCATAACTAACGGTCTCATTGCAGGATCAACGAGATTTCCTAGAGTAAAAATTAAAATAATACCAAGCCCTACATAAGCCCCAGCCATAGCAGAACTTACCCAAAAACCAAATGGATTCGTTTTTGCCAAACGAACAATGCGCGCAGCATTGGCTGCACATTTATTAATCGTTTCTGTATACATAACAACTTTGTCCTTTTAAAAATAAGTTTAGTGCGACTTTACTTGTACTATCCCATCGTCATTAACGGTTACCTCATAATGAGCGATCGAGTATTGTTCATCTTCAAAACAATAGCCATCTTTTAAACGAAACCGTTGTTTTTTTAGTGGGCTTGCCACCCATAACTGATTTTCATGCTCCGCAATAATGCCACGAGATAAAACACTTGCCTTAGCAAAAGGATCAATATTACTAATCGCATAAAGCTCAGCATTATTATAAGGACGGAAGATAGCAACATGATCATTACCGACAAGAGCACAAACGCCAGTGCCTGGCAAAATATCATCAAGTTTACAAATAGTTATCCATTGACTCATATTATTCCCCTAATATTACTTTACGTTCTTCTGCTGTAGCTGGTCGATGCTGATCGCGTTCAGGTACAATTTGCACATTCTCATCACGTTTGCTGCTGTTAATAAAATGCGCAAATCGAATTTGTTTTGCATTATTTTCAACCGTTTCTTTCCATTCGCATACCATTAATTTACGTAAGCGTGCCATCTCACTTTCTAGCTCTGCATTAACACCTAACTTATCGTCTATAATAACGCTCCGTAAATAATCAATACCGCCTTCTAGATTTTCAAGCCAAACTGACGTTCGCTGTAATTTATCTGCAGTGCGAATATAAAACATCAAAAAACGATCGATATATTGAATTAGTGTATTTTTATCGAGATCCGCAGCAAGTAAATCGGCGTGACGAGGCTTCATTCCCCCATTACCACACACATACAGATTCCACCCCTTTTCAGTGGCAATCACCCCAATATCTTTACCTTGCGCTTCGGCACATTCACGCGTACAACCAGATACACCCAATTTAAATTTATGCGGTGCACGAATACCTTTATAGCGGTTTTCAAGTTCTACCCCTAATCCCACACTATCACCTACACCAAATCGACACCAAGTACTACCCACACAGGTTTTCGCCATTCTTAACGCTTTGGCATAAGCATAACCACTTTCAAACCCTGCTTCTATTAGATCTTTCCAAATAGCAGGCAGATCATCTTTTTGTGCACCAAATAGACCAATACGCTGTGAGCCGGTAATTTTAGAATAGAGTTGATATTTTTTAGCGATTTGACCAATGGCAATTAATCCTTCTGGTGTAATTTCGCCACCTGCACTGCGGGGAATAACAGAATAAGTACCATTTTTTTGAATATTACCTAAGAAAATATCATTACTATCTTGCAAAGGAATTAAATTATCTTTAAGAATATAATCATTCCAACATGAGGCTAATAACGATCCAACTGTAGGTTTACAAACTTCACAACCGTAGCCATTACCATGTTTTTTAATCACTTCATCAAATGACTTTAAGCCCTCAACACGAATTAAATGATATAACTGTTGGCGCGAGTATTTAAAATGTTCACATAAAGCATCGCTAACCTCGATCCCTTGTTTAGCTAATTCCAAATTAAGAATTTGCGTAACTAATGGAATACAGCCACCACATCCAGTGCCCGCTTTAGTTTCTGCCTTAATGGCTGCAACTGTATGACAACCTGCATTAATCGCATGGATAATTTTTTCTTTAGTCACATCAAAACACGAACAAATTTGTGCTGAATCGGGAAGCGCATCAACCCCCATAGCCGGCTTTGCACCTGCATGTGCTGGTAGTATCAACGTATCAGGGTGTTCGGGCAGATCCATATCATTAAGCATTAATTGTAATAAATTACTATAATCCGACGTATCGCCGACCAATACCGCACCCAAGAGTTTTTTATTATCACCCGAAACAACTAATTTTTTATAAACGGGCGTTGTCTCATCTAAGTAAACATAACTACGACTGCCCACAGTTTTCGCTTTAGCATCACCAATACTACCAACATCGACCCCCATCAGTTTTAGCTTGGCACTCATATCGGCGCCTTCAAATTTATCAGCTTGCCCCATTAAATGGGCTAAGGCAATCTGAGCCATTTTATAGCCTGGTGCAACCAAACCAAAAACCTTGCTTTGCCAACAAGCACATTCGCCAATAGCATAAATATCAGAATCTGATGTTTGACAATAATCATTAATCACAATCCCACCGCGTGGACCGATTTCTAATTCACACTCTTGAGCTAATTTATCGTTTGCTCTAATACCAGTTGAAAAAACAACAAAATCGACTTCAAGTGCAGAACCATCTGCAAATTGCATGATTTTACCTTCAGGGGAATGAATAATTTCTTGGGTATTTTTACTGGTGTGAACCCCGACTCCCATCTCCTCAATTTTACGACGTAATTGTTCTCCGCCTTGCACATCAAGCTGTTCAGCCATTAACACTGGAGCAAACTCAACCACATGCGTTTGCATACCTAAGTTTTTCAAAGCGCCCGCAGCTTCAAGCCCTAACAAGCCACCGCCCACAACAGCGCCTTTTTTACAACGCTTTGCACATTCCCGAATGGCATCAAGATCTTCTATCGTACGGTAAACAAAACAATCCGAACCATCAGCCCCTTTAATCGGCGGCACCCAAGGATAAGATCCTGTCGCAATAATCAATTTATCATAAGCAACAATTCGCCCTTGTTGAGAATGCACCTCTTTACGCTGACGATTGATTAATATAGCCCGTTCATTAAGTAAAATATTAATATTATTCTCTTGGTATAATCCTTCACGAACCAGAGAAAGCGCTTCGGCAGTATGCCCAGAAAAATAAGAAGAAAGATGCACCCGATCATAGGCAAGACGTGGCTCTTCACAGAAAATAGTAATATTGAATTGATTGGACTGCTTTTTATCAATTAACTCTTCGACAAAACGATGCCCAACCATCCCATTACCAATAATAACGAGATTGGTTTTACTCATACAAAACTCCAATTTTATTTTAATTTAATGATTTAATTTTATTTTGATAACATTGTATGAAACTTTGTACAGATTATAACTACCCTCAAGGATTACCACTTTAGTAGTAAAAGTGATTGTTGAAGTCATAATTTAAAGTTAAGGCTTGTTTAAAAATAGATAAAAATCAAAAATACCTATCAAAATACCCGACTTAATTACCCAGCAAATCAATAAAAACAGCTAAAAAAGTTGCCAACCATAATTAAATGGTTATAATTAGCCGACTAAATAAATTGAGTAATGATAATTGAATTACAATTCTAGAAAGCTTCCTTCACGTGAAACCTTAGCGCGTGCACAAAGATTTAATAATGACATTGTTGAAGTTTCTGGTGTTGATCTGGTTTTAAGTTTAATCACAACCGCCGATCTCATTCGTGCGAATATCTATGCACAATTAGATAAAGATTACGGCGTTTCTGAGGGTAAATTTGCCCTACTGATGTCACTGTATTCAGAAGGTGAAACCTGTGCCAGCGATCTTGCTTTGCGCATTGGCGTAACACCGGCGACGGTATCTGTCATGGTTAAACGCATGCTGGCATCTCCAGCGCCTTTAATCTCGATGACAAAAAGTGGTGAAGATGGTCGTTCTCGCCTAATCACCTTAACAGATGCAGGTGAAAGGCTGATTCAAGAGGCATTGCCTAACCACCTTAAATCAATTCGCGCTTTTGCGCAGGTGCTAAACTCGCAAGAACAAGAGTCTTTAATCGCGATGTTGCGCAAATTATTACGAAAATAACGGACTTTAATCATTAAAGTCATTCTTTTTACTTAAATAGTTAGCTGACTAAATAAATGGAAAATAAGCTATATATGAAAAAAAATGTCAAAATTCCTGTTATCTTTTTACTTCTACTCATTTTTGGCTCATTTTTAATCTTTGTAGGTTCAAGAAATGATGCGGTATCTGTTGCCAAAAGCATTAAATCTGGCGTATTAACAGCTGACGAAATTAATATTGCCTTTCAAAATGTCGGCGGAAAAGTCACCCAGCGATTTGTGCAAGAATCACAAATGGTAAAAAAAGGTGATCGGTTAATGCAATTAGAAGACATCGATACCAAGCTGGCTATCGATCGCTTACAAGCTTTAGTTGATAGCCAAAAAGCAGCAGTCAATCAAGAACAAGCCGCTATTGAAATTACGGAAAATGAAACTAACCTTTCAGAATTAACAACGTGGCGCAAAATTGAAGAAGTACAAGCCAATTTAGAAGCTGCAAAATCTGCTCGCAATTTAGCGACAACTGAATTTGATCGCCAAACCCAATTACGCAAAACAGGTGGCAACTCACAGTCACAACTTGATAATGCACGTAATGCATTTATTAATGCCAAAATGCAAGTTGTGCAAATTGAAAGCCAATTATCGACTTTAATGATTGGTGCAACACCAGAACAAATCAGCCAATTTGAACAAACACAAAATGCAACCGGTATGACATTAAAGTCCATCTTAATTGCACGGCAAAAGCTCCAAAATCGCCAAAATCAATTAGCACAGCTTAAGGCACAACTTGCGCAAGGTGAAGCTGAATTAAAACAGTTACAACTCAATTATGAACGACTAACGTTAACAGCACCTGAAGATGGAAAAATATTAAAACTGATGTTTGAAGATGGCGAAATGGTACCCAACGGTGCACCCGCAGTATTGTTAGAGACTAACCGCAAATATATCGACATTTATGTGAATGAAAAAATGGTGAATGATTATCAACCTGACACAACTATCACCGCTAATGTGATTGCGCTAAATAAAGAAGTAAAAGGTAAAGTCCGCTTTGCCACCGCTGCGCCATCATTTGCCGATTTACGTATGACACGAGAACGTGGTCAAGCCGATCTAACCTCTTATCAAGTTAGAATTTACATAGAATCGATTCCAAAACTATTAACCGGAATGACACTTGAGGTGGATCAATGATGCAAAACATCATTAAATCTATGCTTGAAGAACTTGACGCCATGTTGTCAGGTCACTTTATCCCTTATTATAAAGTTTCGCTTGGCTTAGCGGCCATTGTTTCGCTGGTGTTTTCTATTGTATTAAGTCACGGAGCCGTATTTGAAGGTAAAATTGCAGTGATTGACCTTGACGGCTCAAATTATTCGACGGAATTAATTAGTAAAGTCAATACATCACCTTACATTGAAGTAACCGAGGTCATAAGATCGCCAGTAAACCCCATAACCTTAGTTTCACACGATCGTAATTTAGGTGTTTTATATATTCCTAAAGGCTTAGAAAAAAGCTTAAAAAAAGGCGAGCAAACCGTCCGTCTAGGTTATTTTGCTGATGATACCAATGATGCACAAAATGCCAAAGTACTACAAAGTCTTAATGAATATATTCCTGAATTAGGTGCCGAACTGAGTGTTGGTAAAATCGCCGCATTAGGGCTTGGTAAAGAAGGCATTGAAGCGACCTTATCACCCATGCAACTTAAAACACGCTACCTGTTTAATCCGGCAAGTTCATCGACAATTTCAACAATTATTTATTTTGTTTACTTTTTTTCATCATTAACTTACGGGTTAACCTCATTAATGATTATTGGTCGATTAAAAGTAACCGGCATGTGGCAAATGGCCATAGAAAGAGGCTTCTTATCTTTATTAGCAAGAACAATTCCTTATGCACTATTTTACACAACCGCATTAACCCTTATTACCGCTATACTGGTAATATTTGGACAACTGCGTTTTGAAGGTAACTATTTTGCTTTTGTACCAAGTGTATTTATGACAGGGCTTGCTTTTGGTTGGTTAGCCTTTTTACTTTCTTGGACAACAAAAAACCCGGGCGAAGGTGCGGGCCGAATGATCTTCTTGGTTCCGCCGGGGTTTATTATGGGGGGATCAACAATGGCAGTAGGTATTATGCCAATTTGGACATACTACATTAGCCACGCATTTCCATTAGTTTGGTTATTTCGATTTTTCCGCGATTTTGCCATGCGAGGGCGTTCACTGATTGATATGTTAACAACTTATGGGGCTTACATCATCTATTTAACGGTTATTGCTTTTGTGGTAATGATGTTTGTTGAGCGAGTCAAAAAGACAGCTAATGCATCATAATTATTGGTGGTTTTAGTTTCGAGCGTTTTAAGCATTATTAAAAATAACAATGCCTCGCTCGAAACAAAATAATCGATACAATTATCTATATTAAAAAAGCCTAATTTGCTCATCATACTTAATTCAGCATCAAACCCATCATTGTTCTATTTTAAGTAACTATCTTCCTTATTAGGATAAAATGTGTGAGCACTATCACTGATAGCGTAAAATTTCATTTCTTTTTTCGTTATCAAAGGTTATCTTTTACAAAAAAATGAGAACCGTTCTTGCATAATCCAATTAAAACTCAAATACCGAGAACCAGTTTTTATTCTTATAAAAACATTGTACAGACAACGATATTGCTGCCATCGCCTAACTAAATATTAAGAGATTAATTATAAACTGAATTGTATTTTGCCAGTTCAATCACTCAAATTAGGTTTATGAAAATACAAGCTGTTTAGACAACAATTACCATAAAAAAAAGAAAAAATTAAGCATTGCATCAATGAAATCATCATCTATATAATTCAGAGGAAAACATATGAAAAAAATAGTATTAAAAGGGATATTCGGTTTAGCATGTATTGTATCATTTTCAACATATGCAGCAGATAGCCATGATGATTACACTTTAGAGCAAGTTGTGGTTTTTAGTCGCCATGGTTTACGGGCCCCGTTAGCTAGTCCAACTAGTACTCTAGGAAAAATCACCCCCAATCAATGGCCACAGTGGGATACGCCAGCCAGTTATTTAACGACACGAGGAGGAGCATTAGAAAGCTATTTTGGCCACTATTTTAGTCAGTGGTTAGCCGATAATAAATTATTAACCGCCGATAACTGTCCAAACGAAAAAGATGTTTATATTTATACTAATAGTCTTCAACGAACTATTGCAACAGGTCAGTTTTTTATTGTCGGTGCCTTCCCTGGATGTATTTTACCGATCGTTCATAAAGAAAAACTTGGTCAAATGGATCCCTTATTTTCCCCTGTAATTAGAGATGACAGTGTTGAATTTAAGCAGGCTGCTATTGCTTCAATTAACCAAAATGCGGATGTAAATGGTATTACAGGTTTAAATAAAAAACTTAACAACGCATATCAAAATATGGCTAAGATAATTGATTATCAAAAATCAACTAATTGCATAACTGACAAACAGTGCGACTTTATTGATTTACCAACAGAATTAATAATAGAAAAAGGAAAAGAACCAGGCATTACTGGACCACTGCGTACCGGCACATCAATTGCTGACGCCTTCATTTTACAATATTATGAAGGAACACCTTTAAAAAAGATTGCTTGGGGTAAAATAAAAGATGAGCAACAGTTAAAACAACTTGTTGCTATTAAAGAGCATTATAATACCGTACTATTTGGCTCACCTACCGTGGCAAAACATGTTTCTGCAAATTTAGTGAATTATATTAATCACGCTTTTACTGACAATGGAGACACAGCTAAATTCACTCTTTTAGTGGGGCACGATTCCAATGTTGCTTCATTATTTTCCGCTATGCAAATTCAATCCTATAACTTGCCTAATCAATTTGAAACCACACCGATCGGAGGTAAAGTCGTATTTGAAAAATGGCGCGACAATCGTAGTGGTGAGAATTTAATGAAAATAGAATACTTTTACCAATCCACTGAACAAATTCGCAATTTATCACCATTAAATCGTAATAATCCACCACAAAAAGTTACGCTAACCATGACAAACTGCCCAACCAATGCGAAGGGGTTCTGTTCTTTTTCAACATTTAAACAAATTATGGGAGATATCACTAAATAAAGAATAAAACCATTCATAGTAAGCCATACTTGATTGTGATTTCAATGCTTACTATGAATCTAGTCAGTACAAATTATTTCTTATTACTTAAATCAAAATCAAACAAAATTATCTTTGTAAAATTAGGAAATTAAATAAAGAAATCGATTGCTTAACCATTTGTTCGGCAATACCCAATGTGCTATGTAAGACTTAAGGAATATCAACCTCAAATGGATAGTGTGCTATCTATTTAAGAATTAAAAATAAAATCTGATCCAGATCACAAAAAAAACTTTTTTCAATTGCAAAAAAAGATTAACGTGCAAGAATGTTACCCGTAACAATCAAAGGTATACTAAGGAACAGCAATGACGAAAAAAAACAAACAAGTTTTTGTATTAATGGGTGTATCGGGTTGTGGTAAATCAGCGGTAGCCAAACAAGTAGCTTATAACTTAGATGCCGCGTTTTTAGATGGTGATTTTTTACATCCTAAAGCCAATATTTTAAAAATGCGCAGTGGCACGCCTTTAAATGATGAAGATCGAATGCCTTGGCTTAACTTAATCAGCAATGCCGCATTTGCCATGAGTAATGTTAACGATGTTTCGATTATTATCTGCTCGGCGTTAAAACGAAAATATCGAGATATTATTCGTGGTGAAAATGAAAACGTACATTTTATTTATTTAAAAGGCAGTTTCGATGTCATCGCTGAACGCCTAGCGAAACGCACAGGCCACTACCAAAAAACCGGCATGCTTCAATCGCAATTTGATACACTTGAAGAGCCAACAGCCGATGAAAAAGATGTCTACAACATCAACATTGAGCAACCATTAAAAGACGTTGTGCATGATACTGAGCAAGTAATACGCGCAACATGCCATTGCTAAAAAAGAAAAGAAAATAAAACATAA
Organism: Gilliamella sp. ESL0254; assembly: GCF_013344985.1. Lineage (NCBI taxonomy): Bacteria > Pseudomonadati > Pseudomonadota > Gammaproteobacteria > Orbales > Orbaceae > Gilliamella > Gilliamella sp. ESL0254. The sequence continues at coordinate 108,744 of NZ_JAAEDU010000002.1, forward strand.
GCGAACAAAGAAGAGGTCAATGTGAATTCAACTGTCCAAGCTGTAACAAAAAGAATTATTGAACGTTCAAAAGCATCGCGCGAAGCTTATTTACAAAAAATAGAAAAGGCAATGCGCAACAAAGTCACCCGCGCCAGTTTACCTTGTAGTAATTTGGCCCATGGTTTTGCCGCTTGTTGTATTGATGACAAAAACGATCTAAAAAATATATTAAAAAGCAACATTGGCATCATCAGCTCTTACAACGACATGCTTTCAGCGCACAAACCTTACGAATTTTACCCTGAACAAATCCGCAAAGTGCTTCACGAAGTGGGCGCGGTTGGACAAATGGCGGGAGGAGTACCGGCAATGTGCGATGGAGTTACCCAAGGTGAACCCGGAATGGAGCTGTCATTAATGAGCCGAGACATCATTGCCATGTCTGTTGCAGTTGGCCTTTCACACAACATGTTTGATGGCGCTTTATACCTTGGCATTTGCGACAAAATCGTACCGGGATTATTTGTCGGCGCATTAACCTTTGGACATTTACCTGCCATTTTCATACCGGCAGGACCAATGCCATCAGGATTAGCGAATAAAGAAAAAGTCCGAATTCGCCAACTTTATTCAGAAGGTAAAGCAACGCGCGAAGATTTATTAGAATCAGAATCTGCCTCGTATCACACTAGCGGAACATGTACCTTTTATGGCACCGCCAACAGTAACCAAATGGTAATTGAATTAATGGGATTACATTTACCCGGTGCTGCATTTGTTCAGCCAGAAACGGCATTGCGCTTTGAATTAACCAACGCAGCGGCCAAACAAATTACTCGCTTAACCCAACAATCAGGTAATTACATGCCTGTTGGCAAAATGGTGGACGAAAAGGTCATCGTCAATGGACTCGTTGCATTACTCGCAACCGGTGGGTCAACCAATTTAACGATGCATATAGTAGCGATGGCAAAAGCGGCAGGAATTATTATTAATTGGGATGATATATCAGACCTATCAACTGCCGTACCACTACTTTGTCGAATTTACCCAAATGGTCCCGCCGACATCAACTACTTCCAAGCAGCTGGTGGCACAGCTTTATTAGTGAGGGAATTATTGGCAGGTGGTTTACTACATGAAGATGTTGAAACAGTTGCAGGCCACGGCCTAAGCCGCTATACCAAAGAACCAATATTAGAAAATGGCCAACTTGTTTTCCGCGAAGGTCCAACCAAATCATTAGACGAAAACGTCATTGCTTCAATAAACAAACCATTTAACTCACATGGTGGGCTAAAAGTCATGTCAGGCAACCTTGGGCGGGCGGTAATGAAAACATCGGCTATCGCGCCAGAGCACCAAATTATCGAAGCCCCAGCCGTTGTTTTCAATAGCCAATACGATTTAGATGCTGAATATAAAGCGGGCAAATTAGATAAAGACTGCGTAGTTGTTGTACGCTATCAAGGCCCCAAAGCCATTGGCATGCCAGAATTGCATAAACTGATCACACCGCTAGGCGTACTACAAGATAAAGGTTACAAAGTTGCCTTATTAACCGATGGTCGACTATCGGGCGCGTCTGGCAAAGTGCCGGCGGCTATCCATGTCACACCAGAAGCTTATGATGGTGGTTTATTAAGTAAAGTCCAAGACGGCGACATAATCCGCGTTAATGGCCAAACTGGCGAAATCACACTACTTGTCGACGAAGCAGAACTAACCAAACGCCAACCAGCCCCATTTGATCTCACCGATTCTCATCAAGGTTGTGGACGTGAACTTTTCACTATTATCCGTGAAAATTTAACCTCAGCAGAAGAAGGCGCTGTCAGCTTCTAGTACCAACACTCTGCCGCATATAGCGGCAGAGATCTTAAGTATAAATTACTTCTTGATAAAATTATCTACCAGCAAATTAACAACATCCCCCATTTTCCCGTGTAATGAAGCTTTTACGCTATAAAGAGCCATCCCCATAACTTGCGATGGTAGAATTTCAGGCGGCATTACTAACTCATTAGAGCTGGTTTTCACATCTAACAAGGCAGGGCCGGGATGTGATAAAAATGATTGCATCGCCTCCTCAAGTAAATCAGAGCTATCAACTCTTATTGCAAATAGTCCCATGGATTCGGCAACTTTAGCAAAATTAGGATTTTGTAAATCGGTATAGTGATCAACCAACCCTTCGGATTTCTGCTCCAATTCGACAAAGTTGAGAGAACTATTATTAAGCACAATAATTTTAACTGGCAACTTTTCTTGAATTGTGGTTAACAAGTCACCCATCAACATACTAATACCACCATCACCTGATAAAGTAATAACTTGCCGATTAGGAAATGCTTTTTGAACACCTAATGCTTGTGGCATTGCATTTGCCATTGTGCCATGTTTTAGGCTAATTACTGTGCGCCTTTTTCCATTGGTATTAAAATGCCGACAAGCCCAAACCATAGCGGAACCAACATCGGCACAGAGCACGGCATCATCTGTTGCATATTTATCAACAAGTTCTGTTAAATATTGAGGATGAATTGTTATTTGCGAAGGCACTGCTTTCTTATTCAATTTATTCATTGATTTGGTATACAATTCACGGCATTTTTCTACAAAACTAGTATCTTTTTCTTCATCCACTAAAGGAATTAAAGCTGCCAACGTTGGTTTACTGCTACCAACAACCCCAACGCTCACAGGATGACGTCGTCCTAGATGGGTCGCATCAATATCAACTTGAATAATAGTGGCTTTATCTGGATAAAACTGCGACCATGCAAAATCAGCACCTAACATAAGCAGCACATCACATTCTTTAATCGCCGTCGTTCCCGACTCCATACCAAACATTCCCGTCATACCCACATTATACGGATTATCATATTCAACAAAATCCTTACCTCTAGAGGTATGTACAATAGGCGATTTTAATTTTTCAGCAAGCCCAACAAGTTCATCATGAGCTTCACAGACACCTTGCCCAGCAAAAATCGCGATTTTTTGATTTTTATTGAGTATTTCAGCAATTTGATTAAGCTCTTCATTAGATGGGCGAATAACCGGTTTAGGGTGATAAATCTTATGCCCGCTATTATCCTCTACCTTAACTAAACTAATATTATAAGGTATCACTAAAACCGCCACACCGCGTTGATTAATTGCGGCTTGAACTGCGGCTGTCGTTATTTGTCTTGCTTGAGTAGGATCATTGATTTCCTGACAAAATACAGAACAGTTTTTATAAATAGATTCAAAATCGACTTCTTGCGGAAAATCAGTACCTTTTTGTGAAGTCACTAGCTGACTTGCCAATAAAATAACCGGCACTTTATTACGTTGAGCTTCGTAAATACCATTAATAAAATGCAAACTTCCCGGCCCACACGAACCGGCGCAAGCCGTAATTTGATCAGTTAAATACGCTTCTGCTCCTGCTGCAAAAGCACCGACCTCTTCATGGCGGACATGCACCCATTCAATATTACTTTTTTTAATAGAAGAGGTAATATAATTCAAGGTATCACCAACAATACCATAACAATGTTTAACACCAGCTTCGGACAAAACATCAACAATTATTTGTGCAACGGTTTTTTTTGACGACATACTTTCTCCTAAAAAAGTTACGGGTTAAATAATTTAAATTACTTAAATTACACCTACTTTTCGGTAAAGCGAATAGGCGATAAAAAAAACAGCAAAAAATGTTAAAAATGTCATAATAGAACAAATTTTGTCATATAAACTTGATGCAAAAATATTCCCTATTGCAATAAATCAATGTATTATGTGCAAAATATAATCGACATTTATAGAGCTACTTTTTGTGGAACATTTGTCACCTGTGCATAATTTAGTATCATCAATTACACAATTCTTACCGAATAACATTATTGAATACTATCCGCTGATTACCGTCTGTTTATTATTATTAATAGCTATTTTAATGTTTTCATTCAGCAAATTAAGAATGGACATTATCGCCCTACTCACCATCACGGCAATCACCATCACAGGCGTATTAACCCCTACCGAAGCACTATCAGGATTTAGCGATCCCAACATCATTTTAATTGCGCTACTCTTTGTTATTGGCGAAAGCCTTGTCAGAACCGGCATATCATACAAAATGAGCGAATACATATTAAAAATAGCGGGCAAAAACGACATACGCATCATCACCTGCATCATGCTAGGCGCCGCCTTATTGGGTTCAATAATGAGCTCAACGGGCGTTGTTGCCATCTTTATTCCTGTTGCCATTAGCATTGCAAATCATACAGGTATTCATGTCAAAAAATTAATGATGCCACTATGCATAGCAGCACTCATTAGCGGCATGATGACATTAGTCGCAACGGCGCCAAACCTAGTTGTTAATAGTGAGTTAAACCGCTCGGCATTAACTGAATTCAGCTTCTTCTCGATTACGCCAATTGGCATTGGTGTTCTAATTGTTGGTGTGACTTATTGCCTACTAACACGCAATTGGCTACTCACTGCCGAACAAATCACCCCAAACAACACCCAACCGCAAAGACGCAAAATTACCGACCTTATTCGCGACTACAAATTAATTGGCCGTGCTCATCGAGCACAAATACTAGCAGGCTCGCCTTTTGTTGGACGCACTATCGATGGCTTACATTTACGTAGCAAGCATGGCGTAAATGTTATTGGTATTGAACGTTGGCGTAAATTTCACAAAGTATTAATTCCCGTTAATGGTTGCACCGAATTTCGTGAAAATGACATATTACTACTAGACATGTCGCACTCCGAAGCCGATTACCGTACTTTTTTAACCACCAATAACCTTGAACCCAAAATATTGCGTGGTGAGTATTTTTCGGAACAAGTAAAACAAGTCGGCATGGCCGAAGTTGCTCTACTACCAGAATCAACACTGTGTGGCAAAACACTCAACGAAATCGATTTCAGAGGGAAATACTTCCTAACAGTCATCGGCATATGGCGTAATCACGCTCCGGTTGAAACCAACAACCTATTCCAAGAACGTTTAGAAATGAGTGACACATTATTAGTCTGTGGTGATTGGGGATCGATTCAAAAATTACAAACTCGCACCAATGATTTTGTTGTATTAGACTACCCAGCAGACATTGACGACATAGCGCCAGCAAGCAGCCAAGCGCCGGCCGCATTAATCAACTTAGCTATTATGATAACCTTAATGGTTACCGGCATTGTACCCAACGTAGTTGCGGCCTTAATTGCCTGCTTACTTATGGGCGCCACGCGTTGTATTGACATGACTAACGCTTATAAATCAATACACTGGCCAACCTTAATTTTAATTATTGGCATGATGCCTTTTGCACTCGCTCTCAATAAAACGGGTGGAATTTCGCTCATATCCGCTTGGCTTGAAGTTCACCTATCCTCGTTCGGCCCCTATATGGTGCTAACATTTATTTTCTTATTATGTTCAACAATTGGATTATTTATATCCAATACCGCAACCGCTATTTTAATTGCGCCAATCGCCATTGATTTAGCACTAAAATTTGGTTACTCGCCCTACCCATTTGCCATGACGGTTGCCATTGCCACCTCCGCCTCATTTATTACCCCTGTATCATCACCAATAAAAACCATGGTAGTTGCACCGGGTGGGTATAGTTTTGGGGATTTTGTTAAAATTGGCGTGCCGTTAACGTTTTTGGTTATGGCGGTGGATATTGCTTTAGTGCCGGTGTTTTTCCCGTTTTAAAGCCTAGCTATGATAATGATTGAAAAATAAAAGAATTTAAAAAATGATGAATTTTTTACAACCTATTATGGGACTTGCAGTTTTTGCTGCATTAATTATTGGACTGTTGACTTTCGTAGGCTTATTTATTCGATTGTTATGTAACGTAATTATAAAGCAAGTACAATTAGATAGAATAAGTGATGAAATATTGATACAACACTATAATATGTTTAAAAAATACAAAGATAGTGTTTTTTTGGCATTTTTATGCTACGGCATTCTTTATCTGTATGGTATGAAATTAAATCAAAAAGCTTTTGATGTTTATCAACAATGTATGATTAAACGTAGTCTACCTTTGTAATTTTCACTCACCAATTTAAACTATAATGATGGCAATATCGCTGTTGTGATTAATTTGTCAACGATAGTTTGGTTCAGGACAAAATATCCTTGTTTGGCGTGCTGACCTTGCGCGGTTGTCGGCACATTCTGATGTTTTTGTGAGGCGGTTTTTGTTAAAAAAACAGCCAGAAAAAACTTTAATAAAATCAATAACTTTTCTGACTGATTTTTGGGCGGAAAATCAGGCCTTTTTTGTTTTGGTGAATAGAATAAATTGAGTGCAGTGGTTTCGGACGTTTTGGCCTTGGGTGGACAAAATAGCTACAGTGACCACGTCCGAGCTAAGGGAATTAGAGCGAATTCCCTTAGCAATCCCGCGCTTTGGCTGCAGAATGTGGCCTACGGCTGCCCTCCGCCGTCGCTCGGTCTTGACGCACCGGCTATGATTCGCTCCCGGCGAAGCATAGCCTCGCCAAACATCCCTGTTTGGCGTGCTAACCTCGCTCTGTTGTCGGCACATTCTGACGCCGGAATAGGACAAATAACATAACCATCTTTTTTGGGATGGGTTATTGTGTTTTTATAAGGCGGTTTTTGTTAAAAAATAGCCAGAAAACTTTAATAAAATCAACACCTTTTCTAACCGATTTTTGGGCGGAAAATCAGGCCTTTTTTGGGTTGGTGAATAGGATGGATTGGGTGCAGTGGTTTCGGACGTTTTGACCTTTAGCGAACAAAATAGTTACAGTGACCACGTCCGAGTCAGGGAATTAAAGCGAATTCCCTGACAACCCACGCTTTGGCTGCAGAATGTGGCCTACGGCTGCCCTCCGCCGTCGCTCGGTCTTGACGCACCGGCTATGATTCGCTCCCGGCGAAGCATAGCCTCGCCAAACATCCCTGTTTGGCGTGCTAACCTCGCTCTGTTGTCGGCACATTCTGACGCCGGAATAAGACAAATAACATAGCCATCGTTTTTGGGAAAGATTGTTGTGTTTTTATAATTATATCATTGATTTTATTTTGATTAAACGCCTACACGGCGTTAAGGGGCGACGTTACAAAGTTACGCAAGAATTATATTTTCTAAACCGCCTATACGGCGTTAAGGTTTTGGTGACATCGAGCCGTCGGATGATTGATTTTCTAAACCGCCTATACGGCGTTAAGGTAGAACTCAAGATTTGATAAATCTTGCTGTATAAAGATAAACAACAATTTCATCTTTGAAAACCCTTTTTTTGAGCTGTTTTTTAATGTATTGATTTTATTTAATTTTAAATTGTCGTTAAAAAAAGGGTTTGGAGCGGTTAACTTGCTGTTATTGGGGCGCTATTTGTGGTTTTGTTGATTTGTTGTATGTCGGCGCTTTGCTTAGGTTGTGTAAGTGATTGATTTATCTTAAAAACAGCAAAATAAAAACTTCAATAAAATCAATACCTTTCCTGACCACTTTTTGGATGTAATTGCATTGCTTTTTTACACAAAAACAACTCACAAAAAACACCTAAGATTATGTTGTCTGTCTTGTTCCGGCGTCAGAATGTGCCGACAACAGAGCGAGGTTAGCACGCCAAACAAGGATGTTTGGCGAGTTTGTGATGCGCTTGGAGCGCGTCCACAAACGGTGCGTTAAGACCGAGCGGCGGCGTCGGACAAATTTGTCTGGAACAAATTTGAACATCTGAGCACAGCGAAGATGGCCTCGTAGAGGCGAGTATCAGGATGATACGAGTAGTGCCGCAGGCCACATTCTGTAGCCAAAGCGTGGGATTGCAAAGGGAATTCGCTTTAATTCCCTTTGCTCGGACGTGGTCACTGTGGCTATTTTATTCACCAAAGGTCAAAACGTCCGAAACCTGCGCACTTAATTTATTCTATTCACCAAAACAAAAAAGGCTTGATTTTCCGCTAAAAATCGGTCAGGAAAAGTATTGATTTTATTAAAGTTTTTCCAACTGTTTTTTAACAAAAACTGCCTTATAAAAACACAATAACCCATCCCAAAAACGATGGTTATGTTGTTTGTCCTATTCCGGCGTCAGAATGTGCCGACAACAGAGTGAGGTTAGCACGCAAAACAGGGATGTTTGGCGAGTTTGTGGTGCGCCGGGAGCGCGTCCACAAACGGTGCGTTAAGACCGAGCGGCGGCGTCGGGCAGCCGCAGGCCACATTCTGCAGCCAAAGCGTGGGTTGTCAGGGAATTCGCTTTAATTCCCTGACTCGGACGTGGTCACTGTGGCTATTTTGTTTACCCAAGGTCAAAACGTCCGAAACCTTGCCGTACTATAAATAGACCACAAATTTAAACCGCCACAGCATTATCCACTAGGATTGCCATCGACACTTTCAGCGTCGCCGGCGGCGGGGGGCGGCGCGATTGTGGCTTCGCCGCAACAGCGCAACCCTAAGGGAATATGCCCCAACTTGCGCGGGGGCGTTATTCTTTGTTAGATTGTCCTCTCAGGCACCATAACCGCCCCCGCGGCCCAAGGATTAAGGAATAAGAAATAAAAGCTAAGGTACGGTGCAAACAGCAGAAGCGCTAGGGAAAACGAAGTGGCTGTGCACGGCGCCGTTGTGCGAGGTGACAGTGACGCTATAGATACCATCTGTTATGTTGCTTGTAAAGTAGAGGGGGCGGACGAAGCCCGCGTCAGCGTAGTGGAGCATGTTGCCCCACTCCGTGAAAAAACCTGCACCTATGCGACGCACGTAATGCCTACCACCATTGGTTAAATAGCTGACCGGTGACAAATGATAACCCAAACCACGACACCAAGCGAAGTGGTTAGACCGGCTATCCCCAGTAACACCCCGATTGACGAACCACTTTTTTATCACAAATCCATAACGAACCTCATTACCTCTACCATCCCTACCGACCAACTCAAATGTCTGTGGCAAAGAGGGCACATCTAGCGGACTAGGATTACTTGAATTTTTCTGAGTATCATCAGCCCTAGGACCGCTTAACTTAACTCGTGCGACAACTTTTCCCCTATCAACACTAGGAATCCAACTATCACTAGGTGTAACACTTGTCACCGTAGCCGTTATTCCACCACGAGTAACTGGAGACCATGTCAACTGACCTGCATCCACCCCACCTATGAGCAAATCAAAATACAACCCATTAGCACCCGTTGTAGGAAAATTTCGGTCGTAAGAGGATGAATCAGTTGACTGAGTTAAAAAACCCTTTGTAGGAGACCATATGTTAGCTGGGTCTGCGTACTTGGAATCGTCAAGGGCACTATTACCCCAAGGATCCAAAACATTATTACCAGTACCACCGAAGTACAAATTCGGCCTTGCGTACTGCACAAAATAACAACCGGATGATGAGTCTGGGCTGATGTAATACGTCACTTGCTGACTACTAAAAAGACTACTATTAGGCACACCATACGGTGTAGTTAAACTACTATGTGTAACATCTAATGTCACTCTATAAGGAGAGTCGCAAGCACTTAATATATCACTACGACTTACGCTACGACCATTTTTGTCAGAGAAACCAACCGATATTATCCCTGTTGCTGTTACACCATTTGTACCCTGACCATCCCCATCATCATCCCCCCAATTGCCCAATGCTACTAAGTCACTTAAATTTCGTGAAATATATCCCGGCGGCACCAACATTCCTATATCACCTAATGTACTCCCTGCCGGTAATATTATCGGATTTGTCGCACTTGATGTATTTGTTGATGGTGTAATCCTTGTACCATCCGGCAACGTTATAGCAACGAAGTCATCCCTTGAAGTTACCCTCGTTCGACCTCCGTCAAACGTAAAATAGGGTGCACTTCCGTGAATAGTATTGGTTGTATTTGCCGTTAACGCCTCTGTACCCTGCGTATATGACAACAACAATACCACGAAGAACAACGCCGATTTAGAGAATCTAAATAATCTAAGTAAACTGAGTAAACCTGATAAGCCTGATAAGCCTGATAAGCTTGGTAAGCTTGGTAAACTTGGTAAACTTGGTAAACTTGGTAAACCTGAAAATTTAAATAGAAGAGGTAAACGCCTTGACCTCGGCGATAACCCTGCCGATAACGTCTCCGATTTCGCTACGCGAAATGACCTCGGTGATGAAAATAAGAACTGTGTCTGATTTCGACTACGGTGAAAATTAAAAAGTTTTAGGGCGTAGGTTTGGCAGGCCAGATGCCAGATGCCAGATGCCATAAATGGTAACGCATTTCGATCATCCTGTCAAGTAATTTTTTGTTTTATTTCGATTTTTTATAACTGAATGCTCTAATAATGAGCACTCCCTTGCTTTGTAAGCGATTAAATTATAACCGCTTGAACAATAATGCGCTACCTTTTTTGTTAAAAATTTGTAAAGTTTTGTTAAAGGATGAGTCAGCTTATGTGTGTGTGCTTTGGGGGAAGGGGTTGGGTGGTGGTTTTTGGCTAAAAACCAACAAATAAAAACTTCAATAAAATCAATACATTTTCTGACCGATTTTTACTATGTTATTTTTATAGATTGCCGTGGTTTTTTTTTAACTTTGTTTTGAGGGCCAAGTCAGTTGGTGTTTTTTGATATAACTAAAATCAAAAACCATTCGCACCCCAGTCGGGAAGTTGCAACCTAAGACGCGTATGTCGCTGATTTAGCCATATCCCCCTAACTTTCTTCCTTTTTATTAGCAAGCTTGCATGACAATTTTAGGTTGAAAGTCTTGGGTGATGAATAAGTGCTGTGCTAGTAGTGCTAATTTTACTGTTAGGCATATTATGCCAAGTTTTAATTGATTCCATTCGTTAAATTAACACCACTATTTCAAAGTACACAACAAACACTTATCCACCAACTGCTTGGTTATTCTTATTTATTTCCCCCTGCCCCCACGCCAGCCACGCTTTTAGTGTGGGTGGTGGGGGCGCCGATTGTGGCTTCGCCGCAACAGCGCAACTCTAAGGGAAAATGCCCCAACTTACGGGGGGCTTTATTCTTTTTTATATTGTCCTCTCAGGCACCATCCCCCCCGCGGCCCAAGGATTAAGGACTAAGAAATAAAAGCTAAGGTGTGGTGCAAACAGCATAGAAGTTGGTTCTAACACTGGAGCCGAAGACCATGCCGTAGGACGATAAGATATAGAAGCCATTGCTACCTTTGACGTCGCTTGACCAGAAGTAGGTGATGAAGAAGCCCGCATCAGCGTAAGAGGACACTAAGCCCCACTCCGTTAAAAATCCTGCACCTATCTGACGCATGTAATAATTACCTGATGAACTAGGTGCTGCGCCAGAAATAGGAGGATTACTTGTTTTGACTGCATTGGTTAAATCCTTAACCTGTGGCAAACGATAACCCAAACTATTACACCATGCTGTTTGATCTGAAACGGTACCACCTTTATTACCCCGATTGACGAACCACTGCCTCAACACAAATCCATAACGAATCTCATTACCACTACTACTATCCCTTCCGACCAACTCAAAGGTCTGTGGCAAAGATGGACGTGCTAATGAACCTGGACTACTTGAACTTATTTGAGCACTATCAACTTTAGGACCATGCAACGTTACCCGTGTTACATTCTTGGATTTATCAGTAATCCATTGATCGGCTTGGACAGTATTTCCCAAAGGGTCTGTGAATGTCCCTGTTAGCGGCCTTGTCCAACTCACCGTTGCACCTAGACTGCCACTTGTGTTAACTGTCCAATTCAACTGACTTGCGTCAATACCTTCTATATCCAAATCAAAATACAATCCATCAGCACCCGTTGTAGGAAAATTTCGATCGTAAGATGATGGATTTGTAGACTGAACTAAAAAGCCCTTAGTAGAACTCCATATGTTAGATGGACCAGCATAGACGCCTATGCCATAGTTTAGATTCGGCCTGACCGATTGCACAAAGTAACAACCACCAGAAGAATCCGGCTTGATGTAATACTCTACACTGCCTCCAATAAATGTACTAATATTTGGTACACCATACTGTGTAGTTAAACTACCCCCTGTACTACTTAAGGTTATCTTATAAGGGGCACTACATTTACTTAATGTATCACCACGACTAACCGTAGTGCCATCTTTATCCTTTATTGCTAACGATATACTCCCTGATGCTGTTACTCCACCTGCTCCCTGTCCATCTCCATCATCATCTCCCCACTTCCCTTGTGTTATTAGACTATTTAAACTAATAGATGTTGTTCCCGACGGCAATACCGTATGAATATCATTAAATGTATAATTACCACTAGGTAACCTTATCGGATTTGTAGCACTCGATGTGTTAGTTGAAGGCGTGATAACTCTACCATCCGGCAACTCTATTGACAAAAAGCTGTCTGTATCCGTTGCCTTTGTCTGCCCACCATCAAACGTTAAATACGGTGCACTACCTTCTATTTCCTTTGATGTATTTGCCGTCAATGCCATAGAACACTGCGCATACGACAATAAGAGTAGCAACACAAAAAACAACGGCAATTTAGGTAATCTAAATAATTTAAGTAAGTCTGGTAATTTAGATAGAAAAGATAAGTGTCTCGGCCTTGGCGATAACCCTGCCGATAAACACGGCGACTTCACTAAGTGCAATGATTTTGATAATTTAGGTGATAAAAATAAGAACTGAGTCTGATTTAGACTACAGCAAAAATGAAAAAGATTTAGGGCGTAGGTTTGGCAGGCCAGATGCCAGATGCCAGATGCCATACATGGTAACGCATTTCGATCATCCTGTCAAGTAAATTTTTGTTTTATTTGAATTTTTATAACTAATTGCTCAACTAATGAGCTTCCCCCTTTGCTTTGAAAGCGTTTAAATTATAACCGTTTGATTGATGGTGCGCTACTTTTTTATTAAATATTTGTAAAATTTTGTTAGATGTATAAGGTTAAGCTTTTGTCGGTGTTTTTTGGCTAAAAAACACCAAACAAAAACTTCAATAAAATCAATACCTTTTCTGACCGATTTTTGAGTGGTAATTGCGTTGTTTTTTAACAAAAAAACAACGCACAAAAACACCCCAAGGTTATGTTGTTTGCCTTGATCCGGCATCAGAATATGCCGACAGCAAAGTGAGTTTGGCCATTGGCCACATTTGCAACCCAAGCATGGGCGTTAGGATGTTCGTTTTAATTCCCTGATTCGGTCAGGCCTTTGTCGCCACTTTGATCACTTAATAATAAACCTCCGAAATCACTCCCCCTAAACTAAACCATCCCCTTTTGCTTAAAGATTCTTAATTAAGTTTCGGGTATAATTAGTGTTATTTTTCGATTATGGATACAATACTTATGCCTAATGCCGCTAAACCATTAAATATTATTTTTGCCGGTACCCCCGATTTTGCCGCCACTCATTTAAAGGCGCTTGTTGGTTCTGAACATAATGTGATTGCCGTTTTTACCCAACCCGATCGTCCAGCGGGGCGTGGCAATAAGCTGACGGCTAGCCCTGTTAAGCAACTCGCGATGGAATATAATCTGCCCGTTTATCAACCTGTAACCCTTAAAAAAGAAGAAAATCAAAAAATCATTGCTGATCTCAATGCCGATATTATGATTGTGGTTGCTTATGGGTTGATTTTGCCACAAGCAGTATTGGATATGCCTAGATTAGGCTGTCTAAATGTGCACGGTTCGTTATTACCCCGTTGGCGTGGTGCGGCACCAATTCAGCGTGCATGTTGGGCAGGCGATGAGCAAACTGGTATTACCATTATGCAGATGGATGCAGGGCTTGATACGGGTGATATGTTATATAAGCTGAACTGTCCAATCGAGCAAACCGATACCAGTGCATCACTATACGATAAACTGGCACAATTAGGGCCGCAAGCGTTGCTCGATACGTTGGCGCTCATTACTGAACAAAAAATCCAACCCGAAAAGCAAGATCCGTCACAAGCAACTTATGCCGAAAAATTATCAAAGCAAGAAGCTAAACTCGATTGGAATTTGCCTGCCGAGCAACTTGAGCGTTGCGTTCGGGCTTTTAACCCATGGCCTGTTAGTTTTTTTGATGTTAACGGTGAATCGGTTAAGGTGTGGCAAGCTCATGTTGTGAAAATGGACTCAAAACAGCCGGCGGGGACGATTTTGCAAGCCAATAAAAATGGTATTTGTATTGCCACTAGCCAACATGCTTTGAATATGACGCTTTTACAACCTGCAGGGAAAAAGCCGATGTCGGCACAAGATTTGTTAAACTCACGTCAATCTTGGTTTTCTGTTGGCGAAAAACTTAATACCGATTAGCCACAGCAATCTAACGGTGATGGTTGGTTATTAAGGTTGTAAACCATCGTTGATCACTTTGTTTTTAATTGAAAGCAATTTGCTAAAAATGAATTTATTGTGGCGAAGTTGACTTGATCAACATATAATCGTCACCATCCTAGACTATATAGTGAAAACATTAGAGGAATAATTTATGGGATTTTTAACAGGTAAACGTATACTCGTTACTGGTGTTGCAAGTAACCGTTCAATTGCTTACGGTATTGCACAAGCAATGCATCGTGAAGGTGCTGAACTTGCTTTTACTTACCAAAACGATAAATTAAAAGGTCGTGTTGAGGAGTTTGCCGCTGATTTTGGTTCAAAAATCGTGCTACCTTGTGATGTCGCGCACGATGAAAGCATTACTGAACTATTTACTGAACTTGCAAAAACATGGGATAAATTCGATGGTTTTGTTCATGCTATCGCTTTCGCGCCAGGTGATCAATTAGATGGCGATTATGTTAATGCCGTTACCCGTGAAGGTTTTGCTATTGCTCACGATATTAGCTCTTATAGTTTTGTGGCTATGGCTAAAGCATGTCGTTCAATGCTAAATCCAAATTCAGCGTTAGTAACACTTTCTTACCTTGGTGCTGAACGTGCAATCCCTAATTATAATGTGATGGGTCTTGCTAAAGCATCATTAGAAGCCAATGTGCGCTATATGGCAAATGCAATGGGGCCTGAGGGTGTTCGTGTTAATGGTATTTCTGCTGGTCCAATCCGTACGCTTGCAGCATCTGGCATTAAGGACTTTAAAAAGATGCTATCTCACTGCGAATCAGTCACGCCAATTCGTCGTACTGTGACAACCGAAGATGTGGGTAATTCAGCGGCATTTTTATGTTCTAATTTAGCTTCAGGTATTACTGGTGAAGTCATTCATGTCGACGGTGGGTTTAGCATTGCGGCAATGAATGAGTTAGAACTTAAATAAGATTAATTTTTTAAAACGCAAAAAAAGGCATCAACCATTATTTTGATGCCTTTTTTTAATGATAGTAAATAACCAATTATTATCTTACTGCGTTATGTTATTCTTTTGTTAGTTTTGGGCAAAATAAAAAATTTAGAATACATAACTTCTTTTTTCCGCTAAAATCTGAAGTAATTTGCTCAATACAAGTCTGTTGGAGAAAAAATGAAAATAGCAAAAAATAAAGTAGTCAGTTTAGCATACCAAGTGCGCACTAAAGATGGTGTGTTAGTTGATGAAGCTACAGCTGCTGCACCGCTTGAATATTTACAAGGTGCCGGTAATTTATTACAAGATTTAGAAAAAGCATTAGAAGGCCATCAAGTTGGCGATAAATTTGATGTCGAAATCATTAACGCTTATGGCGATTTTAATGATGCACTGGTCCAAAATGTTCCACGCGATGTGTTTGTTGGTGTTGATGAGCTAGAAGTCGGTATGCGATTTTTTGCTGATACCGATCAGGGCTCTTTACCCGTTGAAATCACCGCTATTGATGGCGATACGGTGACGGTTGACGGTAACCATATGTTAGCAGGACAAGATTTGCAGTTTAATGTTGAAGTTCTGGCTATTCGTGATGCAACCGAAGAAGAAATCGCACATGGTCATATTCATGGTGCTCACGGTCACGATCATGGACACGGTGGTTGCGGTTGTGGCGGTCATGATCACGATGATGATGATGAAGATCACGGTTGTTGTGGCGGTGGCCATGGTGGATGTGGCTGTCACTAGTTTTTATCACTTATTGATATTAAAAAGCGCTATACAGCGCTTTTTCTTTTTGTGCAAAACTGGTTAGTTTTTTGTGAAATAAGTCGTAATATTTTCTTTGTTGAGTTTATAAATTAGCCAATCTATTAATAATTTACTTTTAGTCATTAAATAAAATGAAAGTACAATGTCCTTAGAACATGCCCAATTAATGCCGCGTGAAAAGCTGTTGAAGTTTGGTGTCGAAACATTAAGTGATGCTGAACTGTTGGCTTTATTTTTACGGACAGGCACTCATAATTCGCCTGTTTTGGAATTATCACAAAATCTATTAAATGATTTTGGCTCTTTGTATAATTTAATTAATGCAAGTCATCGTGATTTTTGCCAAAAACATGGCTTAGGCACGGCTAAATATACGCAGCTAAAAGCAGTTGTTGAACTCTCATCCCGTTATTTGAAAGTGAAAATGACGCACGAAAATTCACTTTCTTCACCATCTGTCACACACCACTATTTAGCAAGTCGATTAGCCAATAAAGATCGTGAAATTTTTATGGTGATTTTTTTAGATAATCAACATCATGTCATTTCGTCAGAAGAGATGTTTGTCGGTACCTATAATTGTGTAGAAGTACACCCACGCGAAGTAGCAAGGCGAGCATTACAACATAATGCAGCCGCATTAATTTTAGCCCATAATCATCCCTCAGGTATGGCGGAGCCCAGTCAAGCAGATCGTCATCTTACTCAAAAAATAGAAGAAGTTTGTGAATTAATTGATGTTCGAGTTATAGATCATATCGTTATTGGTAAGGGCGAATATGTCTCTTTTGCTGAACGCGGATGGATTTCGTAGCTATTTTTACTTACAATGTAACTTGATCGACTAACTTATATATGAATCTATGCTATGAACAAACAATTAGAATTACTTGAAACCAAAGTCGCTTTTCAAGAAGTCACTATTGAAGAACTTAATCAGATGGTTACCAATCTTCAAGCTGATGTGAGTAAATTAAAAGAACAATTGGTTTTATTGTCCCAAAAGCTACAAGCAACTCAACCATCAAATATTGCTAATTTATCTGAAGAAACACCACCGCCTCATTATTAATAACATTTGAATCGTCCATCATCACTGCTATTTAATAATTTGACTATCCAATAGATAATCGTGCCGTGGTATTGCCATTGATAATAGCAAGTGGATGGATTGATAGCCTATCTTATGTAAGCTTATCAATTAGTCGATCAAGGTATAATAAATATAAATTTAGAAAATAAAAAAACCGGCACAAAGCCGGTTTTAGTACACAATGATTTAAAACTATTCAGCTGTTGCTTCTGCTTCTACTGCAGGACGATCAACTAATTCGATATAAGCCATTGGAGCATTATCTCCATCACGGAAACCACATTTTAAAATACGTACATAACCACCAGGACGGGTAGCAAAACGTGGACCTAAATCTGAAAATAATTTTTTAACTGTATCTTTATCACGGATACGAGCAAAAGCCAGACGGCGATTAGCTACGCTATCGCTTTTGGCTAGCGTAATTAACGGTTCAACAACACGACGCAACTCTTTTGCTTTAGGCAATGTAGTTTTGATGATTTCATGTTCAACAAGTGAACTAGTCATGTTACGAAACATTGCTTGACGATGGCTGCTATTTCGGTTCAGTTGACGACCACTTTTACGATGGCGCATAACTTTATCCTTCTTATATAAATTTTATCTTAGTCTTCAACAATACTTGCTGGTGGCCAGTTCTCAAGACGCATGCCTAAAGATAAACCACGAGATGCGAGTACGTCCTTAATTTCAGTAAGTGATTTCTTACCAAGATTAGGGGTTTTAAGTAACTCAACTTCAGTACGTTGTACTAAATCACCAATATAATGAACTGCTTCTGCTTTTAAGCAATTAGCAGACCGAACAGTTAATTCCAAATCATCTACTGGACGTAATAGAATTGGATCAAATTCCGGTTTATCTTCTTTAACTTCTGGTTGACGTACATCTCGTAAATCAACGAAAGCTTCAAGTTGTTCAGCCAAAATAGTCGATGCACGACGAATAGATTCTTCTGGATCGATAGTTCCATTGGTTTCCATATCAATAACCAGTTTATCTAAATCCGTACGTTGTTCCACACGAGCAGCATCAACAGAATATGCAATGCGCTCTACAGGACTATAACATGCATCAACTAACAGACGACCAATTGGTCGATCTTCATCTTCTGACTTAACGCGAGCAGAAGCAGGGACATAACCACGTCCTCGTTGTACACGAATACGCATACTAATTGAAGCATTGGCATCAGTAAGATGACAAATTACTAAATCAGGATTAACAATTTCAACATCACCATCATGAGTGATATCTGATGCGGTTACTGCACCAATACCTGATTTATTTAAAGTCAGCATAACATCATCTTTAGTATGTACACGCACTGCTAATTTTTTCAAATTAAGCAGGATATCAAGTACATCTTCTTGAACGCCTTCTTTAGTACTGTACTCATGCAGAACACCGTCAATTTCAACTTCGGTTACTGCATATCCCGGCATAGATGATAATAAAATGCGGCGTAGTGCATTACCTAAAGTATGGCCAAAACCACGCTCAAGCGGCTCTAAAGTCACTTTGGCATGTGTCTGACTGTATTGAACAACATCAACTAGGTGAGGTTTTAAAAACTCTGTTACAGAACCCTGCATTATGTCCTCTCTTAAGTGCTAAACTTTACTTAGAGTAAAGTTCGACGATCAAATGTTCGTTGATGTCAGCAGATAAATCTGAACGTTCTGGTAAGCGTTTAAACACACCTTCCATTTTGCTAGCATCAACTTCTAACCATGTTGGTTTTTCACGTTGTTCAGCTAGCTCTAAAGCGGCTTTAATACGTGCTTGTTTTTTTGATTTTTCGCGAACACTAATCACATCTTCAGGTGAAACTTGATAAGATGCAATGTTCACAACGCGACCATTAACAAGAACAGCTTTATGACTAACTAATTGACGAGCTTCAGCGCGAGTTGCACCAAATCCCATGCGATAAACAACGTTATCTAAGCGACGTTCTAAAAGACCAAGTAGGTTTTCACCAGTGTTGCCTTTAATACGCGCTGCACTTTTGTAGTAATTACGGAATTGACGTTCTAAAATTCCATAAATACGTCTAACTTTTTGTTTTTCACGTAACTGAACACCATAATCGGATAAACGCGGTTTACGCGCACCATGCTGTCCAGGAGCTTGTTCTAATTTACATTTACTATCAACCGCTCGGACGCCAGATTTAAGGAATAAATCTGTACCTTCACGACGACTTAATTTGAGCTTTGGTCCCAAATATCTTGCCATTTTATTTCTCCAATAATCCTAAACATTCAATGTTTAATAAAAAATTAAACACGACGTTTCTTTGGTGGACGACAACCGTTATGAGGAATCGGAGTAACATCAGTAATGTTAGTGATGCGATAACCCGCCGCATTTAATGCACGAATTGTTGACTCACGACCAGGACCAGGTCCTTTAACCATAACTTCCAGATTCTTAATTCCGTAATCTTTGACGGCTTCAGCACAACGTTCTGCGGCCACTTGAGCTGCAAAAGGTGTTGATTTACGAGAGCCACGGAAACCAGAACCACCAGCGGTTGCCCAACCTAACGCATTACCTTGACGATCGGTAATAGTTACGATTGTATTGTTGAATGATGCATGAATATGAGCTATACCATCAGAAACTTGCTTTTTTACACGTTTACGTGTACGAACAGGTGTCTTTGCCATTTAATTATACCTCAATTATTTCTTGATTGGCTTACGCGGTCCCTTACGGGTACGAGCGTTAGTCTTTGTGCGTTGACCACGGACTGGAAGTCCACGACGGTGACGCATGCCACGATAACAACCAAGGTCTAATAAACGCTTGATACTCATAGTTACTTCACGACGTAAATCACCTTCAACTGTGAATTTAGCGACTTGTTCACGTAACTTTTCAATCTGATCTTCAGATAGTTCTCTGATCTTCACATGTTCAGCAATACCCGCTTCAGCACAAATTGTCTTAGCGCGAGTACTTCCGATACCATAAATCGCTTGTAAAGCAATTACAGCATGTTGTTGATCAGGAATGTTAATGCCTGCTATACGGGCCACTATGCACTCCTTTATTGTTAATGTTTAGTGAATTCACCATACTGAAAAGCCCGTTTTCAGGATACTCAAACAGTGAATTCACAAATAAATCTAGGCTGGCTATTCTAGCCAGCTTTACTATACTTTGGCAAGTAAAATATGCAAAAGCACAACTTTTCAGTTAAATAAATTAACCTTGACGTTGCTTGTGTTTACCTTCAACGCAAATAACACGAACGATGCCATTACGTTTGATGATTTTACAATTTCTGCATAATTTCTTGACTGAAGCACGAACTTTCATGTTTTTCTCCGTAACTTCTGGCTAACTTATCGGCCGTAGCCTTTAAGGTTCGCTTTCTTTAACACTGACTCATAACGATTTGGCATCATTAAAGTCTGTACTTGTGCCATAAAATCCATGATTACAACAACAACGATTAATAAAGATGTTCCGCCAAATTGAACAGGAACTTTCATCGCACTTGTCATAAACATTGGAACCAAACATACAAAAGTAATGTAGATTGCGCCAATTAGCGTTAAACGAGTCATTACTTTGTCAATATACTTAGATGTTTGTTCACCTGGACGAATACCTGGAATAAATGCACCAGATTTTTTAAGCTGATCCGCTGTTTCTCTAGGATTGAAAACCAATGCTGTATAGAAGAAACAGAAGAAAATAATCGCTACTGCAAAAAAGATTATGTATAACGGTTGATCATGAGAGAAATATTGATTGATAAGCACCATAATATATCTCCATCCTTCACCATCTCCTTGGAACCAAGCAGCCATCATTGATGGTAACATAGCAATTGTTGAAGCAAATATTGCAGGAATAACGCCTGCCATATTAATCTTTAATGGTAAATGCGTACTTTGCGCAGCGTAAACACGACGACCTTGCTGGCGTTGCGCATAATTAACAACAATTCGTCGTTGACCACGCTCAACAAACACAACAAAATAAGTAACACCAATAACTAATGCAGCAACAACTAATAATAAAATCGGATGCAATGAACCAGAGCGAGCTTGTTCAATTGTTTCATAAATAGCATGAGGAAGACTTGCCACGATACCTGCAAAGATAATGATTGAAATACCATTACCTACACCTCGTTCAGTGATCTGCTCACCCAACCACATAAGAAACATAGTGCCAGTAACTAAGCTAACCGATGCAATAAAATAGAAAGAAAATCCTGGATTAATCACAACTTTACCATAATCAGGAATATTCGGTAAACTAGTCGCAATACCAACAGCCTGTATAATCGCTAAAGCTAATGTGCCATAACGAGTGTACTGACTAATTTTTTTACGACCAGATTCACCTTCTTTCTTTAATTCTGCTAATTTAGGGCTAATTGCCGTTAATAACTGCACAATGATTGATGCAGAAATATAAGGCATTATCCCTAAAGCAAAAATTGAAGCACGGCTTAAAGCACCACCAGAGAACATATTGAACATACCCACAAGACCATTTGATGATGCTCGTGTTAGTAAGTCCGATAACGCTTTAGTATCAATACCAGGAACAGGAATGTAAGAACCAAGACGAAAAACAATAAGCGCTAAAAGCACAAACATCAAACGCCTTTTGAGTTCACCACTGCCACCTCGTGCACTTTGAAAATCTAATCCTGGTTGCTTTGCCATCTTTCTACTTATTCCTCAATTTTTCCGCCAGCAGCTTCAATTGCAGCTTTAGCACCTTTAGTTACACGAATACCACGAACAGTTACTGGTTTAGTTACTTCACCAGATAACATGATTTTTGCATATTCAATTTGTGAGTTAATCACATTTGCAACTTTTAAGCTATTTAGGTCAACAATATCGCCTTCAACTTTCATTAGATCTGAAAGACGAACTTGAGCTGTAACTTGAGCTTTACGAGAGGTAAAACCAAATTTAGGTAAACGACGATATAAAGGCATTTGACCACCTTCAAAGCCGCGACGAACGCCACCGCCTGAACGAGATTTTTGACCTTTAACACCACGAGTACCTGTTTTACCTAGACCAGAACCGATTCCTCGGCCTAGACGTTTTGGTGCATGCTTTGAACCTTCAGCAGGAGATAAAGTATTTAAACGCATTACTATTACTCCTCTACTTTAACCATGTAATAAACTTGGTTTACCATACCGCGAATCGCAGGTGTATCTTCACGCTCAACAGTATGACCAATACGACGTAATCCAAGACCAACTAACGTCGCTTTATGCTTCGGTAGACGACCAATAGAACTACGGGTTTGTGTAATTTTAATTGTTTTTGCCATGGCTAATTACCCCAAAATTTCTTCGACGGTTTTACCACGCTTAGCAGCAACCATTTCAGGTGATTTCATATTTTCTAAGCCATCAATTGTTGCACGAACCACATTAATTGGGTTAGTAGAACCATATGCCTTAGCTAAAACGTTACGAACACCTGCAACTTCTAAAACAGCACGCATTGCACCACCGGCGATAATACCAGTACCTTCTGACGCTGGTTGCATATAAACACGAGAACCTGTGTGAGCACCTTTAACAGGATGCTGTAAAGTATCGTTATTTAAAGCAACGTTAATCATGTTGCGACGTGCTTTTTCCATTGCTTTTTGAATTGCTGCTGGCACTTCACGTGCTTTACCATATCCAAAACCTACGCGGCCATTACCGTCACCAACAACTGTTAGTGCAGAAAAACTAAAAATACGACCACCTTTTACGGTTTTAGAAACTCGGTTAACTGCGATTAGTTTTTCCTGCAGTTCACCAGCTTGTTTTTCGATGTTTGACATCTTTAACTCCTACCTTAGAACTGTAGGCCAGCTTCGCGAGCAGCATCTGCTAGCGCCTGAACTCGACCATGATATTGGAAACCCGAACGATCAAATGAAACTTCTTTGATATCTTTCGCTAATGCACGTTCAGCAATTGCTTTACCAACCGCTGCTGCTGCATCTTTGTTTCCGGTGTATTTTAAACTTTCACTGATAGCTTTTTCTAATGTAGAAGCGGCTGCCAGTACTTCTGATCCGTTTGGTGCGATAATCTGCGCATAAATATGACGCGGAGTACGGTGAACTACTAAGCGAGTTGCAAGTAGTTCATGCATCTTGCGACGCGCTTTAGTTGCACGACGGATACGAGCTGATTTCTTATCCATAGTGTTACCTTACTTTTTCTTAGCTTCTTTAGTACGCACAACTTCATCTGCGTAACGAACACCTTTACCTTTATAAGGCTCAGGACGACGATAAGCACGGATATCAGCAGCTACTTGTCCAATTAACTGTTTATCAGCACTTTTTAGTACGATTTCAGTTTGAGAAGGACATTCAGCTGTTACACCTGCAGGTAATTGATGTTCAATTGGATGTGAATATCCAAGAGATAAACCAATTGCATTACCTTTTACTTGTGCACGATAACCGACACCAACTAGCTGAAGTTTTTTAGTAAAACCTTCAGTAACACCAATGACCATTGAATTAATCAATGCACGAGCAGTACCAGCTTGAGCCCAAGCATCTGCAAATCCATCACGAGGAGCAAATTTAATTTGACCTTCTTCTTGATTAATCACAACAGCATCATTTATTGTGCGAGATAACTCGCCATTTTTACCTTTAATCGTAATTACCTGACCATTGAGTTTTACCTCTACGCCAGCAGGAACAACGACAGGTGCTTTTGCAACACGAGACATCTTTTTCTCCCTTACGCTACGTAGCAGATAATTTCACCACCAAGACCTGCTTGGCGTGCTGCACGATCAGTCATAACACCTTTAGAAGTAGAAACAACTGCAATACCTAGTCCAGCCATAACTTTTGGCAATTCATCTTTACGTTTATAAATACGTAAACCTGGACGGCTAACACGTTTGATACTTTCTACAACAGCTTTACCTTGGAAATATTTTAAAGTGATTTCCAATTCTGGCTTAGTGTCACCAACAACTTTATAGTCCCCAATATAACCTTCTTCTTTTAGCACATTGGCAATTGCCACTTTTAGCTTAGAGGAAGGCATGGTGACTGCAACTTTATTCGCAGATTGACCGTTACGAATACGGGTCAACATATCTGCTATAGGATCTTGCATGCTCATCTATAACACTCCCCTGATTACCAACTTGCCTTTTTAAGACCAGGAATCTCACCACGCATGGCTGACTCACGAACCTTAATACGGCTTAAACCAAACTTACGAAGGACGCCATGAGGACGACCAGTTTGACGACAACGACGACGTTGACGTGATGGACTAGAATCACGAGGAAGCGTTTGCAATTTAAGCACTGCATTCCAACGATCTTCATCTGATGCATTAAGATCAGAGATAATCGCTTTTAATTCTTGACGCTTTGCAAAATATTTTTCTGCTAGCTTTACGCGTTTCTTATCGCGTTCAATCATTGATTGTTTAGCCATTATGCCCTACCTTACTTACGAAATGGGAAGTTAAAGGCAGATAATAAAGCTCGGCCTTCTTCATCTGATTGTGCACTTGTTGTGATAGTAATATCTAAACCACGAACACGATCAACTTTATCATAATCGATTTCAGGGAAAACGATTTGCTCACGAACACCCATGCTATAGTTACCACGACCATCAAAAGATTTTGCGCTTAAACCACGAAAATCTCGAGTACGAGGAAGAGCAATATAAACTAGACGTTCAAAAAATTCCCACATACGTTCGCCACGTAAAGTGACTTTACAACCAATAGGATACCCTTGACGGATTTTAAAACCAGCAACTGATTTGCGTGCTTTTGTGACAAGTGGTTTTTGACCACTGATTGCAGCTAAATCTGCAACCGCATTATCTAATAATTTCTTATCAGTAATTGCTTCACCCACACCCATATTCAAGGTGATCTTTTCGATCCGAGGGACTTGCATGACAGATTTGTAGCCAAACTGTTCTTGCAGTTTATTTACTACCTGTGCTTTGTAGTAATCATGCAGTTTCGCCATCGTACACTCCAAATTACTTAATTGATTAATTCATTAGTAGACTTATAAAAACGGACTTTTTTACCGTCTTCAATACGAAAGCCTACGCGATCTGCTTTGCCTGTAGCTGGGTTGAAAATTGCTACGTTAGAAACATTAATTGCTGCTTCTTTTTCAACAATTCCACCTTCTTGATTTAATGCAGGTACTGGTTTTTGATGTTTTTTCACCAAATTAATACCTTCAACAATCACTTTGCCTGTAGACAAAACGCTTTTTACTTTACCGCGTTTACCTTTATCTTTACCGGTTAACACGATAACTTCATCTTCTCGACGGATTTTCGCTGCCATTACCCGCTCCTTACAGTACTTCTGGTGCTAATGAAATGATCTTCATAAACTTCTCAGAACGAAGTTCACGAGTGACCGGTCCAAAAATACGCGTACCAATCGGTTGCTCACTGTTATTGTTTAAGATAACACAAGCGTTACGATCGAAACGAATGACAGATCCATCAGGGCGACGAACACCTTTTCTAGTGCGCACTACAACAGCTTTAAGCACATCACCTTTTTTAACTTTACCACGTGGAATTGCTTCTTTAATGGTAACTTTGATGATATCACCAACCGCTGCATAACGACGGTGCGATCCACCGAGAACTTTGATACACATTACACTACGTGCGCCAGAGTTATCGGCAACATCTAGCCTTGTCTGTTCTTGGATCATTTTAATGCTCCGTATAAATAAATTATTGTCTAATCTACCTTCATCCACCTCAACTACCATGGATAAGAATAGACAACCAAAAACCCACTTACGTGAGGGCGCATAGTATAACACCACTCAAATAAAATGGATAGCATAAAATAAACGGCCACTCAGCCGTTTATTATATTATGTACAGTTTTTAATCAAAAAAGATTAGATAACTGCTTTTTCAACGATTCGAACAAGAGTCCAAGATTTGGTTTTTGATAATGGACGACACTCTTTAATTTCTACAGTATCACCAATACCACACTCGTTGTTTTCATCATGTACATGCAATTTAGTCGTACGTTTAATGAACTTACCATATAACGGATGCTTCACTTTACGTTCAATAGCAACAGTAATAGATTTATCCATTTTGTCGCTAATAACACGACCTTGCTGAGTACGAATTTTTACTTCAGTAGTCATATTACGCACCCGCCTTCTCAGTTAATAACGTTTTAACACGTGCAATATTACGACGCACTTGTTTTAACATATGAGTCTGTGTTAACTGACCTCCAGCTAATTGCATACGTAAGTTAAATTGCTCACGTAATAAATTAAGAAGTTCAGTATTTAACTCTTCAACGCTTTTTTCGCGTAGCTCTTTTGCTTTCATTTACATCACCGTCTTAATCACAAAGGTGGTTTTAATTGGCAGTTTTGCAGCTGCCAACGCAAATGCTTCACGAGCAACTTCTTCCGGTACACCGTCCATTTCATAAAGGACTTTACCTGGTTGAATCTGAGCAACCCAGTATTCAACGTTACCCTTACCTTTACCCATACGCACTGCAAGTGGTTTTTCGGTAATTGGTTTATCAGGGAAAACTCGAATCCAGATTTTACCTTGACGCTTAACTGCACGAGTCATTGCACGACGTGCTGCTTCGATCTGGCGCGCAGTCAAACGACCACGACCTACAGCCTTAAGACCGAATGTACCGAAACTAACATCAGTACTTACAGCAAGACCACGATTGCGGCCCTTGTGCACTTTACGGAATTTTGTACGCTTTGGTTGTAACATCAGCGACGCTCCTTATTGTTTTCGGCCTTTTCGCTGCTTTTTCGGTTGAGCAGCAGGTTGTTTTTCTGCTTGTTCAACGGCAGCCATACCACCAAGGATCTCACCTTTGAAGATCCACACTTTAACACCAATAATACCATAGGTAGTTAATGCTTCAGACAAACCATAGTCGATGTCCGCTCGTAATGTGTGTAAAGGTACACGACCTTCACGATACCATTCGCTACGAGCAATTTCAGCGCCGCCTAAACGACCACTTACTTCAACTTTGATACCTTTAGCACCCGCCTTCATTGCATTTTGAACCGCACGTTTCATAGCACGACGGAACATAACACGGCGTTCTAATTGAGAAGTGATACTATCAGCAACTAATTTTGCATCAAGTTCTGGTTTACGAACTTCAGCAATATTAATTTGTACTGCAACATCACGTTTTTCTCTTTTGTCTTTATATTTATTGACAATAGAAGCTACGGCATTACGTAATTTTTCAACGTCCTCGCCTTTTTTACCAATCACAATACCCGGACGAGCAGTGTGGATAGTAATACGAACGTTAGTTTCTGCTGAACGATCGATCACAATCTTAGAGATTGACGCTTGAGCTAATTCTTTATTCAAGAACTGACGCACTCTAAAATCACTTTCTAAATTATCAGCGAATGTCTTTGTACCCGAATACCATGTAGATGTCCAAGGCTTGACGATGCCTAAACGGATACCATTTGGATTTACTTTTTGACCCATTGCTATTCTCCAGCCTAGCGATCTGAAACGATCACGGTGATGTGACTCGTACGCTTCAAAATTCGATCTGCACGACCTTTCGCACGAGGCATAATACGCTTCATGGTTGGGCCTTCATCTACGAAAATTTTCGCAACTTTTAGATCATCAATATCAGCACCATCGTTATGCTCTGCATTAGCAATAGCAGACTCTAATACTTTTTTAACAAGTACAGCCGCTTTTTTATTGGTGTACGTTAAAATATCTAGTGCCTGAGACACATTCTTACCGCGAACAAGATCTGCAACTAAGCGAACTTTTTGTGCAGAAGAACGAGCGTGGCGGTACTTTGCAATTGTTTCCATCTCTTTCTCCTACTTATTTCTTCTTAGCTTTCTTATCAGCCGCATGGCCGCGATAAGTACGAGTCGGCGCGAATTCACCCAATTTATGACCAACCATTTCGTCGGAAACATAAACTGGAACGTGCTGACGACCATTATGGACAGCGATGGTCAAACCGATCATGTTAGGAAAGATCGTTGAACGACGGGACCAAGTACGAATTGGTTTCTTGTCCCCGCTTTCCACCGCTTTCTCTACCTTCTTCAGCAAGTGTAGGTCAATAAAAGGACCCTTCTTGAGAGAACGTGGCATAGCTAATCCTCTATATTAATTATTTCTTATTGCGACGGCGAACAATATACTTATCAGTACGTTTGTTGCTACGCGTTTTCAATCCTTTGGCTTTTTGACCCCATGGAGACACAGGATGTTTACCAAAGTTACGACCTTCACCACCACCATGTGGATGGTCTACCGGGTTCATTGCTGTACCACGAACAGTAGGACGAATACCACGCCAACGCGATGCACCCGCTTTACCTAATACGCGAAGCATATGCTCTGAGTTACCCACTTCACCAACAGTGGCGCGGCAATCAGATAATACTTTACGCATTTCACCTGAACGTAGACGTAATGTTACATAAGCACCATCACGCGCAACGATTTGAACATAACTACCAGCAGAGCGAGCAAGTTGTCCGCCTTTACCTGGTTTCATTTCAATATTATGCACGGTAGAACCGACTGGAATATTGCGCATTGGTAAACAGTTACCTGTTTTAATCGATGCATCAACACCAGATTGGATCTGATCACCTGCTTTTAAGCCTTTAGGCGCTAAAATATAACGACGTTCACCGTCTTTATATAAAACCAATGCAATATTTGCACTACGGTTTGGATCATATTCCAAACGTTCAACAACTGCTGGAATACCATCTTTATTACGCTTAAAATCGACAATACGATAATGTTGTTTATGACCACCACCGATATGACGGGTAGTGATACGACCATTATTATTGCGACCACCAGTTTTGCTTTTTGAATCAAGCAACGGTGCATAAGGCTTACCTTTATGCAACTCTGGGTTAACCACTTTAACAACGTGGCGACGACCCGGAGATGTAGGTTTACACTTAACAACTGCCATTGTTCTTACTCCTCCGAATTACTCAGCGACGCCAGCAAGGTCTAAATTTTGACCTTCTGCTAAAGTAACGTAAGCTTTTTTCCAGTCGCTACGGCGACCGATTTGTTGACCACGACGTTTAACTTTGCCTTTAACAACAAGAGTATTAACGTCATCTACTTTAACTTCAAATAGTTGTTCAACTGCGGCTTTAATCTCTCTCTTAGTAGCATCTTTAGCAACTTTCAATACTAATGTATTTGTTTTTTCCATTGAAATAGATGCTTTTTCAGAAACATGTGGTGCTCGCAGGACTTTAAGCAGACGCTCTTCACGAATCATGCTAACATCTCCTCTACTTGTTTAACAGCATCAACAGTGATAACCACTTTGTCAAATGCAATCAAACTAACTGGATCAATACCTGCCACATCACGCACATCAACTTTATGCAAGTTGCGTGCTGCTAAGAAAAGATTTTCATCAACTTCAGATGCGATAATAAGAACATCATTAAGGTTCATATCATTTAATTTCTGAGTTAATAATTTAGTCTTAGGTGCTTCAACAGTAAATGTTTCAACCACAACTAAACGTTCTTGACGCACTAATTCAGAGAAAATACTCTTTAATGCACCACGATACATTTTACGGTTAACTTTTTGGCTATGATCTTGCGGTTTTGCTGCAAATGTCACACCACCACTACGCCAAATTGGGCTCTTAACAGAACCTGCACGAGCACGACCTGTGCCTTTTTGACGCCATGGTTTTTTGCCTGAACCAGCGATTTCTGCACGAGTTTTTTGTGCGCGAGAACCTTGACGAGCAGCAGATGCATAAGCAACAACTACTTGATGAACTAACGCTTCATTAAACTCACGTCCGAAGGTAGTTTCGGAAACAGAAAGCGCTTGCGCGTCTTTTACTACTAATTCCATCTCTATCTCCTCGACGTTAAGCCTTGATTGCCGGTTTAACAATTACGTCACTATTGATTGCGCCAGGAACTGCACCTTTAATTAATAAAAGATTACGTTCAGCATCAACACGTACAATATCTAAGTTTTGAACGGTTACACGTTCATTACCTAAGTGACCTGCCATTTTACGACCTTTGAACACTTTACCTGGAGTTTGGTTTTGACCGATAGAGCCATGACCACGGTGTGCCAAAGAGTTACCATGAGTTGCATCTTGAGTACGGAAATTCCAACGCTTAGTTACGCCAGCAAAACCTTTACCTTTAGATGTTCCAGTAACATCAACTTTTTTAACGTCTGTGAAAATATCAACGTTAATACTTTGACCTACAGTAAATTCGCCTTCTTCAAAACGGAATTCCCATAGACCACGACCAGCTTCAACGCCAGCCTTAGCGAAATGACCTGCTTCAGGCTTGTTTACGCGACTTGCTTTTTTGCTGCCAGTAGTAACCTGAATAGCTTGATAACCATCATTCTCAAGTGTTTTAACTTGAGTAACACGGTTGCTTTGAACTTCAACTACGGTGACAGGAATAGAAACACCCTCTTCGGTAAAGATGCGTGTCATTCCTACTTTACGACCGATTAAACCAATCATTGTTTCGACCTCTCAATCATTCAGCTCAGGATTAACCTAAACTGATCTGCACATCAACACCGGCAGCAAGATCTAGACGCATTAAAGCATCAACTGTTTTTTCAGTTGGCTCAACGATATCAACTAGACGTTTATGAGTGCGAATTTCGTATTGATCACGCGCATCTTTATTAACGTGCGGAGAAATCAATACAGTAAAACGCTCTTTGCGTGTCGGTAATGGAATAGGACCACGAACTTGCGCACCAGTGCGCTTCGCAGTTTCTACAATTTCAGCAGTTGATTGATCAATCAAACGATGATCAAACGCTTTTAACCGGATACGGATTCTTTGGTTCGACATGGACCAGAGCTCCATTATTTAAAAGTTATAACAAAAGACTACTCCTCTTGCCCTGTTTCGATTGACAGGAGAGTGTAATCCGTTCTTTTTCGTAACCCCCAAATCGGGAGTATTGTTGATATAATTAGCTATTTTCTACATAACAATTATATCTTTTCATCATTTGCTTATATAAAGGCAATAAACAAAGTGGATGGATTATACTCCTTTAGTTAACTAACGGCAAGAAATAAATACAGGTATTTGGGTTTAAAAATAAAGCGTTTTTTCTGGTTAGTGATTTACCAACATCAGATTTTAATCATCTAACCAGATTTAATATTTATTTTATATAGTGAGGTAATCATTCGTCATCATGATAACGAGTTAATGATCTTCTTTGGCGTGATTAAGGCTATATCTCGGAATCTCGACCTCTAGATCTTGATTCGTAACGCGAGCTTGACAACTTAAACGGCTATGTGGTTCAACACCCCAAGCTTTGTCTAACATGTCGTCTTCTTGCTCATCACTTTCGTCTAAAGAATCGAACCCCTTGCGAACAATACAGTGGCATGTAGAACAAGCACATGACATTTCACACGCATGCTCAATTTCAATATCATTGCGCAATGCCACTTCTAAAATAGATTCGCCTTCTTGTGCCTCAACAGTTTTTCCATCTGGGCAAAGATCGGCATTCGGTAAAAAAGTAATTTTTGGCATAATAATCTCGTTAGTTAAATATCATCAATTTTATGACCAGTTAAAGCATGACGAATAGACCTATCCATTCGCTTGGCAGCAAAATCTTGTGTCACGTTATCTACAATTTTTATTTGCTTTTCAATTGCGTAACTATTATCTGATTCACTCGCTACTTGTAATTGATGCTTAGCTGCTAAAATCAGGTTCAGTTCCTTTTCATTTAATAAGTCAGCATCTTTATCTAAGGCACTTTGTAAGCTTTCAAGCACTCTAGCAGCCTCAACTTTTTGTTCAGCAAGCATTCGAATCTGTTTATCTTGCTCTGCATTACTGATTGAATCTTGAATCATATCAGCAATTTCATTATCAGTTAATCCATATGAAGGTTTTACTTGGATAGTGGCTTCAATACCCGTCGATTTTTCCATTGCTGTAACATTTAATAAACCATCAGCATCAACTTGAAAAGTCACCCTAATGTGCGCACCACCAGCCGGCATTGGTGGGATACCTTGCAATGTAAAACGAGCCAACGATCGACAGTCAGCAACACTTTCGCGTTCTCCTTGTAAAACATGAATCATCATCGCTGTTTGACCATCTTTAAAAGTGGTGAATTCTTGAGCCCTTGCACACGGAATCGTGCTATTACGTGGAATGATTTTTTCAACCAATTCGCCCATGATTTCAATGCCTAACGACAATGGGATCACATCAAGTAATAACATCTCTGAATCAGGCTTATTTCCAACCAAAATATCAGCTTGAATAGCTGCACCAATGGCAACTACTTTATCCGGATCAATAGAGGTTAATGGATTCGTTTTGAAATAATGTCCCACTGATTCTCTTACTAATGGCACTCGAGTAGAGCCACCAACCATAACAACTTCAACCACTTCATCTACACTAATCTCGGCATCTTTTAACGCTCGGCGACAAACGGCTAAAGTACGTTTAACCAATGGCTCAATTAATTGTTGAAATTGCTGGCGGGTAATAGTCAACGACTGATTATCAATCGACAATACAGCCGAATCTTGACGACTCAGTAAAATCTTTATTTCAGTCGCTTGGTTACTAATTTTTTGATTAATGTAAGGGTCTTTATTATTAACTAATCCTAATTCCCTCTTTATATAGTCAGCCAGTAACCGATCAAAATCATCACCACCAAGTGCAGAATCACCACTGGTTGCTAAGACTTCAAAAACACCTTTATTTAACCGCAAAATAGAAATATCAAAAGTACCACCACCTAAATCATAAACAGCGATAACCCCTTCCTTTCCTGAATCTAAACCATAGGCAATCGCAGCTGCTGTAGGCTCATTGAGTAAACGCAGTACATGCAAGCCAGCTAATTTTGCAGCATCTTTTGTTGCTTGCCGTTGTGCATCATCAAAATAAGCCGGCACGGTAATAACAACCCCATCAATTTCACCTTGCAAACTCTCTTTTGCTCGCTCAGCTAAAGCGGTGAGAATTTCTGATGAAACTTGTATTGGATTGACTTGATCATTAGGCAAATTTAATAAAGGAACACCATTTTCAGTTTGTGAAAAAGTATAAGGAAAATGTGATAAATCTATATCAGATAAACTTCGCCCCATTAATCGCTTAATAGAACTGACAGTATTTTGCGGATCATTAACGGCATTGTCTTTGGCATTTTTTCCAATCGTAATAATGGGGTTATCATCATGATCAACACCATAATGCACAACGGATGGTAACAATGAATTACCTTCTAAATCAGGCAATACCTCTGCTTGTCCGCTTCTAACTGTTGCTACTAATGAATTAGTTGTGCCAAGATCAATCCCCACCGCAAGGCGACGCTGATGTGGTAAAGGAGTTTGCCCTGGTTCACTGATCTGTAATAATGCCATTTAATCTATCTCTATCGATACGTTACTTATTTTAAATTATAAATCAAATTGCTTTTCTTGTAACTTTTCGATTTGCTCAATCAACCTAGCAAGATAGCGGATTTTATAGATCTGGTTAAGTGCAGTTGACCAATCTTGTTTAGCAATAAATTGTAATAATTCATTATAAACGGTATTTTGACGCGCAATAATTTCAGCATGAAAATCATCTAATAACTCAAAATTACCTTTGCTTTCGATATCATCAAGTCTTTCACGTAAAACAAATTGCTCCATTAAAAAATCGGCATCATGAATAATATTTTGTTCAGTTGCCACATCAAAACCTTGTAGAGATAAAAAATACTCGGCCGCTTTGATTGGATTTTTTAACGTACGGTAACCATCATTAATGGTTGCAGATTTTTGAACAATTGCCACTTTATCGTTATCGGTTGCAACGGCAAAATTATCTGGATGATATTGCCTTTGCAATTGCTGATAATGATTTGTTAGCTCAGCGGTATTCACAGGTAATTGAACCGGCAAATTAAATAGCTCAAAGTAATTAACCATAATTATTGTGTCCAATTACACATTAAAGCTTTCACCACAACCACATTCGTGTTGTACATTGGGATTATTAAACTTGAAACCTTCGTTTAATCCTTCTTTAACAAAATCAAGTTCAGTACCATCAATATAGACTAAGCTCTTTTTGTCGACGATAACTTTGACATGTTTGTCTTCAAAGACACTATCATCATCATTAATCACATCGGCAAACTCTAAAACATACGCCATACCAGAACAACCGGATGTTTTAACACCTAATCGTAGCCCAACACCTTTTCCTCGATTAGTAAGGAAAGCTTGGACACGATCAGCTGCGCTATGAGTCAATGTGATTGCCATTAGCGTTGTCCTTTTTTGGTTTTATAGTCTTCAATAGCTGCTTTAATTGCATCTTCCGCTAAAATCGAACAATGAATTTTAACTGGAGGTAAAGCAAGTTCTTTAGCAATATCCGTATTTTTGATAGCTCCTGCTTCGTCTAATGATTTACCTTTTATCCATTCAGTAACCAAAGAACTTGATGCAATGGCACTACCACAACCATAAGTTTTAAACTTAGCATCTTCAATAATGCCGTTATCATTCACTTTAATTTGTAGACGCATCACATCCCCACACGCTGGTGCGCCAACCATACCGCTACCAACATTAGGATCATTTTGATCAAATGAACCAACATTACGAGGATTTTCATAATGATCAACAACTTTTTCACTATATGCCATAATTTACTCCTAATTTTAATGTGCTGACCATTTAATTTTTGTTAAATCAACGCCATCTTTAAACATTTCCCAAAGTGGCGATAAGTCTCTTAATTTTTCAATAGATTCTTTAATTAATTTAATAACATAATCTATTTCTTCTTCTTTGGTGAAACGACCAATAGAAAAACGAATTGAACTGTGAGCAAGCTCATCATTCAGACCTAATGCTCTAAGTACATAAGAGGGTTCCAAACTTGCAGATGTGCAAGCTGAGCCAGATGAAACAGCTAAATCTTTTAAAGCCATCATCAATGATTCACCTTCAATATAAGCAAAGCTCACATTTAAGATATTTGGCACACTGTGCTCTAAAGATCCATTAAGATAGACTTCTTCGATATCTTTTAAACCATTCCATAAACGATTTTTTAAGGCTAATAAGCGTGGCATTTCGGTTGCCATCTCTTCTTTAGCGATACGATATGCTTCGCCCATACCCACAATTTGGTGTACAGGTAAAGTGCCTGATCGCATCCCACGTTCATGACCACCACCATGCATTTGTGCTTCAATGCGCACACGTGGTTTGCGCCTTACATAAAGCCCACCAATACCTTTTGGACCATAAATCTTATGACCCGAAAATGACATTAAATCAACTTTTAATTTAGTCACATCAATGGGTAATTTACCAACCGATTGTGTTGCATCAACATGAAAAACAATACCACGCTCACGACACATCTCACCAATTTTTTCGATGTCTTGTATTACGCCTGTTTCATTATTGACGTGCATAATTGATACAACGGTTGTATCACTACGCATTGCTGCTGCAAGTTTATCTAGATTGATTATACCATTAGATTCTGGTGCTAAATAAGTTACTTCATAGCCTTCTCGCTCAAGTTGGCGACAAGTATCAAGCACAGCCTTATGTTCGGTTTTACAAGTAATAATGTGCTTACCTTTGGCTTGATTAAAATGAGCAGCACCTTTGATTGCTAAATTATCCGCTTCTGTTGCACCTGACGTAAAAACGATTTCGCGCGAATCTGCTCCGATAAGATCAGCTATTTGATTACGTGCAATATCAACTGCTTCTTCAGCTTGCCAACCAAATTTGTGGGAACGAGATGCTGGATTACCAAATATACCGTCTGGCGTTAAATATTGCATCATTTTTTCAGCAACTCTAGGATCTACAGGGGTTGTCGCTGCATAATCCATATAAATAGGTAGTTTCATTAATTACTCCCAATGACAAATTCTGTATTGTATATTGTATTTTATTAATTAATTTGAAGGTGTTGTATATTACTTTGTCGACTAGCTACGGCTTTAACTTCTTTATTATTGACCAGTTCACTCAATGTAATGCTCGTTAAAAAGTCCTCAATTCGTTCACTTAAATCATTCCATAGTGTATGAGTTAAACACCTAACACCGCCTTGGCATCCATCTTGCCCATGACATTTCGTTGCATGGACTGTCTCATCGACAGCTTTAACAATTGAACTAATAGCAATTTGATCCATAGAACGACTCAGAATATAACCTCCGCCTGGACCTCTGACACTTAGAACCAAACCATTTTTTCGTAATCGAGCAAACAATTGTTCCAGATAAGAAAGTGAAATTTCTTGACGCTCTGAAATATCAGCAAGTGATACCGGTCCTGAATCAGCGTGCAGAGCAACATCAAGCATTGCCGTCACCGCATATCGTCCTTTAGATGTCAGTTTCATTGATTATTCCCCTATATTTATTAATACTTATTGTATATATCCTTTTAATTTAGTCAAGTATTTAGTTGAGTGTTTTAGTAGGAATTAGGCTGTAGTTCATCATCGACGAATCATAGCTTAATATGCTAATCTAATAAAATGAGTTCTGATAAGGATTAAAGGATGAAATTAGTTTTACATTATTTTTTAATAATAGGCCTACTGTTCACCAGTAACACTTACGCCACTGATTCTCAAAAGGCTTTACGAGAACATTATCAAAAATGGCTTAATTCTTATCAATCACTGACTTTTGAAGAACAGCAAACATTGCTTACTACCATAAAAGATTATCCTTTATACCCTTATGCTGCCATGCAGTTTTTTCAGAATAATATTAGATTAGTTTCACCACAAATGGTAAGTGATTTTGTCAACCAATACAGTGATTTTCCGCTAACGGCTTCACTAACACAATCTTATCTAACGGAATTAAGTAATCGTCAAGATTGGAATGCAATCATTTCGTTTCCCAAAGATAACTCCACACTCTCTAATTGTCGCTATCAATATGCATTACTACAGCAAGGAAATAACGAAGCGGCATTTAGCGCTATTGAATCACTTTGGATGACCAGCAAAGAACTTCCTTCTGCGTGCGATCCATTACTTGATGCATGGGATCAAGTAGGTAAGCTAACAGCCAATTTAGTACTATCACGTATTGAACTAGCTATTGAAGCAAATAATTTAAAATTAGCCAGACATCTAGCTAACTTACTTGATGACAACTACAAAACAATCAAAAGTAATTTACTAGCTGTACTTGATAATCCTAAAAAATTAGAAAGTTTTTCAAAAAATATTAAAGCTAGCCCTTTCACTAAAAAGATTGTCTTAGCATCATTTCCTCGCTTAGTAAAAGCAGATATGAATTTAGCTGCATCACTATTGCCAAAATTGGTTAAACAGCAGGCTTTAAATGAAGTGGAGCAAGTTACATTACAAAAAAGTTTGGCTAACAGTTACTTTAATGATTCTGCAACTGATGAACAAATTAAATGGCGTGATAACTATATTGCCAAATATCATGATACAACATTAGTCGAAAAGCGTATTCGACTTGCTATCGATAACTATAACTTTACTGATATTGCTTATTGGATAGCACAATTATCGCCAGAAGATCAATTAAAAGAAGAGTGGCAATATTGGCAAGCTCGAGTATTACTCAATAAAAATCAAAAAAATGAAGCTAACCAAATTTTACAAACACTAACAACTAAACGTGGATTTTATGGCATGATAAGTGCACAAACACTTAACCAGCCTTATTCGCTCAACAACCAATCTGAAAAGATTACACCATCTGAAATATCAACACTAAAGTCTAAATATGATAATCAACCCTATGTAAAAAGAATTAACGAATTATATTATTTTGGTATGGTGTCAGAATCAAGCAACGAATGGCGATATATGTTAAATAAGCAAACCAACAAAAATGAATATTTAGCATTAGCTCAATATGCCTTACAAAAAGGCTGGGGTGATCTTAGTATTCAAGCAACTATTGTTGGCAAGCTTTGGAATAATTGGAGTGAACGTTTACCAATTATGTACAAAGACTTATATAACAACGCATTAAAAGATAAAGCGATCGCATTATCCTATGCTTTAGCTATTTCTCGTCAAGAAAGTGCACTTGATACTACCGTCAAATCACCTGCAGGTGCTCGAGGATTAATGCAATTAATGCCGGCTACAGCCAAAGAAACAGCAAAAAAAGTTAATTCAGTCACTTATGTTTCATCTGCACAATTGTTTGACCCTCAAACGAATATACAGCTAGGTACTTCCTATCTAAACACTGTGTATCTGCAAAACGATAATAATCGTATATTATCTTCAGCAGCTTATAATGCAGGTCCAAATAACGTTAAACGCTGGTTAAAAGCGAGTGACGGAAAACTTGATGCTATCGCATTTATTGATAGTATACCGTTTACTGAAACGCGTAATTATGTCAAAAATGTATTGGTATATGACTATATTTATCAAATAATTTTAGGGCAAAAAAATGTCAGTATTCTTACTTCAAATGAATTTAATAAACAATATTAATGGTGATTCTAATGAAAACTAACGAATGGAAACAAACAGTTGAAATATTACACCAAGCATTTAACGATGGCTATTCACTTGATATATTGAAACTATTAATGACCGCTGATGAGCGCGATGCTTTAATTACTCGTGTAAAAATTGTACATTCACTACTTGATGGTTCAATCAATCAGCGACAACTTAAAGAGCAATTGAAAATTGGTATTGCAACAGTCACTAGAGGATCTAATAGCCTTAAAGAAGCGACGCCTGAATTCAAAAAATGGTTAGAAAATATTTTATTAAAATCATAAATTTAAATAAACCAGTCAATATCTATCAACAAATTGGTATATTTCGTTATAACGATGAATTTGATTGGATATTGACATCACTTTCAGCCACAACCGGCACACAATAATCACACTCCATATGTGTGATATCCTTAACCGACTCAGCGGTACCATCATGATGGTTATGATGAATTTCAATTACACAACTAGAGCTACGCAAACGTACTTTTAAAGCTGGCATAGCGGCTAAATGCACTTGCGAAATAAAATCACAAAACTCATCAGGAGAGCCAATATATTTAAAACAAAGATACAATCCCCCTTCACTTACAACCTGTTCAATATTTTCAAGATTATTATTATGATCTAAAGCGATAGTATAAAGAAGCTCTTGTTCATTAGCATTATCTTTGCTTTTCAATATACGGCTAAAAGCATAAATTTTGTCGGGTAGATTTTCACACTTATGGTTACAACGAGATATATAATTATAAAAAAATTGCGTTCTTAGTTTATTTTCTTCATCTAATAATTGACTCAAATTACAATTATTCTTAAAGGTAATGCCCCAAAAAGTTTTTTGAGGCATATTCACAAACTTTGGCTCGGGCAATGAAAGCCGGTTTTTATTAAGCTCAATAGCCGGTGTTAACCCTGTAGGATCCCAAAATTCCCCCCGACGGTAACTTGCTGGAGTTTCATTGAATTGTTTTTTAAAAGATCGGGTAAAAGTTTGCTGGGAATCAAAACGATATTGCATCGCAATATCTAAAATTGGTTTACTTGTCATACGCAAAGCAAGTGCGGCATAAGTTAAACGACGATGGCGAATATAAGTACCAAGAACTTGACCGGTTACATCTTTAAACATACGTTGTAAATGCCACTTAGAATAGCCTGATTTTTGTGCAACATGATCAATAGATAATGGCTG
The DNA here is from genome assembly GCF_013344985.1 of Gilliamella sp. ESL0254. NCBI lineage: Bacteria > Pseudomonadati > Pseudomonadota > Gammaproteobacteria > Orbales > Orbaceae > Gilliamella > Gilliamella sp. ESL0254. Next base: position 148,741 of record NZ_JAAEDU010000002.1, read on the forward strand.
TTCCAAATTTTTTTCAATCCAAACGATAAGATCTGAAATAATACTAACTTGATTCATAAAACTCCATCACAATATCAAATGGCAAACGTTTATCGATTATGACTTAATCTTAGTAATAAGCAAGGTTTAAATAAAAATTATTTCCAGCTATTTCTAACAAAAAGAATGCGCTCCTGCTTGATGTTCAGTGATATCTTTTACACCAGCCAGTTCAGGAAACTCTGCCATTAATTGTTTTTCAATACCTTCTTTCAAAGTATAATCGACCATTGAACAACCATTACAACCACCACCAAATTGTAATATAACGTAATTATCTTCGGTCAACTCAACTAAACTCACATGCCCACCGTGGCTAGCTAATTGTGGGTTAACCTGTGCTTGAATTGCATAATTAACACGCTCAATGAGTGGTGCATCATCTGCCACTTTTTTCATTTTTGAATTTGGTGCTTTTAATGTTAATTGCGAACCTAATTCATCCGTCACATAATCGATAACGGTCTCTTCTAAAAATGGCGCACTAATTTCATCGATATAAACTGAAAAATCAGCATATTTTTCTTCTATATCGCCATCTTCTACTGTATCAGCCGGACAATACGAAACACCACATTCTGCGCTTGGCGTACCGGGGTTAATAACAAATACCCGAATTTGAGTTCCATCGGGTTGATTAGCAAGCAATTTTTTAAAGTGCTGTTGAGCTGATTCAGAAATAGTGATAATAGACATAACCCCTCACTTCAATGTAATTAGGCAATAAACAGACCTAACATCATTTATAATAATAGTTGACTAACTTTCTTGGTTATTATAGAGGGTGTTTAGGATTTTACAATACTGTACGGCATAAACAAAGGACATAAACTCGTATTGCACCGCATTTTTTCAGTTGCTGGCTAATGACATTAATTGTATTACCCGTTGTAACAATATCATCAATAAGCATCACCGATTTATTTGAAAGATCTTGGTGGCACATAAAAAGCGTTTCGACATTAGCGATTCGTTCGGTAAGAGTCAGATTTTTTTGGTCTAGCCCACTTTTCTTTCGAGACAACAAATGAGGATCAAAGTCACGATTTAACCATCTAGCAATAGGCTTGGCTAATAACTCAGATTGATTAAAACCACGCGACCAATAACGAATATGATGTAACGGCACACAAGTGACCAAATCAGGTTTAATTAAAGCATCCATTTCTCGCCGTTGATACCAAGCCAAAAACATTAATCTTGCTAATGCCGTATTTAGTTCAATTTTGTTATAAAATTTTAAATGATGAATCAACTTTTTCAGCGGATTAATATATTCAGAAACGGCAATAAGCTCATCCCAGTACGGTTTTTTTACACGGCAACGATAACATATATCAGTTGATAAAGAATGCGGCAAACAGCACTGATGACAGACCTTATTAAATTTAGGTAGATTTTTAACGCATTGACTACAAATACCATGATGAGGCAAAGATAAAGGCATATCACATAAAATGCATCGCATAGTATCACATACTTATTTGTAAAAAGAATTTTAGGTAATATGACGTTTCAATATAAAAACTGAAGTCATAAAAAAACATTTTTTATAAACCACTGACTTTTGTTTTTCTTATCAAGAAAGACAAATATAATAGAGCAAACTAATCTTGTAACTGCATACAATTAAATACTTCTACGATCTACAACCCAAAAAATTATCAGATTTTTCATAATAATTATTCAAAATAATTAAATATTCGGTATAATCAGCCCCACGCCTAGATTCAAGGAATTAATATATGAAAAAAATCAAACTATTATTTATTACAATATTACTAACTTTGCTTTCTACTGTTGCGTTAGCAGACACTAAGGTGTTATTACAAACTAGCATGGGCGATATTGAAATTGAACTAGATAGCGAACATGCCCCAATTACCACTAAAAATTTTCTTGATTACGTTAATAGTGGATTTTATGAGAATTTAACTTTCCATCGGGTCATTCCTGGATTTATGATTCAAGGTGGTGGCGCTGATGATCAACTACAGTTCAAAGATAATAATCCACCCATCAAAAATGAAGCAGATAACGGCTTAAAAAATGATCGCGGCACCATTGCAATGGCAAGAACCAGTGAAGTAAATAGTGCAACTAGCCAATTCTTTATCAATGTCGTTAACAATGACTTTCTTAATTACCAATCTCCAGAGCAATATGGTTATGCTGTATTTGGTAAAGTAATTAAAGGAATGGAAGTCGTTGACAAAATTGTTAATGCGCCAACTAAACGCGTCGGACCACATAAAAATGTACCCGTTGAGCCAATTTACATTAAAAAAGCGACTGTTATTGAAAGCAATTAACTAATTGATAATATAGAAATAAAAAAACCACTTTTTCAAGTGGTTTTTTTTCGGTCTTATTTAAGTTTGCTAAGTAAATTAGCAATTGTTCTAACCCCAACGCCTGTTGCACCCGTTGCCCATAAAGCGGTCGCACTTTTGCGGAATGTTGCAGAGCAATCAATATGTAACCAGTTTTGTTGATAGTTTTTAATAAAATGTGATAAGAAAGCCGCTGCAGTACTTGCCCCTGCGGTATTAGGTAATCCTGAATTTGCCATATCAGCAAATGACGATGGAAACTGAGTACGATGAAATTCAGCCAATGGTAATCGCCAAAAAGCTTCATGTTCCAAATCGCTACTCGCTAGCAATTGGTGAGCAAAGTTATCATCAAATGAGAGCAAGGATTGGTAATCGTTCCCCACTGCAATTTTAGCAGCACCAGTGAGCGTTGCGCAGTCAATAATATAATGGGGTTTGTCATTATCGGCACAAATTAAACCATCAGCTAAAACAAGGCGTCCTTCGGCATCGGTATTATCAACTTCAACCGTTTTGCCATTACGATAACGAATAATATCACCAAGTTTAAAGGCATTGCCGCTCACTAAATTATCTGCGCAACATAAATAAAGTTTAATACGATGAGTTATCCCTCGTGCAATAGCCAATGCTAAAGCACCTGTAACTAGTGCAGCCCCACCCATATCAGAACGCATTGACTCCATAAAGCTACTTGGTTTTAAGCTATAACCACCCGAATCAAATGTAATTCCCTTACCAACTAAACAAGCGATAATAGGTGCGTTAGGGTCTTGAGTGGGATTATAATCAAGCTCAAGTAATGCCGCTGGCCTATCTGACCCCTTACCTACCGTATAAATCCCCATATAATCGTGCTCTTTTAGAGCGTCACCTGAAATAATTTTATAAGCCACATCAGATGAATAAGTGCTAATTAACTTAGCGGCTTTTGTTGCTAACTCAATTGGACTTAATGTTTCGGCTTGCTCATTAACAATATCACGACACCAATCAATAATTGCCAAACGATGTTTTAGTTCTTGTTTATCTTTGGTATTCAGTTTTGGCCAATTGACCTTCGTGCTTTTTTTGGCATTACGATAACCTAACCAAAAATGCCAACAAGCTTCAAGATCCCAATTTTCACCACTTAATTTAACTGAACTTATCCCTTGGTTATCTAGCTTTCTTCCTGCGCGTTGAATTGCACCTAAGCGATGTTCCGACTTATAGTGAATAGTAATAATATTATCGGAAAAACTCAGAAGAGCATCCTTTCCCCATTGTGTTGGAGCTGATTGATCAGAAAGTAAAATAGATAACGTTGACATAATAAATACCTTAATCATGAGTTAAGCAAAACTGTGGCTTAATTCTAATCAGAAACATGTTAATATAGCAAGCGAAGTTAAGAATAAATAAGGGTGAATGATGACAACCGTTGTACAAATAAAAAATGGGATTAATTTTCGCGATTTAGGTGGAATCAAAACAACCGATGGTCGTCATATTCGCTCTGGCATGCTATACCGTTCTGGTGCATTTTCACTGATTACGCCAGAAGAACAGACTTTTTTATCTAATGAGTTAAACCTGCATTATATTTTAGACTATCGCGATCCTGATGAAATTGCCCGAAATCCAGATAAATTATGGCAAAACACTCATTATATTAATGTACCTGCTAACCCTTTGAGCGATACAGTCACCGCAAGTTTAACAAGCGATCTAGGTAGTGCCCACCAAACACTTAAAAAAAATGCGCCATTTGATTTTATGGTTAAGCTTTATCAACTACTCCCATTTAATAATCCAGCTTACCAACAACTTTCATCAATCCTACTAAACTCACAAGGTAAACCGCTAGTGCAACATTGTGCAGTGGGTAAAGATCGTACAGGTGTTGGCGTAGCATTAACGCTGTTTGCTTTAGGTGTGAGTGAAGAAGCTATCATGCAAGATTATTTATTGACTGAACAACTATTGTCAGATTATCGTGAAAACCTATTACGCCAATACCAACATAAGATTACTCCTGAGGAGTTTGAAAACCGCAAATTAATTTTTGCCGCCAAAAAAGAGTATTTAACAGCCGCATTTGACGCAATTAAAACACGTTACGATACCATTGACAATTGGTTATCACAGGAATATCAATTAAACGCACGCAATAGAAAAATAATCCAAGATATCTATTTAGTTTAATAAATAGCAATGATTTATTTTACCCTAATAGATAATAGCAAAAGGCTATATTAAGATAACAAAATCAATTTAGAAATCGGTTGATTACTGTTCACAGAAAGATGAACGTCGCCTACTTGACGATATTGATAATAAAAGTCTTGCCCAAAAGGGGCTATAATCATCTGCTGGTTTAAGTCAACTTTAACCGATTTAACTTGCCACACCCCTTTGGCATACAGTTTTAATGCCGACTCTTTCAACGTCCATAATTGCCAAAAAGCCGCTAATGTATCGTCTTGCTTAAGCATCCATTGATATTCATCATCCGCAAAAAAGTTTTTAGCCACCTTTAAATAATTTTTGCGCGGGCGTGCCACTTCAATATCGAGCCCAATCATCCCCGTTAATGAAATCGCCACCGCCACAGCATCTTGGCTATGACTAATATTAAAGTCAGGTAAATGACGTTCTAAAAAACGAGGGCGACTATTATCGCCAATGACCATGGCTGGTAAAGTTGGAATATGACAGTACTGCTTAAGCAAATTGGCTAATATTGAGCGACACACTAAAAACTGTTTTTTGCGTTCATCATTGAATTTATCAGCTTCAGCAACAATTTGTGGAGGCAATAATGAAAAGTCAATTTCGGTATGATTCAAATTAGCAAGTTGAATTATTAGTGTCATCGGTCAGCAAGCGTTCACAAAAATTATTTTTTACTATTTTAACAGCATGCTATTCTAACTGTTATAAAAATATAAAAATTTATAAAATTGCAAAAGGAATCATCATGTCATTACCAACAAAATTAGTTCACGCAGGACGCAAAAAGCGTTATACACAAGGTGCGGTTAATTCGGTTATTCAACGTGCATCATCACTGGTTTTTGAGTCTATTGAAACCAAAAAAGAAGCCACAAAAAACCGTGCTAATGGCGCATTATTCTACGGTCGCCGCGGCACATTGACCCATTTTGCACTACAAGATGCGATGGTTGAAATTGAAGGTGGTGCCGGTTGTTACCTTTATCCATGTGGTGCAGCAGCTATTACTAATGCTATTTTGGCTTTTGTAAAAACGGGTGATCATATTTTAGTATCAGAAGCCGTTTACGAACCCACTCAAGATTTTTGCCAGCACATTTTAAAAGATTTTGGTGTTCAAACTGATTACTTCTCACCATTAATTGGTCGCTCTATCGCAAATCACATTAAGCCAAATACTAAAGTCGTGTTTCTTGAATCGCCAAGTTCAATAACCATGGAAGTTCAAGACATACCCACCATTGTTAAAGCCATTCGAAGTGTTAATCCTGAAATCATCATTATGATAGATAACACATGGGGCGCGGGTATTTTATTTAAAGCGTTAGAGCATGATATTGATATCTCAATACAAGCCGGTACCAAATATCTTATCGGCCATTCTGATGCCATGATAGGCACCGCGGTTGCTAACGAGCGCTGTTGGGAAACATTGCGCGAACGTTCTTACTTAATGGGACAAATGTGTGATGCGGACACCGCCTATATGGCTGCGCGTGGTTTACGCACATTAGCAATAAGATTAAAACAACATCACGAAAGCGGTTTAAAAGTAGCAAAATGGCTAGCCAGTCACCCAAAAGTAGCAACCGTCAATCACCCAGCATTAGAAAGTTGCAAAGGACACGAATTTTTTAAACGTGACTTTTCAGGCGCAAGTGGCTTATTTTCATTTATACTCAAAGATCGATTAACCGACGTGCAATTGTCTGATTTTCTTGATAACTTAACTTATTTCTCAATGGCTTATTCATGGGGTGGATTTGAATCATTAATTTTAGCCAATCAACCTGAAGAACTAGCAAATATTAGACCTGTATCTGGCATAGACTTTGAAGGAACGCTTATTCGACTACATATAGGTCTTGAAGATCCTGATGATTTAATTGCTGATCTTGCTGCTGGTTTAGATAGAATCAAACAACATAAAAATAAAGCCAATGCATTACAAAGCTTGGTGTAATTAAATAGAAGATGAATAACCCACACCAAACAATGTTTGATGAAAGCATCAAACAAACAATTATGCATAAAATAACACACCACAAAGCACTACTGGTTGCTTATAGTGGTGGTGTTGATTCAACCGTATTAATGGATGCACTAGTTGCACTCAAACAGCAATTATTACCTGATTTAAAGCTAAGAGCGATCTATATTCATCATGGTTTAAGCAACAATGCTGATAACTGGGCAACGCATTGCCAAAAACAATGCCAAGCATGGCAAGTGCCGCTAATCATTGAAAAAGTCAAACTCGATCCTAGCGCAGGAAACATCGAAGAACAAGCCAGAAATGCACGTTACCAAGCTATCTATCGTCACTTAACAGATGATGAAACTTTATGCACTGCACAACACCTTGATGATCAATGCGAAACATTCCTTTTAGCATTAAAACGCGGGAGTGGTCCAGCGGGGTTAGCTGCCATGCCACAGGAAAATCAGCAACATCTTCGCCCTTTATTAACCATTTCACGCGCACAAATTGAAGCTTATGCTAATCAGCATCAACTCAACTGGATAGAAGATGAAAGTAACCAAGATGATCGTTATGACCGCAATTTTTTACGCTTAAAGGTCTTACCAACATTGAATCAACGTTGGCCACATTTTTCGCAAATGGTGGCACGCAGTGCTGAATTATGTCAGCAGCAAGAAGCGTTAATTAATGAATTATTATTGGCTGATTTTCAACAAATGGTTAGCCAACAAGGACAGCTAAACCTAGCGCCTTTAATGGCGTGTTCAGAATATAAACGCAATGCTATAATGCGCATGTGGCTACGATCCCAACAAATCACTATGCCAAGCCAAAAACAATTAGCACTCATTTGGCAAACGGTTGTGCTAGCAAAAGAAGATGCCAATCCTAAATTCATACTACATGACAGGCAAATTCGTCGCTATCAAAATCAACTCTATTTATTACCGTTATATCAAGATATTGAACAACAAATTTTTAATTGGGATTTGGCTTTGCCTTTAATTCTTCCTGATAGTATTGGTCAATTACAGGCTAATTATCAAACTGATTTATCTTGCCGTTTACCCCATGCAGATGAACAAGTCACTGTACGATTTCATGCTCAAGGACAATTTCAAATTATCAATCGCCATGGTTCACGATCAATAAAAAAGCTATGGCAAGAACATAACATGCCACCGTGGATGCGTACCCGAATCCCGTTGATTTACTATAATGAACAACTGATTTGCGCGGTTGGCGTGTTTGTTACCGAACAGGGAAAAGGCACACAAATCAGTTTTAGCCTAATTTAATTATCTATACAGTCAAACGCACAAATAACAAAGGCGGTAATTAGCCGCCTTAGTGTAAAAATTAAAATCCTAACGATTACCCTACAAGATTAAGATCTTGCTTTCCAACGTTTAAGTAACAACGCATTAGTAACCACACTCACGCTACTTAATGCCATAGCGGCACCAGCTATCATTGGATTTAAAAACCCGAATGCCGCTAGCGGAATACCAATCAAATTATAGAAAAATGCCCAAAATAGATTTTGTTTGATTTTATTATAGGTTCGGCGCGAAATATCGATTGCATCAGCAATTAAAAACAGATTACCACGCATAAGGGTAATACTTGCTGCATGCATAGCCACATCGGTACCCGTGCCCATCGCAATCCCAATATCCGCAGCAGCCAATGCTGGCGCATCATTAATCCCATCCCCCACCATTGCCACTCGATGATGGGTATCAACATGACTTTCTTTTTGTAATTGATAAACATAATTGGCTTTATCTTGCGGTAACACTTCAGCAATGACTTTATCCAAGCCTAACTGCTGCCCAACGTAATTCGCCGCTTTCTGGTTATCCCCAGTTAACATAACGTTTTTTACATTTAACTGATGCAACGCTTCAATGGCGGTTTTCGCTTCTGGCTTGATTACATCAGCAAAACCAAATAGCGCTAATATCACCACATTACCTTCTAATTGCTGCTTAGCTAAAAATGAAATGGTGTAACCTTTACTGGCTAACTCATTAATCTTATCGTCCATGCCAACAAAATAGGCATTTAATGATTTCATCCATCGCAAGCTACCTAAATAATACTGCGTATTATCAACAGTTGCCATCACCCCCGATCCCGCTACCGAGGTAATATTTTGAGCATAACCATACTCTTTAGCCTTACTTAAAATGGCTTTAGCAAGTGGATGCTCACTACCGGCTTGTAATGATGCGGCTAGCGATAAAATTTGATCGGGCGTCTCACTGCCTATAATATCCATTTCAACCAATTCGGGCTTACCGATGGTGAGAGTGCCGGTTTTATCAAATGCGACCGTATTAACATTGTGCAACGTTTCTAACGCTTCGGCATCTTTAATTAAAATACCATGGCGAGCAGCCACCCCAGTCCCCACCATAATCGCGGTTGGTGTTGCCAAGCCTAACGCACATGGGCAAGCAATCACTAACACCGCAACGGCATAAAGTAATGCTTGCTGCCAATCATGCAATATCATTCCCCAAGCCAATAGCGTAACTAGTGCAATCACTAAAATCACCGGCACAAAAATCGCACTAATGCGATCAACAATTCGTTGAATCGGCGCTTTTTTGGCCTGAGCTGATTCAACCATTGCAATGATTTTGGATAACGTAGAATCGGCCTGAATAGCTGTAGTTTTAACAAGCAGTAAGCCTTCACCATTAATCGTGCCACCAGTCACCACATCGTTAACGGATTTATTTACAGGAAAGCTCTCACCGGTTAACATTGACTCATCGCTACTTGATACGCCTTCAATCACAATACCATCAACCGCAATGCGCTCGCCGGGCTTAACAATAACAATATCCCCCACATTCACTTGGCTAATGGGTAAACTCACTTCTTGATCACCTTGCTTGACTAACGCAACATCAGGCCGTAGCGCACCAAGCGCTGCAATTGCTTGAGTGGTTTGATGTTTAGCGCTTGATTCTAGCCATTTACCGATCAAGATTAAGGTAATAATAATAACTGACGATTCAAAATAAAGATGTTCACTATTGCCAGTCATCAGCTGATAAACCGATAATCCATACGCAGCACTTGTGCCGATGGCAACCAATAAATCCATATTGCCAGCCCCTGCTTTAACCGCACTAAAGCCACTTCGATAAAATTTAGCCCCCAAGCCAAATTGTACAACCGATGCAATCCCCCATTGCAACCAAGCAGGCATCATCCAATTTATCCCAAACGGCGCTAATAGCATAGGCAGCACAAAAGGCATAGCCAGTATTACAGCAGTGACAATAGTCCAGTGAGGTGATGGTTTTTTCGATTTTTTTTGATTATCTGCTGACTCAGTGATTTTAACCGCATGATAACCCGCTTTATCAACCGCAGACATCAATGTTTCGAGCTTTACATGTTCATCAGCGTCAACCGTTGCTTTTTCAGTCGCAAGATTAACGCTAACATCAATCACACCATCGACTTTTTTGAGTGCTTTTTCAACGCGCCCAACACAAGATGCGCAGCTCATATCTTCAACAATAAAATGATATTGAACCGTTTTCATGATATATACCCTATATGGTTTATCGAGTTTAAAGTTAGTATATACTGAATATTAAAGGTTATGCACAAAAATAAAGCGGTGATCACAGGGCTTATATAACCCTGTGAAAAAAGAAAGGAAATTAGTTACGTAATTTTTCTGGCCAATCGTTTTGGGTAGAAACTAATAAATCTTTTACAATTCTAGGATTACCAGCCACAACATTGCCTGAAACCATATAATTATTACCACCAGCAAAATCGGTAATAACGCCACCTGCCTCACGCAAAATCAGCTCACCAGCAGCGATATCCCATGGTTTTAAGCCAATTTCAAAAAAGCCATCTAAACGACCTGCGGCAACATAAGCCAAATCTAAAGCGGCCGAACCTGCGCGACGAAAATCGCCACACTTAACAAACAACTTTTGCAAAACGGCAAAATAGCTGTCGCTGTATTGTTTAGCTTTAAACGGGAAAGCTGTTGCCAGTACGCTGCCGTCTAAATCTTTGGCATTACTCACACGAATGCGGTAACCATTAAGTTGAGCACCTTTACCACGAGCAGCCGTAAACAGCTCATTACTCATTGGGTTATAAACCACAGCAATTTCGGTTTTACCTTTAACTCGCGCCGCGATTGACACAGCAAAATGAGGGATATTTTTGATAAAATTGGTCGTACCATCAATTGGGTCGATTATCCATTGTGTATCGGCATCATTACCTTTAACAAGGCCACTTTCTTCGGCAATAATAGTGTGGTCAGGATGAGCTTTTTTGATTGTTTCCACAATTAAAGCCTCGGCCGCACGGTCCACATTAGTGGCAAAATCATTAGCGCCTTTGGCTTCAATCTCGATTGAACTAGGGTTTTCATAAGCCTTAATGGCCACATTGCCTGCTTTACGAGCAGCGCGAATAGCAATATTAAGCATCGGATGCATAATTTTCTTCCAATTGATGATGTTAAAGAACGGATTGATTTAGTAAGACTAATTTAGAGATACTAAAAATTACCGCATAGTATAAAGGTTTTGCTACTTTATTGCCAGAGCATAAGGGAATTGATAGGTAAAATAGTTTTGGCGGGGCATTTTTTACAAAAATCACCTTATAAAACACAATAACCCATCCCAAAAACAATGGTTATGTTATTTGTCCTATTCCGGCGTCAGAATGTGCCGACAACAGAGCGAGGTTAGCACGCCAAACAGGGATGTTTGGCGAGGCTATGCTTCGCCGGGAGCGAATCATAGCCGGTGCGTTAAGACCGAGCGGCGGCGTCGGACAAATTTGTCTGGAACAAATTTGAACATCTGAGCACAGCGAAGATGGCCTCGTAGAGGCGAGTATCAGGATGATACGAGTAGCGTAGCCGTAGGCCACATTCTGCAGCCAAAGCGTGGGATTGCAAAGGGAATTCGCTTTAATTCCCTTTGCTCGGACGTGGTCACTGTGGCTATTTTGTTCACCCAAGGTCAAAACGTCCGAAACCTTGCCGTACTATAAATAGACCACAAATTTAAACCGCCACAGCATTATCCACTAGGATTGCCATCGACACTTTCAGCGTCGCCGGCGGCGGGGCGGCGCGATTGTGGCTTCGCCGCAACAGCGCAACCCTAAGGGAAGTGCCCCAACTTGCGCGGGGGCGTTATTCTTTGTTAGATTGTCCTCTCAGGCACCATAACCGCCCCCGCGGCCCAAGGATTAAGGACTAAACACTAGGGTGTGGTGCACATACCGTAAATGCCGTAGGCGACAATTTCCTCGATGTTGCCGTCGGATGAGCTGACATCAAAGCCTTGAGATAAAGAATCGTCTCCTGTCCAGTATAAGAAAACCATATTCAGATCAACGTAGAAATTCGTGGCGCCCCACTCCGTAAAAAACCCAGCACCTATGTGACGCCGGTAATAATTACCAGATGAACTAGGCGTAGCGCCAGAAATAGGCCAACTACTAGCACCTGTATACACCGCGTTAGTCAAATCCCTAGCCTTAGCAAGACGATAACCCAAACTTCTACACCAATTTAATTGGTTATACTGAGAACCCTGATACCTCCGATTGACGAACCACTTCTGTAACACAAATCCATACTTCACCTCATTACCACTTCTATCCCTACCCACCAACTCAAATATCTGTGGCAAAGATGGTACGGTAAGTCTACTAGGACTACTTGAGCTTATTTGACTACTACTTGCCCTAGGACCACTTAACCTAACACGTGCGACAACTTTTCCTCTATCAATACTAGGAATCCATTCATCATGAGGTATAACATTTCTCACTGTAGCCGTTATTCCACCACGAGTGACCGGAGACCATGTCAGCTGACTTGCATCGACTCCATCTATGAGCAAATCAAAATACAACCCATCTGCACCCGTTGTAGGAAAATTTCGATTGTAATATAATGGATTTGTAGACTGAGTCAAAAAACCCTTTGTAGGAGACCATATATTCGATGGACCGGCGTACTTGAAATCGTCATGGATACGATTAACAGTAGCACCAGTACCACCAAAGTACAAATTCGGCCTTGCGTAACAAATACCAACATTAGCATACGGATTGATATAATATGTCACTGTTTGACCTCTAAAACTGGTCCTATTTGGAACCCCGTACTGTGTTTGTAAATATCCATCTGTACTACTTAATGTTACCCTATAAGGAGCACTACAAATACTTAATGCATCACGACGACTTACTGTTTGACCATTCTTATCCTTAAATCTCACCGAGATTCTTCCTGATGCCCTTATACCATTAGTACTCTCTCCATCTCCATCATCATCACGCCAATAATTATATCTAGTGATCAAATCACTTAAACTCACTGAACTAGCCGATGACGGGACCAATGTTTCTATATTACCCAAAGTACTCCCTACATAAGGCAAAACTATTGGATTTGATACACTTGATGTATTAGTAGACGGTGTGATAACTTGGCCATCCTGCAACTTAATAAACAATAAACTATCCGTTGAAGTAGCCCTTGTTCGACCACCATCAAACGTTAAATACGGCCCACTACCTTCAATGACCCTTGATGTATGCGCCGTTAATGCCACAGAACTCTGTGTATATGACAATAACAACAGTGCGAAGAACAATGACAATCTAGGTAATCTAAGTAAATTTACTAACCTAACTAAACTAGGTAACTTAAGTAAAATAGATAAATTAGAAAAACCAAATAAGCTAAGTAAAAAACTTAACCACGACGATAACCTCGGTGATGAAAATAAGAATTGAGTCCGGTTTTGAATACCGTGAAAATTAAAAAGACTTAGGGCGTAGGTTTGGCAGGCCAGATGCCAGATGCCAGATGCCATAAATGGTAATGCATTTCGATCATCCTGTCAAGTAAATTTTTGTTTTATTTATATTTTTTATAACTAACTGCTCGACTAACGAGCATTCCCTTGCTTTGAAAGCGATTAAATTATAACCGCGTGAGTAATAATTCGCTACCTTTTTTGTTAAAAATTTGTAAAGTTTTGTTAAAGGATGAGTCAGCTTATGTGTGTGTGCTTTGAGGAATAGTTTTGGGTGGTGATTTTTGGCTAAAAACCACCAAATAAAAACTTAAATAAAATCAATACCTTTCCTGACCGATTTTTGGGCTCTTTAAATAGTGGTAATTAAATAAGTTCTGTTGATTAAATGTAATGTTTGAAAATAAGCTAGAGTAGTTTTATTTAGGGTTTGATGCTAGTGTGTAGGTTGTGTATAAAAACGTTTAATGGAAACTTGACGGTGAGTGCTATGACTTAATAGCATTTTTTGCTATAGTAAGCGCCATTTTATTTAATTTGGAAGAATAATAACCCATGGAATCTATACCTAATTGCCCTGCTTGCCAATCAGAACATACTTATCACGATGGCACCTTTTATGTTTGCCCTGAATGCGCACACGAGTGGGATCCAAACGAAGTTGCGGCTTCTGACGATGGATTGCAAGTTAAAGACAGTAACGGTAATTTACTGACTGATGGTGATGATATTATTTTGATCAAAGATCTTAAATTAAAAGGCTCATCAACTGTCCTAAAAAAAGGCGCCAAAGCTAAAGGTATCCGTTTAGTCGAAGGCGATCACGAAATCGATTGTAAAGTTGACGGCATGAAAATTATGCTAAAAGCCTGCTTTGTTAAAAAGGCTTAATAAAAACAACAAGCTAAATACTGTATCAATGTGGATTTATCGGCATTGATATAAGTATTTTTAGACATAACGACTTAATGTGATTTATTACCAATAAAAAACGGTCAGGAAAGGTATTGATTTTATTGAAGTTTTTATTTTTGGCTTTTTCTTTTAATTCAATACGTTATCAACATCATCCCTTCAAATACCACAGCACGCTCGAAATCCTTTCAAACATTTGTTCAAAAACAAACTCGGCAAATGCCGGTAGAGTTGTCATTAAGTAAGTAAGCATAAGCAACCCTAATAATAAGGTTGCTGGATAGCCTACAACAAATATTGATAGCTGTGGTGTCATTCGGTTAAGTAGCCCTAGTGATATATTGACAATTAACAACAAGGTCATTAAAGGCAAGGCTAGCATAATGCCGTTGATAAATAGTAGTTTGCTGACATCAAGCACTACCAAATAACCATTTGCCTGTAATGACATTAGCCCTATGGGAATAATTTCGAAGCTGTTTGATATGCCATATAACAACCATAAATGGCCATCAAAATGCAAAAACGTCAATAATGCAATAACGTTTATTAGGCGCGATAATACCGATGTCGATGGCCCACCGATGGGGTCAAAAAAGGTCGCCATCCCCAGCCCCATTTGCATTCCAATTAATTCACCTGCAAACCGCATCGCCATAAATGCCAACTGCATGGTAAACCCAATCACTGCGCCGATCATAATTTGTTGAGCGATGATCACAATTCCCATTAAGGAGTAGATTTTGATGTTGTCATCAAGAGGGGAAGATGGCAATAAAATGGTAATTAGTAATGCTAGACCAATTTTGACACGGTTGGGGATTTCTTTTTCGCCCAAGAGGGGAGCGGTCATGATGAGCGCTAAAATACGAACAAAGGGGAAAAACCCATCTCGAATAAAAGAAAAGAAGTCAATATTAAGTAAAACGTTAATGTCAAAATCCATTATCTTTAACGCGTTAAGTTAGGTATATCGGTAATGACAATTTGGAGATAGTCAATCATGGTCGATAGCATTGTTGGCCCCCATAGGATTAACACGACAATTACTGCGATGATTTTGGGTATAAACGATAATGTCATTTCGTTTATTTGTGTTGCTGCTTGTAATAAGCTAATAATAAGCCCAGTGACTAACGCTGCTAGCAGTATTGGCCCTGCTAGCGAAGCGGCAACTTTTATGGCTTGTATTGCTAAGGTACTTATGTATTCTGGCGACATGATATGACTCAACTAAAAAAGCTTTGCGCTAGCGATCCGAGCAATAGATGCCATCCATCGGCCAATACAAATAGCATTAATTTAAATGGTAGAGATACGGTTGCTGGTGGTACCATCATCATACCTAATGCCATAAGTGTGCTGGCAACCACAAGGTCGATCACTAAAAAGGGAATAAAAATGGTAAAGCCAATTTGAAATGCTGTTTTTAATTCACTGACAACAAAAGCCGGAACAAGAACTTTTAAGGGAATGTCGTCACGCGTTTGGATGTCATTGGTGTGGGACATGTTAATAAATAGTGCTAAGTCGTTTTCTCGCGTTTGGGTGAGCATAAATTGTTGTAATGGCTTGCTTGCTTTGCTTAAACCTTCTTGCATGGTGATTTGGTTTTGTGAATAGGGGATATACGCATCTTGATAAATGTTGTCAATAACGGGCGACATAATAAAAAAGGTCATAAAAAGCGCTATCCCTAAAATGACTTGATTAGGCGGCGCCGATTGTGTGCCAAGCGCGTTGCGTAGCAGTCCTAATACTATAATGATGCGCGTAAAGCTGGTCATCAAGAGTAATATAGCAGGGATAAAAGTAAGTAAGGTTAAAAAGACAAGTGTTTCAACTGGTAATGACCAAGCTTGTCCACTACTGAGCGGTTGTGCTATGTCTGGTAATATCGGTGTTTGAGCATAACTTGGTAAGCTAAAGAACAATAAGCTTAGCACAATCATTAAATTTGACCGCACTTGGTGTTACTCCTTTTTGGTTTTTAGCGCAGATTGTAGTATCTGTTGAAATGTGTTACTTGACGGCAATTTTTTACTTACCTCACTTTGCGAAAATAGCGTTTGAGTGCGCTGTTCATCAATGGTGTGAAGTAATGTCATTTGTTGTGGCGTCACCCCAACCACTAATAGCTGATTATCAACGTGAACCACTATAATGCGTTCTTTTGGCGTAATGTTGTATGTGGCTTTGACATCGATCCATTGATGGGTCTTTTTTTTCCAACCCATTCGTTTAGCTAACCAAGCTAGCAATAATATAAAACCGATGACAACAATGAGCATTAGTCCCATGGATGTTCCCACTTCAGTATAAATATTCAATTCAGAAGAAGGAGACGATAAAGTGTTGGTGTTGGTTGCACCAACCACAGGTTGAGCTAAATGGGTGTGTTCGATTGCCATTAGCGACTTAATCTTCTTACGCGTTCTGCTGGAGTAATAATGTCGGTAATGCGTACACCATAATTATCACCAACAACCACAATTTCGCCCTGAGCAATTAAGTAGCCATTAATTAATATATCTAATGGCTCGCCAACCTGACCATCTAAGGCAATAACCGATCCTTGCGTTAAATTTAATAAATCTTTAATGGCCATTTTTGTTCGGCCTAGTTCAACGCTCAAATTTACGGGGATATCAAGAATCAGGTTGATATCGTTTTTTTTATCTTCGATTTGTTGTGGTGATAGCGTTTCAAAAATAGCGTCTTGGGCAATAAGCTCGTCGCTAGTTAGGTTAGTGGATTGTTTGTCGTCACTATTTTGTTTGATATCAGTCATTAAAAACTCCTTCATTCAATTGCTCTAATACAGGATTAATGACCTGTTCGACTTGAATTGCATATTGTTTGTTCGTTTTACCATAATGTCCTGTTACTATCGGCACTCCACCTACAGTAACATCAAGATTTGTGGGTTTTTCGATCATTAAGACATCATTGGTTTTTAGGGCTAATAATTTAGCTACAGTTGTGTGAATAGTGGCAAAATTAGCCACTAATTCGACCTCTGATTGCTTGATTCCGCTAGTTAGTGAGCTCATCCAAACTTTATCATCTTGATAAGTTTGTTGCTCAATCGGCGGCTTGATAAGAAGCTCTTTGATGGGTTCAACCATAGAATAAGGAATGCAAACACAGAAGGTTGCTTTGCTATTACCGACTTCGACTTTAAAGTTACTTGTTAAGACAATATCATCAGGTGAATTAGTGATATTGGTAAATTTACTTTGTATTTCAGATCGAACATATTCGGTTTCAATCGCGTAGACATCCACCCATGATTTTTGGTAAATGACTAATGCTAATTCTAAAACTTTTTTAATAATTTGTTGCTCGGTGTGGGTAAATTCACGCCCTTCTGTTTCGATTTGAGTTGAATGTCCGTCACCACCAAATAAAGAATCCACAATAATAAAAACCAATTCTGGCGAAAATGAGAACAAGCTTGTGCCTCTTAATGGGTTAAGGTGCACCAGATTTAAATGAGTTGCCGATGACAGTTCTGAAAACTCTTTAAACGTAAGCGGCTCAATGGGTGAAGCAATTACATCAGTATTGCGGCGTAATCGGTTAAATAAACCAATTCGAAATTGCCGAGCAAAACGTTCATTAATGATTTCTAACGCGGTTAAACGCTCAGGGATAAAGCGATGTTTGACAGATAGATCATAAGGTTTTACATCGGGAGATTTTTCCAATGTAGGTACATTAAATGAAGAATCAAAATTTGAATTCTTTTCAGAATTTTCTTTTGTTGTTGATGAATAATCTAAGATTTGTTCCTTATTGTCGTGCTTATCAACACTTGCTACTGATTCATGCTTATCAGACATGTTAATCACCGTATAATAAAATCAGTAAATAACACTTCATCAATCTCTACAAAATTCTTTGCATTATATTGTCGCGATAAGGTGTTTTTTATCTGTTCTTGTAAATCAATTTTACCTACTTCTTGCTTCAGGGTACTAACGTACTGTTTTGAAGTTACAAGCAGAACGTTATTTCTTACTTCAGGTAAATAATCTAATAGCACTGTTTTTTGATTTTCATTCGCTACCCGCAAAACGACACCAATATAAAGGGTTTTGTTGATGTCTATATTTTCTTCCGAAGCGGGTAATGAAATAGTAAATGGTTTTAATGTTATAAATACGGGGGAGGTAACTTCGGGCTCTTCAGGCTCTTTAACTGTGTTTTGTAAACTATTTTGAAACCATAAATAAGCTGCGGCACCTATCGCCAATAGCGTAATAAGAATAAGAACTAAATTTACAATACTTGATTTTTTTTTTGTTGTTGGCATATTTATTCTTGTCTCTATAATATTTTAAAGGATCTATAATCCATTTAGTTGCTATAGTGGCAGGAATGATAAATCATATTTTTAAAATCGATTTGAAGAATAGGCAATAAAACATCACCTATTTAAGCGCTTTACTTTATTTAGATTAAAAAATTGACCAATAAATAACGATTTTAATCGTTAAGCAAGAACACTAAGCCCTGTTCTAAGTGAGCGATGTTCTAATAAGATTGGTTCCATATGCTCATCGGTTGCATCAAGCGATATCACCTTCTGTGATTGGTTATTTTGGGATTGTTGATGCATGGCTGATTGCGGCGAATCGTTCATCATTGAAAAATCACCAATATTAGCTTGTTCTAGTGTGATGCCTTGATCTTCTAATGATACCTTTAAAAAAGGTAATGCTGATTCTAACATACCTTTAACAACATGATGAGCTGCCATCATGTGGAGGTTCATTTTATCATCATTCATTTCAAGTTTAATGTGCAATGCACCTAATTCTTGTGGATGTAATTTTATTTCGGCAGTTTGAATACTTTGGCGGTTAAACATAATAATTTGTTCAGCTAATGATGTTTGCCATTGTGTGATATTTACTTGCGTTGGCAAGTGTATTGACGTTGTAGCTAATGTTGTACTCGCATGCGTTGGCGATAATAACAAGCTTTGCCCATTATTGGTATTATTTGTCAAAAATGAGTCTTGATTTGTGTTCATGATGGCATCTTTATTACGATTAGTGGTGATAAATTGACTTTGAAAAGTCGCCATTTTGTGCATCATATTATTAGCATATTGCTTATGGCTTGTTGGATTTGCATTAAAATTAATGTCATCGTCAATTGTTGATACTTGTTGATGAGCAAGTCCAGATTTTGCCTCTTTTTTATTTGTTAATGATATAACGTCGTTTTGCGAGGTTACGTTATTAATTAAGTTTTCGCTGTCATAAATAGAAGAAAGTAACTGGGTTGCCTGC
Organism: Gilliamella sp. ESL0254; assembly: GCF_013344985.1. Taxonomy (NCBI): domain Bacteria; kingdom Pseudomonadati; phylum Pseudomonadota; class Gammaproteobacteria; order Orbales; family Orbaceae; genus Gilliamella; species Gilliamella sp. ESL0254. The sequence goes on from NZ_JAAEDU010000002.1 coordinate 168,377, forward strand.
TCATTGATTGGTTTTTCTGTTAATAAATTATCCAATAAATCGCTATGTAAATTGGCCGTTAACAATGAGTTTTGTTCGATTGATGTATCACTATGTTGTGCACTACCAATCAAAGCTAAATTTGTTTGTTCTGGCGTTGCTATATTAAAAGGGTGAATAGCTGTGATAACTATATCGACATCGTTACCATTTTCTTCGTGCGCATTATCCGTTCCATCTAGTTTGGTATTGAGAGTTTGTTTGCCTTGCTCTGTTTTGTTTTCATTGAGTCGCAATAATTGTTGAAAGCCATCATTGTCGTTAGCCATCACATCTGTTTCAACAAGTTCTGACTGACGTGAAGAGGTCAGGTTCAAATCATTAATCAGATTAATATTCATTTAATATTCTCCTTGCTAATTGTAGCTGCGCAAATTCATCTGTCAGTTTTTGTTGTAAACGATTTTGTTGACGTAAATACTGGTTATGCTGTTTATTTAATAAAGTGCTATAAGTGTTTAAGCTCTTTTGTGATTGATTAAGATTTTTTATAATTTGCTTTTGTTTGATATCTAACGATAACAACAACTTTTTTTGTTGCTCAATGCCTTGCTCAATAGAAGCAATAAACAATGTAAAATTGTTTAACTCACTGCCTTTTATACCTTCAGATAAGGCTGAGTTTAATTTTTGTTGATATTCAGCATAATAATTAGTTAAGACATTAAGTTGTGATTGTGCATTTTGCTGATTTTCATTCGCTTTTTTGAGCTTTATTAAGTAATCGTCGACCGACTTTTGTGCCAGTTTTTTTAATGTGGTAAAAGCAATTTTTGATGAATTTTTATTCATTACGCAGTGTTCCTAACGAGCTAATTGCGGTTCAACAATGGCCGCTAATTGTTGATAGGCATCTTGGTAACTGCAGTGTTCGTCAATACCTTGTTGTAAAAATTTTTGCATAGTGGGGTATAGCGTTATCGCTTTATCCAATAATGGATCAGTACCTGCTACATAAGCACCAACATTGATTAAATCGCGGTTTCGTTGAAAGCTTGAAAACAGTTGTTTAAATAATCGCGATTTTTTTTCGTCTTCTGGTGCAGTAAGTTCAGTCATTACTCGACTAATTGAGGCTTCAATATCAATGGCAGGATAGTGCCCTGACTCAGCAAGCGCTCGTGATAATACAATATGCCCATCTAAAATGGCGCGAGCAGAATCGGCAATCGGATCTTGTTGATCGTCACCTTCAGTCAATACAGTGTAAAAGGCAGTAATAGCGCCTTTGCCGCTATCATCATTGCCGGCTCTTTCAACGAGCGCAGGCAATTTTGCAAATACTGAGGGTGGATAACCTTTAGTTGCTGGAGGCTCGCCGATTGCTAAGGCAATTTCTCGTTGTGCCATTGCATAACGTGTTAATGAGTCCATAATCAATAAAACGTTAAAACCTTGATCACGAAAGCTTTCGGCAATTCTAGTAGCATAGGCTGCGCCTTGTAAGCGCAATAAAGGAGATACATCGGCAGGAGCAGCAACAACAACAGCTCGGGCTAAGCCTTCTTCGCCTAAAATATTTTCGATAAAGTCTTTCACTTCTCGCCCCCGTTCACCAATCAAGCCAACGACGATAATGTCTGCCTGTGTGTAACGCGCCATCATACCAAGTAAAACACTTTTACCCACGCCCGATCCGGCAAATAACCCCATCCGTTGCCCTTGCCCTATGGTTAACAAAGCATTTATCGCTCTTACACCAACATCTAATACTTGGTGAATCGGTGTGCGTTGCAATGGATTAAGTGATTTGCTGGCTAACCCTGCATGTTCAATATGTTCTGGTAGTGGTTTGCCATCTAGCGGTTTACCCATGGCATCAACCACTCGCCCTAATAACCCTATGCCTACCGGCAATACTTTATGGCTAAAGTGTGTTAGATCATATTGTTCGGTGTAAACTCGTGCACCTAATAAAATGCCGTCCGTTGATTCAAAGGGCATTAAATAAAGCGTTTGGTCGTTAAAACCAACTACTTCACATTCAACCGGTTCAATTCGCCCCTCTGTTTGCCGTTCTACCAAGCAATTAGATCCTAATGGTAATTTTAACCCTATCGCTTCAAGAACTAATCCAGATGCTTTGACTAAACGTCCATATTGGCGAATTAAAGATAAGGACTCAAGCTTCTGTGTTGCTTGGTTAATTTTATCCGACCACGAAGAGGAGTATTTCACGTTAATGATTATCCCTTTGTAAACAGCCAGACATAATTTGCCAATGGTTATTGACACTAGCATCAATTTCATTGGTATTAGTCAAAATTTTGCACCCCCCTATTTCAATATTGGGGTCAGCAATAAGTTGCCAGCGATATTGTTGGTTTTCTTCATTTAGCATGGGTTCTAACCATTGTAAATCGGTTGGGTTAAGGTGTAACGACATAGGTTCGGACAAAATTGAACACTGTTCAACTAATGTTTGTATCGTATGAATTAACTGTTTTTGTTTTACTTTAGCAATACTGCCTACTGTTTTTTGTGCAGCAATTAACGCTAAATCAAATAATTTAGGTACGATTAACTCATCAATATCGTTAATTGATTGCTGAAAATTACTGATTAAATTGGTGATAGCATGAACAGTTTTGCATTTTTCATCATTAAGTTGTTGTTCAATCTGCTTTCGCCCTTCTTGTTGCCCAAGTAAATATCCTTGTTCATAGCCCGCTCGTTTGCCTTCCTCAAAACCTGCTTCACGACCTAAATTAAACCCCTCCTGATAGGCTTGTGCTTCAACTTCTTGCTTTAGTTGTTCCAATGTTTGTTGAGTTTGAGCAAGCTCTGAGCTTACGGTGTTTAGTTCTGGTTGTGAATCCAACTCAGGTTCAAGATCAGGCTGTGATTCGTTAACCTCGGCCTGTACTATTTCGTTACTTTCGCTCTGGTTTGCTAGCGTACTTGCAGCCAAGTCACGAAAGTCTAGCGGTTTCCAGTTTAATCTGTCAGGTTGGTTATACGTATTCATCATCACCACTAGTTAAGATCATTTCGCCACTTTCTGCTAATCGACGCGCAATAACCAAAATTTTCTTCTGCTCAGTTTCAACTTGTGATAAGCGTACTGGTGGTCTGTTTTCAAGATCTTCGCGTAAAATCGACGCGGCGCGTTGGGACATGTTACTTAATAGTTTGTCACGTAAGGCCGTCGATGCGCCTTTTAATGCAATGATTAATACTTCATTATCGACTTCTTTAAGTAGACGTTGGATACTTCTATCATCAACTTCAACAAGATTTTCAAACAAGAACATTTCATCAATAATTTTCTGTGCAAGTTCGCCATCATAATCACGTAATGCACTGATAACCAACTCTTCTTGTTGCGATTTCATTAAGTTAATAATTTCAGCCGCTGTGCGGATTCCACCCATATTATTCAATTTGATATTTTGACCATGTAATAACGTTGATAATGACGCCGACAAGACTTTAAGTGCCGATGGTTCAACACCACCAAAAGTGGCAATCCGCAACATAACGTCATTACGTAATTCATCATCAAATAGGTTGAGAATTTCGGCCGCTAGATCACGGTTTAAATGCACCAATATCGTTGCAATAATTTGTGGGTGCTCTTTTTTAACAAGATCAACCGCTCGTGCTGCATCAACAAAGTTTAGCATTTCAAGACCATCGGTTGCCTCTTCGCGATCAGTATTTAATAGATCATCAAGTAAGCGTTCGGTTTTTTCGCTACCAATGGATTTTTCAAGTATTGAACGTAAATATCCATCGGTATCGGTATTTAAGGCAGCACAATCATCAAGCGTGCCTTGGCACTCATTAAGTATATTTTTTAACTGTTCTTGAGACAATTGGGGCAACGACATCATTGCGCTACTGATTTGTTGCACTTCTTTCGAACTTAAATACTGCATCACTTTTGCAGCAAGCTCTTCGCCTAATACCATTAATACTGTGGCGGCTTTTTGAGATTCACTTAAATTCATTTTTCTGTGTCCTCCTTACTCATCCAACCACGAATTATCAATGCCATAACACGAGGATCTTTTTCGACAATTTTGCGGATGTATTGCTGTTGCTGCATGTTATCTTCAAATATTTTTTGTTGCTGCTTGCTGTGCGCTTTATAATCTAATTTTTCTTCAACGTTAGTTGATGCATTAGTGGTTTTATCACTAAAAATGTGGTACTGCCGTTGTACTTTTATCCACAGTGAATGGAACACTTTGCGCCACAAGAACCAGATAACTAAAATGTAAATCAAGTACTTACCAGCAGTTTTAACTCCCTCATAAAACTCATGAGTTTTCCAAAACGCTAAGCCGTTGCTTTCGTCCAATTCTTGATCGGTGAATTTTAAGTTAGCGACAGTGAGTGAATCACCGCGTAAATCTGAAAACCCCATCGCTTGGCGGGCTAAAAGTTCAATATTTTTCAGTTCATCATTATCTAGCTTTACCCACTGCTCAGTACTAGCTGGTGGTTGGCTATCGTCAGATGCAGCTTCTGCATTATCTGGCTCGATTGTGACAAATTTATAATTCACTAAAACAGCGACAGATAAGCGTTTAATTCGTCCTTCAGGTATTTGACTGTGTATAACTTGTCGGTTTACTTCAAAGTTCACAGTATTATTTGATTGTAAATTGTAAGGCTGTTGTTTATCTGCCTTTTCAGTCGATGCAGTTTTTGTTTCGTTTTCATCAATCGGTGCGCTAGATATCGGTACAGGTTGATTAGATAGTGCACCAGGCACTCCGCCAATACCGTAGCTTTTAGTTGATTGATGGTTTTCCATTTGTTGCTTACTGCGAATTGTTTGATTCGCAATATCGCTATTAGGGTCATAAGTTTCTGATGTCGATTCTTGTCGGCTAAAGTCGACATCGGCATTGACTTGCACTTTAACATTATTTTTACCTAAAATAGGTGTGATAATTTTTTCTACTCGCTGACGAATACTGTTTTCAATCCGCTCACTAAATTCAAGTTGGGCGACATTTGTATTCCTATCACGATAGCCTTCCCCTGTTAACAGATGACCATGCTGATCAATAATGGTTACTTTATCTGCTTGTAATTCTGGCACACTACTTGAAATTAAGTGAATAATGGCATCGATTTGGCCTTGTGATAAAGTTCGTCCTGGTAGTAATGTTAATGCGACCGAAGCTGAGGGAAATTTTCGCTCGCGAACAAATAACGACGGTTTAGGCATTGCTAAGTGCACTCTCGCATCATCAATACTACTGATAATAGATATTGTTCGGGATAATTCGCCTTCTAATGCTCGCTGATAATTGATTTGTTCATTGAATTGGCTCATACCAAAGCTTTCTTTATCGAGCAATTCAAAACCAACTGATCCGCCTTTAGGTAATCCCTGTTGTGCAATCCGTAAACGTGTGTCGTAAACTTTGTCTTGCGGAATTAAGATAGCTGAGCCAGAAGCAGAAAATTGATAAGGAATATTCATCTTATCAAGCTGACTAATAATTTCGCCACCATCTTTATCACTTAAATTACTGAATAAAACACTATATGATTCATCTTTAGCCCATAAATAGATAAAACTAATCATCGCTATCATAATGACACCAGCAATTAACAATGCCATTTTTGTGTTTTGTTTTAACTGATTTGCAAAGGGTAACTTACTGAATATTGATTCACCTTTGTTATTGACTGTTTGACTAGTCATAGACATCCTAATTCTAAACTATTTAGATTAACTCGGTGGTTATTATCCATGTATTTGAAAAATTCAATGGCGAGAAAAGCGTGCAGTTTTTCCCTTACTTAAACCCTTTGGTTTTTTATTTATATGTTAAATTTAGCCATACAGTAACAAAAGAGCTAAAAAGCAGTTATCAAAATGAATACAATCAACACATTCAATCCAATTGAATTCACTAATTTAAATGAATCAACGTCAATATCTTCAAAAACGCATTTTGCAGATAAAAACTTTGTTGCAGAATTAAAAACCGCTTTAGATAACATCAGTCAACTACAAATACAGGCAAATAATGAAGCCAAAGCTTTTGAAATGGGAGAGGCGAATATTTCATTGAACGAGGTTATGGTTAATATGCAAAAATCATCGGTTTCATTACAGTTTGGTATTCAAGTGCGCAATAAACTGGTTGCTGCTTATCAAGAAATTATGAATATGAATGTCTAATTAATGATATCGAATATAATTGCCATATCCTAAATTTTGCATTTTACTTTTACAAATAACCATTAATTTTAGTCTAAATGCGATAATCAACTCACCACACCATTCAATTTTAAAATAAGCATCGCTCATATTGTTGATGCTTGTTGTACTGCTAAATATATTATTTTCGTTATCAACTGATGGCTCAAAAAACTTTACCATTTTTACTATACTATTTAAAAAAATAACGACATAATGCCATCATTTAATAAAAAAACAATCAATGAAATACATAAAGGATTCAAAGTGATAACATTCAAAAAAACAATATTATTAACTAGCCTATTACTTAGCATAGTATCAATCAATTGCCATGCTCAATCCCCTGTTGTGAGTTGCCCTGCAACTTTTTCTGATGGACACCACGTTTACCAGCTTGATAATGCCAAACTATTTGATGGTCCAATCTGTAATAAAGTAGATTTAGTACCCGAATTTAAAAAAGAAAAAGTAATATGGGAACTTACCCCACAAATAAAGCCGTATTTAGTCTGCGAATATGCGGGAACCAATCATTACATTGTTCTTTATGCCAAGGGAGCAGCTTATTGCGAAAGATACGAAGCACCAGTACAAGCACATTGTATGTCATAACTGTTTTTCTGTACCACATTGGATAAAATTCACTAAGGAAATAAACCAAAATTTAAAAATGGTAATACTAAAAAAGCCAATACTTCCTTAAATGAACAGCATCTCAATTCCCCAATATTAGGACAATTCATTGTTCTAACATCACTTAATCGATTTTCTATAACAGAAGTAATTTATTATAAAAGGAGGGATTGTTATTGCTGCTCATTTTTATCCACAAAAGAATTAGTGAGATCATCACAATCAAAGATTGCCAATTATACTGTTGCCTTTTTTTACGAAAAGAATAAGACAAACACGCAAAGAACAAAGAATTAATTATTTTAAATCAAAATATTGGTCAAGGCGGTTTAATGAGGTGCTTGCTTGATTTTTATCGAAGAATAAAATTCAAGCAAAGCATCCACAAACTTACATTAAACAGGCAATTTTTTGATAGCTACCGATTTTAGTTTGATAATCGGCATGCTTACCAATCAACTCTCTAAGCTGAGAATGACGAGTAATCATTAATTGAGTTAATTGCTGCTGATAGCTAAGTATATTTTTGATATACATTCGAATAATGTCTTGATGTTGCAATGGCATGTTTTCAATTTTCGAAAAATCATCAACCAACATAATACCTTTCGATAATTGAAGGTATTTCGCCTGCCAACTCAACAATAAATCCCAGTTTTCATTCTGGGCATTTATCAACATTTGTTCAACAACATAATTAAATTGTTCGTATTGTTCTAATAATTTACTTCCTTTCATAATCACCCTTTTTTATTTTGCAATTTCTCGCCAAGATTCGGCAATATTGTTTAACAAATCGTAACAAGATTGCAGTTTTTCTTTATCGTTATGTAAATTGGCTAAAACTAACTGTTGACTAATATAGTGATACAGACGATCTAAATTTTCTGCGATTTCCCCCCCTTTTTCTAAATCTAAACAGCCTTTAAGACCATTATCAACAATGTTAATTGCTTTAGAAATTGCTGTTCCTTTACCAGCAATATTACCTTTTTGAAGATATAAGCTCGCTAAGCGAATTGCCTGTAATGCACCATCAAATAATAATACAATCAATTGATGGGGCGAAGCTTGGCTAACACGTGTTTCTAAATTTACTTGCTCATAGGCTTTAGAACCTAACTGATACATTATTCCCCTCTATTTTTTTAAGTTTGCCATCATGTCAAATTGTGTTGTTAAATAATTACTCATACTATCTAATGAGTTAATTAAGATATCTAATTTAGTAAATTGAACTCGATAACGTTCAACAGTTTGCTCAATAGAGCTACTTACTTGTTCATGACGTTTATCTAATGACTTTAACGTAGAATTTAAGCCATTGGTTGCCGAATCAATCATGCCATCGCTATCAATAAATCCACTCACTTTTGTAAAAACCTCATTAGCTATCCCCGTCGTTTTACCATCACCAATAAATAATGTTGCAACAGCGTCACTGTTTTCATTAAGTGCCTTTTTTAGTTCATTTTCTTTGACTGTTAGCTGACCACTTTTATCCATGGTAATACCAATTTGCGACAATACTGAAAACTCGCCCGCTTGTCCTTTGGCAAAGATTGAACGAATACTCTGGTCAATATTACGTAGCGTTGAATCACCAATCAAAGGGCCATTACTACTGTTTAATTCGTTAGAGTTAGTCTCTCCTGCGGTGAATTTGGTTAGCGTTGACATGGTTGTTTGCAGTTGATTAAAGGCTTCAACCCATTCTTTAATGGCCTCTTCTGCCTTTTCGTTATCTGCACTTATGGTAAGGTTTTGGCTAGTTGTTGTGGTTGCTTTTAATGTTATATCAACACCGGCAACAACCTCTTTGACGGTATTAGAACTACTTGTGATGGCAATACCATTAAACGTCAATTTAGCATCTTGCGCTTTTGCAACTTCGGTCATACCACTACTAGGCTGATTAATATCAAATCCAATGATATTATTTAACTTATCATCGTCTGACGAAATTGACGTAATGGTTTGCTTTTCACCCGTTTCTTTCGAGGTAATCACTAATTGGTAATTATCTGATCCAGAACGAACAACTGCAGCATTCATTGTTGAAGGGATTTTTTTGCCATCCTCATTAATCACTTCGGCATTATTTATGGCGTTAGCTATTGCTTCTAACGATGTTTCATCTTTAGATAACGTTACATTAAGTTTGTCACCATTCGCCTGTTCAATAGTGATGGTTCGTGTTTCATTATCATTACCTAATAGCGCATTTTTGTCGTTGATTACCGATGTTGCAACACTATGCGATGTCGCCAATTGATCAACCGTCACAGCATAATCGCCTAAAACCGCTTTGCTATTTGTCTTTACTGAAAAATAATCGTTATTACCTGTCGCTATACGGCTTTGAAATAACTCTTTTTTTTGAAGTTTTGCCGTTGCTGTATTAAATGTTGTCAATGCACTTTTTAATTTACCAAAACCACTAATTTTTGCATTAATCGCTTTTTGTTGTGTGGTAATGGGTGTTAAGCGTGTTTTTTCAGCCGCTTCTAATTGCTTTAAAATTTCACCAAGATCGATTCCCGAACCTATTCCTAATGCACTCATTGCCATAATTTAGTCTACCTATAACAAATTATTTAATAGTTTGTATATCGGCCAACCTTGCTAAAAGTTTAGTTATCATTTCAATATTTATTTAATAAGCAATAAAGTTACTATTTTTTGCGCAAAAACAATTATTAAAAAATTAATTAATAAAATTCATAATAGAATGATTTATTTGAATATAATTGTTTTATTTTTACTGAATGGCTTTATTTTTTAAAAGATAATCATTAAAAATATTAAAGTTCCTAATTTTTCTACCGATAAGTTATTCATCAGCAAAAATGTTGAAACAAATTTCAATATCTAGTTGATTTTAATGTTTATATTATCGGAGATAAAAATGGCACAAGTAATTAATACTAATACAATGTCTTTAATGGCAAAAAACAACCTTAACAATTCTCAAAGCGTTCTTAGCACATCTATCGAGCGCCTTTCATCAGGTATGCGTATTAACAGCGCAAAAGACGATGCAGCAGGTCAAGCAATCGCTAACCGTTTTTCATCAAACATCAAAGGGTTAACGCAAGCTGCTCGTAATGCAAATGATGGTATTTCACTTGCACAAACAACAGAAGGTGCATTAAACGAAATCAACAACAACGTACAACGTATTCGTGAATTAACCGTTCAAGCAGCAAATGGTACTAACTCTGAAAGCGATCTAGTATCAATTCAAAACGAAATCGATCAACGTTTAGATGAAATCGATCGTGTTTCTAAACAAACTGATTTCAATGGTTCTAAAGTATTATCTGAAGACAAAACCCTTAAAATTCAAGTAGGCGCAAACGACGGCGAAACCATTGAAATCAATTTGAAAAAAATTGATAGCACTGAACTTGGTTTAAATGCATTTAATGTATCAAGTTCACCAACAGAAGATCCATTAAAAACAATTGATGCTGCATTATCAAAAATTGATGCATTACGAGGACAACTTGGTGCGGTGCAAAACCGTTTCGAATCAACAGTAACCAACATTAACAATACTGTAAATAACCTAAGTTCTGCTCGTAGCCGTATTGAAGATGCGGATTATGCAACAGAAGTATCAAACATGACTCGTGGTCAAATTTTACAACAAGCAGGTACATCTGTATTAGCACAAGCTAACCAAGTACCACAATCAGTACTTTCTTTATTACAATAATTCTGATTATCTATTTTTGATCATTCTACCTTTGTCATATAGCTATAACGGTATTTTTATAATGCCGTTATGGCTAATAATGATAATTAACTATTTTTTATCCCGTTATTCTGCCCATTAAATTTACCAACTATCGTCATAATACTGTGAAGCATTTTTATAGCATTGGTTCAAAAAATGGATAATAGCTTGTATAACTCACAGGGTGTAATAAACCAAATCGATTGGAAACAATATATTCATTTGGTTCGCAATGAAGCATTAAAATTAGCGGTTCGTTTACCTGCAACGGTTGAACTTGATGATTTATTACAAGTTGGCTATATCGGTTTATTAGACTCAATAAAACGTTATGACATCTCTCAAGGTAATACGTTTTCCACCTTTGCCGTACCAAGAATTAAAGGCGCCATGCTCGATGAACTACGTAGCCGTGATTGGTTGCCAAGGCAAACGCGTAAAAAAATAAAAGATGTCACAACTGCAATGAATGAATTAGAACAAAAGTTAGGTACACCACCTAACGATGAGCAAATTGCCCAATATTTACAATTGCCTATTAGTGAATACCACAAAATTTTATTAGATTCAAATACTAGCCAAATATGTTCATACGATGAAATTCATAAGAAATTGGGTGATAACATTGATTCCATTATTGAATATGAAGAAGATAATAATCCTTTTTTGACCATAATAGATGAGGAAATTCGTAATACCGTTATCCACCAAATTGAAAACTTACCAGAAAAAGAAAAACTTGTTTTATCACTTTATTACCAAGAAGATCTAAATTTAAAAGAGATTGGTAATGTAATGAATATTAGCGAATCAAGAGTGAGCCAATTGCATAGCCAAGCAATAAAAAGAATACAAAGTAAGGTTACTTTTTAGAAACAATAAAAAAAGAAATTAAATAAAGTGTAATCAATCGAAAATAAATTGAAATGATTTTTTTATTGACCTTTTCAATTTAAAAATGTAATTTTAAGCGAAAAAAAATAATTTCTTTTTTAATTTTACCTGTTTTTCGTTTTTTTATGCGAAAACCAGCAAATATAAATTGGTGACTAAATTGGGCAATATATTAGACGACGATGTTCTTAAGTGTATACATCATTTAAACCTGTCAGCATTACTGTTGAGCCAGAAAATGATTGAAAAAGATAAAGTTATGGCCATGTATCGATTGGGTATTGATGAAGAAACGGCAGATATACTTAGCGGTTTAAGTACCTCTCAAATGTTAGTTTTATCAGAAACAAATCAATTAATTTTTCAACTACGATTTGAAAATGCAGAAATGATGAAAAAACTAACAGAAGAATCCCGCGTTAGAGATATAAAACAGATGCATACAGGTATTCTTTTATCTAGTTTGCTATTAGATTCAATCAATAAATAGCTAAGGAACTAACATGACAGGTACAAGTATTATTCAGAAATATCAAGAAACCCAACTTGCTATCAAATTAATTTCTCTTGGTGGAAGAATCCAAATGTTGGAAAGTGAAACTAATTTGAGTCGAAATAAATTAATAAAACTTTATAAAGAAATTCAAGGTTGCCCACCACCTAAAGGTTTATTACCTTTTTCAACCTCGTGGTTTATGACATGGGAACCGAATATTCATGCTAGTATTTTCTATAATGCTTACTCTTTTTTAGTTAGAAATGGTTTAAAGTCAGGCATTCAAACGATCTTAAAAGCCTATCAACTTTATTTAGAACAATGCCCAGTTTCACATAAAGATGAACCTATTTTAGGCTTAACCAGAGCTTGGATTTTAGTTAAATTTGTCGAAAAAAATATCATGCAACAATCATGTTGTACGGTATGTAGTGGGCTTTTTATTACGCACGCTTATCACCCACAAAATACGTTTACATGCAGTTTATGTCAACCACCGTCAAGAGCAGATAAGAATAATAAAACCAAAAAAGAAAATGACGAAAAATGCCTGAAAGTATTATCAAAACAAAGTCATTTAAACTCATCAGTTTCACACCAGATAACTGCTTGAATAAATATTAAAAATAGTAAATCAATTTAACTGTTATTTTATAGATAAAGAAGAAAGTCAATGCTAATAATTATAGGGTATATTGTCGTTATCGCCTCTGCACTACTGGGTTATGTACTAAGTGGCGGTTATTTAGCCGTGCTGTTTCAACCACTTGAATTGTTAATTATTGGTGGTGCTGCTATTGGTGCTTTTATTGTCAGTAATGAACAAAAAACAATAAAAGCCACACTCAAAGCGTTGGGGCAATTATTTAAAACATCTAAATATAATAAAAAACTGTATCTAACACTGATCAATTTAATGTATAGCATTTTGACAAAGATCCGCCAAAGTGGAGGGTTATCTATTGAAGCAGATATTGATAATCCGCAGGAAAGTGAATTGTTTAAACAGTATCCATTAATTTTAGCTAATCCAAGAATCTGTGATTTTATTACTGATTACTTACGACTGATGATTAGTGGCAATATGGATGTATTTGAAATTGAAACACTAATGAGTGAAGAAATTGAAACATTCGTCCATGAACTTGAAAAGCCTGTTGATGCTATTTCGGGAATTGGTGATGGCTTACCGGCGTTTGGGATTGTTGCAGCTGTAATGGGCGTTATAAATACACTTGCGCAAGCGGATAGGCCTGCAAGTGAACTTGGAGAGCTTATTGCCCATGCGATGGTCGGAACTTTTTTAGGGATCTTACTTGCTTATGGATTTGTTTCGCCACTAGCCGCCTTATTAAAGCAAAGAAATGCTGATATGGCCAAAATCCTAGAGTGTACAAAAGTGATACTTATTGCCAGTATGCATGATTATTCACCGCAAATTTGTATTGAATTTGGACGAAAAACACTATTTTCTCATGAAAGACCATCATTCTTTGAATTGGAAAAATATATCCAAGAAATTAAAGATAAAAATCTCAATAAAAATGAAAATAATCAGTAATGAAAGATAAATCTGTAAGAATAATTATTAAGAAAAAATCAGGGCATGGCGGTGGTCATCATGGTGGTTCTTGGAAAATTGCTTATGCCGACTTTATGACGGCGATGATGGCTTTATTTTTAGTTATGTGGTTGATTTCGACATCTACACCACAAGAATTAAAAGGTATTGCCGAATATTTTAGAACACCATTAATCCTTGGTCAAAATGGTGGCAAGAATATTAGTGATAGTGAAAGTCCTATTCCCGGTGGTGGCGATGATGTAAGCCAACAAATAGGTGAAGAAAAAAACAGTGTTTCAAACTCATTACACAATGAATTAGAAAAACAACAACTTGAAAAAATACAGCTAATCGAAACAGCAAAAAAAATCTTTGAAATGTTTGAAATCGACCCTCGTTTAAAAAAGTTAGCACCGAATTTGATTGTTGAATTAACTCAAATGGGATTACGAATTCAAATTTTAGCCTCTGACGATAAACCTATGTTTGACGTTGGCAGCACAACGATTGATCCCGATATGCAAGAAATTTTACATGCTTTAGCGCCGATTTTAAATTCATTACCTAATAAGATCACTTTGTCTGGTCATACCGATGAACGCCAATACACAACGGGTGATCGTGGCTACAGTAACTGGGAATTATCGGCAGATAGAGCTAACGCCTCAAGGAGGGAACTCATTGTCGGAGGGTTAGATTCCAACAAAATTATTCGTATTATAGCCTTAGCCGATACCGTTAGTTTAAACAATCCTAACTACAGCAAAGATGCCAACCGGCGTATCAGTATCTTAATTTTAAATAAAACTGCACAACAGTATATTGAAGAAGAAAATAACATGACTGGTATCGATTTTTTAAGGCAATCACAACAGCTAAAACCAGAATAACGACCATTTTTAAAAATAGAAATGGCATCATTTAAAAATTTTTCGAAATACTCGTAAAAATAATTAAATTTTTGAGAATTTAAGCCGATATAAAAAATAACTTATTTTTAATTGATGTTATTAACTAAAACGATATTGAGGGGATTTTTATGGCGAATTCATTAATGAATACAGGTATTAGTGGATTGAATGCAGCACAAAATATGCTTAATGTAATTAGCAATAATATCAGTAATGCTCATACAAAAGGCTACAATCGCCAGCAACAAGTTTTAAGCCAAGCCAATGGCACTCAACATAGTTTTGGTTTTGTGGGTAATGGTGTTACTGTCTCATCAGTGAATCGTGCCTTTAACCATTTTGTGGTCGGGCAACTGCGTCAATCACAATCGCAAAATGGTGCGATTAAAACGTATTATAATGAATTATCAAAAGTTGATAACCTACTGGCAGAAAACGATAACAGCGTTTCATCACAACTTAACAACCTTTTTGCCAGCTTAAATAAGTTAGCTTCAAATGCTGGCGATGCTTCAACAAAGCAAACGGTGATTAGTGATCTTACCTCGTTAACAAGTCAATTTAATAAAACAGAAACAAATTTAAAAAATCAAATCGCCAATATTAATACCGAATTAAACACGAATGTCGACAAAGTTAATGCTTACATTCAGCAAATTGCCGAACTCAACCAAAAGATATCCAAACTACAGACAGTAGATGGTGGCAATGAACCCAACGCATTACTTGATCAACGAGATCAACTGGTTAATGACTTAAGTGAGATCATTGGTATTACCGTCACAGAGCAAAATGGGCAATATAATTTGTCGTTAGAAAATGGTTTAAATTTAGTGCAAGGCTCATGTGCTAACGTATTAACCGTACAACCTTCGGCAGATGATCCAGCACTCAATACCATTATTTATACACACCCTTCTGGCGCTACTCAAGAACTGACTAGTCAGAACATCACATCAGGCTCATTAAATGGACTATTAACGTTTCGTGATGGCCCACTAACTGAATCACGTAATCAACTGGGATTAATTGCTCTCAATTTAGCAGAACGTTTTAATGAAGTGCATATGTCAGGAGTGGATATTCATGGTAATCAGGGCGAAAAACTATTTGATTACAACAAACCAAGTTGTATAACTAACACTAAAAACCAAGGGAATGCCACGGCTAAAATTGAGTTTACATCAGTGACCGAAGTTAAAGCCTCGGATTATAAAATAGAATTCGATGGCAACAATTGGGTTGTAACAAGATTATCTGATCACAAACAAATCACACCTCAAATTGAAGAAGGTAAATTAGTTTTTGATGGCTTATCTATCGAGATAAATGGTAATGCTATGGCAGGCGATTCTTTTATGATTAAACCCGTTGCTGATATTGCCTCATCATTACAGTTATTAGTCAAAGATGTGAATAAACTGGCAACAGGTATTAATGATGATGAAAACGGTGCTGGTGATAACCGTAATGTAGCAAAATTATTAGCTATTCAAAATGAAAAACTAGTGAATGGTACAACGACCTTAAAAAGTGCTTACACAACGTTAGTTAGTTACATCGGCAGTGAAACCCAAACAGCAAAAATTTCTGCACAATCAACAAAAAATATAACCCAACAAATTTACGAACAAAATCAATCAATATCTGGGGTTAATATTGAAGAAGAATATATCTCAATGCAGGTCTATATGCAGTATTACCAAGCCAATGCAAAAGTGATTGATGCCGCCACAACACTATTTGATACCATTTTAGGTTTAACCAAATAATAAAAGGATAAAGGAATAAAAAATGCGCCTTAGCACCAATTCGCTATATCAAAAAAATTTACAAAGTATTTTAAACACCAATAGCAAATGGCAAAAATCGGGTTTACATTTAGCCACTGGCAAGAAGATTTTAACGCCTTCTGATGATCCAATGGGCGTATCACAATCATTAATATTAAAACAAGCCCAAGCACAAAATCAACAGTATCAAGCTACGCGTGAAAGCACCGAAAAAACACTAAGTCGCCAAGATACGCTCTTGTCAGAAGTGAATACCGTTATCCAAACGATCCAAGAAACTTTAGTGTATGCAGCCAATGAAACGTTAAATGAAGAAAACAGACTTGATCTTGCCAATAAATTACAAGGCTTAAAAGATCAACTGCTCGCATTAGCTAACTCAAAAGATACCAATGGCAACTATATTTTTGCCGGTCAAAAAAATGACACACCACCTTTTGTGGTAAGCGAATCTGGAGAAGTGAATTACATCGGCGGAACAACATCAGTAAATGTATTTATTGATGACTCAAGAGAAGTCGCAGCAAGCTTTACTGGTATAAAAGTCTTTATGACTGGGGCAAATGTCAAAAATGCTGATGGTTCACCTGCAGAAAGTAATATTTTTGCAAGCATTGATTATGCGCTTGAAGCGTTAAAAACAGACTTAGATTATGATAATGAAAAAAGCGTTGAAGAATTTAGAACTGGATTATCAAAAGCTCGCAATGGCATCGATAATTCGTTTAGCAATATTTCGACCGTAAGGGCTGAGGGCGGTTCGGTATTAGCCGAAATCGATCGGTTAACCGCACTAGGTGAAACACTAGATATTGAATTTCAAACTCAAATAAGCCAGCTTGAAGATGTCGATTGGTACGATGCTATTTCAGAATATGCGTTACTGCAAGCCAATTTACAAGCGGCACAATATACCTTTATGACAATGCAAAGTATGTCGCTGTTTCAAATGAAATAAAGCGTTGTTATTTTGATTGTGTAATGTGATTTTACCCAAAATCGTCAAAGCGATTCATTCCATTCAAGGAGGCGTAATGCCTCCTTTTTTTCTCTTTTTTGTTGTAAGGTTTGATGAGTGGGGTTATCTTGGATTTTGGGGATGTTTGTTTTTTATAAAAAACTTTAATAAAATCAATACATTTTCTAACCGATTTTTGATGAAAAATAATGCCTTTTTGTTTTGGCGGATGGAATAGGTTGGCTGTAGCTATTTTGAATAGCTAAATCAAAAATGCCCAAAACCACTATCCCCAAACTCAATCCTCAATAAAAAATGTCAGAAAAACCATTTATTTTATTCAAGTTTTTATTTGGTTATTTTTGAACCTAGCAAACTACTGTTAATTAAACGCAATTTGCTTAAAGCCCATCACCTTTGTTGGCGGATTAGTTTCGGCGATTTGTTCAATGCGGCTGATGATTTGAATTAGTTTGTCGCCATAATTTGGATCAGTGGCATAATGTGCCGCTTGTAGAGCTTTAGCTGCCGTTCTGGCATCTGGCGCATTGACGACAGCACGATAACGAGGGCTTTGGGTTAATAAATGGATATAGTCAGTCAGTGCATGTTGTTTGCTATTATAGACTCTAAAATCATCTTCGATTTTAATCATTTTATTATTCAAAAATTCTTGCGTGATTAACCGTGTAGAATCCCCACTCCATGATGCGGTTGCTTTGATACCAAAATAGTTATGGCTTGATTGGTTATTTGCGGTTTTGATCTGTTTTTGCCCCCAGCCAGTTTCTAATGCGGCTTGTGCAATAATGACTTCATAAGGAATGCCAGAATTTTTTGCCGCCTGTTTGGCGGGCTCTAGCCAGTCTTTTACAAATTTAACAATGTGTTCTTCCTTATCACCTTTTATTGGTGTTTGTAATGATAATTCATGCGTAGAGCTAGTTTGCTTGGTAGTTTGAGTTTCTTTATGACTACGATAAAGCATTTGCCCCAACGCTTGGGGGGTGATGTTCGATGAGTTATCACTAAATAAAGATTGCGCTAAACGAAGATGTTGCTGGGTGTTACTTGCATTCGATTGTAAATTCACCTTTGTCGATGGCGATGTATTATGAGTTAATTGTTTGGTAATGATGTCGGCTAATCCAAATCCTTTTCCCGCAGCTTGTTGGGCAATTTGTTGATCAAACATGGAAGTAAACAGCTGTGTGGCAGATTGGCTAAATAAGCCACTTTCAGGCACTGCTTTACGCATGGATTGCATCATCATGTTGATAAACAGTGATTCAAATTGCTTAGCCACTTGTTTAACACTTTCTGATGAACCATTTATTGCACTGCGTTTTAGTTGGTTTAGCCCAGATAAATCATAAGCAAAACGGTTAATTGATTGACCAATTGTATTATTCATAAGCCATATTCTTTAAATTGTTTCAAGCGTTGCGTGTAAACAACCTGCCGATTTCAGTGCTTCAAGAATCGACATTAATTCGGTCGGGTTTGCACCTAATAAGTTGAGTGAATTAATGACATGATTTAAGTCTGTTCCTGCCGCCAAATTGTGTAATGCACCACCACTTTGCTCAATGCCGATTTCTGTTTCAGGTGTTACCACAGTTGCACCACCCGCAAGTGGGGTGTTAGGTTGGCTTACGTTGAGTTTGTTATTCACTACAACAGATAAGTTGCCATGGGCTACCGAACAGTTATCAAGCTGTACTTTTTGATTCATGACAACAACGCCTGTTCGCGTATTGATAACTACTTTGGCAGAAATAGGTGTGCTACCTATTTCTAAATTTTGTATTTTAGATAAAAACTGTACGCGTGCTTGGCTTTCTTTGGGCATTTTTATAGACACTGTGGTGCCATCTAGGGCGACTGCGCTATTTTTTTGTAATCGGTTAATTGCATCTGTTATTTTGAGAGCTCGGGTAAAGTCGAATTGGTTAAGATGCAGGTGGATAGTATCTTGCTCATCTAAATGAGTGGCTAATTCACGTTCAATCGTTGCACCATTAGGTATAGTTGCGCCTGCTGTTTGGTTAACACTGACACTGCTTCCTTTGCTACTTGCCCCCATTCCCCCTACAAAAAGGTTGCCTTGGGCAATGGCGTATACTTGATTGTCGGCGCCTTTTAGTGGTGTCATGACTAATGTGCCACCACGCAGACTTTTGGCATTACCGAGCGAAGACACTACAACATCAATTTGTTGTCCAACTCGTGAATAAGACGGCAATTTTGCCGTGACCATGACCGCTGCAACATTTTTTAATTGCATATTGCTGCCCGATGGTACGGTAATACCTAATTGAGATAGCATATTAGTGATACTTTGAATAGTAAAAGGTGTCTGTGATGTTTGATCGCCAGTACCATCTAGCCCGACAACAATACCGTAACCGACTAGCGCGTTTTCCCTTACGCCTTGAATGGTAACTAAATCGCGAATGCGTTCAGCATAGCTTGCTGGGACGATTAATATCATCATAAAGATAAAACAAACAAAAATACGCAACTTTTTTAGCATAATGATACTCATTAAAAAGGGGACAGATTTAAAAATAGGCGTTGTAGCCAGCCCATCGTTTGTGCTTCATCGATATACCCATTACCAACATATTCAATACGTGCATCAGCAACTTGAGTCGAGATAACAGTATTATTGCCGTTAATGGTTCTTGGATTAACAATACCAGAAAAGCGAATAAATTCGGTGCCTTGATTAATTGCTATCTGCTTTTCACCAATAACCTTTAAATTGCCGTTGATCATGACATCTTGAACGGTGACGGTAATGGTGCCATTAAAGGTGTTTTTTGCATTAGCGCCTCCAGCCCCTTTAAAGTCATTGCCGCCAGACATTTCGGTATTGGCTTTGCCCCTTCCGACTAAGCCATCTAAAAATTTAGGCACTGTTTTTACACCTAAATTCACCGAACCATTTCGTCCTGCATTAACCGATGAGCTTTTACTTGCGCTGACGTTTTCTTGTAAAACGATAGTTAATACATCACCAATATTACGCGGACGGCGATCTTCAAACATAGGCTGATAGCCAAAACTCGTGGGCTGAGCAGCCTGATAAATTGATCCGCTGGTGTTCACAATTTCAGGCATTTGCGGAACAATACTCGTTTGCCCATCAACCAATGCTTTTTTAGGTAATTGAGCACAACCGATTAGGCACAATGCAATGAGAATATAAAAATATTTCAATATGCTTATCATGTTGTTAACTTTATAGTTGATTTAAGCGTTGTAGCATTTGATCGGATGCTGAGATCGCTTTGCTGTTAATTTCGTAAGCACGTTGGACTTGAATCATATTCACCAACTCTTCAGCAACATTAACGTTAGAGGTTTCGGTATAACCTTGATATAACAAACCTGCACCATTTAACCCTGGGGTGTTTTCGGTTGGTGAGCCTGAGCTTTCAGTTTCTAAATAAAGATTTTCGCCCATGCTTTCAAGACCTGTTTCATTAATGAAAGTATGTAATGTTAATTGACCAACTTGTACTTGAGCTGATTGGTTGGCTAGGGTTACATTAACGATACCATCACGGGCAACGGTCATTTTGATGGCATTGGCTGGAATATTGATTGTTGGCTGTATTTCATATCCAGATGCGGTAACAAGTTGACCATTTTGGTTAACCTGAAATGCACCACTACGAGTATAAGCTTGTGTGCCATCGGGTAGTAGCACTTGGAAAAAACCTTGTCCATTAATAGCTATATCACTGCTGTTATCGGTTAATTCTAAATTCCCTTGGCTGTGAACCCTCTCTGTTGCAACAGGACGCACGCCAGTACCAATTTGTAATCCAGACGGTAATGTTGTTTGTTCTGAAGACTGAGCACCGGGTTGGCGAATGGTTTGATATAATAAGTCTTCAAATACTGCTCGTTGTCGTTTAAAACCGCTGGTGCTGACATTAGCTAAATTATTAGAGATGATATCCATATTCATTTGTTGTGCCGTTAATCCCGTTTTGGCAATCCATAATGATTTAATCATTGTTATTCCTTTTTATGAAAGTGATAAAATTTGATTCGCTTTTTGTGCATTTTCGTCAGCAGTGATAATTTGTTTCATCTGCATTTCAAATTGACGAGAATGGCTAATTAAATCCACCATCGCCGTAACAGGGTTAACATTACTGCCCTCTAATACGCCCGACATGAGTTTTGCTTTTGGGTTATCTTCTAATGTTGCACCTCGTGCATTACGAGCTTCTTCAGTTAATTGAAAAAAACCGTTGTCCCCACGTATTACTTCATGGCGCTCAAGATGTACTTTTTTGATTTTTCCTACTTGGGCAATAGTGATTGGTTTATCACCTGCTCCCAATGCTGAGAGAGTTCCATCACTACTTATACTCACTTTAGATTGTTGAGGAACCGTTAAAACACCATTGTCACCAATTAATGGATAGCCTTGAACATTGAGTCCACCGTTTGCATCAATCTGGATTGCACCATTGCGAGTATAAGCTTCACTGCCGTCGGCTAATTGTACCGCTAGCCAATGATCTTCTTCTAAAGCGACATCCATATTCCGTCCAGTATAATTAAATGCCCCCATAGTCGAATCAAAAGTTGGAGTGGTTGCAGCAACCATCGTTCGTGTCGCCATACCATTGCCAACAATCGGTACCGCTTTCATTGCGGTTAACTGTGCTCGAAATCCCGAAGTCGATACATTAGCTAAATTATGTGTTGTTATCGATTGCTGATTGAGCGTTTGCCTCGCAGCCGACATAGCCGTATAAATAACCCTATCCATAAATAACCCTTAAATTAACGCAAATTAACTAACGTATTTAGGATCTGATCCTGTGTTTTGATTGTTTGTGAATTAGATTGGTAATTACGTTGAGCAACAATCATATTTACTAATTCTTGACTCATATCAACATTTGACGATTCAAGCGCGCCACTGGCTAATGAACCAAATGTACCTGAATTCGCAACCCCCAAGACTTCACCGCCCGATTTGATGGTTGATCGCCAATTGTTGTTACCTGCTGATTCTAATCCGTTAACATTGGCAAAATCCGCCATAGCAATTTGACCTAATAACATGGTTTGTTGATTTGAATAAACACCATAAATTGAGCCGTCGTTATTAATGCTATAACCAATTAAATCACCCGGTGCATAGCCATCAACTATTGGTGTTTTAATGCTGCCCATTTCTTTACCCATATTTTGTTGTGAGCTGTTCGCCAAGGATAAAGTAAAGGTGTTATCTGCAGATCCATTTAATCCATTAATGTTAATAGTCATTTCAGGATCACTAATTAATTTTCCTGATGCGTCAAACTCCATTTGGCCAATTGTTTGTAAACTGCCATTAGGGTCACTACTATCAAGACAATGGACATCCCATTGGTTATCAGCCGTTTTTACATAAAAAAGCTGAACATTACGTTGATTACCTAAGGAGTCATAAGTTGTAATCGTTGTAGAATAATTAAATGTGTCTGCATCAAGGGCATTGACGGGTTGTTTTATTGGTACTTTGCTATTTGAATTTAAATTGGTTTGCAAAGTGGCTTTTGTTGTTGCTGAAGCATTCAACATTTCTTGTGAAATTTTTAGTGGCCCCGGCGCTGCACCTTGTTGTACTTGGGGCGGAGTTCCAGTTGCCAGGTATCCTGTCAGTTGTAGTCCATCTGCCGAAATAATATTTCGTTCAGCATCTAATTGAAATTGTCCATTACGGGTATAGTAAATTTGTCCACTACTATCTACTAAACGGAAAAAACCATTACCAGAAATTGCGACATCTAAACTGTTGTTAGTTGTTGTGGTTATGCCATCATTGAAATTTTGCATCACGCTAGCGACTTTTACGCCCATTCCTACTTTTGAACCGGCATACATATCGGCAAATGAGATACTTGCGCTTTTAAACCCTACGGTTGCGGAATTAGCGATATTATTACCAATGACATCTAATTGTTTTGATGCCGCATTCATGCCACTTACTGCTTGAGAAAATCCCATGTGAACTTTATCTCCTCTAAAGAATTTGACGCACTTCGTCAATACTAATTGAACCGAGTATTCCTAAATCTAGTAATACTTTATTATTAACTTTGCTATTGATAACACCATATACCACTGAATAAGTTAATGATGTTGATGATACTTTTTGCCCGTCGTAACTGGCATTAACTGAAAAAGTATAGCTGCCGTCTGGTGCGAGTGTGCCATCTGTGAGCATGCCGTCCCATGTGAAAGAGCTTACCCCTGCTGGGATCGCGCCTAAATCAACTTCGCGGACCACATTGCCATTTTTGTCTTGGATAGTAATAATCACTGAATCCGCATCACGAACTAATTCGAATCCAAATGGGGTTGTGATGGTTTCTTTTTCAGTATCTGCCCCATCGTGCTCTGTAGTTGCCACTAAAATTTTGTTACCTGGTACCATGACCCCTTTACCAATCATGTTGCTGGCATTAACCGATAAGCTGTCATCGATCTGTCCTGAAACCATTCCTAACGTGGTATTAAGCCGCTCTATACCAGCTAAAGTATTAATCTGTGCTAGTTGTGATGTTAACTGGCTATTATCCATTGGGTTAGTCGGGTCTTGATTTTTCATCTGGGCGATAAGTAGTGTTAAGAAGTTATCTTGTAACTCTTTGCTCGAATTGCCATCCGATGAGCTTTTTTGAATTGCTTGCGCACTTTTTACTCCAGATGATTGTGAAACAGCAACATTAGCTATACCCATAAGTTATCCCTTTTTATTGCCCTAATGTGAGAGTTTTTAACATTAAATTTTTTGCCGTATTAATCACTTCGACATTTGCTTGATAACTACGTGATGCTGAAATGGTGTTCACCATTTCAGCAACTACATCGACATTAGGCTTTTGAATATAGCCTTTTGCATCGGCCAAAGGGTGATTAGGTTCATAAACTAAATTCATTGGTGCGGGATCTTCAATCACTTGCGAAACTTTAACGCCAGCCACTTGATTTGAATACCCATTATCATCAACCTGAAAAACCACTTGCTTAGCACGATAAGCCTCACCTGAAGTGCTTGTGATACTATCCGCATTGGCTAAATTACTGGCACTGACATTCATGCGTTGGGTTTGCGCCATTAACGCGGACCCCGAAATGGCTAAAATAGAAAAACTCATTATTATTATCCTTGCTGTAACACCGATATTACATTTTTAAATTGCTCACCTAAAAAGGTTAAATTGCTTTGGTAATGAATACTATTATCAATAAATGAGGTACGTTCTTGATCCATTTCGACTGTATTACCATCAGCCGATGCTTGATAAGGAATACGATAAAGTATATTTTGATTAGGTGCGATTGGTGCTTTTATCTGGATATGGCGATTTGAGGTAGTATTCAATCTAACATGATTAATGCTAGCCTGATTATTAAGCGCTTTACTTAACTCAGCATTAAAATCAATATCTCGAGCCTGATAATTAGGCGTATCGCTGTTTGCAATATTTGCCGCTAATATATTTTGTCGCATTTCACGTATATTTAATGCTTGCTGGTGAAAATTAACCCATGTATCCAATTTATCAAACATAAAATCGTCTCACTTTTTTTTTGATAATTAGGATTTTAAGCGAATCAAAAAAAAGTCATTGAGAAAATAACGATAAAAATTGCCCTTATTTCAAGATTCATTTCATGTAATCATAAAGTAAAATCAGTTTATGAATAATTCCAAATAAGTAGACATGATTAAAACTGTAAAATTAATACTGGCCATTTTTATGCTTTTTAGCTGGAATACAGGTTTAGCTAATCCACTTGATAAGCAGATAAATAATTTAATATCTCAACAATTTAACTATGAAGTAGATAATATTATAATTACTTATCCTACCGCTAAACCTAAATTAGATTGCGATACACCAGTGCTTGCGTTATTGAATAAAAAGAAGCAGTGGGGCAACATGACGATTAGTGCTCAATGTGATAATAAGAAAAAATTTATCCAAATTCATGTTGCTGTTATAGGTAACTATATTGTAGCTAAGCAAACAATACATGCAGGAACAGTAATTAGCAAAGATAACATACGCATTCAATCCGGTCGGCTAGATAAAATATCTTCTGCGGTTATTGTCAATGAAGTTGATGCCCTTAATCATATCGCTTTACGAAATATCAATCCGGGCGAACCAATAAAAACAACAATGCTCCAAAACAGCTGGCTGGTAAAAGCAGGACAAATAATTAAAGTAATAATTCGTGGTGGGGGTTATGAGGTAGCGACTACTGGAAAAACACTTGGCAATGCCGCATTAAACGAGAAGATTAGAGTTAAACTAAATTCTAACAAAATTGTTGAAGGTACGTTGACTCACCAAGGAGTCATAATTTTCAATAAATAATATTAATGATTTTTTTATTATTGCCGATAATAAGACTAAACAAATCACTTAAATCGTAAATTTGATTAAAGGTATTTTATGAGTATAGATGCAACAAAATCCGTTAGAACCATATCAAGACTACTTAACTGTGATGTAGTCAATGAACAACAAAAAAATCCGACTGCATCTGTACCCCTCCAAAACAGTGCCAATATCAGTACTAACGTGAGTATAACTCAAAATTCAATGGATCTTTTACATTCAACTGACAAAGATATTGATGTGGAAAAAATTGAAAAAATAAAACAAGCCATTACCAACGGTACATTGGCTATTGATACCAATAAAATTGCAGATAAATTAATTAAACAATTACTACAACATATTTGAAGATAAGTCAGAATTACAGGAATACAAAAATGTTAGAACTCAATAACATCCTAAACAAAATAACAGAAATGTTACAAACACTTTCAGAAATTCTGCAAACAGAGCAAAAAATATTAATTGAAAATAGCCTAACAAATCAGTTAAGTGAAATTATTAATAAAAAAAGTCAGTTACTAATTCAATTAAAGTTACTGGATGAAAACCGCATAAAGTTAAGTAAACAATTTAATGTTCAACCACCTTATAAAGACAAT
This sequence comes from Gilliamella sp. ESL0254, assembly GCF_013344985.1. NCBI lineage: Bacteria > Pseudomonadati > Pseudomonadota > Gammaproteobacteria > Orbales > Orbaceae > Gilliamella > Gilliamella sp. ESL0254. The sequence continues at coordinate 194,613 of NZ_JAAEDU010000002.1, forward strand.
CCAACAATTGCAGCACATTGGCTATCAATCACTGATACAACAAAACTACTATCAAAAATAAATCGTGATAACGGATTAATTATTCAAAATCGTATGAATATAACCCAGCAATCGATCAATTACCTTAAAGGTATAAATAGTCCTACTGTTTATACCAATAATGGCTATCAAAAAACCGACGTTATCTCGTCAAAACGAGCTAAAGTTTAAAGAGAATTGATATTTGTTTTCGGTAAAGCTGATAAATACCCCAAAAATGCCCTCTTATTAAGCCAATAACTCGTTAGTAATTAGTTCATACTGTTAGCATTGTAAATATTAATCAAACTATGCAGTTTTATTTAATTTCATCATGGCTGACGATAATGATCTAGATAAAAGCGAACATCCCACCGATAGCAAAATAAAAAAGGCTAAAGAAAAGGGGCAGATCCCTCGATCTCGCGAATTAACTTCGTTGTTAATCTTGTTAATAGGTATCACTTTATTTGAGTTTTTGGGCTCACATTTAGTTAATCAGTTAATCGCAGTCATAAGAACAGCAATAACAGTTTCGTATAAAACAAGTGATGATAAATTACTCGTCTTTAATTTAGTTGACTTGTTAACCAAGGGTTTTTGGTCAATAGTCCCAATTTTTTTGGGTTTGGTTATTGTTGCTATATTCGCGCCACTTTGTGTAGGTGGTTTACTATTTAGCTTTCAATCAATTAAGCCAAATTTTAAAAAACTAAATCCAATATCTGGATTTGGCAGAATATTTAGTACTAAAGTTTTTTCTGAATTGTTAAAAAGTATACTTAAAGTGATGTTAATTGCTATGACTTCAACATGGTTTTTAATGCACCATTTCCCTAATATGCTTTCGTTACCACATATGTATTTTAATAATGCTTTAGCTAAAGCAATACAGTTAGTCATTCTTTGTGGAATGCTAAGCGTTATATCGTTAATACCCATGGTGGGATTTGATATTTTTTATCAAATTTGGAGTAATTTAAAAAAATTAAAAATGTCAAAACAAGAGATCAAAGATGAGTTTAAAGAGCAAGAGGGAAACCCGCAAATTAAAGGGCGAATTCGCCAAATGCAACAAGCGATCGCTAGACGAAGAATGATGAAAGATGTTACTAAAGCCAATGTTATTGTTACTAATCCAACTCATTATGCCGTTGCTTTGCAATATGATGAAAAAACAATGATGGCACCAAAGTTATTGGCAAAAGGTACTGACAAACTTGCACTGCGCATTAAAGAAATAGCTAGTGAACATGACATTCCCCAATTAGAAGCACCTCCGCTTGCACGAGCTTTATATCGCCACGGCGAAATAGGTGAAACAATTCCAACCGAACTATATGCCGCTGTTGCTCAAATCTTAGCTTGGGTATATCAATTAAAACATTGGCATAAATATGGTGGGAATAAACCAGTAAAACCTAATAATTTACCCGTACCAGAGTCACTATCCGTAAATAAATAAAGGCAATAACTAATCTTATGATTAAATCTAAACTACTTAATTTATTATCAATTAATACATTAAAAAATGGTCACTATCAGATATTAGCTGGACCAATGCTCATTTTATTGATTCTTTCAATGATGGTATTACCTTTGCCAGCATTTATTTTGGATCTGTTTTTTACATTTAATATTGCTTTATCAATTATTATATTAATTGTGGCATTATTTACTAAACGAGTGCTTGATTTTGCAGCATTTCCAACCGTTTTATTATTTGCAACTTTATTAAGGTTATCATTAAACGTTGCCTCTACACGAGTCGTTTTATTAAAAGGGCACACAGGTAGCGCTGCTGCTGGACGGGTTATTGAAGCTTTTGGGCACTTTTTAGTTGGCGGTAATTTTGCTATTGGTATTGTGGTATTTATTATTTTGGTCATTATTAACTTTATGGTCATCACCAAAGGTGCAGGCAGGATAGCCGAAGTAGGAGCACGCTTTGCATTAGATGGCATGCCAGGTAAACAAATGGCAATCGATGCCGATCTTAATGCAGGTTTAATTGGTGAAGATGAGGCCAAAGCTCGTCGTACAGAAGTCACTCAAGAAGCTGACTTTTATGGTTCAATGGATGGTGCCAGTAAATTTGTACGTGGAGATGCAATTGCCGGATTACTTATCATGGCAATTACCATTATTGGCGGTTTATTGGTAGGAGTTATGCAACATGATATGGCTCTTTCCGATGCGAGTAAAACCTATGTGTTGCTGACTATTGGCGATGGATTAGTTGCACAAATACCATCACTGATTATTTCAACAGCAGCAGGGGTTATTGTGACTCGAGTCACATCACAAGACAATGTCAGTGAGCAGATGCTCAAGCAGTTATTTAATAATCCACAAGTTTTGATTTTAACCGCTGTTGTAATTGGTTTACTTGGGCTAATTCCCGGCATGCCAAATTTAGTATTTTTACTGTTCACAGCTTTTTTATCTATTATTGCTTGGTGGCTAACTAAACAGAAAAAAACAGAACAGACAACCACGCCTAAACAAGCTAATGTGCAAGCAACCACGCCGGCCAATATAGAAGCGACATGGTCTGATGTTAATATTGAAGATACATTAGCAATGGAAGTGGGTTATGGATTAATTCCAATGGTCGATCAAACTCAAAACGGTGAGTTGTTAGGGCGAATCCGTAGTTTACGTAAAAAATTTGCGCAAACATTGGGGTTTTTACCCCCTCAGGTGCATATAAGAGACAATCTTTCGTTAGCGCCTTATCAATATAAAATATTTATCAAAGGTGGCGAAATAGGCAACGGGGAAATTGTTAATAACAAATGGTTAGCCATTAATCCGGGTAATGTAACAGAAACCATTGAGGGTATTGCAACGACTGAACCCGCTTTTGGATTGCCTGCAATTTGGATAGATGAAAACGATAAAGAAAATGCTCAAATATTGGGATATACCGTTGTAGATACAAGCACTATGATCGCTACTCATTTTAATCATTTACTACAACAATTTGCTGGCGATTTGTTAGGGCGCTTAGAAACCCAAGAACTTCTCGATAGAATAAAACAAGATATTCCTAAATTAGTGGAAGACTTTATTCCTGGCGTTGTGACATTAACCACTTTTCATAAAATTTTACAAAACCTGATCGCCGAAAAAGTATCAATTCGAGATATGCGAACTATCATTGAAACAATCTGCGAGCATGCACCAACCCAAAATGACGCTTATCAATTACTAAGTATAGTTAGAATAGCATTAGGCAGAGTGATTACACAGCAATGGTTCCCGGGCTATGATCCAATTAATGTCATAGGATTAAATATCAATTTAGAACGTTTGTTATTACAAGCACTACAAAATACCAATAATTTTGAACCAGGACTTGCCGAACACATTATTGAACAAATTAGACAAGCCATTAATCAACAAGATGCCATCGGTGCTCCACCAGTATTATTAGTGAATCATGCATTAAGACCGATGTTATCGCAATTTTTAAGACCGAACTTTCCTCAATTAGCCGTGCTATCGAATTTAGAAATTACCGATAATCGAGAGATAAAAGTTAGCACGCAAATTGGTGCTCAATAGTTCCTTATTGTAAAAGAGCATATTGCACTTTACCCAATTTTTACCCTTTTTTTGAGTCTATTTTAATATCAATAATAATCAATATGTTAAAATCACCCTCAAAAAAAGGGTTAGAAATTTAAAAATCGGGGACTGTTGCGGTTTGGCTTAGTCCATAGCTATTAAATGTGCCTTGTACTGGCTCTAGGCATTTTTCTTGCTTTATCCACAAAATAAATTTTTGCCCTGTACTTTTACTATGCAAATGAAAGTGTGGATATTGCAAATGAACGCTTCCCCACTTTTCAATCATTTTATTTTTTACTTCAGGCGTCCATTTTCCTTGTGCTGTTAATCGTTGTTCGGCACGCCTTAATGCACTCTGACCTTTCGGATTAACACGGCTAAACCGTAAATAGCCTTTTATCGTCGTTGGTACTATAGTGATAGGCATCAATAAAGCATAATCACTAATTGTCGATTTTTGCTGTATATCTGCTTTGAGGTTTTGCAACTCCTTCTCGGTGCCCAATAGGCGAATCACTCCACCTAATGTTCGGTGCACTCTGTAACAAGGAAAGCTAATTGCTATGTTTCCTTGGTGATTGACCAAAATTTGGTGTAGTGATTGCATCACTTGATTCATCACATCCACTTCGGTTATCTCAATTTGCGAAATCGCTCGCAACTCTAAATAATGTGAGTGCATCTTATTTACTCCTTACCGCTGGCACCAAATACACCACCACGAATTAATACCGCAATTACATAATGTTGCTGATCAAGCGATGGTTTTTCACCTTTTAAAACCCAATTATCAAATAAGGTATAAAAATCTAATTTCTGTTTTGGTTGGCGGAAAGCATGTCCCATTGAAGTAACCGAGCCATACGGTTCTATCGCTATTGGAAATTGTGCATTATCTTCATACCAAGTATCGATGGTTCGGATAGCATTACTGACTTTTTGTGAATGCATGGCGGCTTGTTTGTTCTTCTCATACAATACTTTACTTTTAGTTTTGCCAGTATCTAGAATTAATTCTTGTGACGGGTAAACTTCTTGACCTAAGCCCATTTTCAGTTTGGCTTCAACGTTAAAAATCACAAACTCTTTACCGGATAATCCTGCTTCAATCAGTTTAGCAAGATCATTTACCGATTTATCATCATAATCAAATGCATTAAGCTGATATTGTTTAACATCACTGACTTCAATGAATGGTTTTTTATCATTTTTTCGAGTAACTGAAAGGCTAATTTGCTCCGCGGTCATACGATTACGCCATAACCAACGACCATTTAAGATATTAATGGCATAACGCTTAGCCAAGTTAAGCATTCCTTGCGTTTGAATATAATCCTGCGTTGTTTTTTCTAGTTCTTTTTGATATTCGATATCATTACACACGGAAGGTTTACCTAAAAATGGCAACACTTTGCAGCTCCATGTCACAACCAAAGTATCTTTATCAGCATCTAACGCAGCAACATCAACTGTTTGTAAATTTGGCTTTTGTATTTCAGCATCTAATTTGGTTGGATCGTTTGCAACTGCATTTTTAAGACGATTTGAAATAGTGCCTCGCACTGATTTTTCAGTGACTACAACAGGAGATAATTTAGTGGCATCTGCATTATCTTGCTGTGCAAAAATCGCATCAGAAATATCAAAACTACGTTCAAAAGCAAGTACGCTGGCGGTGGTGATTTTATCTTTACTCATAATGTATTCCTTATTCTATAATTTTCTAAATTTACTTAATTGGTTTCTTGATTAATAATATAAATTTCTGCATCATTAGATTGCAATTCACTGCATTTATAACGCCAAAAAGCCTGTGATAAATTCTCTTTCAAGCGTAAAGGAAAGACCCATTTACCGAGCCCATAAATACACTCCACAAATTGCGTGGCATGCTCATTACTGCGCGCATGTTCAACCTTACCTGCTGAAAATAGTGGCGAAATAGCTTGATAGCCCAAATGTAAAGGCACAAGCCAACCGCGCCCTTGTTTAACTGATGTAGTTTGCCAATGATCTTTTTCTTGAGGATGATGATGTAACATTGCGGTTTCAATCAAGGCATCAAGCGCTGTAGCATTAGGATCTTGTTGCTGTAATTCCGCAGTGATATCTTGTAAATCTTGTGGTGCTTCAACTAAAACAAATGCTGGTAACAAAGCTTTAATTAAATCATCATGAGATTTAAAGGCAGGGAATAATTCTACCGATTCAATAGATTCTACATATCCACCAGCTATACGTTGCTGGTATAACTTATTCTTCATCTGTGTAATAAATTCTTCTTTATCTTCAGCTTTATTCAAACAAGACCGAGACTGCACTTTTACTTCTACAACTAATGAAACATCTAGATGAACTCGCCCTTCTTCAATAATTGAACGGGTACTACCATTTTTAGCCAGTGGGTTGCGTGTTAATCGGAAAGTATAATCCGCATAATTGTTAGGTCGATAAACTTGTACATTACATTCATGACATGCGATTAACACGCCATCTAAGTAAATAGGATTTTCTGATTCAATTTTACGACTTAAAGCATGAATAGCGCCTAAAAATCCCGAAATAGCAGGAAAGCCATACGTTAATGGGCTAGAAATTGCATTGGCATTATGAACTTTGACATGATCAAATAATAAATAATAACGTAATGATGCCATTAAAATATCCCCTCCCTTTTACGTTGACTTGCTTTTACCGCTGCATTAAATTCACGGCGCCATTCGCTAAATTCAGGATCAGCAAATTGCTGTTTAAAATTTTTAAATTTTTCTTTTAAAATAGTTTGAATCCAAAAAGCAAATTGCTTTTCTAATTCTTGTTGCCAATCGCTTTGTTCATATCTTATTTTAAAATCGGTTTCGCCATCCAACATGACTCGTTTTGGATCAAGCCAAAGTTGTTGAGTTAGATTTAGTGAGGATTCCCTACTCCAACCAGCCCTTTTGGTCATTTGGATATGCGCAACGAACTTAAGAATTAATGTTAAGATGACAAAAAAAGCCTCTTTTCTATTGTTTCTCACAACAAAAATATTTTTTTTTGCTTCAACAGTATCAAATAATAACTTAAAACCATATCGACAATAATATTGAAATGAACTATTAAAAATGGTTTCTTGAAAATTTGTAATTGATGGAAACTGAGGTTTTTGAAATTTAGGTGGCATGGAAGGTAACAAAAAATTACGCCCCATTTGACTACCAATAAGTTGGCTTGCATTTTGAGCATTACTGCCACCCAGTTTAACAACGGCTAAATCATGAAAAGAAAAATAAGATTGATACTCAACATCCTTTTTTTTACGTAATTCTCGTGCATTTTTATTTTCTTCCGAAAATCGGGTTTGCACCTTCTGATAAACCAAATGGCACAAAGCACTAGGATGTAGTGGAATCAATAAGCGGTAATTATTTTCATGCTGTGACAAATAAGTTTCTTCACTATTCGGCCAGAAAATTTGCTTATTAAGTTCCGAAGCCTGCGCATCACTCCAATTATCTCTAAGTAACTGCTGAAAATTTTCCAAATAAAGAGTAGATTTATTTTTATCATCAGATAAAGCTTCTTGAACAGCAGGGTGATTATTAATAATAAGCTGTAAAATTGTTATATCATTTTTAACGACTTGGTTTAAAAGCCCAAATATATCTAAAGCCGCAGCACCACTGGCATCAAAAGGCAAAGTGTTCACTGTAGCAGATGATACTAAATTATTCAGATTATTAGGCTTTATCTGCGTATTGTAATTTGCGTTACAAGCCTTCGAGCTCGGGTGAACTCCTTTAGCTATATGGGTAGCAATAAGAAGCCATGAAATACGACGAATAGCTGCATCTTCCATCCACGTTTCAAAATCAAATCGCTTGGCTAACTCATCTAACTTTTGCTGAGCTTCATTAACTGCAACTAAATCACCCGCTTCTTTTGCTTTTTCTAGCTTAGCGGTTTCACTTTTATAATTACTATTATTGGCAAGCCGTTGTTGTAGAAAGTCTAAAATTACCTTTCTTATATCTTGCCAAGAAATATTGTTCATTGGCCCTCCTTATATTTTTTCGAAATTAAAAAGGCTTATATCATTAAATATAAGCCTTTAATTTAATGCTATGCTGCTTTAAATTTTAAGTATAAATTCAATATATTTAAAGCATTACTGTTATACACCCATTCTTTATTGGAATTAAGATATCTATAATTATCTTGTTCAAGCTTTAATTTCTTAACCAAATATTTAATTTCTTTAATTGTCGAAATATTTAGAATTTTCATTAGATCTCGAATTGAATAATATTTAGATTGCGTAGGTAATCCAACAATTAATTCATCATTAGCAGCAGGCGAATCAATAACAAATTTTTGCACTTGATTTAGTAATTCTTTATCAAAAGAAATTTGACGAGGTATAACAAAATATTTATTATTAGACATAGTATTTCTCCTTCATTTATGCCTAGGTTGAAATATGCTCTTATCAAATGACGTAAACATCGGATAAGAGCTTCTTAATATTTGTGAGTAAATCACGAAACAAATATATACGAAAAGAGCGGATAGATCAATAATAAATTAAAAGCAAAATATAATGGGAATGTTATTTTTATAAATTAAGCGTTATTGGCAAATAAAAACCGCCTATGCGGCGGTGGAACTATTAAATTAAAACAAAAATTTAATGTTTCTAAACTGCTTACACAGCAGTGCCATCAAGTATAAAAGAATTCCCTACCTTTTACTAGCAACCATTATTCACCTGACGATATTTTGTCAAAAAGTTTCAGGTAACTATGTGTTTCAGTATAAAAACAATATTCTTTTATCCTTTCTTTTCATAAAATCCTAAATAAGGATGAAAATACCAACTGCTATTACGATATAAGCTTACGCTACAAAATTCATTCGCTAATCGATATGGCGTTTTATTTGGGAAATATTCGGTTATTTTTGCTATGGCTTGCTCGACACTATTAACCAACCAAGGTTGAATGTTAGGATTAGCAAATGACCAGTTTTTATATTCAATTATACTATTTTGTGTATCTTTACAGCACTCATCTGGTGTTTGCCATGCCACATCTGCATAGCTAAATTGATAATCCCCATCATCATCAAGTTGGCAAATATATTCATCTTGCGTGTGACCATCATCCCTAAATGGTGAAATTGCCTGTAAATGCACGCAATGGTGATGAGCTAAGCCTTGTTGCCAATAGCTGGTGACATAATTACTTTTGCGTGCGTTAATGGCAAATAAATCGGCCATGACCTTATGCTCTAATTCAGCTAGCGTTAGCCCATCTTCAGGGCAGGACTTAATACGTGGAACCGCATCAATATTTACTAACTGATGAGCTGGAATTAGTTCATTGGTTTTATGGGTTTTCAGCAAGAATAATGACTCTTCTTCAAACCCTGGTTTAGTAAAACAGGCTTTATCCGTACAATACTTAGATTCAATTGCTTTTAAATTCGATCCTAATATGGCTACATTAGCTTTTTGTGCAATTTTTTGTGGCCGGTGACGCCATACCCGTCCAACTAACTGAATAATAGATCGCATGGATGAGGGTTCTACAATCGCCCAATCATAATCATGATCGCGCCCGACTTCGGTGACTGGCGTGCCTATCACAATAAAGATATGATTTTCTTTCTTGCTACTTTTTATAGCCTGGAAAATTTCGGGTTGGCTAAATAGTGCTTGTTCATCACTGCGATTTAAAATTCTATCGAGTTTTTCTTCTAATTGGCTACGCAATAACAGCAGTTGCCGAGCATGATAGACCACGATATGAAAAGCGGTATCATTAGGTAACTTCTTTTGTTCATAAATTTGTTGTGTAAGTGAAATAACATCTTCTATATGGGCAAAACGCATTAAACCAATACTAACTTTTTTTTGTGATTTTTTATCTATTTGATGATGATCTTGGTGAAATTGATAAGCTTGATCTAATAGTTGTTTAGCCAGTACAGCATAATTGAATTTTTGATTCTCTGTTTTATTTTCTTGGTAATTTAATAGATCTAAAATATGCCCTTGGCGACGGATTGCACTTTGTGCTAATTGATGAATGCGTGTTGCTACAAATTGTTGATGGTGCTCGCTAAACGTTTTAGTATCAGCAATTTGTGATATCGACTGTTGATATTCATCAAACCAGCCACATACAATAGTATTATCGGCATATTGTTTATTTTGATTCCAAATTTTTCGCCCGGCTTGGTAAGCGTCAAATAATCCGGCAATTAAATCTGGTGTTAAAGTCGCCGATGACAGTAGTACTTTGCTCCCAAACAATCCGGCTAAATGCACTAAACGCGCTAGCGCTGGCAAGTCGTGTTGATCAAAATCATCGGGTTCATCTAAAATCAGATCTGAGGTTAACAATCTTAACGTTGGTGCAATATATTTACCGCCTCGGCTACATTCGCTAGCTTGAATAATATGGTCAATTGTGCATGTCACAATAGGCGCATAAAGTAATTGCCGTGCTTTACTATCTTCGATAATAGTACCTAATTCACAATCAGCAATACCACTTTCTGCTACATCAATATATTCATCAAGTAACGATTCGATAGATTCACTACCTTGGTTTTCTGATTTTTTTTGAGAATCGTTTTGTTCAATGTCTTCATTACTCAGTTCAAACAAGGTTTTTGTGGCTCGCCCACCCACTAAAATCGCCAGATGTTCATCACTTAAGTGTAATCTTTCTCTTAATGCTTTACCTGTTTGCAACGTTAAAACACGTAATCCCAATGCAATGGTAAAACGAACGCCCCGTTTTGGATTTGAAAGCGCATACATTATTCGCCCATTGGCTAAGGTTTTTCCGCAGCCAGTCGATGCCATATTCACACCAAAAAAGCCACATTCATCAGATATTGGTTGATAACTTTTCGCTAAATCAAAAGCATGATTTTGCCACTGGAAGCGTTCGACATTTGTATGTTCAGTAAAATCTTTGTGTTGATTAATTGTAGGCAGTTGGGTAGTAATTTTAGTTAATAAGTTAGTAAAACTCTCTGAATATTCAGCAACACCTAACAAATGTTCATCCAAATACTGCTTAGATTGCTTGCCTTCTTCACCTAGATAGGTGTTGGCAATTAGTGTTTGTTGGTAATTATTCTTTTTAGCTATAGGTGGCAAACTGGAATAATTGTAGTCAGCCGTCATCAAACATAAGCGCGAAATATGTAATAAAAAAGGATCTACTTGGCTTAACTGTATTAATGATTCTTGATTTAAACCTGCTGTAGAATATTCATTTAGTTTGCGTAGCCACAGTTTACTATTTGTTACGCTATCTTGAAGTTCCCAAAAATTTTCAGGTGCAGGATGCTGACTAAAGTTGTTTTTAACCCATCCTTCAACTGCAGTTAAATTTTCATAAAAGCTATCTATCGTTAACTTAGAAATATCAAAATCATCATTTTGCATACCTTTAAAATCTTTTGGTTCGACTAATACAAAAAATGGCATTCTATGATGCGAAACTATAAGCCAAGCAATCCATTGTGCTAATATTGGTAATATTGTGAGATCATTATATTCAATTTTGGTTAATTTTTTATGCCAATCTAGGTTTTGATTTTGAAATTCAGTAAAATTTGCTAAGCGCTCCAATACAGCTTGATTGGTAGTACAGCCTTGAATCATCAATAAAAATAGTTGTAATGAAATCCATTCATGACGATAAGGATCAGCTGCAACAAGACCTTTATTTAATTTATCTTGAAAGCCAACTGTTGCTTTGCCAAGGTCATGTAGTAATGCAGAAATAGCTGTAATTAACTGAATGTCTTTTAAATCAGAAGAATGAATCATATCCATGATGATAACTGATTAAATTAATTGAAATATAACAAACAAATTAACATTATTTTATATTAAAAACGAGCATTTTATTGTCTATTACGAGCAATTGAGTGATTGCAAAGTAATTATATTATGGCAGGAATTTTTAAAGACGAGCATTGCTCGTCTTTATCTTTGTGATTAGCAATAAAGTTGCTGTAATGGCGTTACGGTTTGTGCTGCATCGTAATCTAGCGCTGCAGTTGTAGCATAAGCAGCATTCATGGTGGTATCGTAATGTACCTTATATTGAATGGCACTTCGACGCAATATTTTTGACGCTTCAATGGCTGCTCGTCCAGAGGTGGTATTAAGAATATAGCTGTATTCGCCATTTTTTATGTGGTCATGGATATTTGGTCGCCCTTCGTTTTCTTTTTTTACAATTTGGCATGGTATATCTGCTTGTTGTAACACTTTTGCCGTACCAATAGTTGCGTCAATACTAAATCCATGCGCAATTAATCGTTTAGCAACTTCTAACAGCCTTTTTTTATCTTGATCACGAACCGATAATAATGCTTTTCCTGATTTTTTCATATTCGATAAGCTACCAAGTTGCGCTTTAGCAAAGGCTTCAGCAAAGGTTTTACCGATTCCCATCACTTCCCCCGTTGAGCGCATTTCTGGACCTAAGATTGGATCAACTCCACTGAATTTATTAAATGGCAATACCACTTCTTTTACTGAATAATAAGGAGGGATCACCTCTTTAGTCACATGTTGCTTGGCAAGTGATTGCCCTGTCATGACACGAGCGGCAATTTTAGCCAATGGTAAACCTGTTGCTTTTGAGACAAACGGTACGGTACGTGCTGCACGAGGATTAATTTCAATCAGATAAATTTGGTTATCTTTGATGGCAAATTGTCCATTCATTAAGCCTTTTACATTAAGTTCAAGTGCCAATTGTTTGGCCTGCTGTCGTAGTTTGTCTAAAATCTCTGCACTTAAGGTGTGAGTTGGTAGTGAGCAAGCGGAATCGCCAGAGTGAATGCCTGCTTGTTCAATATGTTCCATAATGCCACCAATCACAATTTGTTCACCATCAGCAATCACATCAATATCAACTTCAATGGCATCATCTAAAAAGTGATCGAGTAAGACTGGTGCATTATTTGATTCGCTTACTGCGGTTTTAAAATAACGCCTTAAATCTTGTTCATTATAGACAATTTCCATTGCGCGCCCCCCTAATACATAAGAAGGTCTAACTACTAATGGATAACCTATTTTTTCTGCTTTGATGACTGCCTCATTAATATCGGTTACTGTTGCGTTGACAGGTTGTTTTAATTTCAGTTTATCGACGACTTCTTGAAAGCGTTGACGATCTTCGGCTTTATCTATAGCATCGGGTGAGGTACCAATAATTGGTAGGCCAGCGGCTTCAAGCGCACGAGCAAGTTTTAGCGGTGTTTGCCCACCGTATTGCACAATAACACCATTTGGTTTTTCAACATGTGCAATTTCAAGCACATCTTCAAGCGTAACTGGCTCAAAATAGAGGCGGTCAGAAGTATCATAATCGGTTGACACAGTTTCGGGATTACAGTTAACCATAATGGTTTCATAACCATCCTCACGCAGAGCTAATGCCGCATGCACACAGCAATAATCAAACTCAATACCTTGTCCAATCCGATTAGGACCACCACCTAGGATCATAATTTTTTTACGGCTAAATTGAGGATTAGCTTCACACTCTTGCTCATAGGTTGAATAAAGATAAGCGGTATCTGTTGCAAATTCAGCTGCACAGGTATCTACCCGCTTATAAACAGGGTGAATATGATATTGATGACGTAAATCGCAAACCGATTGCTCGGTAGTATTAAGTAGTTTGGCAATGCGTAAATCTGAAAAACCTTTACGTTTTAATTGCCATAATGTTTCTGGATCGAGTTGTGCTAGTGACTGCTCTTTTAACTTGTTTTCAAAATTAACTAGCTCTTCAATTTGCACTAAAAACCAACGATCTATATTGGTTAATGTAAAGATCTCATCTAAACTCAATCCAGCCCTAAAGGCATCGGCAATATACCAAATACGATCGGCACCCGCTTCTTGGAGTTCATAACGAATTTTAGTGATATTTTTTTCATCGGTATAATCATCAATTTTAGGATCAAAACCTGAAGCGCCAACTTCAAGCCCTCGCAATGCTTTTTGTAATGATTCTTGGAAGGTACGCCCAATAGCCATGACTTCACCAACCGATTTCATTTGCGTGGTTAAACGATCGTTACAGCCCGCAAATTTTTCAAAATTAAAGCGTGGGATTTTAGTGACCACATAATCAATCGACGGTTCAAATGAGGCGGGGGTTTTACCGCCAGTAATATCATTAGATAATTCATCAAGAGTGTAACCAACTGCCAACTTAGCTGCAATTTTAGCAATTGGAAAACCGGTAGCTTTAGAAGCTAACGCTGATGAACGTGATACTCGCGGATTCATCTCAATGACAATTAATCGTCCGGTTTTAGGGTCGACCGAGAATTGCACATTGGAACCACCAGTTTCAACGCCAATTTCACGCAGTACGGCAATTGATGCATTACGCATGATTTGATACTCTTTATCTGTCAATGTTTGTGCTGGCGCAACGGTAATTGAATCACCAGTGTGAATACCCATTGGATCGAAGTTTTCAATTGAGCAAACAATAATGCAATTGTCATTTTTGTCTCGCACCACTTCCATTTCATACTCTTTCCAACCTATTAATGACTCATCGATGAGCAGTTCATTAGTAGGTGAAAGATCGAGCCCACGGGTACAGATTTCGTCAAATTCTTCCGTGTTATACGCAATTCCACCTCCTGTGCCACCCATGGTAAAGGACGGGCGAATTATGCAGGGAAAACCAACTTGCTCAAGAACGGCATACGCTTCTTTAAGCGAATGAGCAATGCCTGATCTTGCTGTATCAAGACCAATTTTTTTCATAGCCTCATCAAAACGTTTACGATCTTCGGCTTTATCTATAGCATCGGCTGTTGCGCCAATCATTTCGACATTAAACTCTTTTAATACGCCTTGTTTTTCAAGCTCTAATGCACAGTTTAGTGCTGTTTGCCCCCCCATGGTTGGTAAAATAGCATCGGGTCTTTCTTGTTCAATAATCTTGCGAACACATGTCCAATCAATTGGCTCGATATAAGTGGCATCGGCCAATTCAGGATCCGTCATGATAGTAGCAGGATTAGAGTTAACTAAAATAACGCGATAGCCTTCTTCACGTAGTGCCTTACAAGCTTGTGCACCAGAATAATCAAATTCACATGCTTGACCAATAACAATTGGGCCTGCGCCAATAATTAATATACTTTTGATATCTGTTCGCTTAGCCATAATTATTGCTCCTGCTTATAAATTTTAATTAACTCAATAAAGTGATCAAAAAGAGGTGCGGCATCATGCGGCCCGGGACTGGCTTCTGGGTGACCTTGGAAGCTAAAAGCTGGTTTTTGGTTATGATGAATACCTTGTAGTGAACCATCGAACAGTGATTTATGCGTCGCGCGTAAATGAGCGGGTAAACTTTCTTCATCTACTGCAAAACCATGGTTTTGTGCAGTAATCATCACCTGATTATTTTCCAGATCTTTCACTGGGTGATTTCCGCCATGATGACCAAACTTCATTTTGATCGTTTTGGCACCACATGCCAGCGCTAAAAGTTGATGACCTAAGCAGATGCCAAAGATAGGAATATCAGTGTTTAAAAACTGCTTAATAGCCTCAATTGCATAACTGCAAGGAGCGGGATCACCTGGACCATTAGATAAAAATATTCCGTCGGGCTTTAATGCAAGGACTTCTTTGGCTGTTGTTTTAGCTGGTACGACTGTTAATTTACAACCACGCTCAACTAACATACGCAAAATATTGCGTTTTACGCCAAAGTCATAGGCAACAACATGGTATGGTAATTGGGTATCTGGTATTGGATTAGTCTGCTGTTGTTGCCCTGTCCATAATATGCCTTCAGTCCAAATATAACTTTTTGAACAAGTCACTTCTTTAGCTAAATCAAGCCCACTTAATCCTTTAAAATTTATCGCCTGCTGTTTGGCTATTTCGGCTTTTTCAAGTAAGGTCTTTTTATCCATTGCCGTTATGATAACGCCATGCTGTGCCCCTTTTTCACGCAAAATACGCGTTAAGCGCCGTGTATCAATATCAGCAATGGCAATAACATTATGCTTTTTTAAATAGCTGGAAAGATCGAGTTCGCTTCTGTAGTTGCTAGCTAATAATGGCAAATCACGAATAACCAGCCCTTTTGCATAAACTTGACCGGATTCGGCATCATCATCATTTGTCCCTACATTACCAATATGAGGATAGGTCAATGTAACCAATTGTTCACAATAAGAGGGATCGGTAAGAATTTCTTGATAGCCGGTCATTGAGGTATTAAAAACCACTTCTCCAACAGTTTGACCATCAGCACCAATGGATTTTCCGATAAATTGCGAACCATCTTGTAACATAAGCAGGGCATAAGTTTGCATGATTAAAAAGACCTTTTTGAATAATTTATCGATATTTTTGAATATAAATTCAAATTCACTTATCTATAAAGATACAATAATTGACCATTTTATTACACTTTTTTGTACAAAAGAAGCAATATTATAAAAATTATCTTAATAAATAAGTCTAATTTTTGAGACACTTCTCAATATAAAGATAAAATATTGGGATTATTATAATGTTTAACTTGAATTTGCATAATTATTCAAATAGAATTATTTGAATAATTACGGTTATTAGGAGCAATATTATGCACGGTTTTTATCAGCGCCATTTTTTACGATTACTCGACTTTAGCCCTAGTGAAATCAATCAATTAATTAATCTTGCTATTGAATTAAAACAAGCCAAACAACAAGGGCAAGAACAACAACATTTGATAGGTAAAAATATTGCATTAATTTTTGAGAAAGACTCTACCCGTACTCGTTGTGCTTTCGAGGTTGGTGCATTTGATCAAGGTGCTAATGTCACTTATTTAGGACCAAGTGGTAGTCAAATTGGGCATAAAGAGTCAATTGCAGATACCGCGCGTGTACTGGGTCGAATGTATGACGGAATAGAGTATCGTGGTTATGGTCAACAAATTGTTGAAACGTTAGCAAAATATGCAGGAGTGCCTGTTTGGAATGGTCTGACGACCGAAGCACATCCAACCCAAATATTAGCCGATTTTATGACAATGAAAGAGCATATAGGAGATCGCCCATTAAGCAGTATTAAATTTGCCTATTTAGGCGATGCTCGGAATAATATGGGAAATTCATTAATGGAAGGTGCTGCGTTAATGGGGATGGAAATTCGATTAGTGGCCCCAAAAGCTTGTCAGCCGGAAGCCGAACTTGTGCAAAAGTGCCAAGATATTGCCAAAACAACCGGTGCCAAAATTATCTTAACTGAAGATGTTACTTTGGGCGTTAAAGATGTTAATTTTTTATATACTGATGTATGGGTCTCAATGGGGGAGCCAAAAGAAGTCTGGGATGAACGAGTTAAATTATTAACGCCTTATCAAGTAAATGAAAATGTAATCAAACTTACCAATAATCCAAATGTCAAATTTATGCACTGCTTGCCAGCTTTTCATGATACCAATACAACCGTGGGCAAACAGATGGCAGCACAATATGGTTTAATCAATGGACTTGAAGTAACTAATGACGTATTTGAATCTGAGCATAGTATTGTATTTGACGAGGCTGAAAACAGGTTACATACCATTAAAGCGGTAATGGTTGCAACATTAACCAAAGACGAATAATATTATCACAATCAATACAAAGGTGTTTTGTTAAAATAAGCGCCTTTCTTTTTGCCGACTTAATGTCGGCATAATTTTATCTAACAAGAATATTGAATCATGACCAAACAAGAGCGAAATAAAGATTTTAAAAAATACCTAAAACTGACCAATCCCATTCATTTCTTAGCAGTAGGATTGGGTAGTGGCATGTCACCGATTATGCCAGGTACCATGGGTTCATTAATGGCAATCCCGTTATGGCTTTTATTTTATGGATTACAGCCAGCTTTATACTGGATATTTATTTTAGTGACTTTTATTTTTGGTTGTTTTATTTGTCAAAAAACCTCGGATGATACACATACTCACGATTCAGGGCATATCGTTTGGGATGAATTTGTCGGCATGTGGATCACCTTATTTTTTATTCCGCAACTTTCAGTTATGTGGGTTGCCATAGCTTTTGTGGCATTTAGAGTGTTTGACATGGCAAAACCTTGGCCAATTCGCTGGTTTGATAAACGTGTACCGGGTGGATTTGGCATTATGGTAGATGATGTACTTGCCGCTATCTTTTCATCATTCACCGTTTATGCCATGACATTGATTATTTAAGATGAAATTTTATACTAAAACACATACTTTCCTGAAAGTTTTTGACAAAATTAGACTAAAACATCTTTTGTGACCAACCTAATTTGGTTGAAAGATTATTAAAGTAATCATAATCTTTGGTATGAATCAAATTAAATTCATACGATGAACGACGAATAATTACATCCTGTGTTGGTTTGACCGGTAAAATAATTTGGCTATCACAGGCAATATTTATATCAAGCGCAGTCGTTGGAAATTTAAGATGAATAGGATTATCTCCCTTAATAACTAATGGTCTAACTGCTAACGAATGCGGAAACATTGGCGTAATAATTAATGCGTCTAAATGAGGCGCTAAAATAGGTCCACCCGCTGATAGTGAATAAGCAGTAGAGCCTGTCGGTGTTGCAATAATCAATCCATCAGCTCGCTGTGAAAACGCATTGCGTTCATTAATGTAAACATCATAGTCAATCATATGGGCAACCGTATTTGGGGTCACAACAATTTCGTTCACAGCAAAACTTGAATTAATTAAATTGCCTTCATCATAAATAGAAACTTCTAGTAAAAAGCGAGGGTCATTGTCATATTCGCCGGCAATCACTGGGCTTAATTGTTCAATCACTTGTTCGTGTGATATGTCGGTTAAAAAACCTAAATTGCCACGATTGACTCCGATCACTTTAATTTTATATGGTGATAAGTAACGCGCAGAACGTAACATATTACCATCCCCTCCCACAACAATGGCTAAGTCAGCTTGCTGGCCAATTGTTTCTAAAGAAGCATAATGGCTAACGGGAAATTGAATATGGTCCGCCAAGCGCTCTTCAACTAATACACGAATGCCAAGTTTAACAAGCCAATCATAAAGCACTTGATGGGTTTCAATTGCTTCTAACTTACGCGGAAGTCCAATTAGACCAATGCATTTAAACGGTGTTCGCATAAAATATCCTTGTAATTTGTTACATAAAAAAATCTGTATTTTTTTGTCACAGGTCAAAAAATTACATATCAATGTGCCAATAAGCTTGTAATCATAAAAATTGTCCCCATAATAACCGTTATTCACTAAGTTTTCGACTACATTATTTGGAGTACCTTATGACAGAACAAGATAAAAATACGTCAGAAAATGAAACTAGCATTGACACACCAGCAGAAGAAACAATCGAACAAGAAGCAGCGTCACAGCCAAATCTTGAAGAGCAATTAAGTGCAAAAGATGCACGCATTGCAGAACTTGAACAAGCGTTGCAATTAGCTAAAAAAAATGAAAGTGAAGCGATGATTCGTGCTCGAGCTGAAATTGATAATGTTCGTAAACGTGTTGAGCAAGATGTTGATAAAGCACGTAAATTCGCATTGGAAAAATTCTCTAATGAATTATTACCAGTTATTGATAATCTAGAACGCGCTTTAGAATCAACAGACAAAGCTAATCCAGAACATAAGGCTACTGTGGAAGGGCTAGAATTGACATTAAAATCATTCTTAGATACGGTCAAAAAATTTGGTATTGAAGTGATTGATACCGAAGATTCACAATTAAATCCTGATGTGCACCAAGCAATTAGCATGGTTGAATCACCAGAACATCAATCAGGTCAAATCGTTAATACGATTCAAAAAGGTTATACCTTAAATGGTCGTTTAATTCGTCCTGCGATGGTCATTGTTGCTAAATAGTTTAGTTCAAAAGGGTTAACCGCCATCGCTTTGGCGGTTAATTTTATTTATTCCGTTGCTCTTCACGAGTAATTTTTTTCATTTTTTGCTCGATTCGTTGACGTTTTAATGGTGAAAGATAATCAACAAATAGTTTACCTTTTAAGTGATCCATTTCGTGTTGAATACAGATAGCAAGTAGTTCATCGGCGTCAATTTCATAAGGATTACCATTACGATCAAGTGCTTTAATTTTGATTTTTTCAGCCCTTGGTACAAACCCGCGACAATCAGGTACTGATAGGCAACCTTCTTCTATACCGGTCTCACCTTCTTGGCTAATAACTTCTGGATTGATAATCACATAAACTTGACTTTTATCTTCTGATACATCAATCACAATAATTTGCTCATGCACATCCACTTGAGTTGACGCAAGGCCGATTCCGTTTTCGGCGTACATAGTTTCAATCATATTATCAATGATCGTTTGTAACTCTGGTGTGAACTGGGTAACAGGCTTAGCAACTTTGCGAAGTCGCTCATCAGGAAAACGTAATACCGGTAAAATAGCCATAAATTATTCGATCTACTCCTCAAATTTTAGGTTTATTCAAACTTTTCCACATTGTAAACATTTATCATACTGATGAATAGTCTTTGTTGGCTATTGCTAGTATTTATCTTATCAATTCAAGATAGTTAAATTATTTAACATGAGTACAAAAAAGTTATGATGAGTAAATATGAGTTCTTATTGCGAATTTCAATGCTTGGACATGGCAAACAAGCTATTTTTAAAAGAATTGGACAACTTGTTGCAAATGATTTACCTGATAACATACAAAATGTGCCTTTTTTGTTAGATAAGCTAGGTCTATTAGATGTTCAATTAGCACGTTTTTATGAAACTTCATATCTTCATTTTGAACCAATACTTGAATGGTTAGATTCACCCGGCCCACAAAAATACCTTATTACCTATTGTGATAGTGATTATCCATTATTACTCAAACAAATTTGCTCCCCGCCTTTGTTACTGTTTGTTTTAGGTAATCGACAGTTATTACATTCTCCTCAATTAGCTATGGTTGGAAGCCGTGAATTTAGTGAATATGGGGCTCAATGGGGGCGATATTTCGCAGGTGAATTGGCCATTAATGGTTTAACCATAACCAGTGGCTTGGCACTGGGGTTAGATGCAATTTGTCATCGTGGTGCACTTGAGGTGTCTGGCCATACAATTGCGGTGTTAGGTAGTGGTTTAGCAAAGATTGCACCAAGATCAAATTTAAACTTAGCAAATGATATTTTGGCGCAAAATGGTGCAATTGTGTCCGAATTTTTGCCATTTGAAAAGGCTAGATCAGTCTATTTCCCTCGTCGAAATCGAATTATTAGTGGATTAAGTTTAGGTACCTTTGTGGTTGAAGCTTCAGAAAAAAGCGGCTCGTTAATTACTGCGCGCTATGCACTTGAGCAAAATCGCGATGTGTTTGCCTTACCCGGTGATATTAATAATGAAAACTGTAGTGGAACACACTATCTAATTAAACAAGGTGCCTATTTAGTTTCTAAACCAGCTGATATTTTAGAGCATTATTGTAGTTATTTATCAGTAGCCAATAACTCGCATAATCAGTTTAAAAAAGAACAAAATAATTCTATTTTGTATCCTGAAATTTTTGCTGTGATTCATCATCAACCTATTCCGGTTGATATAATTGCCCGGCAAATTAATATGTCGATTTCAGAAGTCACGACCAAATTATTAGATATGGAATTAAAAGGATTAATTAAAACAGTGACTGGTGGTTATATTCGTAATAGGACTTTTTAAAAATAGAATTATTTTATTAAAAAATTTTAGAAAAGCATTTAGTTATGAATAAAATCCGCCGATACCCATCGGCGGTATGGCTATTTTTATTTATCTTCAATTTCAAGTGCAATTTCAGATAAGATAATACCCGTGTTGTCAGCATAGATAAAATCACCAGAAAAGAAGGTCACTCCACCAAAGTTTACACGAATATCAATTTCACCAACCCCTTGATCTTCGGCTCCAACAGGAATGGCTGCAAGTGCTTGAATACCAATGTCAGCTTCTGCCAAATAATCAACTTGGCGAACCGCGCCATAAACAATAATGCCTGCCCATTGATTTTGAATAGCGATATCAATCAGTTCAGCATCAATTAATGCACGGCGAACAGAACCACCACCATCAATTACCAAAATTTTACCTGAACCATCTGATTGTAAAATTTCGTATAGTAATCCGTTATCTTCAAAACATTTAACCGTTACTGCTTGACCTGAAAATGATGTCACACCACCAAAATTACTAAATATCGGTTCAACGACATTAATATCTTCAGGGTAATAATCGCAAAGAATTGAAGTATCAAACTCCATCACCTACTCTCCTTTTGCTGTCATTTTTAATTAAATTTAGTATAACGCTAACATTAAGTAAAACGATATTAAATTTAAATAAACGTGAGCTAGCTCAAAATAATACCCAAACAATAAAGTAAATTAGTCAATAAAGCAAGTTTGAGCATCTGTAATAACAAAGGTATCTCATATTTATGTTTATTAAATTGTGAAATCACATCAATATGTTTAATAAATAGCGATAATGTTGGTATAAATAAGCCACTATATTATCTTTGCATTTTAACCGTTAATTATGTTTTACTTATTATGTTACTTTGATAACCCTTTAAGAATCGTCTTACTCGACCTTCTCGCAATGCTGCAATAAAGAAGCCAAGTGAACCATATATGATCCCCAACAATAAAATCATAAAAACATTAAATAAATTATCTATTAAACCTAATCCCATTTGGTTTACGCCTGCAATCATATTGGTTGCCCAAGTTGATGGCAACATTTTGGAAACAATTTGTACCCAAAGAGGCATAGCATCAAGTGGCCAAATTGTGCCCGATAGATAAAACACTGGTGTTGTCAAAAATGCAAGTGTTAGATAAATCATTTCAGTTTTACGTAAACATTCTGTCAGTAATTTACTTAACCCTAAAACACCAAGTAACAATGGGAGTGTCATAATTAGAATTTCAGGTATATTTGCAAGCTGTCGATAACCAAGTACCCAAGGCCACAAACCAAATAGTACAATGGATAAAAATAACCATACCGGTATAAGACCACACAAGCTACCCAATATGACAATTTTTGGTGGTTTACCTTGTGGTAACGAGTTTAATGTAATATTAGTACGTGTTGAGGCAATTAAAAATGAATGTTGCAATAACATTACTAATAAACCCGGAAAGGTAATAGCGGCAAAACTGACACCAGGATTATAAAGTGGTTCTGTTTGACCATTTATTGGCGATAAAATAATATTGATCTGTTTATCTGAAAACCCACTATTACGCATTATTCGAGTATTATATTGAGTTAATATCTGTTGATAGATCCCTTTTATATCGACTTGTATTAAACCATTGGCTAAACGACTTGAAGCATCACCATATGCTGGTATTGTCACTTCTTCACCATTTAACAGCCGTTTTTCAAAATCTCTTGGAATCGTAAATACCGCAAAGAGTCGGTGATTATTAATATCATCATAAGCTTGCAAAGAACTCTCATATATAATGGTCTCTATTTTTGAACTAGTATTTAAAGAACGAATTAAACTTCGGCTGGTTGGAGTATGATCTTGATCGACTATCGCAACCGGCAAACTGGTAATAGTACCATTACTATAAACTAAGCTCATCAATGAAACAGACAATAGTAGCAACAACCACATTGGTCTAACTAATAAAAGCAAAAATATTTTTATAAATGAAGACCAAAATATTTTAAGCATCTTGGTGTTTCCTCTTACTGTGAATGTAGTCGTCTTACTAGACGTTTTCTCACTAACACAGTAATAATTATTGGGTAGACCATTAAAATACCACAGGTTTTTAATACTGAAAGATAACTAGAGTGACGTAAAAATAGATCAAACAGCTTATTGAGAGCATAAGTTAATGGTTCTAGTGATGAAATAAACCTTGCGATCCAAGGCATAGATAATTCGGGTACAACAACACCGGAATAAGTTAACGCAAGTCCAACTAAAATACCTATATAAGTATAAGCATCAATAGGGGTTTTAGTAAAGGTGTATAGCAAAATACCAATACTTTGAGCGGCAATCACATAGAAAAATACCACCGTTACCATGGCAAAAGGCGAACCTGATACACGAGCATGAGAAAACAGAACAAGCATCGCAATTTCAAAAATAAGCAACATGGTAAACCAAATTGTGTAAGGTGCTAATTTTCCTAAAACAAAAGGATAATTAGGGCGAGTTCGCTTTGGTAATTGTGCTAATAAATGAATCGTTGTTGTGACAACAAACAGCTGTAGTAGATGAACGACAGCTGAGAATTGCTGAAAGTACATTGAGTTACCACTGGCATTAAATAACCCATCATAATTGAAGTTTACTTTTGCCAGTTTAGGTACCGGTATCCCAATACTAGTTGCCATGGTGCTACGGTATTGGGTATTTAATGCCGCAATTAGGCCAGAATAATCCATAATAGAATATAACCCAGCACTATAATATAACGCGTTATAATATAGCATTGGTGTTGGCTGGCGACCGGCTAATACATCTGCTTCAAAATTCGGTGGAATATAAAAAATGGCATAAATTTTTGCTTTTTGCAAATCACGTTCAGCCTCAGAAAGCTGGCTATCATAATTAACCAGATTGGCATGTGCTCCAGCATTAAGATCGCGCACAATTTCACGCGATAAAACACTTTTATCATTATCGATATAGCCAACAGGGAGATCAAAAAGTACACCACGATAAAAGATACTACTGATTAATATAAAAATAATTAGCGGTAAAATCCACATTAACCAATGGAAAGTAAAACGCTTAAATATCACAGGTATTTCAGCATTAAACGCTTCTTTGAAGCGGTACCAAAAATCCCAAATTAGTTGTCTAATTTCCATAGTGTGCTCATACCTGCACGTAAACCAGCAATAGGAGTTGTTGGATAAAGTCTAACTTCAAAGGTTTTTAAGTCAAAATCACCGGTAGCTCGTGTTGCACGTTTTGTTGCATAATCACCCATAGGTGCGATATAACGAACTTCAGCTTCAATTTCTTTATTACCAAGAGCAGGGACTTCAAGCTTAACATGTTCGCCTTTATGAATATTAGGCATAATATTTTCACGAAGATTAAATATAAAGTACGCTTTTGGTAGTTGAATTACAGTCAATAATGGACTATTGGCATTAAATAACTCGCCAACTTCGGCTGGTATTGAACCAACCTCACCTTCAACGGGGGCCTTTACTTGTAAATCATCGTATTGAATTTGTAATTGTTTAAGTTGCTCTTCTGCCTCTTTTAATTTAGCATCATAAATTTCTCGTTGTTCAATACGATCACCATTTTTGGCTTGATCTAAATTAGCCTGTGCTGACTGAACTTGTTGAAAGGCTGCATCACGCGTTTTTAATGCATTATCTAAGATCGATTGAGAAACATAACCTTTGGCCGAAATAGCTTTGTTACGATCATATTCTTTGGATGCATTATCATAAGCAACTTTAGCTTGTTGAAGTAACGCTTCATAGTAGCGAATGCTTTCTTCACGTGTTCCATGTTCAGAAAGTGCAACTTGAGCTCGTGCTTGGTCGCAAGCCGCTTGTGCCGCTTTGACTTGTGCTAATAACTCTGGACTATCAAGCGTTATCAATATATCGCTTGGTTTTACATCATCACCTCGATTGACGTGTATTACCTGCACACGCCCTTTCGCTTTTGACGAAATACTAACATTAGGTGCATCAACCTCACCTTGTAATATAAGTTGGCTATTATGTGATCGAATTAGAATTGTCATTGAAATTAAAATAACAATTAACACAATAATAATAAAAATTTTTTTATTCATAAACTTTGCATGGAGTGATAATGATTAGATATGGCCTAAACAATTAGGATGATGGTATGCATTATAGATCTCACATTTATAAATTGTAACGATTACTGTATTACAAATTATACGAAAAGTGCTTTATTTTAATGAATAAAGAAAAATTTTTATTAAAAAAAAGAATATATCAACACGATCAATAATAAATACGACTATACTCCATTTGAGTTTTAAATAAATTTTAATAATAACAAAACATCAATTTAATAGGTTTTGTTTATAAATGATATTCGTTAAAAGAAATAGATAAAAACCTACTTATTTAGTATGATATTTTTAATTGATTACGATAAGGTTTGAAATTTATGAAAAAAATAATAATTATTGGTGGTGGAGCTGGGGGTTTAGAACTAGCTACAGACCTTGGCGATAAACTAGGAAAAGGAAACCAAGCTGAAATTACACTGATTGATAAAAATAGTTATCACCTATGGAAACCTTTATTACATGAAGTTGCCACTGGTATTTTGAACGAACAAGCTGATAGAATTGACTATGCAAAACAAGGGCAACAACACAATTTCCAATTTAATCAAGGTACTTTTACTAATCTTAATCGTGAAGAAAAGCAAGTTATTATTGAAAACTTAAATCACGAGTCTGTTTCTATTCCATATGATATTTTAGTTATGGCAATAGGCAGTACTTCAAACGATTTTGGTACGCCTGGTGTTAAAGAACATTGTATCTTTTTAGATGATCAAAATGCCGCTATTCGTTTACGTGAAACACTCATTGCAAAATTCTCTAGTTTTTGTTCGATTATTGATGAACATGAATCAACAACTGAAGATAAAATTCGTATAGCTATTGTTGGCGGCGGTGCGACAGGTGTTGAATTGGCCTCAGAATTACCCCATATGGTTGAAACATTTGGTGCTTGTGGACGCAATAAAATGTGTTCAGATTTGCTAGATGTATCAGTTATTGAAGCAACTGATCGTATTTTACCTGCATTACCTGAAAAAACAGCATTAGGTATTACCGAAACATTACAAAAACGTGGCATTCATGTGTTAACCAAAACCATGATAACTAAAGCGGAAAGTGATGGTTTTTATCCAAAAGAAGGCGATACCATCAACGCTGATATTATGATCTGGACTGCGGGCGTAAAAGCACCTGACTATCTAAAAGATATTGCTGGTTTAGAATCAAGTCGTTCTAATCAACTTGTTGTTAAACCAACACTACAAACAACACGCGATGATAATATTTTTGTTATTGGTGATTGTGCTTACGCGATGCAAGACAGCGGACGAGCCGCTCCCGCTACAGCACAAGCTGCACATCAGATGGCAAAAATCTGTTATGAAAACATTGTTAACATGTTAAATAATAAATCAATGAAATCGTTTAATTATACCGATAATGGAACGATTATTTCCCTGCATGATACAGCACAAGGTGTGGTTAAAATTGCAGGAAAACGAGAAATGAATGTTAAAGGATTTTTTGCTTTAACTATTCATCGCCTATTGTATCGTATGCATCAAGCAAGCTTATTAGGTATTTTCAAAACAATTCGATTTGTTAAAGCTAGTAAAGAGATGTATAAAAATAAATTTGCTTCTATCTTTACTCACCAAGACTAGTTTCCCATTTAGATAGCTACTTACAAAATACTATTTTATAAGTAGCTATTTTATAATTTATAGCATTATTTACAGGCAAAGGTATTAATGCGTTTTATTATATTGTTTATGCTGTCTTTAGTTAGCTTTATTAGTATTGCTAGTTATAAACCTCAAGATAGTGATATTATTTTTCAATCCTCACAATCAAGAAAAAGCTTGGCAGTTGAACAAGCTACAAACTCTCCATACAGTCATATGGGAATTATTTTCATTAAAAATGGCAAACCATATGTTATTGAAGCTGCTAATAAAGTAATTTATACCCCGCTAAATAGTTGGATTGCGCGTGGTAAAAATAAAAAATACATCATAAAACGTTTTAAAAATCACGATCTATCCAATAACGAAATTGCTAAATTAAAGCAAGTCACAAGTAGTTTTGAAGGCAAACCTTATGATATCTGGTTTGGTTGGGACAATAATTATATCTATTGTTCTGAGTTAATCTGGAAAATTTATGATAAAGCACTTAAATTGAAAATTGGTCAATTACAAACTATCAAAGATTTTAATCTTCATCACCTGCCGTGAAGCAAAAACTAAAAGAACGTTATGGAAACAAAATTCCTTATCAAGAAACGGTTATTTCACCAGTTTCTATTTTTAATTCCCCCTTGCTGATAACGGTTGACAAACAATGGTGAATTAAAATAATGCTAAACTCTTAACTGGTGCAAAACTTTTACGATATAAATGATTAATACCATGTTCTTTTATTGCCGCTAAATGTGCTTTAGTTGGATAACCTTTATGCTTAGCAAGGCCATATTGTGGATACAACTTATCAAGCTCAACCATCTCACGATCACGTGTAACTTTAGCCAAAATTGAAGCAGCGCTAATCTCTGCCACCAATAAATCGCCTTTAATGACCGCTTGAGTTTGAATACCAAAATCAGGGCAACGATTACCATCGACTAATACAAAATTAGGTTTAATAGTTAATCCAGATACAGCACGCTGCATTGCTAGCATAGTGGCATGTAATATGTTTAATTTATCTATTTCATCCACTGAAGCGCGGGCAATATTCCACGCTAAAGCATCTTGTTTGATTATATCAAACAGCTGTTCTCGCTTTTTTTCGGTCAGTTTTTTAGAGTCAGTTAAGCCTTTAATTGGCTTGTTAGGATCTAAAATAACCGCAGCAGTCACCACATCACCACACAGTGGACCACGTCCTACTTCATCGACGCCTGCAATAAGTGTTATATCTGGATAAGTAAAGTCTAACAACAATGTACATCCTCTAATACATCGAGTACTGCTTTAGCCGCTTGTTCATCGGCATTACAACGGATTTGTTTATGCAAAGATAAAAATGTCTGTTTTAGCTCAGAATTATCATCCTCTAATAAGGGAATAATATGATTGGCGATATTTTCAGGTGTGCAATCTTGCTGTAATAACTCTGGAACCAAGGCTTTACCAGCTAAAATGTTAGGTAAAGAGACATAAGGAGTTTTAATTAATTTTTTAGCGAGCCAAAATGTGAAAGGTTTCATTTTATAACCAACAATCATAGGACATTTGGCTAACATACATTCTAGTGCCACAGTACCAGAGGCTAAAATTGCCGCATCGCTAGCAATCATTGCTTCACGGGCATGGCCATCTAATAATTGTATGTCTAGTTTTGGTGCAACTTCGGCTTTAATCTGTTCAAACTCTTTTCGTCTTTTTTCATTCACTAACGGTACAACAATATGTAAGTCAGGATAACGTTGGCGTAATAATTGCGTAGCTTCTAAAAAAGGAGTCGATAATAATGTCACTTCTGCATGGCGACTACCGGGCAATAAAGCTAAACAACGGCAATTGAGTGGCACATCTAATTGTTGACGAATAGCTATTTTATCTGGATTAAGTGGAATATCATCAGCCATCTTATGACCAATAAAGCGGCAAGGTACATCAAATTTATCATAAAAAGTTTTTTCAAACGGTAAAAAAGCTAAAATAAGATTGGTATTACGTTTAATTTTGAAAACTCGTTTTTGCTTCCAAGCCCAAACGGAGGGGCTAACGTAATGGATCGTTTTAATACCGGCTTGTTTTAATTTACCTTCTAGGGAAAGATTGAAATCAGGTGCGTCAATACCAATAAATATATCGGGGTTAAGTTCAATAAGACGTTTATTGATATCTCGGCGAATAGATAAAATACGACGTAATCGCCCCAATACTTCAACAATGCCCATAACCGATAATTCATCCATTTCATACCAAGCCTTACAACCTTCAGCTTGCATTTTAGGACCTGCTATACCAACAAATTCAATGTTGGGATGATGATTTTTTAGCGCACGAATCAATCCCGAGCCAAGAATATCGCCAGAAGTTTCTCCCGCGACTAAGGCAATGGTTAATGGTTTATTGGTCATTAACGGATAATGCCACGCGTTGAACGTGCAAAAAAGTCAACAAAGAGTTGGGCTTCAGGATATTGTTCGGCAATGGTTGCAATTTCAGATTTAGCTTCATCCAACGTTAAGCCATTTCGATAAAGGACCTTGTAGCTATTGCGAATCGCCTGTAAGGCATCTTTGCTAAAACCTCTGCGCTTTAAGCCTTCATAATTTACGCCATGAGGAGTTGCATGATTACCTTGGGCAATAACATAAGGAGGAACGTCTTGCGCAACGCCAGAACAACCGCCGATCATAACATGCGATCCAATCACACAAAATTGATGAACAGCTGTCATGCCACCAACAATGACATAATCGTCTAATTGAACATGTCCACCTAAGGTGGCATTATTTGCTAAAATACAGTGATTACCAATATAACAATCGTGCGCAACGTGGGCATTAATCATCAATAAATTATCACTACCAACACGAGTTAACTCGCCACCTTGAACTGTACCACGGTGAATAGTAACGCTTTCGCGAATCATATTGCGATCGCCGATTTCGGTACGCGTTGGCTCTCCACGATATTTTAAATCTTGGTTTACTTCACCAATTGAGACAAATTGATAAATTTGATTATCTTTACCAATTTTAGTGTGGCCATTGACGACAACGTGTGATTTTAAAAATGTTCCGTCACCAATTTCAACATTTGCACCAATAAAACAAAAAGGACCAATTTTGACGTTATCGCCGATTTTAGCACCTTTTTCAATGACTGAACTTGGGTGTATTTCTGTTGCCATAGTATTTCCTTAAAACAATTTGGAATATGTAAAATACCAAATGTTATTTACGAGCACACATCATTTCAGCTTCGCAAACTAACTTGCCATCAACGGTTGCAACACCATGGAATAACGCAATGCCACGACGCTCTTTAATATATTCAACATCCAACACAAGTTGATCACCCGGTACAACAGGACGTTTAAAACGTGCTTTGTCAATTGAAGCGAAGTAATAAAGTTGCCCTGGAGATAACTCTTCAATGCTTTTAAATGCCAAAATTCCTGTAGCTTGTGCCATAGCTTCTAAAATTAATACACCTGGGAAAATCGGTTTATTAGGGAAGTGTCCCTGAAAGAATGGTTCATTTACAGTAACATTTTTTATCGCTTTTAATGTTTTACCTTTTTCATAACTAAGTACGCGATCAACCATCAAAAATGGATAACGATGGGGTAATAAACTGATAATTTCTTCAATATCAAGGGCATTAAGTTCGGTAGTCAAAATAGCTATCCTTATACATTATTTGCTATAAATTTTATACATTATAACTGATGAAGCCTCTTTCACTCAAGGATGATTTAAAGTACAAAATATTACTTATCCTATTTTATTATCGGCACAGTAATATAAATTATTAAATAAATGATTGGTAAACACTATGTTATCTTTTGTTAAATAATATATAATAGTCGAATTAACAATCTAAAAGAATTTCTAACTTGGAGAAGTAGAATGAAATCATTGATTAAAATGACCTTAGTGAGTAGCGCAATTGTATTAGCATTAGCTGGCTGTGATAAAAAAACAGATAAAATAACAATTTCAACAGATGCACAGAAAGAGGCATATGCATTAGGTTCATCATTTGCAACATACATGAAAACAAATTTAGAACAAAATGAAATTAAACCAGATCAAGAATATTTAATCGGTGGTTTTAATGAAACATTCAGTGGTGCATCACAACTAAGTAAAGATGAAGTTAAAACTATCTTAGAGGCATTTGGTAAACGAATTCAAGAAGAAAGCCAAGCGCGTTTTGAAAAACAAAAAACCGAAAATACAGCTGCCGGTGACAAATTCCGTGAAGAATTTGCTAAACAAGATGGTGTTAAAAAAACTAAATCTGGATTGCTTTATCAAATTTTGGAAAATGGCTCAGACCATCATCCAACTGCCGATGATACCGTTATCGTTCATTATAAAGGTACTTTAACTGATGGACGTAAATTTGACAGTTCTTATGATCGTAGTGAGCCTGCTAAATTTCCTCTTAATGGTGTGATAAAAGGTTGGATTGAAGGCATCCAACTAATTGGTGTTGGTGGTAAAATTAAACTTGTTGTGCCACCAGATCTAGCTTATGGTGATCAAAACATTCCTGGTCAAGAAGGTAAAGCAGGAATCCAACCTGCATCAACATTAGTATTTGAAGTTGAATTACTTGGTATTGATAATAAAAATGATACAAATAAAGAACCAGCTGAAGAACCAACATCAGAGCCAGAGTCAGAGCAAGCTGAATAATAATCAACAGACTCACTTGTTTGATTCATTAAGCTATACACTTATTGTTATGGGTCCTGTTTATGGGACCCAATCTGCTTATTGTGCATATCAATTTGCACAAGTTTTACTATCTAATACTCCTCATACTATTAAAAATATCTTTTTTTATGCCGATGGTGTTTATAATGGTAACAGCTATACCGACCCCGCTAATGATGAATTTAACTTAGTTTCTGCATGGCAAGAATTATCTAAAAAGCACTCTTTTGCGTTAACGATTTGTGTTGCAGCAGCACAGCGACGAGGTATTATTAAAAACAATCTGGCTGATCGTTTTGAATTAACTGGTCTTGGTGAATTGAGTGAATCAATTTCAACAACAGATCGTACTATTCAGTTTTAATGTTAGGGGGGGAAATGAAAAAATTAGCAATAATTATTAGCTCGCCACCTCACGGAAATGCCAAAGGTCGAGAAGCACTAGATATCGCATTGGCTACCTCAACTTTTAACCAAATTTCTGTTTTTTTTGTCGATGATGGCGTATTTCATTTGTTACCTAATCAGCAGCCAGATGAAATTTTAATGCGTGATTATATTGCAACTTTCAATATGCTTGAGCTTTATGATATTGATAATGTGTATGTATGTGAATCTTCACTTAAATCAAGAAATCTAATGCAGCTACCTCGTAATATCCCTAGTAAACTCATTAATAATCAGTTATTAAATCAATTATTAACCATTCAAGATGTAATATTACGATTTTAGTTTTATATTGAAATACAAAATCTCACACCACAATAACAGGCTTGATATCTAAACAAAAAACATTCAGAAAACATATTGATTTTATTTATTTTTTACCTTGTTATTTTTAACAAAATAACCAATTTTTCATAAAAGATGCATTCTACATTGATATGATAGACTAATGTAGTTTCCGTAAGGTAAAAGCAAATAAATAATCCACCCTATTTTTATTATGCTTAATATAGAGTGGATTATAGTTCATTTAATTTAGCTTTTATCTTATTAAACTAGACTAATTTCTTCATTTGATCGGCAATTTTTTCGGCCTGAGTACCAACAATAATTTGCACACCTGTTTTACCTAATTTAATGACTGCCATCGCACCTAATGCTTTAGCTGTTTGTTCATCGACCAACTCTGAATCATTTACACCTAAACGTAAGCGTGTAATACAAGAATCAATATTGATTAGATTCTCTTTACCACCTACAACTGCTAAATATTGTTCAGCAAGTTTAGATGTATCACCAATTTCTTGTTTTTTCGGAGTTTTTTCAGTTGATGAAAGTGTAGTATCTTCATCTTCACGACCAGGTGTTTTAAGATTAAATTTAATAATAACAAAACGGAATACCATATAGTAGACCACAAAGAACACTAAGCCTTGAAGAATTAGCATAGACCAATGTACTGCTAGTGGATTTCCTGACTGAAGCAACATATCTATCAGGCCAGCGCTAAAACCAAATCCACATATCCATTGCATAGTCGCAGCAATAAACAATGAGATACCTGTTAAAACCGCATGGATAAAATAAAGCACTGGTGCAACAAACATAAAGGCAAATTCTAATGGCTCAGTAATACCAGTAAAAAATGCAGCAATAGAGGCCGCAAACATAATTGATGCGGTTTTCTCTTTATTGCCTTTTTTAGCTGTATGGTACATGGCTAATGCTGCACCAGGCAGGCCAAACATCATAACAGGGAAGAATCCAGCTTGGTAACGACCAGTAATACCTACAACAGCTTTACCTGCATCAATAGAGCTTTGTCCGCCTAAGAAATAAGGAATATCATTGATACCAGCCACGTCAAACCAGAATACTGAGTTTAAAGCATGATGTAAACCGACCGGAATAAGTAAACGATTGAAGAATCCATAAATACCTGCGCCAGCAGAGCCTAATCCTTGAATCAGTTGACCAAAATATTCTAATCCGCTATAAACAACAGGCCAAATAAAATAGAAGAGTACAGACACAAGTAACATCACAACTGAGACAATAATAGGAACAAAGCGCTTACCGCTGAAAAAAGCTAATGCCTTATGCAACTCGATGGAACTAAATCGATTGTATAACTCTGCTGAAATAATCCCAACTAAAATGCCAATAAATTGATTGTTGATACTATTAAATGCTGGTGGTACTAGTTTTTGCCAATCTTTAACTGCTTTTATATCTATTCCATGAAAAAACGCAATAGATTCCGGTGATAATAAGGTAGTGATAATTAAAAAACCCACTAAACCAGAAAGCGCGGCAGCTCCATCCTTATCTTTAGACATACCATAAGCCACACCAATAGCAAAAAGTATTGGCATATTACTTAGAATAGCACTCCCAGATGTCACTAAAAATTTAGCAACAATACTAGCATCCCATTCCATCAGTCCAAACAAGTTTACATGACTAACCCACTCTATATGGCTAACCCACTGACCAATCCCAAGTAGTATTGCAGCAGCTGGTAATACCGCTACAGGTACCATCAGTGAGCGCCCGATACGTTGTAAATAAGCTAAAATTCCCATAAGTTAACCTCATATATTATTGAACTATACCTATAAAGTATAAAAAACACTTTTAGGTATCAGTAATCACTTTATTCATATTTCATATCATATTATTTTACTTAGCAAATTAATTGTTTATTTTTTGTGACTTTTATCACTATTTTTTTGGATTAATTCCTTTAATATAGTAAAATAAAGCCAACATATTTTACTTTAAAAAAAAAGAAACCATTTTAATTATATCAGAAGAGGTGTTATTACATGAGACTTATTCCGTTAGAAAATGCACAAGAAGTCGGCGCCTGGGTAGCACAACGTATTGTTAATAAGATTAACCAATTCAAACCAACCGCTGGCCGTCCATTTTTACTGGGCTTACCAACAGGAAGCTCACCGTTAGTTATGTATCAACAACTGATTAAGCAGTATAAAGCAGGTCATGTTAGCTTTAAACATGTAGTGACTTTTAATATGGATGAATATGTAGGACTCCCTGAAGATCACCCTCAAAGCTATCACACATTTATGTACGAAAATTTCTTTAACCATATTGATATTGATAAAAACAACATCCATATATTAAATGGTAATGCGCCAGATATTGATGAAGAATGTCGTCAATATGAAGCAAAGATCAAAGCTTATGGTAAAATCAATATTTTTGTAGGTGGTGTTGGTCAAGATGGACATATCGCATTTAATGAACCAGGATCTTCACTTTGCTCTCGTACTCGTATCAAAACATTAACTGAAGATACACGAATTGCAAATTCTCGCTTTTTTGATAATGATGTTAATCAAGTACCAAAACATGCGCTAACTATTGGTGTTGCCACTTTAATGGATGCTCAGGAAGTCATTTTGTTAGTTTGTGGCCATAACAAAAGTTTAGCGTTACAAGCCGGTGTTGAAGGTAGTGTTAATCATCTTTGGACAGTGACCGCACTACAAATGCATCCAGCATCAATTATTGTCTGTGATGAACCAAGTACTGATGATCTTAAAGTGAAAACACTAAAATATTTTAAACAAATGGAAGCTGATAATCTTAAAGTAACCGTTTTATAAAGGACAAATCAATGTACGCATTAACAAATTGTCGTATTTATACAGGTTATGAAATTCTTGAAAATCACGCCGTTATTATCAACGGAGATAAAATTGCACAGATCTGCAAACAAGACGAGTTACCTGTGGATATTAAAATTGAAAATTTACAAGGTGCAATAGTTGCACCTGGTTTTATTGATATTCAAGTCAATGGCTGTGGTGGGGTGCAATTTAATGAAACACTTGATGCACTAAGCATTGAGACATTAGAAGCAATGCAAGCAACAAATCTAACTTATGGATGTACAAGTTATTTACCGACTTTAATTACATCAACTGATGAATTTATGATAAAGGCGGTTAAAGTGATGCGTGAATATTTAACTACGCATGCCAATCAAGCGCTTGGTTTGCATCTTGAAGGTCCTTATATTAGTCCAGAAAAGAAAGGCATTCATGACGAAAATATTATTCGTCAACCTTCGCAAAAAATGATTGATTTTCTATGTGAAAATGCTGATGTCATTAAAATTATTACCTTAGCACCAGAAAAAGTTGAAAGTCATTTTATCAAGCAACTGGTTAACGCAGGTATTCATGTTTCTGTTGGGCATTCCAATGGTCATTATGATGATTGTCGTCGTGGATTTAACGATGGTATTCGTTTAGGAACTCACCTATTTAATGCCATGCCTTATATTTCTGGACGAGAACCGGGTGTAGTTGGTGCAATTTATGATGAACCTGAAGTGTATGTTGGCATTATTGCTGATGGTCAACATGTCAGTTGGGCAAATATTCGCAATAGTCACAAAATTAAACAAGATCATTTAATCTTAATTACCGATGCAATGCTACTTGCTGGCTCTAATTTAGAATCTGGCATATTTGCAGGTAAAACCATTTATTATAAAAATGGTCGCTGTGTGGACGAAAACGGCACTCTTGGT
Source organism: Gilliamella sp. ESL0254 (assembly GCF_013344985.1). NCBI lineage: Bacteria > Pseudomonadati > Pseudomonadota > Gammaproteobacteria > Orbales > Orbaceae > Gilliamella > Gilliamella sp. ESL0254. The sequence goes on from NZ_JAAEDU010000002.1 coordinate 230,980, forward strand.
GGTTCAGCATTAACCATGATTGATGCAGTAAAAAATGCTGTGGAATATGTAGGCATTGCGTTAGATGAAGCGTTAAGAATGGCGACACTTTACCCTGCCAAAGCAATTGGTGTAGATAAACATCTTGGTAGTATTAGTGAAGGTAAAATTGCAAACCTTGTTATCTTTAATCGTGACTTTACGGTAGTGAAAACGGTTGTTAATGGAGAAATGAATCGCTAGAATGTCAGATAATTAATGAAAAATATTGAGTAATATATGACATTTAATTATCTGAACTTAGTTGGTAACGCTGAATTAATCAAACAGCTAAATTATGCAATGATTTATCGTTTGATTGTTCAGCAAGCTCCGGTTTCTCGTATTCAATTGGCCGAAATTAGTCAATTAGCACCTGCAAGTATTACCAAAATAACCCGCCAACTTCTTAAAAAAAAATTAATTAAGGAAGTCGATGCCCAACAGTCAACGGGAGGCCGACCTGCGGTTTCAATTGAAGCTAAATTCGGACACTACCAAGCCATTGCTATACAATTAAGCCGTTCTCATATCACCATTGAGCTTTTTGACTTAGGGGCTAATTGCCTAATATCCAAAAGATATTCTCTTACTCATTTTACCGAACAGCAAGTACAAACACACTTAATCACATTAACTAAAGAATTCATTCAGAAAAATAGCAAAAAAATAAAACAGTTAATCGCAATATCTATTGTACTTCCGGGCTTAATTGATTCGGTCAATGGCATTGTCCGCTATACACCACATATTCAAGTGAAAGAGTGGGCTTTAGCTGAAGTACTGCAAGAGCAATTTAATGTATCTATTTTTGTCGGGAATGATATTCAAAGCTTAGCGTTAGCTGAAAATTATTTTGGTTCGACACAAAATGTTGATGATTCCATTTTAATCCGTGTACACCGTGGTGTAGGCTCTGGGGTTATCGTTAACCAGCAACTGCTAACAAATCATAATCAGAGTGCTTGCGAAGTTGGACATATTCAAGTCGACGCATTAGGTGAACGCTGCCATTGCGGTAACTTTGGTTGTTTAGAAAACCGCGTAGTCAATAAAGCCATTGAAAACCGGGCGAAACAGATGATTGAGCAAGGCTATAGATCAAAATTAACAACAGATCACTGTGATATTAACTATATCTGTCAATATGCTAATCAAGGAGATGAGCTAGCGATAAAACTAGTCAAAGATGCAGGTGAAAACCTTGGCAGGGCAGTTGCAATTATGGTTAACATCTTCAATCCACAACGAATCGTATTAGCAGGTGAAATCACTAAGTCACCAGAAATACTATTAAACGCAGTCAATAGTGCATTAAATGCTCAAAGCTTAGAAGGTTTACGAAAAAATCTGACCATTACTTGTTCATCACTTAACGATAGATCGGCAATTGGGGCATTTGCACTAGTGCAGCAAGCTTTATTTAATGGATCGTTATTAATGACATTATTAGACGATACACAACAGTAATTTATTGTGATAAAAAATAAAGCCCGACCAATTAATCGGGCTTTGCTATATTATTTCTAAATTTAGGCTAAAATGCGTAACATTCTTCGTAATGGTTCAGCCGCACCCCATAATAATTGGTCACCCACTGTAAAAGCAGAAAGATAATCTTTGCCCATATTCAATTTTCGTAAACGCCCAACCGGTGTCGTTAACGTACCAGTAACAGCTGCTGGCGTTAATTCCTTCATGGATAATTGACGATCATTAGGTACGACTTTTACCCAATCATTATGAGCGGCAAGCAGTTTTTCAATTTCAGGGATACTGATATCTTTTTTCAATTTAATGGTAAAAGCTTGGCTATGACAACGTAGTGCCCCGATACGAATACAAAGTCCATCAACTGGAATAATTTGACTGGTACCTAAGATTTTATTGGTTTCAGCTTGTCCTTTCCATTCCTCTTTACTTTGACCATTATCAAGCGCCTTATCGATCCAAGGAATTAAACTACCGGCTAATGGCACACCGAAGTTATCAGTAGGCAAACTACCATCACGCATTTTTTGGGTCACTTTTCTCTCAATATCTAAAATAGAAGAATGCGGATTTTGTAACTCTTCGGCAACCTCAGCATTTAGCATGCCCATTTGAGTAAGCAGTTCACGCATATGGCGCGCACCACCACCTGAAGCAGCTTGATAAGTTGAAACCGAAACCCAATCAACAAGATTTTCGGCAAATAAACCACCGAGAGACATTAACATTAAGCTCACAGTACAATTACCACCAACAAAGGTTTTAATACCTTTATCTAAAGCAGCATCAATGTTAGCTTTGTTCACTGGATCGAGCACGATAATTGCATCATCAGCCATACGTAATGTTGATGCTGCATCAATCCAATAACCTTGCCAGCCCGTTGCGCGTAATTTTGCATAAATCTCGGAGGTATAATCACCACCTTGACAAGTAACAATAATATCTAACGCTTTTAATGCATCAATATTATCTGCACTTTGTAATGTGCCTGTTTTACCGCCAAAAGTAGGAGCAGCTTGACCTGCTTGAGAAGTAGAAAAGAAAACTGGATTGATATAATCAAAATCGTGTTCTTCAACCATACGTTGCATAAGAACAGAACCTACCATTCCACGCCAACCGACAAAACCAACATTTTTCATATTTTATTTCCAAAAGTAGATGTTATATTGATAGATATTTTATCTATTAAAACAAAATATCATCATAAAACAAGTAAGATAAGAATTATTTTTACATAAGAATAAATAATAACGTGGTGTTATATATTGAAAGACAAAACAACGACAATAACAAACAAAAAAACAAATCAGCATTTGTACCAAATACTTTTTCTGAATAATTTTATTTTTTCCAATGATCAGGTTATTAGCCGACTTATTTATAACGGCTTATACGTCTCTAACACTTTTCTTAGTTAGAATACTTCTTCGTTGTGTTGGCACAAACAGAGTAAAAAAGTTGTCTATTTTATATGTTTTGCCGGATGCTTTATTCCCTTTTATTTATCATACAAAATAGTACTTCCTTTTTTAAAGAAACATTAGATGAGCTCCCGGGATTTTCACTCGTTCTATTATTGGGTTTAGGTTTTGTCAGTATTATTTTCTATGATTATTAAAATTATCAAATGTATAATTGTGAAGATGAACAAAATATAAAACGATTAAATAATAAAGAACATAATAAAAAATACAGAAGAGCAATAAAGAAACAAGAAAGAAAAAGACTAAAAAAACTTGAAAAGAACTCAAATAAATAACTTAATCATAAAATTCAAATGACTGTTAACTTAGCGCATATGGATATATGACAAAGATGTAAACATTATTAATAGTTAAATTATTTATAGGGCATATTATAGAATTTGGTGACAGAATTAACTGTCACCTGTAAATAGAAAATACACAAAATATAGGATGAGATCAGAAATCCTCATCCTGGCTTTTATTATCCATTATTGAAACAATGTTATATCGTTCAATACTTTTTACCGATACATCAATTACTTCTGATAGCAAATCATTCAATTTATTTCCGTCATCAGTTCTTAATGTAAAAGTTGTCAATAACATTGGAATATTAACACCCGCTATGACTTCTAATCGAGGATATTTAGAAACCAAATTAACCAACGTATTAAACGGTGTCCCTCCTTTTAAATCAACAAAACATAAAACATCAGAGCTTTCACGGGTTAACTTTTCTAACTTCTGCTCAATCTGCTGTTGAAAATCATCTAAAGATTGCCCCATTAGAAAAGGCACTGCCTCACATTGAGCTTGTTTACCACAAATCATTTCAACTGTTTCAATCATGCCATTAGCTGAAGATCCATGAGTACTTACTAATACTGCAATCATTGATATTGCACTCCTTAATAATCCAAGCAACGATAATAACGACGAATTGTCATTGGATGACGATTTAAATGCTCAACATATGCATCAATACGATTATTAATAGCTCGAAAAACAAATGGAGAAAGATTGCCACGATATTTTTCTGATATACCTGGTAATTCGTAGTCTTTAGTATCAATGATAGTGTAATTTCCGCAAATTTTAGGTAAAAACCGTGCAACCCTTTCACTTAATGGGCGCTGAGTATCCTCACCAACATAAACAGTAACAGCTGTATCACGATCGATAACTTCTAAAGTACCATGGAAAAATTCGGCTGATTCAATGGATTTTGAGCGTAACCAATGTTGTTCTTCCCAATAACACATTGCATGTGAATAAGTTGCACCCCATTGATTTCCTGCTCCCACAAAATAATGCATCGCATCATTATGATGTTTTTCAGCAACTTCTTGTCCAAATTTATCAGCTTTTTTGGCTACAGCGACGATATTTTTTGCAAAATGTTGATCCATTTGTTGATAAAATTCATCATAATCAGAAAACTCATCAGCTAAAAACATTAAACGATCAGCAGTCATAAAGAATTTTAATTGCTCATTCATTGGGTAAGAGATAACATGATCAGCCATTTTACCTAATGGGGAATCAGCTTTATCCAAAAAAGCTAAAACTGTAGCGCCGACTTCTTTTTGAATCTTATCGATAGCTTGAACTACCTCTTGGGTTGAGCCCGTAACAGATGAAATAATAATCAATGTATCTTTAGTAATTCTCTTATTACCTGTTACTAAGTATTCAGCTGCATGTTGAATAAAAGTTTCAATAGCTGATTTTTCTTTCATGTGTACAACTGCTTGCATTGAAGATGCATAAGTACCACCAATACCCAACCAACAAACATTGCTATAACCACGTTTGTGGATTTGATCGATAAATTGATTGATTTTTGGACGTAAAGCTAATGCGCCATTCATGCTGTCTAGTTCTTTTTGTTCATCAAATTTTCTCATTTTATAATCCTCTTAATTTTAGATTTAGTTATTTGGTCAAATTCTGGATATGTTGATTTTTCAAGATTGTTTCCTTTTAATTGTGATACTTGATAACTTAATAAGTGAATAGGTATTGTCATAAATAACGAAGTTAACAATTCATCACATTTAATATTTAGGCATAAATCCCTTGCGTTGAAGCAACTGGTGGTGTTTGCATAAATGGTTGAAATATTGGGAATATACTGCTTTAAAAATTCTTTTAAAGATTCCGCTCGTTGTGTTAGTCGCCCATGAGGTTCGATAAAAATAATACAATCATCTGTATGTAGACCTAAGTATGGACCATGCATATACTCCTCTAGTTCTTTACCAAAAGCAGTATTTCTTACTGTTTCTGTGAATTTGGTCTCCCCTTCTCTGGCTACACCATAAGTTGCACCATAACCAATCAAAATCACTCTTTTAGAATGATAAAAAAGATCTTGATGTTGATTTACCCAAGCCTGTGATTGTTTAATGATTTGTGGTAGTGACTGAGTTATTTTTTGTATCTGATTAAAATATAATTCAAATTGCTCTTGATTTATTTTCCCTATTTTTTGACCAATAGTTAACGTGATTAATATTAAATCGAGAATCGTTACACTATAACCAGCACTTACATAAGGCATTTCTTCAACCGGCATTCCCATAGATAACACATGGTTGCTTACCTGATATAATGGGCTTTGTGAATTACTGGTAAGTGTGTAAATAGTTTGATTGTTATGAACAAATTGTTCAACCAAGTGAATAGTTGAGTAGCTTTCTCCCCCTTGTGAAATAGCAAGATACAAGGTATTAAGATCACCATAGTGTAAGTAATTGGCTGCCATTGATGGATCTTCAATATAGACAGGCACCTTTAATAATTGGCTCATTAAAGGTCTTGCACCATAAGCGGCATTAGCACTTGAACCTGTTGCAAATATAACAATTGCGTTAAGTTGTTTGACTTTACTTAAATCAATGGTATTGCCAAATAATGTTTGATGGTTATTTAAAATATTTTGATAATATTCAGGTTCTAATGCGACATAATCTGCGATACTTTTCATTTTTTTCTCCTTACTAGCCTAATAATCCACTCCAAGCACCAAAAATACCAATAGCAGCAATTAATAAGAGAATCCAGTGGGCTTTAATCCCTTTTTTGACTAACACAAAGATAAATAGTGTAAAAAGTAAAGGTAAGATTTGTGGCATAACACCATCAAAAATATCTTGTAAAGATGAAGCGTTTGTGCCCGAACCTAATTTTAATGGCATATTTAATGTCACCATGGTGGCAACCATAGCCCCAACCACACAAAGTCCCAAAACTGATGCGCCATAGGATAATTTATCCATTAGTCCAGTCTTTTGAACTTTTTCAATAAACGATGCCCCAATGTTATATCCGATTAATAAACCAAAATAACGTACTAACATTGCAGGAATATTAAAAATTAATAAAAATAAAAGAGGACCTAAAATATTACCTTCAAGTGCTAAAGAAGTACCTATTCCGGTCGCTATAACACGTAGTGTTCCCCAGAAAAATGAATCACCTAAACCACTTAATGGTCCCATTAACGCTATTTTGACGTCATTAACAGAGCTTTTATCAAAATTACTATCTGTCGCATTTTGTTCTTCCATAGCAATAGAAATTCCTAAAGGAAAAGTGATTAACCATGGTGTAATATTGTAGAATTCTAAATGCCGTTGATAAGCATCAGTTAATTCTTCTTTGTTATTGCTGTAAATTTTATCTAAAGCAGGACGCATAGCATAGGAATAACCTAAGTTCATTTGTCGTTCATAATTCCATGACCACTCAGCAGTAAAAGATCGCCAGAACGTCCTTGTTAATTCTTTATTGGTTATTAATTTAGAATTCTTCATTTTCATAATTGATCTCCTGTATACCTAAAGTGTCGTCAGTATTATTATTTAACCTTTGATTACCATCCTCTATTACGTCTTTTTTTCCATTAAATGCGGAATAACCTGTCAAAATTAGAGCAATACACGCACCGAAGATGGCCACTCCAGTAACAGGCACTTTCATATAAACAGCCAAAGCAAAACCAAGAACAAAGAATGTTGCATTGGTTTTTTTTATCATTATTTTCATTAACATAGCAAAGCCAAACGCAGGTAATAATCCTGTTGCTATACCTAAACCATCTATAATAAATTTAGGAATCATTTCTAATAAGTCATTGATAGCAGAACTGCCAAATAGATAAGATAATCCTACAACTAAACCAATTGGAAGATTAACAGAAAAGAATCCACCTAATAGATTCATTCGATCCATTCCTTTACCATTACCTTCACATGCGTATTGATCGGCTTTATGAACAAAATAAGGAAGGATAAAAAGAAAGCATAAGTTTTTAACTAATAAAACAAATGAAGCAATCGGAATACCTAGCGTTAAAGCTATTTCCGTACTTTTACCTGCACCTATTGCAAAGGCGGTACCTAAAATACTCCCTGAGATAATTTCAGGGGGAATAGATGCCCCAATAGAAAACGATCCAACAAAAGCTAATTCTAATGTTGCCCCAATAATAATGCCTTGTGTGATGTCCCCCATGACTAAACCAGCTAAGGTACAAGTCACTAATGGTCTTGATAACATTGATGAACCTAAAAAATATTCACCGTTTGCTAACATCGCAATCAAAGCTAAAAAAATGGCTGTTAATTCGATACTCATTTTATGTATCCTCTAAACTATTTTTCAAATTTTTGCTTTAATTCATTTGGAACTTGTTGAATGTAGACATCAACTCCATCTTGTTGTAATCCTGTCAATAAATCTGCTTCTAGATCGGTTAGATTAATAGTTTTAGAATAATTTTTGGTTCCTTCTCGAGGCTTAGTTCCACCTAAATTGAGGCTTACTATTTTATCTTGAGTGTTTCGTATTAGTTTTTCAGCGTCAGCAACAGATTCAACAACAATTAGCATTTGATATTTGTCGGTTATACCTGAATTAATAGCTTCAATGCTGTCATCTATTGATTTCATCACTAATTTTGCATCTTCAGGCTTAGCTAAACGAATGGCAGACTTACGTAATTCATCACTTGCAACAATATCGTTGGCAACTAAAATAGTATTTGCTCCAACATTTTTGAACCATGAAACAACAACTTGACCATGTAATAAGCGATGATCAACACGTAATAATTTAATCATTGGTGTACCTCCTAGGTGAAATCGACCACATATTTAGTATTGCAAGCAAACTTATATTCAATGGCAATTGGTTCGCTATTAATATCAAAATAGTGATTAGAAATTTTAAATAATGGATCATTTATTTTGCACTGTAACTGTTTGGCTAATTCAGCATTGGCTGCAGTTAACTGCAAATCTTGTTCTAATTTATCTACTTTTCTCTTTCCTGAGTTAGTAATTTCGAGCGATGATAAAACTTTTATTATGGAAACTTGAAAGTCAGGAAAATAGCTAAGAGGCAATAAAAAAATTTCTTTCACTACATTTTTTTCAGAGACCTCTAAAAAGCTAATGTAATACATGAGTTCAGTAGGCTTTATTTTTAATAATTGACTATAATAGTTTCCTGCTTGCCTTAGGTAAGATTCTTTAATAACTTTCTTATGATTTCCATAAATATGAGGTTTAATAATGCCTGTCATTTTTAGAATCGTTTGAGTGGAAAGAGTTGGTGCAACGAATAAACCAACACCTTTTTTCCTGACAACTAAATTTTTATCAACTAATATATCAATTGCTTTTCGAATAGTTGTTCTACTTACATCATAATCTTTTTGTAATTTTCCTTCTGGGGGTAATTCTGAACCTACGCCATATTGTCCTGCTTTAATTTGCTCCATTAAATGAGCTGCTATTTTTACAAATAAACTCATTTATATTTTTCCCCGTAATCAAAAATATTTTTAGCAGACAAATGATATCTAAATTTATTTCCTACTAAATATTGAACGGTATGTTCAAAAGGCTGAAAATTAATATCAAAACTGTAACTTGACACCTTATAAATTGGTGTACCTTCAATCAATTGTAAATACGTTGCTTTATCCTTGGTTACTACTTCATAAGTAATCTCTTCACGCCCGTGGCTTGGAACAAGGTGGTAGTGATCTTTCAAAAACTGATAAAGAGAAACATTATTTAAATCCATTTGATCTAGTTTTTTGAACTTTTGGGATGATAAGTAGGTAATTTCATATGATAGTGGCATTGCACCTAATACACGCTGTCTTATAATTCTAGTTAAATGTTCATTTGAACCAAAAAATATTCTTAGTTCAGCGGGCATTGTAATGATTTTATTAGAAATGACTTTTATTTTGATTTGAGCATTATCAGCTTGTTTAACTTCTTCACTTAATGAAGACATTTTTAACATATTTATTTCAAAAGCTTTACTACATTCTAAATTTTTCCCATTATTGAATAAATAGCCTTCTAGCATTAAGCTATGTAATGCTTTTTTTACTGTTGTTCGACTAACATTAAAGTGTTCAGCAAGCCCTCTTTCTGTTGGTATTTTCTTAATAACAGACGGATTTGCTTTAATTTGTTCTTCAACATAAGTTTTAGAGGCAACATCACGATATTCCAAAGGCACTTCCCCCATTTTTTGGATTCATTTATCCAAAATGTGTATTTAAATCTACACAACAATCTGTGAAAAAGAAATAAAAAAATACATGTTGCTAATTTTTAGTGCCAATATTGTTGTCTTGATCACAATTTTCAGTATCAATACACAAAATCAAATAAAAAATGGTAGAAATACATAGTAACTTGAGATGGAATTTATAAGGGAAGAAAATAAACAATCTTTTGAATTATTTGTTAGAATATCAGTAATAAATGGATCAGTTTGAAGACAATAAAACCCTACTAAAATAAATAGGCTTTTAATTTAAACTTGGTCGGCGAGAGAGGATTCGAACCTCCGACCCACTGGTCCCAAACCAGTTGCGCTACCAAGCTGCGCTACTCGCCGTTAGATGTGGAGCCCTATTGAATGGGGTGGCTAATGGGATTCGAACCCACGACAACTGGAATCACAATCCAGGGCTCTACCAACTGAGCTATAGCCACCATAGAAGCAGGACGAAATATTACGCATAAAAAATAATATTGTCCAGTATAATTTTTAAAAAACACATCAATTGATTATATAAAAAGCGTTAGAAGTATAAAATTTGATAACCTTAAATGATTCTAACATGATTGGATATTCATAAATATTAGTTTCATAATACTTGTTGTTTCACTTTTTATCTCCATATTATATTTATAAAATAATATTCGTTGATAAAATATTACATATGTTATTACGAATGTTATTTTGTATAACTTAGTTAAGAATTGAATGATATGATCTCCTAATAATCATTCAATTTCACTTATATGTTATTTTTAGTTTAAAATTTATACTGAAATGTATAGTTAATATGAACTTTTTTACGTAATTTGATAGTAAATTAAATAATCAGGAATAGCTTAAAATATGTAATATTTTAGTAAAACTACCTGACTTTTTTTTTATTATTGCAATAATGTAACTACCTAAAATTAGATAATAATGGCGATATATGATAAATATTTTATTAATTGATGATGATATTGAATTATCACAGATGCTTAGTGAATATTTGACTAATGAAGGCTTTAATATCAAAAGCGTTTATTTGGGTAAAAATGGAATCGATGAAGCATTATCGGGTAAATATCGTGCAGCAATCTTAGATGTGATGCTACCAGATATTAATGGTATTGATGTATTAAAAAGTATCCGTCAACAATGTAATATGCCTGTTATCATGCTAACAGCCAAAGGCGATAATATTGATCGCGTCTTGGGATTAGAATTAGGCGCTGATGATTATATCCCTAAGCCATGTTATCCGCGTGAACTATTGGCAAGATTACGTGCTGTTTTACGACGATTTGACGAACGTTCAGTTGAAATGGTTGATGATAAAAAATACCATTTTAACGGTTTGACGCTAGATCTACCACAGCGATTATGTACTTGGAATGGACAAGTTATTGACTTAACATCCACTGAGTTTAATTTGTTAGTTCTATTGGTAAAACATAACGAACGTGTAGTAACAAAAGAAGAATTATCCGAAATTGGTCTTGGACGAGCACGAGAACTTTACGATCGTAGTGTAGATGTACATATCAGTAACATTCGCCAAAAATTACATCAAGTTGCACAAAATGATGTAACAATTGAAACGATTAGGGCTGTCGGTTACCGTATTCGTTAATGATCCAATAGGCTTGAAATGAATCATCGATTATTTTGGAAAATACTCATTATATTTGGGGTCATCTTTTACCTTACCTTCCAATTAACTTGGATTGCGTTTTCAATTTATGTAGAAAATAAAACGCAAAGATTCCTCAATCATATGCCGACAAAAGTCGATATGATTGCTCAGTTATTACATGTAGCAGGTGAAGATGAGACGCTTAATTTTATAGCACATTTACCTGAACAAGAAAGAAGTTTATTGTCAATAAAATTAGTTTCCCCTATTAATGAGCAAGTCAATATTTTAACCGATGAATTAGAAACACCAACCTATGCCTATCAACGCATGGCCGTAGCACCAGACGGCACACTTTATTCTATTTCATTTAAAGAGGATAAAGATGACCATAACAAAAAAGCGTTGTTTAATATGCCAATGCCAATTGTGTTAATGGGGATATGTGTTGGGCTTGTTTTTAGCCTTTTTTTGGCGTGGAATTTAACCAGGCCAATGAGGCTATTAAGACAAGGTTTTTTCAGAGTATCTCAAGGCGATCTTTCAGTTAGATTATTCAATAAATTAAAACCCCGTCGCGATGAGTTAAGTGAGCTAGGTAAAGATTTTGATATGATGGTTGAACAACTTAATATCTTGATCTCTGACCGTCAATCGCTCCTTCATGATGTTTCTCATGAACTCAGAACACCACTTGCCCGTTTACAGTTAGCAATTGGGCTTGCTCAACAAAATAAGCAGAATATTGATACAGCTTTGGCTAGAATAGAATTAGAATCACAACGATTAGATCAGTTAATTGGTGAGATTCTAAATTATTCTCGTGCTGAAATGAATAATCGTACTGATGAATATTTTGATTTAAAAGCCTTAATAAGTGTCGTTATCAATGATGCTAACTACGAGGCTAATCACCAATTAATTGATGTACATTTCACTTCATCATCAATTACTCATTCAATTGTTAAAGGCAATTCAGAACAGATACGCCGCGCAGTTGAAAATATTATACGAAATGCAATCCGCTTTTCAAAATCAGGACAAGCGGTAGAAGTTTCTTTAAAAGAAACAGGCAAGTATTTACAAATTGAAGTTAAAGATCGTGGACCTGGTGTTGAAGCAAATAAATTATCCAGTATTTTTGAACCGTTTGTCCGAATTCAGTCACCTCAATTAGGTAAAGGCTATGGTTTAGGGTTAGCAATAGCCAGAAAAACCGTCATTATGCATAACGGTACTATCCAAGCAACAAATCGAGATGGAGGTGGACTTATTGTAACAATTTGCCTGCCTTATTGGAGAAATCTTTAACACTAACTGTTAATAACAGTCAGCATTAACGGTCAATACATACTCTTTAACAAGGCTTTCTAGTTTAATTTTATCATGACCAGTGAAGTTTAAGATCCTCATGATTGCATCTGGATCACGCTCTAATATAGCTTTATATTGTGCAATATATTGGCTAGAAATAGGCTGGTATGACCAGTGCCATTCTTCAAGTTGATATCCGCCGCTTCTTCCGTTATTAAATGCTTGGCAAAATCCATATTTGGGTAGATTTGCTTGAAGCCATTTATAAAGAATAATACCTTTTGGGTCATTTCTAAAATATTCCGAAGAAACACTAGTAATATCGACATCCGTTCCCCAGTGATGACGGGAAGTGCCTGGCATTGATGAATATTTTAAAATTTCTTCCGCAATTTTTTGAGGATCATTAAATTTAGCAGACAACGCATCCCATTTCCGTTGCCAAATTCCACTTTGGTAAGTGTAGTTACGTGTTGCACTTACCACAATAAAAGGGATATTTGGATACTCTTTTTTAAAGTCTTTAAACGCTTTTACTAGCTGCTCTGCTGCTTCTTTTTGTAGATACATTCCTTTTTTATTAACAGGCAACTCAGTTGAGTCTAATGTAATAAAATCCTTATCCTTTTTTTCATCAAATTGTCCTGTTAGTTTATTTAATGATATTGTTTGCGCCATAGTAGCAGTCGAACATAAAAGTAACGTTAATGATTGAATTAAACAAAGAATGGTTTTTAATTTTGTTGATTTACCTTTCATTTTAAATATTACATCTATTCTTTAATAGCAAGATAAGGTGAAAAACAGTATAATCTTTTTTCTAAAAATTGAAATAGCCATAATGTGTAAAAACGAGGCCTTATGTCAACACCATGTACATTCACTATGTCTGCAAGTTGTTCAGACTCTCCAAACGCAATGAATCTAACTACAATGAATCCAAGTAACGAAAAAATAAATTTACTCAATTTCACACGCCAACAATTAAGAGAATTCTTCATTTCACTCGGCGAAAAACCATTTAGAGCTGATCAGGTGATGAAATGGATCTATCATTTTGGGATAGATGATTTCGATCAAATGACCGATATCAATAAGAAACTACGGGAACAATTAAAAACTTTAGCTGAAATTAAAGCTCCGAAAATTGCCATAGAACAACGTTCGTCTGACGGTACAATAAAATGGGCTCTTGATGTGGGTAACAACCAATTGATTGAGTCTGTTTATATACCTGAACGAGATCGTGCTACATTATGTGTTTCTTCTCAGGTTGGTTGTGCCCTAGAGTGTAAATTTTGTTCAACTGCTCAACAAGGATTTAATCGTAATTTAACTGTTTCTGAAATTATTGGCCAAGTTTGGCGTGCATCAAATGCTATTGGGGTAACGGGTAAATTAGCTGATAGACCTATCACCAACGTAGTGATGATGGGAATGGGCGAACCACTACTTAATTTATCTAATGTCGCTCCCGCAATGGAAATTATGTTAGATGATTTTGGCTATGGTTTATCCAAAAGGAGGGTAACACTCTCCACTTCGGGCGTGGTTCCTGCCTTAGATAAGCTTGCCGGTATGATTGATGTTGCATTAGCCATTTCACTTCATGCTCCAAATGATAAGATTAGAAGTGAAATTATGCCAATAAATCAAAAATATAATATGGCAATGTTACGTGATTCTATTTTGCGTTATCTTTCTACTTCAAATGCTAATCATGGCAAGGTAACAATTGAATATGTGCTACTTAATCAAATTAACGACAGTGTTGAACATGCCCATGAACTTGCTACATTTTTAAAAAATGTGCCAAGTAAAATTAATTTGATTCCTTGGAATCCGTTTCCTGGTGCACCTTATTCGCGTTGTTCAAATACTCGTATTGACCGTTTTATGAAAACATTAATGGGATATGGATTTACTGTCATTGTCCGTAAAACACGTGGTGATGATATTGATGCCGCATGCGGCCAGTTAGCTGGTGAAGTGGTTGACCGTACTAAAAGAACACTTTATAAAAAACAAAATATTGTCCAGCAAATAGCATAAGAATAAACCTTTATACAGAAAGGAAAGGAAAGGAAAGATAGATGAAAAAATTGTTAATGTTATTTAGCTATTTTTTGATAATAATACTGTCTGGTTGTCAAATGAAAAGCAACGATGAATTTGTCCCAGAAAAAGCAGCTTTAGCAAGAATGCGACTTGGGCTGGGTTATCTTGCTAAAGCAAATGAGTCAGAAGAAAATATTAAAGCTGCACATTATAATCTAAAATTAGCAGCGCAATACTCACCAGACAACCCTCAAGTCATGTTGGCGATGGCAATGTTTGATCAACATGTGGGTGAATATAACGAAGCCGAAATGATTTACAAACGTATTACGTTAATGCAGCCAGGTAATGGATTATATCATGTACATTATGGTTCTTTTTTATGTGGTCTGAATCGTTATCAAGAAGCAAAAGCACAGTTTGAACAAAGTATTGAGTTAGATCGCCATCGTTGGAAAGCTGATGCTTATGAGCAATATGGCTATTGTGCTATCCAAAATAATGATAAAAAAACAGCTGATTTAATGTTTAAACAACTTTTCCAGTATGACGGAAATAGACGAGATAATGTCAAAAAAGCAGCTGAAATTTATCAAAAAAAAGGGGATATTAAAATTGCAAATTATTTGTTTTCAGTAACAAAAGAATAAGGCACAAACAATTATTATTTAAACCGTTAACATCACTATAATTTTTAGTAAAAGTATATGTCATGAGCTTTTGGACTATTTTGTTATTAGCATTGGCAATGTCAACCGATGCCTTTGCAGTCGCTATTTGTCGAGGGATTTCCCTTAAATCAATACCATTCATTGACGCATTAAAAGTCGGTATTTTATTTGGTGTTGTTGAGGCTATTACACCTTTACTCGGTTGGTTAATTGGTTATATTGCACTGCAATATATCGAACAATGGGATCATTGGGTTGTTTTTGGCGTCATGTTATTTTTAGGCCTTAACATGATCTATAATAGTTTCAAACAGACTGATGATAATTGTCAAGAAAATGAAGTTGCATCATCAAAAAAATCTTTTTTGATGTTAGTTTTTACTGCTATATCAACCAGCATAGATGCATTTGCTGTTGGTGTTGGATTGGCACTCGCTAGTGTCAATATCTGTTTTGCTTCAACAATGATTGGGATTGCAACCTGTTTAATGGTCACCTTCGGATTATTATTGGGCAATAAAATGGGATGTTTAATTGGTAAGCGAGCTGAATTCTTAGGAGGGCTAGTGCTTATCATGATTGGAACAATAACACTTTATCAACATCTATCTAATTAGTCCTTCTTTGGTTTTTATCTTGCCGAACTTCTTATTTTAAAGAGGATTCTTATAGTGTTATCATATGCCCTTAAAGTAAGCCCATGGTAATGTAAAATAAAACTGTTACCTTTGCTGATAACAGTTTGTGGAAAACATCTCTATTTTACATTTTTTTAAATTTTACAAAATGTCATATCAAAACTACGAGTCTGCTGATTATAAACTGCTTGGAATACACCTTTATCATTAGGATTTTGTAAAATATGATTTACGATAAATGGCCTAATATTAGTTTTAATATAACCAGGCAATCCCCGAGCACCACGAATTAAATCGTAATGATCATGACAAAATGCACTTATACAAGAATCTGATATCTCTACAGTAAAACCACGAGGCTGATATGCTTGATTTAGCTTATCTATTTCGCGTCGAATAATCTGCTCAATAACCTCCATAGGAAGACGTTTAAAATGGAGAATATTTTCACGTCCATTAAACCGATTAAGCAGTTCAGAACGATAAGTATTATTAAGTTCATTTGTCGCTAATTCGCATGCAGCTTCATTAGAAAGGTTCGGATCTAAATAGTAAGGTTGTCCAATATTTGAGGTCATAATAATCATAATATCAGAAAAGTCGACTGTTCGACCTACATTATCTGTTAACCGTCCATCCGATAAGATCTGTAAAAAGATATTAAATACATCAGGATGTGCTTTTTCAATCTCATCAAACAGATAGATTCCAACGGGTTTTGCTCTAACTGAGTTTGTTAAAATTCCACCAGCCTCAAATCCTTCATATCCTGGTGGTGCACCAATCAATTTAGCGACAGCATGTTTTTCCATGTATTCAGACATATCAAAACGAACCAACGATTTTTCGTCACCATAGACGTATTGTGCTAAGGCTTTAGCCATTTCGGTTTTACCCACGCCCGATGGACCTAAAAATAGATAAGACATTGCTGGACCAGATTCGTGTAGCGCATCAACTTTAGCAACTTTTACCGAATTGGCTACGTGTTTGACAATACTATCTTGACCAAAGATTCGAGATAATAAATTTGTCTCTAAATTAATCAAGTTTTCAACTTCATTTTCATCCAATCTATTTGCCGGAATTCCTGAAACTTTGCTAAATTCAGTGATCACTTCTTGGCGATCTAGTCGCAAATCTTTATTAGCTAACATGACTAATTTTTTGTGTCGCTCGTTATTTTGTGCAATTTCTGCATCAATTTGTCGAATCTTTTCTTTTAATTTAGCTACTGAAGGAGAATCAAATCCGCCAGCCGTAAACTGAGCAAATGTTTTTACAGTAGTCGGCTGTGAATTATTGTTGTTATCCTCTTCTTCTTGCAGCTGAGTGATTTCATCTTGCAATTGAAAGCGTAATGTTTCAGCATCACGTTGATATTGATAAGTTTTATTAATTTCTGACTTCAATTCATGCCAATCTTTCTGCCATTGTTCAAGTTGTTGTTGCAAATCTTGCCGTTCGGTTTCATTGTTACTTTTTGCAATTTTATCCATTAATTCAACAATTTTAGGATGCTGTTTATGCGTAAGTTGTCGGTAACTAGCCAGTGCGCGATCAAGTAACGAAATCGCTCTTTGAGGTTGTGCTCCACCTAAGCCTAAACTATCGCGATATTTACTAGTTAAGTGTATCGCTTCATCAATAGCACCTTCATTAATTTGAATTTTATGATGATCAGAAAGATCTTTGGCAACCACCGAAACAATATTTTTCAAATCATCACCAACCGGCTCTTTAACATCGTAAAGCGTGTAAAGTTCTGGCATTTTCGTACTAGCTTTTAATACACTACTCAGTTTATCGTCTCGTACCTCCAAAATAACTTGAAAATTATTTGATTTATCGGCGTTATTTAACGCATTAATAAAATGAGCATTACCAGTATTATGTGCCCCCTCCAAAAAATTAGCTGTATCGGTAATAATTAACACAGATTCGGGCGTTTGCATTAACTTTTTTAAGATACTTTGAAATTCATTATTAATCTTAGCACTATCACCGCTCGAAAAGAGCGCATCGCAATTCAACCAAAATAATTTTTTTACAATCAAATCAAATGGTGTATCTGGACTATTTTTAATAGCCTGTAAACCAAGGGTAAGCATTGAAACACCTACCCCCGCTGGCCCTGTTAATAAAAGTGAATTTGATGATTTTCGAATTAGAATAGACGATATTCGTTCTAAATCATGTTCCCTACCTACTAAGGTAAAATTAGGATATTGCGCTAAATATTCACGCCCTCTAACTAACAACATTATGCGTTCCTTTATTACAGTTTAAAAGGTGAGGTTGTGCCACTAGTGCTTTCTTTTTTCGTTTCAGATTTTTCTGATAAAACATCGCCTGTCACCGCAATAAACTCTCGCGTATCACTTTGAACGTCTTTAGACATTTTTTCAATTTCTTCTAAATTCGCACGCATTGTTTCTAGTGCTGAACGAGTGATTTCAGTCGCTTCTTTTTGGGTATCGCCAAACTCTGCTAAGTTTTGTAACATAGCTTCTAAATCGTTATTAATTTCATCACGCCCAGTTGCAATTCGAATTGCTTCATTTTTTGCAATATCATTTGTAACTCGAGTCATTTCGGCTAAAGTATTACCTGCCATTGATTGTGCCTCATTAATCGCTGCTGAGTTAACGGCAGTTACCACAACACTAAGTTGTGAGGCCACCGATGCAATACCTCGTGAATGCATTGCTCTTGCACTTTCAACTTGTTTTTTCGTTGCTGCTTGCATATTGCGAATTTTGATGGCTTCTGTTGTTAATTCGCCATAGGTCTGCATGGTATCAACCGTGGCAGTTGACACTGTGTCAATATGTTCATCTAAATTGCGTCTAGCCTCATCAAGCTTCATTGACTCTAACAGATTATCACCAACATCTTTATTTTCAAGCTCTTGTCTACGTTCCCTATGTACTTTTTCAACTTTTTTAGTGGCTTCGTTCATAATGGCATAAATTTGTATCATATTGCCATTATTGTCACTAAGCCCTTCAATTTGTTTAACCATTTTTTCCAGATGATTACGAATTGCACCAAAACGTTCTTTGCCTTGATTAACAAATTTTAACGCTGATTCAACCATATCTGCTTGGCGCAATGTATGCTGTTCTGAAGTTAAATTCAGCAACTCTTTTAATTTTTCAATATCCAGTGATTCCGTACGTTGCTCATGGCGTTGTGTAATTTCTGTTTGGATATCATTTAACACTTTATTCTTATTTTGGATTTGTTCTCTTAACTGAGTGATTTTTTCTTCATTAAGATCAATTTTTTCTTTTGATAAAGCCTTAATTTTCCCAAAACCAAAGAATGTTTTATCTTGCTGCAATAAAACTATTTCTTTTTGTAGTCCTGATATTTGTTTTTCTATATTTGTAATTTCGCCTTGCACATTGGTTTTTTGCGCAGCTTTTTCTTCATCCCACTCTTGATCGGCTTTGATTTGAGCTAAAGCATTCCGAGTTTCACCATTTTGGCGTAAGTTATACAGTGCATCAGTAAGCTCGGTAAGGGGTTTTATTTTTTCAATAAAGTCATTAAGATCATTATTAAAATCCGCATAAACTCTTTGTAACTCAGCAAATACTTCGGTATCGGTCATCTCGATACGCTGCTTAGACATTTCTTCTGAAATAGATTGCAAATATTCTTTAAATGTATCAAATTCTTGAATTTTGGCTCGATCAGCCTCTTTATTATCAGTAAATTCTAAAATGTGAGTGACTTCTTCTACTTTTTGTTCAAGAGAAAGACTATCTGAAAAAATAACTTTAAAAAAAGTATTTTCTTTAATTTTATCAAGCGGATTTTCTACTTTAGCTGCTTTTTGTCGCTGTCTAACCGAATAATCACTCTGTTCAGTGGTGGCCACTTTTTTTCTTGAAGATACACTCATTATTTCTTTCCTTATTATATTATTTGTTTCTATATTTACTGATTATTTATCGACTTTAAATCCCATTTCAAATAAAAAGGATAAATCGTGAAATACAAATTTATTCTTAAAAAGATAAGTTTCATCTTTTCATGATGTTATTATCTATTCAACATTTTATTTTGACAAGTGAAAACAGTTATTAATGCTAGAAAAGAAAAGAATTTATAAAAAAACCACTCGCATAACCGAGTGGTTTATATTGAAATGTATCTGTTGTACTGACGCGGAAATTACATCATTCCACCCATACCGCCCATGCCACCCATACCACCAGCGGCACCTAAATCAGCTTTATCATCTTTAGGTAAATCAGTTACCATACATTCAGTTGTAATCATAAGGCCTGCAACTGATGCAGCATATTGTAATGCACTACGAGTAACTTTAGTCGGATCTAAAATACCCATTGCAATCATATCGCCATATTCTTCTGTAGCAGCATTATAACCATAGTTACCTTTACCGCCTTTAACAGCGTTAACAACAACTGATGCTTCTTCACCACAGTTAGTTACGATTTGACGTAATGGTGCTTCCATTGCACGTAATGCAACTTTAATACCTACGTTTTGATCTTCGTTAGCACCTTTAAGGTCTAAAATTGCTGATGCTGCACGAACCAAAGCAACACCACCACCAGCAACCACACCTTCTTCAACAGCAGCACGAGTTGCATGTAAAGCATCTTCTACGCGTGCTTTTTTCTCTTTCATTTCAACTTCAGTGGCAGCACCGACTTTAATTACAGCAACACCGCCAGCAAGTTTTGCAACGCGTTCTTGAAGTTTTTCTTTATCATAGTCAGAAGTTGACTCTTCGATTTGTTTACGAATTTGTTCAACACGAGCATTGATTAATGACTCTTCACCCACACCATCAATAATAGTGGTGTTGTCTTTATTGATAACAACACGTTTTGCTTGACCTAAATCTTCAAGTGTTGCTTTTTCAAGTTCTAAACCGATTTCTTCTGAAATAACAGTACCAGCAGTTAAAATTGCAATATCTTGTAACATTGCTTTACGACGATCACCAAAACCAGGCGCTTTCACCGCAGCAACTTTAACAATACCACGCATAGTGTTAACCACTAACGTTGCAAGTGCTTCACCTTCAACATCTTCAGCAATAATTAATAGCGATTTACCTGCTTTAGCAACGGCTTCTAGCACTGGTAATAATTCGCGGATATTAGATACTTTTTTATCGGCTAATAAAATATATGGATTGTCTAATTCTACTGTTGCTGTTTCTGGTTTGTTAATGAAATATGGAGATAAGTAACCTCGATCAAACTGCATACCTTCAACAACATCAAGCTCATCTTGTAAACCTGTACCATCTTCAACAGTGATAACACCTTCTTTACCAACTTTCTCCATTGCTTGAGCAATCAAAGTACCAACAGTTTCATCAGAGTTAGCTGAAATAGTACCTACTTGGGCAATCGCTTTAGAATCAGCACAAGGAGAGGATAATTTTTTAAGCTCTTCAACAGCAGCAACAACCGCTTTATCAATACCACGTTTTAAATCCATTGGGTTCATACCAGCAGCAACCGCTTTCAAACCTTCGTTAACAATTGCTTGAGCAAGCACAGTCGCAGTAGTTGTACCGTCACCCGCTGCATCATTTGCTTTAGATGCAACTTCTTTAACCATTTGTGCACCCATATTTTCGAATTTATCTTCTAATTCGATTTCACGCGCAACAGAAACACCGTCTTTAGTAATAGTTGGCGCACCAAATGATTTATCTAATACTACATTACGTCCTTTTGGACCTAAAGTTACTTTAACTGCATCAGCTAATACATTAACGCCTTTAAGCATTTTAACGCGAGCGTCATTACCAAATTTTACATCTTTAGCTGCCATTTTCGTCTTTCTCCTAAATTCTGTATATAAGTTAAACTAGTTACTAATTATGCTTGAACAATGGCTAGAATATCGCTTTCTGATAAGATAAGCACTTCTTCATTATCGATTTTTTCTGTTTTAACGCCATACCCTTCATTAAAAATTACGATATCGCCAACTTTAACATCTAACGGCTGAACTTGGCCATTTTCTAAAATGCGACCATTACCCACAGCTAAAACCTCACCACGTGTTGATTTACCTGCTGCTGAACCAGTTAACACAATACCACCAGCTGATTTTGATTCTACTTCTTTGCGTTTAATGATCACACGATCATGCAATGGACGAATTTTCATTAGTTATCTCCTAGCACTAATTTTCAAATAGATAATTATTAAAAATAAATCATAAAATTACGATTTTATAATATTGTTCACTTTACATGGGGATTATTTCAAACTCTTCAAGAGGATAAAATAAAAAATTTTTTAATTGACTATTTATTCATCATCCTTATATTTAAACTCACCCTCAATAATATCATTATTTTGGTAAAGTGTTTGTGACGATACAAATCTCGATTTAATCGGCATTTTTCGCACAATAAACTTCACAATATGCTCTTGAACGTTAGGTATTAAAAGAACAGCTCCTAAAATATCGGTCAAAAACCCCGGAATAAACAATAAAAAACCAGCGAAAAGCAAGGCAACACTTCTAATGATTTCATCTTTAGGACTTTGTTTATTTGCTATTTTTTGCTGCATAATACTAAGATTTTTCAAACCTTGAGTCTTGACTAATGAAAAACCAAGAATTGACGTTGCAATAATACAAATTAAAGCAAGAAAAACCCCAATTGTATTTGCAACTGCAATGAAAAAACTAACCTCACAATAAACGTAAATAAAAAAAATAATAAAACCAATAAATCGCATATAACAATTCCTATAAGCATAAAGACATATTATTAGAAACTAGCTATTAATATGAAGGTGATTAGCTATTTTTCAATCAAACAATATATTTTTTTTAAAATATATTACAAAAAGGATTGACTGATAATCACGAATCGTGTTTAATGTGCATCCATTGTTGCCCGGATAGCTCAGTCGGTAGAGCAGGGGATTGAAAATCCCCGTGTCCGTGGTTCGATTCCGCGTCCGGGCACCAATCACCAAATTCTAAGACCTGCTTCTAGCAGGTTTTTTTATGTCTAAAGCCTTTTCAAATAAGCCTTTCACCTTGTTTCACTACTCAACCGAATTCAACTAAAATTACCCCAAATCAAGAGGAAAATAGGATACAAACCCGGATACATTTGGTTCGATAATGGCGTGTATCCATAAAATGGCTTTAAAGCCTTTGTTTGCAATGGTTATGGAAGAATGCTTGCATTTAATTTATGCTGTAGAAATTACTTGCGTTGTTTACTGTAATTTGAAAAGCTAGAAGATATTTATTTGTCGGCATTGATGATTTTTCATGCTAGCTCTATGCAGGCATTTACCCTGATAAATCCCAATTTAGCTCGGCACAATATTCTTATACCATTGTATGTATTTATTCCGATAACCAACATGAATATCAAGACACAAGCGAACACCTATTTGTTAAATATGTGTCATAACCATCTACCAATGAAAAATATTTTTAATAATTCAATTACAGATAGCATTTCAAGCTATAGTGAATCATAGCCTATCAAAGAGCTTTGCTGATTTAATAGAAAAAATATAGATATTTTCAAAGGTTTTAAAGTTATTTATTCAACCGAATTGTAACTATCCCCTAAAATAGTACAGCAAAAAAGTAGAAAATTCTCTATGATAAAAGTAAAGGGGATGTAATTATGAAAAAAATGACTGAACATCAAATCGTCGCTATTTTAAAAGAAGCTGAAGCGGGTATTCCTGTCAAGGAGCTCTGCCGTAAATATGGCATGGGTAATTCAACTTTTTATAAATGGCGGGAAAAATACGGCGGAATGGAAACTTCGGACATCAAACGCTTAAAGGAGCTGGAGGCCGAAAACCGCAAGCTTAAGCAGATGTTTGCCGAACTGAGCTTAAAATCCCAGCTTCAGGAAGAAATTATAAAAAAGCTTTAGTACCCACAAAGGCACGTAAAACGTGGGCACAGCAACTACAACAAAATCATTCAGTTACTATTGCTATGAGTTGTGCCATTGTTGGCTTAAGCCGTTGTGCTTACTATTATCAACCTAAGTTACTGGATGATTCGGTGATTATTTCGGTGTTGAATGCTATCACAGACCGGCATTTACGCTGGGGCTTTCCTAAATGCTTTAATCGTATC
This sequence comes from Gilliamella sp. ESL0254, assembly GCF_013344985.1. NCBI lineage: Bacteria > Pseudomonadati > Pseudomonadota > Gammaproteobacteria > Orbales > Orbaceae > Gilliamella > Gilliamella sp. ESL0254. The sequence goes on from NZ_JAAEDU010000002.1 coordinate 254,990, forward strand.
AGAAAGCTCGGCTATAAATGGAATCATAAACGGGTGTATCGGGTGTATTGTGAATTAAATCTTAATCTCAGGGTAAAGCGTAAAAAACGCATTCCTCCACGATGCCCGGAAAGGTTATTAGTACCCAATAAACAAGGTGAATGCTGGTCAATGGATTTTATGAGTGACAGCAGTCGTAATCAACGCTGGTTTAGGACCTTCAATGTCATCGATGACTTTAATCATGAGGCGCTAGGCATTGATATTGCAGTAAGCTTACCTGCAGGGAGAATTATCCGTTATTTAGATAAACTGGCCGAATATCATGGGTATCCATTAAAAATACGAGTCGATAATGGGTCAGAATTTACAGGAAAAACCTTTATAAACTGGGCTAAATCCCATGATATAGCCATTGATTATATCCAGCCCGGTAGTCCTTATCAAAATGGCTATATTGAACGATTTAATCGTACTGAAGTACTCGATTTATAATACCGAAAGACCGCATGAGGCGTTAAATAACATGACACCTATTGAGTATAAAACACTAAAACAAGCAGCATGATTTTCTACTTGAATCTTGTACTAAGATTGCGGTATTTACAGACTTTTGTCCACTTTTTTGACGAGGATCAATTATATTCGTATAAAGTTTATGGAAATTGAGTTTAGGATATTAAAATATCCAGAATTACATCACGAATGAAAGTTGCTTAAATTTAACCTGTTTGATAAGCTTGCCTTTTATTGCATGGAAAATCTTATACTTAAGTTAGAATAACAAAACTTTTCAATAAAAACTTGAACTTCTCTTTTAAGATTAGTTAAGGATCCGCATATGATAAAACAATCATTTTCCGAAAAAAACATTAGAAAAATATACGATCTAGAAAATAGAAAAGGTAATAACCTCGAAAAAATTTATTTCCCTGATGTCGTAATTCTTACAGAAAAAATAAGTTATATAAAAAAGAAAATTAAAAATTATCTGAGAATGGACAAACATGATTTTGGTAGATTGATCGCATTAAAGTATTATAGAAAAATCAAAAAGGAATTTGAAAAAGAAAAGGAGGAACTATTAATAAAAAGATTAGAATATATTAGCCTAAATATACTATCAAATAATTATGAAGTATCTCTAAGTCATAATAAATTGAAAGGAAAGGATATTTATACAGCTAACACCGATACTCCTGAAATATTTTTTCTACTTAAACAATTGCAATTTAATTTAAAAAACTTATATGTTATTAAACAAGCCAATCGAAATTTTTTGTTATCACAGCTAAAAATTATTTTATCGAATGGTTTTCCCAAAATGACATTCAAAATAGATATTTCATCTTTTTATGAAAGTATTCCCAGAGTTGATGTTATCCAAACTATCCAAGATGACCCTAAATTATCCTTGCAAACAAGAAAAACTATATGTTATATATTTGAATGTTTAGAAAAAAAATATTCTAATAAAATAGGTATTCCAAGAGGGATTGGATTAAGTGCTTATTTAGCTGAACATTACATGAAAAGTTTTGATGATTTCTTTAAAACTCACCCTGAATGCTCATATTACTCCCGTTATGTAGATGATATTATTATTGTTTTCAATCCATCAAGTGATTTTTCCGAGGAAATCATTGAAAAAAAATATCTTAAAATAATAAATGACCAGCTTAGAAAAAAACAACTGAAACTAAATAATAATAAAAAAGTTGTTATTAAAAATAATGAGAATAAGACATTTGACTATCTTGGTTATACATTTCACATAAAAAGTGGAAGTTTAGAAAAAATAAACTTAACACAAAAAAGATACGATAATTATATAAAAAAAATCGAACTATGTTTTAAATCTTATTTTAGACAATTTATAAAATGCCCTAATAAAGCAAATGTCATGTTAAAAAGTAGATTACGTTATTTAACATCAAATACTCGTTTAGTTCATAACAAAAAAAATGTAATGACTGGTATTTATTTTTCTAATAAATTTATTACAGATTATTCTCAACTAGAAGGTTTAGATAACTACTTAAAAAATAAAGTAGATTTAATTACTGATCCATCTCTTCAAACTCAGCTAAGAACATTTTCTTTTAAAAAAGGATTTAAAGAAAAAATCTATGTTAATTTTCCTAAAAAATTTATAAAAGAAATCCAACAGTTATGGAAGTATAATGTATGAATAAATTTATAAAATTAAAATATAAAAAAGAAAGATGTATATTATCAGATACTCTTCCATTCGAAGTTCCAATAATATTTAATAATAAAAACTTCTATGATTTCATCTTAAAAAACAGAATAAAATTTGAAAATACTAATGGCATTAAGAAAATAAGTTGGATAAATATTCACGGTTCTGATGCCTTAGATTATTTAATAAAAATTCTATTTAACTTAAAAATTGACTCAACTTTAGAAAAAATTGGAAATAATCGTATTTATAGTAAGGAGAGTAAAAAATTTAATAGTGATACAATACCTTATAATTTCAAAATAACTCATCATAGCAATATATTCCGTGAATTATCAATTCCTCACCCCCTAACACAATTAATTATTATTGATTTTTATGAAAGATATAAAGAATTAATCATTTATTATTGTTCACTAAGTTCTTTTTCTATCCGCAAACCAGTTAAAGTTGCACAATATATTTTTTATAAAGATAGAACTCATTATAACCAACTAGTTGATAATACATATTCCAATTTAGAATTAGATGAAGAAGAGTCTGAGAACTTAAGATCTTTTTTTGTTTATGGAGATGTAAGTAACATTCACGCATTCTATGATTCTTCATTATTTCATGAACAAGAGAAAAAATATAATAATTTAATGAAATTAGACATATCTAAATGTTTTGACAGCATTTATACACACTCAATTTCTTGGGCTATTAATGGGTTTAAACAAACTAAAGAAGCAATATCGTTGAGTGCTAAAACTTTTGCTGGTGCGTTTGATAAATTAATGCAAGAAAGTAACTATAATGAAACTAATGGAATAATTATTGGTCCAGAAATCTCAAGAATATTTGCTGAAATAATACTACAATCCATCGATTTAAGTATAAAACAAAATTTGATGGATAATGGACTAATCGAAGGTGTTAATTATAATATTTTCCGTTATATTGATGATTACTTTGTATTTTATAACAATAATAGTCATAAGGAAATTTTAATACAAACGATTCAAGATAATATTCGCAAATATAAATTAAATCTCAACACATCCAAATTGATTGATTATCAAAAACCTATCATTACTGAAATGTCCATAGCAAAAACAAAAATATCTTCAATTTTAAATGAAAGATTAGAGTTTAAGTTAGAAACAGTTGAAAATGATAATTTAAATTTGCTTGAAGAAAAAACTACAAAAGGAAATATATATATTAACAATGATACCCTTATTCGTGATTTTAAAATAATCCTCAAAGAAAGTAATGTCGAGTATAAAAATATATTAAACTATACACTTTCCATAATTGAACGAAAAATAGAATTAATTTTTAAAAAATATAATAAAGTAAGTTTACAACATAAAAAGCAAGAAAATTTGATCTTATCTATAAGAAATATTTTAAATTTTACTTTCTTTGTGTATACAATCAACCCTCAAGTTAGCCCGACAATAAGATTATCTAGAATTATAGGTAAGGTACTATTTTTCGTAAAAAAATCAAATTTGAATAAAGAAAACCAAAATATAATTGAGCATTTTTTATATGAAAATATTTGTATAGTTTTAGATGCAAACCGGATAAAAAAACATACGCATATAGAAACAATTTATTTATTACTAAGTGTTTCAGAATTAGGGAAAGAATATTCATTTTCAGAATTAAGACTCGCTTCCTACTTTAATATCGATCTTAGTCAAAATGAAAATTTGCATCTAAGCTACTTTGCTTTAATTACTATTTTGTTTTATATAAAAGATAAGAAAAAATATAAACAACTACACAGTATTGTTGTTAATTCAATTAAAAATAAAATAATTAAAAACAAAAATAGGAGAGACTCTGAATCAATATTGCTTTTGATGGATATATTATCTTGCCCCTATGTAGATATAAATATAAAAGAAGAACTATTGAAAAATAATTATGGAATTACTGATGTATCATTATTGGCCAACATGTGTAATTTTAAAAAACATAAAAAAATCCAACAATGGTTTACTGTCTGGAGTAATTTTGACTTTTTAAAAGAACTTTACGTGAAACACTCTAGAGAGGTATACTAAGTTGCGCTAAAAATCAGTCCAGAATAGCACTTAGAAATATTTGTTATGTTTTTAACTATAAATTCTAATATGGTGCTCACACATCAGCGCATTCTGTTAATGGTTTTTATGACTATTTTCAGAAAAAGAGGAAGTGTTTGCTGATTTTCCTCCTTCCTCTTTTTATCATCAAAATATATTAAAATAAATTCTCACTTAATTACTATAGATAATTCACTAAATAAAACACAAAACCAATAACTCACTATACTTATTTTATTTTTGATCGTCCACGCCGATTAATAGACGTCAATTGCTCTGTATAACCAATTGAATTTAACTATTAAAAACACAAATAATATAGTTTTAACTGATAAATTTATTTAAGGAATAAACTATGAAAAAATTATTATTTTTAATACCTTTAACTGTGTAAATACCCCCAAACCTAGTACACAATTCACGTAGAAAATTAAGCTGCCTGTTTTAATGTTTTATATTCGAGCGGTGTCATGTTATTTAAAGCCTCATGCTGTCTTTCGGTGTTATAGATCGTTAACCATTCTTCGGTTATTCTCCTTGCTTGTGCTAAGTTGTTAAAAAGATATAAATCGAGTACTTCAGTACGATAGGTACGATTAAATCGTTCAATATAGCCATTTTGATAAGGACTACCGGGCTGGATATAATCAATGGTGTAAATACCCCAAACTCAGTACACAACTAAAGTAGAAAATACCCCATCCCATTTTAATAGTTTATATTATTTATTTATTTCTTCGATATTTAAACACCACTTCACCTGTATATCAATTTGCTATACAATGCATATTCATACTAAATTAAAAAACGGCAATTAAAATGAGAACTGAAACCAAAGAATCGCCTATTAATATTAGAGCTAAGGCATCCCAAAAAGAATTGATTGATATTGCGGCTCATTTACTATCTAAATCACGCACTGATTTTATTTTAGAAGCGGCCTGCTCAAAGGCTGAGGATGTTTTGCTTGATCAGCGTCTTTTTTTAATCGACGATGAACAGATAAATGCCTTCAATCATGCAATAGAAGCCTCTTTTGATAGTAATGAAAAAATACAAGCTTTATTGTCGCGGAAGTCACCATGGGAAAAATAGAAGCGCCGCACTTATTGAATGAACATCATGATTTTACGTCATTTGATTGTGAAGAGTTGTCTTTGAATGAGTGGTTGAAGAAAAAATCCTTAAAAAATAAAAACAGTGGTGCTTCCCGTACATTTGTGATTTGTGACAATAACAAAGTAATCGGCTTTTATTGTTTATCAACTGGCAGTATCCAACATCGACAACTAACATTGAGTAGATTTAAGCGAAATATGCCCGATCCTATTCCGGTTATTATCTTAGGCCGTTTAGCTATTGATAAAAATTACAAAGCAAAAGGATTAGGTGCGGCATTATTAAAAGATGCTATATTACGCTCGAAAAAAGTCTCTAAACAAGTTGGTTCTAGAGCACTATTGGTACATAGCTTAACAGATGAAGCCAATGCATTTTATATTAAATTTGGATTTGTTGCTTCTGGGATTCAGGAAAGAACAATGCTAATCTCTTTATGGTAATAAAATTGAGCTTAATGGTACATTTTTAAAGCAGCTTAATTTAGGAATACAAACACGGATACATTTTTCATCTAAATTTTTCAAATCCAGTAACCACAATACTTCAACCCACATCTTCGATTCCGCGTCCGAGCCCCAATCACCAAATTCTAAGACCTGCATCTAACAGTTTTTTATGCCTAAAGCCTTTTCAGATAAGCTTTTCTTCTTGTTTTACCCCTTAATTGTGTTTAACTGAAATTAAGCTAAATCCAGTAATAAGTTAATTTTACATCATTAATTTAATGATTATTTTATTTACAATAATTATAATACATTCTATAAAAATCAATTATTAAGCAACAAACTCTATAATAAACTTAGAACTATATAAATTGAACAAAATTCAAAGAACATATTTATATGCTCTTTTTTAGTATTACCTTTAATGTGAATTAAAAATGGCACCATTTTTGCATGTTATATCTGCTACACAGCACTTAACTTCCGTTATGCTCGTGTTAGAAATTATTTTAATCAAAAATGGAATGTTATTGTAAATTGCTAGGCAATATCGTATATTTTAATTATGGTGCACTTTTGCACCAAATTGGTGCGATAGATAACGAAAATATAAATATAAATTTAAATAAAGTAAAAGTTAATTGATGTAAAAATCAAAATTGGCACATTTTACTCAATCTGTATTTAAAAAATATTATAAATATTATGATCTTAACTTTGGTTAAGTATTACAAAATAGGTTTACAGTTCAATAATTGGGGTGATTTTATGAGGAATCTAAGGAAATATAAACGTAAATTTTTGTTGGGCGCAGGGCTAATAACAATGCTTGCTAGTGCACAACTTCATGCTGCAGGAACGTTAGTTTATTGTGCAGAGGCTTCACCTGAAACATTTAGTCCACAGTTAGTGACCAGCGGTATTTCAATGGATGCGAGTGCAGTTCCTGTTTTTAACCGTTTGGTGGAATTTAAATTAGGTACTACCGAAATTGAACCTGCTTTAGCGAAATCTTGGGATATCAGCCAAGATGGTTTAACTTATACTTTCCATTTGCGCGATGATGTTAAGTGGCATAACAATAAAGAGTTCAAACCAACCCGAAACTTAAATGCTGATGATGTTATTTTTACATTTATGCGACAAAAGGATAAGAATCATCCTTATCACAACGTTTCAGGTGGGCAATATGAATACTTTGAAAGTATGGGATTTCCAGATTTAATCAAAGAAATTAAAAAGATTGATGACTATACTGTCGTATTTGAATTAAACCATCCAGAAGCCCCTTTTTTAGCCGATTTAGCAATGTCATTTGCTTCTATTTTATCAGCCGAATATGCCGATGCTATGCTTAAAAATGGCACACCCGAAAAAGTTGATTTAGTCCCCGTTGGTACAGGTCCGTTTACTTTTGTTCAATACCAAAAAGATTCAAGAATTCTTTATAAAGCAAATCCCGATTATTTTGGCCCTAAAGCCCAGCTTGATCGTTTAGTGTTTGCAATTACACCAGATCCTGCAATTCGTTATGCCAAGTTACAAAAAGGAGAATGTCATGCGATGCCATATCCAAATGTAGCAGATATTGAGCGAATGAAATCAGACAATAATATTGTTGTTAAAGAAATGGCTGGGGTTAATATTGGCTATTTAGCCTACAATATGGATAAGCCACCACTTGATAAGTTGCAAGTTCGTCAAGCATTAAATATGGCCGTGAACAAAGATGCGATTATAAAAGCTGTTTTTCAAGGTGCGGCTGAACCGGCTAAAAACTTTATTCCACCATCTATGTGGGGTTATAACGATGAAGTAAAAGATTATCCTTATGATCCAGCGCAAGCAAAAGAGTTATTAAAATCAGTAGGATTAGAAAACGGATTTACTCTCAACTTATGGGCAATGCCAGTACAACGTCCATATAACCCAAATGCACGCCGTATGGCTGAAATGATCCAAGCTGATTGGGCTAAAATTGGTGTAACAGCTAAAATTGTGAGTTATGAATGGGGAGAATATCTATCTCGTATTCGTAATGGTGAACATGATGCAGTGTTAATGGGATGGTCGGGGGATAATGGTGATCCTGATAACTTTTATTCTGTTTTGATGAGTTGTGATGCGGTTAAAGCAGGTTCAAACTATTCACACTGGTGCTATAAACCATTTGATGATTTATTACAGCAAGCTCGTGTTGAGTCAAATCACGAAAAAAGAGTGGAGCTATATAAACAAGCGCAAGTTGAGATGCATGAGCAAGCACCTGCATTAATGATTGCACATTCAATGATTTATTTGCCGATGCGCAAAGAGGTTAAAGGCTATATTATGGCTCCTTTAGCATTACATAATTTTAACCAAGTTACGCTTGAAAAATAGTATTCCTTGCGATTAACCACCCAGGTGTGGTTAATCGCTACGTTGGGTTTTGCTAAATTTAGAGCTATAAATCTATTTTATAAACGATAGTTTAGAAGCAATATTTAAGAGCCACTACATGTTTCAATTTATTTTAAAACGGTTAGGTGTACTTATTCCGACTTTTATTAGTATTACACTGCTGACTTTTATTTTCGTTCACCTTATTCCGGGTGATCCCATTACGGTCCTTGCAGGAGAGCGAGGCTTAACCCCAGAGCGCCATGCGGAATTAATGACTCAGCTGGGTTTAGACAAACCACTGTATCAACAATATTTTCAATATATTATAAACATGCTTCATGGCGATTTGGGCATCTCTTTTAAAAGCCAAATTCCGGTATGGGATGAATTTGTACCCCGCTTTAAAGCCACCTTTGAGCTTGGATTTTGCGCGATATTGTTTGCAGTTAGTTTTGGGATTCCAATCGGCGTGCTTGCCGCTGTAAAACGCGGTTCAATATTTGATCACACAGCAATAGGACTATCTTTAACAGGTTACTCCATGCCAATTTTTTGGTGGGGAATGATGTTAATAATGTTAGTTTCTGTGCACTTAAATTTAACCCCAGTATCAGGCCGTGTAAGTGATATGCTTTTCTTAGATGAAAGTAATCCTTTAACCGGATTTATGTTAATAGATACTTTACTATGGGGCGAAACAGAAGATTTTATTGATGCCGTTACTCACTTAATTTTACCGTCCATTGTATTAGGTACCATTCCATTAGCGGTCATTGTCCGTATGACCCGTTCTTCTATGTTAGAAGTGTTGAGTGAAGATTATATCCGAACTGCACGAGCTAAAGGCGTTAGTCGAATGCGAATCATCCTTATTCATGCTTTACGCAATGCGATGCTCCCTGTGGTGACAGTCATCGGTTTACAAGTTGGTACAATGCTTGCTGGTGCAATATTGACCGAAACCGTCTTTTCATGGCCGGGAATTGGTCGTTGGTTAATTGAATCGCTGCAACGTCGAGACTATCCCGTAGTGCAAAGTGGCGTTTTAATTGTTGCGGTCATGATTATTTTGGTAAATTTATTAGTTGATGTGTTGTACGGCGTTATCAATCCGCGTATTAGACATAAATAAGAGTGTGTTTACAGATGAATAAACAGGTTATTACTGAATCAACCAATATGAGGGACACCAGTTTGGTTGAACCTAAACCATTAACGCCTATGCGTGAGTTCTGGTTTTATTTTTCAAAAAATAAAGGTGCTGTCGTTGGATTAGTCTTTATTATTATTGTTGTATTACTCGCTATTTTTGCTAATTTTTTTGCACCACATTCTCCTTCTGAACAGTTTAGAGATGCCTTATTAGCGCCACCGGTTTGGATGAAAGATGGCAGTTGGCAATTTATTTTAGGGACTGATGATGTGGGGCGGGATATTTTATCTAGACTCATTTATGGTGCGCGTTTATCTTTATTAGTGGGTTGCTTAGTCGTTATTATCTCATTGATTTTAGGAATTTCAGTGGGATTAATTGCCGGTTATGTAGGCGGTTTTTTAGATAATATAATTATGCGTGCTGTCGATATCATGCTTGCTTTACCCAGTTTATTACTTGCACTTGTTTTAGTTGCGATATTTGGTCCATCTATTATTAATGCTTCAATGGCATTAGCTTTTGTTGCATTACCACATTATGTCCGTTTAACCCGCAGCGCAACGATTGCTGAAATTAATAAAGATTATGTCATTGCCTCACGAGTTGCTGGAGCGGGACCCTTACGGCAGATGTTTATAAATATTCTGCCAAACTGTTTAGCACCATTAATTGTGCAAGCTTCATTAGGATTTTCTAATGCGATTTTAGACATGGCTGCATTAGGTTTTTTAGGCATGGGTGCACAGCCGCCGACACCAGAATGGGGAACCATGCTTGCCGACGTATTGCAATTTGCACAATCTGCATGGTGGGTAGTTACTTTTCCTGGTTTAGTCATTTTAATGACCGTGTTAGCTTTCAACTTAATGGGAGACGGTTTGCGAGATGCGCTTGATCCTAAATTGAAGCAGTAATGGAGATACAGTCATGGCACTATTAGAAGTAAAAGAATTATCTGTTCAATTTGGTGGATTTAAAGCGGTAGATCACATTAGTTATGACGTTGAACAAGGACAAGTTGTTGGCATTGTTGGTGAATCAGGTTCAGGAAAGTCAGTAAGTTCTCTCGCCATTATGGGGTTAATTGACTTTCCAGGTAAAGTCAATGCCAATGCATTACATTTTGATGGTAAAGACCTGCAACAGCTGTCAACTAAAATGCGTCGTAAAATTGTCGGTGCAGACGTGGCAATGATCTTTCAAGATCCGATGACAAGCTTAAACCCATGTTTTACCGTAGGTTATCAAATCATTGAAACCTTGAAAATTCACCAAGGTGGCAGTAAAAAAGCACTCAAAGCAAGAGCAATTGAATTGCTTAAATTAGTGGGTATTGCTGATGCGGAAAATCGATTAAATGTTTATCCGCATCAATTATCTGGTGGCATGAGCCAACGCGTCATGATCGCAATAGCAATTGCATGTAATCCTAAACTATTAATTGCTGATGAACCAACAACCGCGCTAGATGTCACAATTCAAGGACAAATTATCGAATTATTGCTTGAGTTACAACGCAAAAATAATATGGCATTAGTTTTGATTACGCATGACTTAGCGTTAGTTTCTGAAGCAGCGCAAAAAATTATTGTCATGTATGCCGGACAAGTCGTTGAAATAGGTGATGCTGAAATTATCTTTAAAAAACCATTACACCCTTACACGCAAGCATTATTACGCTCGCTGCCTGAATTTACGCAAGATAAAGAGCGGTTAGCATCGTTAGCGGGTGTTGTGCCTGGGAAATATGATCGACCAATGGGCTGTTTACTCAATCCGCGTTGTCCTTATGCTACTGAACGTTGTTATACCAAAGAGCCAGCATTATTTAGCTATAGTGAAACTAGAAAAGTAAAATGTCATTATCCATTATCAAGCGAAGGGAAACCACAATATGAACAATAATATGGAAAATAAACAATTACTGCTTGATGCCCGAAATTTAACAAAGTATTACCATGTTAAAACTGGTTTTTTTTCTGAAGCTAAACAAGTTAAAGCTGTTGATGGTGTATCTTTTACATTAGGTAAAGGTAAAACACTTGCAATTGTTGGTGAATCAGGCTGTGGTAAATCTTCATTGGCAAGATTATTGACCATGATCGAAAAACCCACATCGGGAGAACTTTATTTTAAAGATCAGAATTTGTTAGATGATGATCTGCAAGCTCAAAAATTGCGTCGCCAAAAGATCCAAATCGTTTTCCAAAATCCATACTCATCACTCAATCCACGCAAAAAAATCGGTTCCATATTAGAAGAACCTCTAATTATCAATACGGATTTAACCGCAAATGATCGTAAAGCAAAAGTGCTATCAATGATGCAAAAAGTTGGCTTGAAAGAAGAGTTTTATAATCGTTATCCCCACATGTTTTCAGGAGGGCAACGGCAACGTATTGCTATCGCAAGAGGTTTAATGCTTGATCCTGAAATAGTGGTTGCCGATGAACCTGTTTCGGCATTAGATGTATCTGTGCGTGCACAAGTGCTAAATTTGATGATGGATCTACAGCAAGAACTTGGTTTATCTTATGTTTTTATTTCTCATGATCTTTCCGTTGTTGAGCATATTGCTGATGAAGTAATGGTGATGTATTTAGGTCGTTGCGTTGAACAAGGACGAAAAGATGAAATCTATCATAACCCTAAGCACCCATACACACAGGCACTATTATCAGCAACACCACGATTAAATCCAGATCTTAGGCGAGATAGAATTAAATTAGACGGCGAGTTACCAAGCCCTCTTAATCCTCCTTTGGGTTGTGCTTTTAATGCCCGGTGCCGTTTAGCATTTCCACGTTGCACAATTGAACAACCACAACTTATTAACTATAACGAACATAAAATTGCCTGTTTCTGTATAGAGGGAAAAAATCATAATGAATAATAAAGGTGACAGTTAATTCTGTCACTAAATTCTATAATAAACCTACTTATTGTATTTCTCTTGTTTACAATAGGAATTGTTGATTGTTCTATGTGAATACTAAATCGGTTAAAAGGAAAAAATATTGTCTAAAACTTATTGGGTTAATAACGCTGAGATCTGGATGAGTAAAACAAACTCAATACCTAGTGATAATGCAACATAAACAAAATACAATGCTAAAAATTTAGAATAGCAATTGATTATAAAAACAGCCCAAACTAACAAAGCTTGGGCTGTTTGCTTGATCACGCTTTAAACGTGATCCAAGGTTTAAGTTTTACCACAGACTGAATTAAATCAGCATTTTCTTGCGATTCGATTACAGGTGTGATCGGTTTATAAGCCGCAGGGGCTTCTTCACGTAGACGTTCCTCTTTTAAGGTAATACATTGCCATGGCAAATTAACCTTATCAGACACCACTTTTTTGCTACGCATTGATTGCCGCCTTTCAGCTCTACCCGCACCATGCGAGCAAGACCATAACCAATCTGAATTCCCTTTACCAACCGCCACATTGTACTAAGTTTGGGATATTTACAACTTCTGTAGAATAAAATTCGATATAATTTGAAATCATTATTTAATTAGTCATTCGCAATTTATTAAGGATTTTTTTAATTGATGCTAATTACTAGCATTTAAGGTTGATTTAATAAAATTAATGAACAGGGAAAATACAAGAATAATGATTGTAGGTAAAAGTTGAAATTTCAATTAAATTAAAATTTCAACTTTTAAGAAAAGAGCTATAATTCAATTAGGTTTACTTCTTTAAAAGGAACTCTTCTCTCAATAATTGCTATAACTACTTCAATTTTCTTACTATTAAAGATAATAATAAAATAATCTTTTAGTCTTGTCGTTTTAGTAATTATATCGTCCTTAAAACTTCAAAATTAAGGCATATTAGCCATTTTAGGTGATTTTAGTATTCTAACTAAATCAATTATCCACCAGATGAAAAGCCCTAAAAATATAAAAATACCGATAAAAAAAACAAAAGTCAAAAACGCTAATAGTGTTAATATAAGCATTAAAATACCTGTACCAACTTTACCTAAATACATTCTATAAATACCAAATGTACCGAAAAAAAACCACAATAAAAGAGTTACAACAACCGAACGGTTACTTCCTACAAAATCAGAATTGGTTTCCATAAAAACTCCTTACTTTAAATAATAAAAGATAATTCAAATAAACATAATATTTATAATAATTAAAAACTTATTGATTATTAAACAGATAACGTAAAAAAATAACTACATAACAATTTAATTTTCAATGATTGCTGTAACAGTTAATACACATGAAAAAAATATTGGATTTTAACGTGCTTAACCTCTACTTTACTGTTTTCCTACAACTTTTCTCTTTAGAAAAGAGTGCGACATTATATACAACCGATACTTTATTGTAAACTATCAATGCCTTGTTTTAATTTAGAAATTTAAATCATAGCAATGGAAATACAGCAAGTTATATTAATCCCATGTAAATCAAAACAAGACTTATATAGTTAACCCCTAAAAACCAATATGTTTTTATCCCATCCAATTGAAGTGTTATGTACACATATCGGATTAAATTTTTTTACATAAAATGATCTTGTTACTAGGCAAAAGAAGTTGATTAAATTAGGCTATAAAATTATGCATCCTAATCCATAGTCGATCACTAAACTGGTATAAGATGTAATATCAATCATTTAACCACTGATATTAAAATAACTTTATTTAACTAAATTTTGATAAGCGCTATTCGATACAATCATTTTTCGAAATGATATAAAATAATTGAAATGATGATTTTAAAAGGAAAAAAATAAAGGTGTTATACAGATTTTTATGTGGTTTACTGCTTATTTTTGGTTTCTCAACATATGCATTAGCGACCGAAACAAATAATACAATTGAAGCACAATTTAAAGCTGCTTTATTATGCAAGGTTGCCCCTATTGATGGTCGTGATGCAAAAGTGGTTAAACAACTTAACCAACAAAACATTACCATAAAAAACTTAGAAGATGATGGACTGATTAATTTAGAGTATCACTTTGCCAAACCGCTGGAAATAATGAATACGACTGTATCGCAAATTAAATACCAAGGCGATAGCGGTTCATATTTTTATGCTGTTGCCAAAGGTGATATAGATACATTTGCCAAAGCAATGGGGGCAATCCCAATCCCTGCCCATTTAAAAGAAGAAATGTCTTGGGGTGATATAGGACAATATTATCAATATACAGCCCCAATCACAGAAGAAAATCATTTTCCTAGTATCATTCTTATCGGTCGTGACAAAAATGCCAACTCAGATGAGTTTTATTTTGGCTGCGAAGAATTTGATAGTTAATTATGATTGATTGACGGATGAGGAAAAGGTGACTCATCCGCTTTTAATTTGTAAGCCTTTCCCCACGCTAACATGGCATCATGCACCTGTTTTAGACTTTGTCCAACCTCGGTTAACGTATATTCAACTCTTGGTGGAACCTCGGCATACACTTTGCGGGTTAATAACCCATTTTTTTCCATAGCTCGCAGGTGCTGAGTTAAGACTTTTTGTGATATGCCGGTCAGCGATTTTTTTAGTTCACCAAAGCGTTTGGTTCCCGTAAGCAGGTCTCTCACAATTAAGACTTTCCACTTATCACCCATTAACATTAATGTTATTTCAACGGGGCAAATAGGCAAATCATTATTTAATTTAATCATTAATGCTTAAAATTCAACAATAGTTTCAAATAAGTTACTATAGCACTATTTAGTACCTACTTTACAGTAGAAACGTTAAAGACTAATCTAAAACCATTCTTATATCATGTTAATCATTAAACGCTTGAAAGGAGCAAAGTATGAAAATTGCAGTCATTGGTGCGAGTGGTAAAACAGGGCAACTTTTAGTAAAAGAGGCGATTTCACGCGGGCATGATGTTACCGCAATAGTGCGTAAAGCAAGTCAACAGCTCGATCCCAAAGCAACCGTGATGATTAAAGATTTATTCGAATTAACCTATACTGATTTAAAACCCTTTGATGTGATTATTGATGCATTTGGTACTTGGGCACTGGAATCACTGCCATTGCATCAAACCAGTTTAAAGCATTTAACGGATATATTAAGCGGTAAAACAAATCGCCTATTAGTGGTGGGTGGTGCAGGCAGTTTATATGTTAATCCACAGCATTCACTGCGTTTGGTTGATGCACCTGATTTTCCTGATGCATTTAAACCATTAGCCACCAATATGGCCAAAGCACTTGATGCGCTTAGAACGTGCGATGATGTGCAATGGACGTATTTAAGCCCAGCCATTGAGTTTAACGCTGATGGTGAAAGAACAGGACATTATATCTTGGGCGGTGAAGAGGTGTTATTTAACAGCAAAGGAAAAAGCCAAATCAGTTATGCTGATTATGCCATTGCCATGATTGATGAGGCAGAAAAAGCCAAGCATATTAAGCAACGTTTTACTGTTGCAACTGAATAAGGTTGCTAAAGTTTTGTAACCAAACTTGTTTGGACAGAATAAGCACCGATTTTCCATAATAACGAACACAATATCCCGACACATTTTTCAACACGCTTCAAGGCTTATTATTTTAGGAACGAGTTGGATCTGACTTGGGATATTTTTGAATTTTAGTGAAAAAATGTATTTAACGGCAACGTATTAACCAAGAGTGGTGAATAGCCAAAGTCAAAAATCTTGTCAAAAAGTTTCAGGTAACTATACGTTTAAGTATAAAAACTATTTTTTAGGCAAAAAATAGACCTAAAAAAAGCAAATATTTATCATCTTTTTTAATGAATAAATTTAGATTACGTTTTTAGAGCCTCTCTCACTTGCATCAAAACTTCACCAAGTAGATTTTTGCCGCGCCATTTAGTCATATTAAATCTCATTTCGTCATCAATGCTTAATCTTTTTATTTAGCTAGGATTTGCAACTAATTACCGCTAAAATACCACGCAAATTCTGCTGGCAATCGGTTAAATAAAAAATAAACCAATGATACTTTCATGCCAAGGTAAATTAGTAAATGAGGTTAATACGTTGTGATTACATCTGAAGAGATTAAAAATCGGTTATGGGATGGCGCCAATGAGCTGCGTGGTTCAATGGATGCCAGCCGTTATAAAGATTATATGTTAGGTTTAATGTTTTATAAATTTTTAAGCGATAAAACATTATCTGCATTTAAAACAATGACAACCCGAGATGAGATCACGGAGTCTGAGCTTATCGCCAATTATCATAAAAGCATGTTAGAACTTGGTCCTCAATTAGAAAGTATGCTGCAAAAAACATTGGGTTATTATGTTTTACCCGAGCATCTTTATCAAACTTGGATCACAGATATTAATAAAGGTAATTTTGAAGTACAAAAAGTGATCGATAGCTTAAATCACTTTGAACGTTCAATTGCCAATAGCAAAGATGCCGATGACTTTAAAAATTTATTTTCTAATTCAACCTTAGATTTAACCGATACCGCCCTTGGTAGTAATTTACATGAACGCAGTAAAAATATTAAAGCTTTAATCTTATTATTTGCCGATCTTGATATGGTTGCTTTGCAAAAAGGCGATGTATTAGGCGATGCTTATGAATACTTGATTGGGCAATTTGCCATGGAATCGGGTAAAAAAGCCGGCGAGTTCTATACACCACGCCAAGTGAGTGAAGTAATGGCGCAAATTGCTGCTAAAACTTCGAATATTCGTTCTATTTATGATCCCACTGTTGGTTCTGGTTCGTTACTGCTTACGGTTAAAAAACATCTAACCAAAGCAGTGCAACAAAGCTTAACTTATTACGGTCAAGAAAAAAATACCGCCACTTATAACTTGGCAAGAATGAATTTATTACTACATGAAGTCAAACCCAATAAAATGACCATTAGAAATGGTGATACTTTAGCCCATGATTGGCCTGAAGATCCTGAGCGTCCTAGCGAGGGCGTGCAATTTGATGCAGTGGTAATGAATCCTCCTTATTCAGTAAAAAATTGGAATCGTGCGGGATTAAAAGTCAGCGATCCCCGTTTTGAAATAGCTGGCGTACTGCCGCCCGATTCAAAAGGTGACTTTGCCTTTTTATTACATGGACTATTCCATTTAGGACAAAGCGGCACTATGGCGATCGTATTACCACACGGGATCTTATTCCGTGGCGCAGCTGAAGGGGAAATCCGTAAACGGTTATTAGAAAAGAATTACATTGATACCGTCATCGGCTTGCCAAGCAACCTGTTTACCAATACTGGTATCCCTGTAGTTATTTTGGTACTGAAAAAGAATCGACAATTGGCCGATCCTGTATTAATCATCGATGCGTCAAATACCTTTATAAAAGTCGGTAAGCAAAACGTCTTACAAGAAAAGGACATCGCCAGAATTGTTGATACTTATGTATCACGCCAAGAGCAAGCGGGTTATAGCCATTTAGCCACTCGCCAAGAGATTATCGCTAACGAATACAACCTAAATATACCCCGTTATATTGATGCTATTGACGATGATATTGCCCACGATGTTGAAGGTCATCTATTAGGTGGCATACCGCAGCACAATATTGAACAACTTGCCGTTATCCGTGCCACCACGCTCGACTTATTACAGGCAGCATTAACGCCTGTGCGTCCGCAATATTTCACCTTAAAAGAAGAAATTAGCGAATTAACCACTAAAATCTTAAATGATAAAAGAGTGTTACAGCAATCGGCGCAATTAACCGAGCAAACACAAGCTTATATTGAGCGCTATTGGTCACAAATCATTGCGATCAATGATCAGGAACAGATCCACCCACTGATGGAGGCGATGTTAAACGATATAAAAAACCTGCTGGCTAGCTTTAATCATCTTGATATCTATGATGGCTATCAGATTATTGCCGAGATTTGGCAAAATTCATTACTGCATGATAGTGAAATTATTGCCGCAACTGATTTTTATACCGCAGCGCGTAACCGGATACCAAATATGGTTAGCAAAGGCAGCGGTGCTAAAAAACGGCTTGAGCAAGACGGCTTTATTAGCAGTCTGATTCCAAGCGAATTAATTGCCAGTGAATTATATGCCGATGAGTTAACCAATATCGACAACAATAAACAGCAAATCCAAACGCTAGAAAGCGAACTTACGGATCTGGTCGAAGCAGCCAAAGTCGAAGATAGCCCTGAGTACGATGCGCTGTATGAGTCATTGAAAAAGAACGATGATGACGAACCGCTCGATACATTTGATAATAAAAAACTCAAACAAGAGCTAAAAAATACCGCAAAAGATGCAGAAACTTATCCATTACTGAAAAAAGTTGATAAATTAATCAGCCAAAAATCGACATTAAGTAAGCAAGTTAAAGCTGACGAATTGGCATTAAAAGAAGCGGTACAAGAACGGATTTTAAGCTTAACGGATCAAGAAATTGACACACTAATGTATAAAAAATGGTTTGGTAATACCATCGCATTACTCTGCGAATTGATCGAAAAACCGATTAAAGCCGAATTAAAAACCCTGCAAATGTTAAACGAACGTTATCAAGATACCTTAACTTCGATCGATAAAGAGATCGAACAACTCGAAGCCGAGTTACAAGCAATGATGCAAGATCTGGTGGTAACGCAATGAGTGAAAGTAAAAAATTAATTCCTAGGCGACGGTTTCATTCCTTTATTTATAGTGATGATTGGAGTTTAACGAGATTGGAAAATTTGGGTAATTTCAACCCTAGCTCAATATTACCTAATCAATTTGAGTATGTTGATTTAGAATCAGTGATTGGTAACCAAATGGTGTCACATCGTACTGTAGATAGAAAGCAAGCACCATCAAGAGCTCAGCGTTTGGCTAAGAAAGGAGATATTTTTTATCAAACAGTACGACCTTATCAACAAAATAATTATTTTTTTAATCTCCTAGAAGAAAACTATGTTTTTTCTACTGGTTATGCTCAGATAAGACCGTTTGGTGATGGTTATTTTTTATTTACAAAATTGCAAGAAAGGAAATTTCTTCTAGAAGTATTGGATAATTGTATTGGAACAAGTTTTCCAGCAATAAATTCAACTGCTTTAGCGAAAATAAGAGTATTTACTCCATTAAACATAGAAGAACAATATAATATTGGTAATTTCTTCCAAAAACTTGATAACCTTATTAATACTCAACAAAAAAAATTAGAAAAAACCAAAACATTGAAATCTGCCTATCTGACGGAAATGTTTCCAAATGAAGGAGAATTAAAGCCTAGATTACGGTTTATTGGCTTTATTAAAGATTGGAAACTAATTAAATTAGGTGAGGCTGGAAGTACAACTTCAGGTATTGGTTTTCCTGATAGTGAACAAGGTGGGGAGCATGGAATACCCTTTTATAAGGTCTCGGATATGAACAAGATTGGAAATGAAATAGAAATGAAACTCGCTAATAATTATGTAACATCCGAGCAAATATCTAATCGAAAGTGGAATCCCATAACAACTATTCCTGCTATCATTTTTGCAAAAGTTGGAGCAGCAATAATGCTTAATAGGAAAAGACTTGTCAGAACTGAATTTTTAATCGATAACAATATGATGGCATATATTTTTGACAATACATGGAATATCAATTTTGGAAAAGTATTATTTGAAACTATTAACTTAGCTCATTATTCACAAGTAGGAGCACTACCTTCCTATAATAGTTCTGACATTGAAAAAATAGACATAACATTCCCAAATACCGCAGAACAAACCAAAATCGGTAATTTCTTTAAATTACTCGATGACAAAATCGCACTAGAACAAAAAAAATTAGATAAATTAAAAAACATCAAACAAGCTTATTTAAACGAAATGTTTGTATAAAAAGGAGTTAAGGAATGAGTCGGGTAGCGAAAGATGTCGCCGAAAAAAACTTTCAAGAAAATTTTGTAAGAGAGTTAGAAAAACAAAAATGGCAAGCGCCTGACTTTTTAGATGGTAATCGACATAAAGTGACCGTTAATGATTTAGTCACTCATTGGCGGAGCGAACTCAATCGCCTAAATACCGATCAGCTTGAGGGCGTTGAATTAACCGATAACGAATTCAGCCAAGTGATGGCAAAGGTTAATCAACTGAATAACAGCTATCAAGCGGCAAAACTGCTCGCCATGGAAGAATCAAAAGGCAAAATTGATGGTATTTATCGCGATGATAATCCGCTTGTGACACGCAAGCAAATCACCTTAACTATCTTTAAAAAAGCCGAGGTGCGTGGCGGTGACTCAAGTTATCGTATTGCCCGCGAGGTACAAACCCCTAACAGCAACCGTTTTGATTTGGTGTTATTAATTAATGGCTTACCATTAATTAATATTGAACAAAAACGTACCGATAAAACCCTAGACGAAGCATTTGAACAATTTAAACGTTACTATCGAGATGGCGAATATAGCCATAACTTTATGGCTTTTTCGCAAATGATGGTGATAAACAGCGAAATCGAAACCCGTTACTTTGCTACCCCTAAATCACTTAATGACTTTAATCCTAGCTTTGTGTTTCATTGGGCAAATAAATTCAATAAACCGATCAATCATTGGCAACAAGTCATTGAACACTTTTTAATGATCCCAATGGCGCATCAAATGGTGGGTGACTACCTAGTTATTGATGAAGCCAAAGAGGAAGAAAACCGCCGGCATATGCTAATGCGTCCTTATCAGGTCTTTGCTTTACAAGCAGTTGAAGGTGCGGCATTTGGTTGGGATAATCCCGACAAAAAGCCACATGGCGGATTTGTTTGGCATACGACTGGTTCAGGTAAAACCATTACCAGCTTTAAAACAGCCCTATTTTTATCAACCCGAGCTTATTTTGATAAAGTGGTCTTTTTGGTCGATCGGCGTGAGCTTGATAGCCGTACCAGTGACAACTTTAAAGCCTATGCTGCCTTTGAACCTGTTACGGTTGATGACACGCACAGCACTTCGCAACTTAGAAAACACCTTATCGCACCCCACAATGGCATTGTGGTGACCACTATCTTTAAACTGCATAACCTAGTTAAAGCCCTTGAAGAGGGCAAAGATAGCCACTTAGCCGATAAAAAAATCGTATTTATTGTTGACGAAGCCCACCGTTCCACCATGAAAAATATGATGGGCGATATAAAAAGCCATTTTAGAATGAATGGGCTATTTTTTGGATTTACTGGCACGCCACTTTTTGACGAAAACAAAGTTAAAGGCAAAATAAACGAAAATAGCGAAGTAATTAACACCACCGAAAAACTATTTGGTCCAAAATTACATCAATACACCATTGATGAAGCCATTGCCGATGGTAACGTGCTTGGATTTCATGTTGATTACATCAATACTGGCGAATTTAGCAGTTATGAAGATTTACGCGATAAGCTTATTGAGCGTATCAAAATCGAAAAACCAGAACAAGCCGATCGCGAAATCGCCCGATTAGTGCATAGCTGGAGCGAAACCGAAGTTGAAAAGCAAGCCATTGATAAAGCGCTATTAGTTTATCATGATCAAACCCATATCCCCCGTGTGGTGACAGAGATTTTAAACAACTGGCAAGCACAATCCCAACAGCAACAATTTAATGCCATTTTAACCGTCGCTTATAAAGAACGAGTGATTGCCTATTATCACGAATTTAAAAAACAGCTGGCAAACAGTCAGCAACAAATCAATATCGCCATGACCTTTAGCTTTGGTAACGAAAATGATCCAGATAATGTCGATCCTGAAATTATCAGTGCCATGTTTAACGATTATGCTGAGTTTACTGGCATTAAGTTTATAGCAGGTGATAAAAAACATGGCGAACAAGCCTATTTTGAGGATGTAGTGGAACGAGCTACTCGTGGCGGTAGTGGTCGTAATAGTAAAAATATCGATTTAGTGATTGTTGCTGATCAGCTATTAACTGGCTATGATTCTAAACGACTAAATACCCTCTATGTTGATCGTCCCTTAAAACTACAGAGCTTAATTCAGGCTTATTCGCGCACCAATCGTGTGTTTGGTTCTAGCAAAGAATTTGGCACGATTGTTAATTTTCAAACGCCACGCCTGACCGAACAAATGGTGAATCAAGCCCTTGAACTGTATGGTAGTGGTGGTAGCAGCAGCAAAGCGATTGTAGAAACCTATGCCACTGCCGTGCGAATTTTAGCCAACGATTTTGAACAATTAGTTTTAACCTTAGCCGATCCAACCGAATGGCAATTGATTGAACATGATGACAAAAAACGAACTGAATTTAGCAAAGCCTTTAAAATAGCTGCAGACCAACTTAATACAGTGCAACAGTATTACGAGTATCAATGGGATAATGCTACTTTTGGCATGACCGAGCACCGTTGGTTGCAATATGTCGGGGCATTTAAAAATTTAACTGCCAAAGAAAGCACTGCAAGCATGCCAACAGTCGTGCCAACCCTAATCGGTAAAACTAAATTGGCGGGCACACAGGTTATTGATGCCGCCCATATCCTTAGCTTAATTGGATCTAAAGTGACACATGTCGATGGTGTACAAACCGTTAACGACGAAACTAGGCGCATTATCTATGAACAAATTCAAGAATTAAGCCAAATGGGCGAAGACCAGCAAGCCAAAATATTAAAGGAATTTGTCGATACTGAATTATTAACTGGTCACCTATCTAGCCAAGTTCATTTTGATCAAGCTTTTACTAATTGGAAAAACGATAAAATCAAACATGCCGCAAACGAATTTGCCAACGAATGGGGCATTGATAGCAAGCTGTTAACCAAAGCATTGCTTGAGTTTGAACTGTCACAATCAGACATTGTTCCTTATTTTGCTGAGATCATTGAAAGTGTTGACTTAAACCGAACCAATAAAAAGGTAGATAGTTTATTTATGCTCAATATCGCCTTACATGACGAACTTCCACGTTGGATGACCGAGATTAAACAGCAATTTAGTTGATCGCTTTTTAAATAAAATAAACCATTTATAGACTCATTCTTTTTTATTGCTTTGAGTTTGGATTTTTAAGAAAAAAGCGCTTTTTTGACTTTCAATCCTTAAAGCGCAAAGCTCGCAGTCCTTGCCTGCTCGGCACCCCAACTTGCGCGGGGGCGTTATTCTTTGTTAGATTGTCCTCTCAGGCACCATAACCGCCCCCGCGGCCCAAGGATTAAGGAATAAACGCTAAAAACTAAGGTGTGGTGCAAACAGCGTAACGACTGCCGGAAACGCCGTCGCTGGTGACGGCGCCGTAGGTCGGGCTGACATCGAACGCATTGCTACCACCTCTAAGGTCGCTTGTCCAGTAGTAGGCGCGGACGAAACCCACATCAACGTAGGAGGACATGACGCCCCACTCCGTGAAAAATCCTGCACCTATGTGACGCATGTAATCATTACTAGATGAACGAGGCGTGGCGCCGAAATAGCTTGAATTGGTTAAATCCTCAACCTGTGGCAAATGATAACCCAAACTTCTACACCAAGTGGCTTGGTTAGATTGAGAACCAGTTTTATTACCCCGATTGACGAACCACTGTTTTAAGACAAACCCATACCTCACCTCATTACCTCGACTATCCCTACCCACCAACTCAAATGTCTGTGGCAAATCTGGTACATCTAGAGGACTAGGATTATCTGAATTTATCTGAGCACTACTCGCCCTAGGACCGCTTAACTTAACACGTGCGACAACTTTTCCTCTATCAACACTAGGAATCCAACTATCACTAGGTGTAACACTTGTCACCGTAGCCGTTATTCCACCACGAGTAACAGGAGACCATGTCAACTGACTTGCATCGACACCACCTATGAGCAAATCAAAATACAATCCATCTAAACCTGTAGTTGGGAAATTTCGGCCGTAAAAGGATGAATCAGTTGACTGAGTTAAAAAACCCTTTGTAGGACTCCATATGTTAGATGGGCCGGCGTAATTGCCTGTGCCATAGGTGAGATTCGGCCTTGCGTGACTCACAAAGTAACAACCACCAGAAGAATCCGGCTTGATGTAATACGTCACTTGCTGACTACTAAAAAGACTACTATTAGGCACACCATACGGTGTAGTTAAACTACTATGTGTAACATCTAATCTCACTCTATAAGGAGAGTCGCAAGCACTTAATATATCACTACGACTTACGCTACGACCATTTTTGTCAGAGAAACCAACCGATATTCTCCCTGTTGCTGTTACACCATTTGTACTCTGACCATCCCCATCATCATCCCCCCAATTGCCCAATGCTACTAAGTCACTTAAATTTCGTGAAATATATCCCGGCGGCACCAACATTCCTATATCATCTAATGTACTCCCTGCCGGTAATATTATCGGATTTGTCGCACTTGATGTATTTGTTGATGGTGTAATCCTTGTACCATCCGGCAACGTTATAGCAACGAAGTCATCCCTTGAAGTTACCCTAGTTCGACCTCCATCAAACGTAAAATACGGTGCACTTCCGTGAATAGTATTGGTTGTATTTGCCGTTAACGCCTCTGTACCCTGCGTATATGACAACAACAATACCACGAAGAACAACGCCGATTTAGATAACAATGAAGGTTTAAACAATAACCTCGGTTTGAATAGTAATGACGGCCCTAATAACCACTTGGATATCGACGATAATTTTGCCGAACATGTGGCCGATGACCTGACCAAAGAGGTTTCCGAGAATGTCGTCGAAGGACCCGCCGAAAACATCGCCTGAATAAACCTCGATGACGGCGTCCATTTCGCTACGCGAAATGACCTCGGTGATGAAAATAAGAACTGTGTCTGATTTAGACTACGGTGAAAATTAAAAAGTTTTAGGGCGTAGGTTTGGCAGGCCAGATGCCAGATGCCAGATGCCATAAATGGTAATGCATTTCGATCATCCTGTCAAGTAAATTTTTGTTTTATTTCGATTTTTTATAACTGACTGCTCTAATAATGAGCACTCCCTTGCTTTGTAAGCGATTAAATTATAACCGCTTGACCAATAATGCGCTACCTTTTTTGTTAAAAATTTGTAAAGTTTTGTTAAAGGATGAGTTAGCTTATGTTGGCGGGCTTTGGGAAATGGTTTTGGTGATGTTTTTTGAATAAAAAACATCAAATAAAAACTTTAATAAAATCAATACCTTTTCTGACCGATTTTTGGACGGAAAATCAGGCTTTTTTTTGTTTTGGTGAATAGAATAAATTGGGTGCAGAGGTTTCGGACGTTTTGACCTATAGTGAACAAAATAGCCACAGTGACCACGTCCGAGCTAAGGGAATTAGAGCGAATTCCCTTAGCAATCCCGCGCTTGGCTGCAGAATGTGGCCTACGGCTGCCCTCCGCCGCCGCTCGGTCTTAACGCACCGTTTGTGGACGCGCTCCCGGCGCACCACAAACTCGCCAAACATCCCTGTTTGGCGTGCTAACCTCGCTCTGTTGTCGGCACATTCTGACGCCGGAATAAGACAAATAACATAACCATCGTTTTTTGGGAAGGATTGTTGTGTTTTTATAAGGCGGTTTTTGCTAAAAAACACCAAATAAAAACTTCAATAAAATCAATACCTTTCCTGACCGATTTTTGGACGGAAAATCAGGCCTTTTTTGTTTTGGTGAATAGGATAAATTGGGTGCGCAGGTTTCGGACGTTATTGACCTTGGGTGAATAAAATAGCTACAGTGACCACGTCCGAGCTAAGGGAATTAAAGCGAATTCCCTTAGCAATCCCGCGCTTGGCTGCAGAATGTGGCCTGCGGCACTACTCGTATCATCCTGATACTCGCCTCTACGAGGCCATCTTCGCTATGCTCAGATGTTCAAATTTGTTCCAGACAAATTTGTCCTCCGCCGCCGCTCGGTCTTAACGCACCGTTTGTGGACGCGCTCCCGGCGCACCACAAACTCGCCAAACGTCCCTGTTTGGCGTGCTAACCTCACTCTGTTGTCGGCGCATTCTGACGCCGGAATAAGACAAATAACATAATCATCGTTTTTTGGGAAGGGTTATTGTGTTTTTATAAGGCGGTTTTTGTTAAAAAATAGCCAGAAAAAAACTTTAATAAAATCAGTACCTTTCCTAACCACTTTTTGAGTGGTTAAATGGCTGTTATTAAAGTGCTCTATTCGTAGTTTTGTTGATTTGTTAGTTGCCGGCCCTTGCTTAGGCTGTGTAAGCAGTTGATTTAGCTTAAAAACAGTAAAACAAAAACTTCAATAAAATCAATACCCTTTCTGACTGATTTTTGCTAAAGATGATCTCACCTTTTTCAACATAGAAAATAGTGTATATTAGGTTTAAGTTGAATATAACCATTTTTGAATCACGAAACAATGAATATAAAAAAAACGCTCGCAATTTGTGGTTACAGCGGTAGCGGTAAAACAACCTTGTTGGAAAAGGTTATTCCGTTACTTGTTGAGCAAGGTTTTAAGGTAGCAACTTTAAAACATGCTCATCACGATATTGAATTTGATACTCCAGGAAAAGATAGCTATAAATTACGTAAAGCAGGATCGTTACAAACAATTGCCGCATGTGATAATCGTTATGCTTTTATTTGCGAAACCCCTAATAAACCTGCTGATTTGCAGACTTTAGTTAATCAATTTTTTGATGTTGATATTATTTTAGTTGAGGGATTTAAAGATGAGCAAATTCCTAAAATTATTTGTCATCGAAGCTGTGTTCAAAAACAGTTTTTTATCGATGATTTTACTTTGGCTATTGCTAGTGATGAGCCTTTAGATACGAATGTGCCAAGATTTGATATTAATCAGCCAATTCAAATTGTTGAGTTTATAAAAAGTTATTTATTAAAACGTTAATATATCGTATCTTATTTGCTAATTTTTTACGTTACTTTACCTGAATCAGCATGAAGCCTTTATTCAAAAAATTTTTAAACATAACTAAAAAAGTGATAATTGGATTTGTGCTATTGTCCGTTTTGCTTGTTTTATTAATGCGTTGGGTCGATCCTTTTGGTTCTATGTTGATGGTAGAAAGAAAAATCACTCATTGGAATGTTACTCAACAACGCACATGGAAAGATTGGGATCAGATCTCTAATAATATTAAAATAGCTGTCATTGCCGCCGAAGATCAAAACTTTTCTAATCATTGGGGATTTGATTTTAAGGCGATTAATCGGGCTTTACAATATAATCAAAATAGTAAAAAAATTCGTGGCGCCAGTACCATTACGCAACAAGTCGCTAAAAATATTTTTTTATGGCCATCGCGCAGTTGGGTTCGTAAAGGGTTTGAGTCGTGGTTTACACTTTGGATCGAGCTTACTTGGTCTAAACAGCGCATACTTGAAGTTTACTTAAATAGCGTTGAATGGGATGAGGGCGTTTTTGGTGTTGAGGCAGCTTCGCGCCACTATTTTAACGTTAGTGCTAGCCAATTAACTCCTACTCAAGCAAGTTTACTGGCGGCTATTTTGCCTAATCCAAGAAAATGGAGCCCTATTAACCCCAATAGTAATATTCAAAGAAAAGCAGAATGGATTCGTACTCAAATGAATAATTTGGGTGGTAAGTATTATTTAGATAAGCTCAAATAATAGCTAGATAAGTGTCGCTATAAATTCAGGCACCACTTTACTTGCTGGCCCGTAAATTTTGGTTTGAAACAGGCTTTCACCTAGACTTGGCTCTAAATTAAGTTCAATCGATTTAGCGCCAGCTTGATTAGCTATTTGTACAAAACCAGCAGCAGGATAGACATTGCCTGATGTGCCAATGGATATAAAGTAATCTGCTTGCGAAAGTGCATCATAAATTTGTTCCATTTGTAGGGGAATTTCACCAAACCAGACTATATGAGGACGAATTAATTGGTTTTGTTGATAATTCACATCGTTAAAGCAATCAATTATCTGTCCTGTTTTTTCATTACGCACTTTTAATAACTCACCATGCATGTGTATTATATTTTTAGATCCAGCTTGTTCATGTAAGTTATCCACATTTTGTGTCACAATTAAGACGTTATCAGTGCCTAATTTCTGTTCTAACTCAGCTAGCGCAAAGTGGGCAGCATTAGGCTTTACGTTTGGATTTTGTAATTTACGGCGCAGCATATTATAAAAATCATGTACCGCTGTTGGGTTGCGCATATAACCTTCGTAAGTTGCTACATCATTAACATCATAGCCTTCCCATAATCCATTTTGGGCTCGAAAGGTTGATAAGCCCGATTCGGCCGAAATACCCGCGCCGGTTAGAATAACTATTTTAGGTATCGTCATAATTCATTACACCTTTACAATTTAACTAAGGTTATTGAAAATAAAATATTTGCCAATTATTGGCTGTATTCGGTAGTAAAAATATGCAAAGCGGACTTGCTGAGTTTTTGATATTGACTGTAAGCACTTGCCACTTTTAATCGAATATCAGCCTTGGATTCGCCATTTAACCAACTGTTAATCATTGCATGTACACTATACGCTTCGGGCGCCATACGGTGCAAAGTTAAAATAAGCGGAGTAATACCTAGGCGCGATAGTGGTGGCGTAAAATATTGTTGGCTTTTGCAAGCAAATACCGCCGCATAACGTGATTTTTGTTTTTCTTGTTGTTCTTTTGATAATGTATCCCAACGCCAGCTATCAGGTAAATATTTTTTCCATGACCATTCCATTAGTGAATCATGACCAATGTAGACAACCAGATCAGCACTACCACCTGCTATGATCGTTTTATCACTTAATTTAAACGCTTTTACCTTTTTGCCTGCTGAGTAGTCAATAAAATCATCAACAGTATCGTTAATATATTTGCCATTATACGCCTGTGCAATTAGATAGACATCTTTGTCTTGGTGTTTGTAAATAATTTCTTCTAATATTATTCCTGATTTGGGTCGATTAATTTGTACAATTTGCCACTCTTTTTGCTTAGAAAAATAGGTTTTAAACCCGTAAGCAGCCCCCCAATAAAGGTTGTTTTTTGGATCTTGACCGTTTCCTATCGCCTTTGGAACAGGTGCAATCTTTTGATATTTGTTATCACAAAGCGCCACCAAAACATGGATCACTTTGGGATCGGCAAAACAGGGCAAGGAGAGTATGAAATAAATAATCGATGCAAACCATAACTGTGTTTTTCTTTTCTTCATTTAAGATTGTTACCTTAAAGGCCGTATTTATAACTACATTATTTTTTATATAGACTTTATAGCATAGCTATTCTACTATTTAGTAAGACGAGTTAACAAAAAATAAATAAATTTTATATAAGTATATGAAAAATGAAAACAATTGGTTTAATCGGAGGGATGAGTTGGGAAAGCACCACAACTTATTATCAAGTTATTAATCAAACTATTGCCAAATCATTAGGTGGCCTGCATTCAGCAAAAACAATTTTATATAGCGTTGATTTTCAAGCGATTGAAAATTGCCAAGCCAATAATGAGTGGAATAAAAGCGCAGAAATTTTAATTGATGCGGCTAAAAGAGTAGAATTAGCTGGTGCAGATTTTATTGTAATTTGTACTAATACCATGCATAAAGTTGCAGATCAAATCCAAAAAGCAATTAATATTCCGATTATTCATATTGCCGATGTGACAGCTAAACATTTACTAGCACAAAATATTAAATCGGTCGCTTTGTTAGGTACTAAATATACAATGGAGCAGGACTTTTATAAATCTAAACTGATCGATAAAAATTTAAATGTGCTTATTCCAGAATCTCAAGACAGAAATATCATTAATCAGATCATTTATGATGAACTTTGCAAAGGTATTATTCAGCCTGATTCTAAGCAAGCCTATCTTAATATTGTTGATAAACTCGTTAAAAATGGCGCAGAAGGTGTTATTTTAGGCTGTACGGAAATAGGGTTATTAATCTCTCAATCCGATCGTAATATACCTTTTTTTGATACAGCCTTAATTCACGCACAAGAGGCAGCATTACTTGCAATAAGTTAATAAGTTATTCTTCGTTCGTATATTCTAGTATATCACCCGGTTGGCAATCTAGATGTTTGCAGATTGCTTCGAGTGTTGCTAGTCTAAATCCTTTTACTTTACCTTGCTTAAGTAATGATAAATTTTGTTCTGTAATACCAACTGCTACCGCTAGATCTTTTGATTTAACTTTACGTTTTGCTAGCATTACGTCTAAATTTATTATAATTGGCACATATGGCTCCTTTTAAATAAATTGTTTATTTTCTTCAGCTAGTTGGCAAGCTTTTTTCAATATTTGACCTATAAGCATAATACTCATGGCAGAAAATAGCGTTATAATATCATCACTAGAAAAAGAAATAGAAAAGTATCGTGCTGATGCGTCTTGATTATAAGTTAAGAGCATTGTCAATAAAGGTTCAGATAAAAAATTTATAATCCCCCATAAAACAAGCAATTTGCCAAATACGTAACAATGGTTAGCTGATTTTACCGAAAAATACTCTGATTGGCTGTAATTAATAAACAATAATCTAAGTTGATAAAATGCATAAGCTAAAATAAGTATTAATGAAGTATCGATTAACGTTGCGATAGCCGCTTGCCATCCAGATAACGATTTAGGATCAACATTATCAATCCCACTTTGGATAAAAGAAAACCCTCCAAATTCAAGCCCAATATTTTGCATATCAAAAAAATAATACAAGAAGGGGAATATTGAGCTAATTAACATAATTAGAATAGGAATTAATGTTAATAATGCCATAAAGCGACAATATTGATTCAATCGAGAATGTGTTTTAGTCATATCTGTGTTCATCTTTATATCCTTTCTTTTATAAAACTGTACACAATATAACATAAACAAAGCATAAAACAATAAAAAATTAAAACAAAACGATAATTTTTTATTGTTTTATTAGGTTGAAGTACAAAAAAAACCTTACTTTTTTATCAGTAAGGCCTAAGAAGTTAACAATAACAAATCAACTATGCTTCAATAGCCACTCGTAATTTTTTCATTGCATTTTTTTCGAGTTGGCGAATACGTTCAGCTGAAACACTATATTTATCAGCTAAAACTTGTAATGTAGACTTACTATCATCCGAGTCTAACCAACGCGCTTTGATGATATCTTGGCTACGTTCATCCAATTTTAATAATGCATCATGTAACTTATCTGTTGCATCATTTTCCCAATTGTCATTTTCAATTGATTTTGAAAAATCAGAATTGCTATCTTCTAAGTAAAGTGCTGGCGCAACAATTGAATTATCATCGTCATCACTATCTATATCAAATGACATATCTTGTGCTGACATGCGTGATTCCATTTCAAGCACATCTTTACGGCTTACACCTAACTCATCAGCCACCATATCAACTTCAGCATTATTAAACCAACCTAAACGTTGTTTGGTTTTTCTTAGGTTAAAAAATAACTTTCTTTGTGCCTTAGTCGTGGCCACTTTAACAATACGCCAATTTTTTAATACGTATTCATGAATTTCAGCTTTTATCCAGTGCACAGCAAATGAGACTAGACGCACACCCATTTCTGGATTAAAACGACGCACAGCTTTCATTAAACCGATATTACCTTCTTGAATTAAATCAGCTTGTGGTAAACCATAACCTGAATATCCACGAGCAATGTGCGCAACAAAACGCAAATGAGATAATATCAATTGTCTTGCTGCATCAACATCGTCATGATAATAAAGTTTTTCACCTAATGATTTTTCTTCCTCTGCTGTTAGCATCGGATAGGTATTAACTGCGCGAATGTACGATTCAATATTACCTTGTGGAATTAAAGCACCTACTTGCATTTTTATATCAGTACTCATTTAACTCCCCCTTTAAATTAACTAGTTGTTGCTACATAGATAAAATGCAACAATTAAAAACGTTAAACTAACGTTCACTTATTAATTAGACCTCCAAGTTGTAAATTAGTTCATATTTTTTATTTAAAATTACTAAAACATCTTGCTAGGCTCAATACTTACTAAAACTAATATACATTTTAATTAGTTACGTCAAAATAGCTAGGTAATTTGTGTCATTTTTAAATATTTTTTAGTCGCAACAAACGATGAAAGCCATCCAATAATGATAGTAATAAGTATAATTAATAAGCTTTCATCCCATAGTAAGCCTTCAATATTAATAATTGTTCCAAAAGCATCAGAAACATTCAATATAATTGATTCTATTTGAAAGATAAATATTTCCGATAATACCAACGAAACAACAGCGCTAACAAAACCAATAAAAATACCGCTATATAAGAAAGGACGTAAAATAAAACCTTCTGTTGCACCAATTAATTGCATAACAACTATAGTTTGTTTTCTAGCAAAAATAGTTAAGCGAATACTATTACCTATTACAAGTGATACAGCAATAATCATAAATATCGAAATAATCCATACAACAGATTTGACCATATTCGTTAACGCAGTTAATCGGGTAAACCAACTATCATCTAATTTTATATCATCTATGCCATCAAGATTAAGTAATTCAGCTTGTAACCGATGCAATATGGCTGTTTTTTTTGCTTCTTCTTTCGGTACAATTATTGCGACAGCGGGTAATGGATTTTCATCTAATAAATCCAATGCACTACTAAATCCTGACCATGTTTTAAATTCTTCAATTGTCTTTTCTCGAGAAAGATAATTCACTTGTTCAACTTCCGAATAAGACTTAAGTTTAGCGATCAATTCAGTTGTTTGTTCAGGTGTTAATTCTTTATTAATATAAACCGTTAAGTTGGGAGTTGGATACCATTGTTGAGCTGTTTGATTAGCATTTTTCCAAAGTAGATAACTAATAGTAGGTAGAGTAATTGAGATAGCAATAACAAAAACGGTCAATAATGAGGCAAAAATATGCTGAGAAAAATCATTAAAAGTATTACGCCAAGCATAGCCAATTTGTCTTTTCCAACGTGAAAAAAAACTATTGCTGTCTTTTTTCTTTAATTTAGTGGGTTTAATATTAGCGTAACTCATTAATTTTTAACCTCTAAAAACCCTTGATTTAAATGCAGTATTCGATGATGCTTGCGACGAATAAGCCCCATATTATGGGTTGCCATCAAGACTGTTACGCCTGCTTGGTTAAATTCTTCAAAAAGTTTTAAAATATCCTTAGACAGTTTATCATCTAAATTACCAGTCGGTTCATCAGCAAGCAGGACAGTTGGACGATTAACAATTGCTCGAGCTATCCCCACTCGCTGCTGTTCACCGCCGGATAACTGTATTGGATAAAATTTCATTTTATTTAGTAATCCAACTTTATCTAGAGAAGCAGACACGCGCCTTTTAATTTCCTCCGCCGGTTTACCTAAAATAATTAATGGAATAGCTACATTATCATAGACGGTATGATCCATCAGTAATTGATGATCTTGAAAAATCATGCCAATTGTGCGACGCAAAAAAGGCATATCTTGTCGCCTTAAACTAGAAACATCAATACCATTTAGTAATACTTTGCCATCATTAGCTTTTTCTAATCCACAAATTAGTCGCATCAGCGTACTCTTACCTGCGCCAGAATGTCCTGTTAAAAATGCCATTTCTCCAGACAACAGGGTAAAGCTTATATTTTGTAATGCCGATTTACCACCAGAATAAACTTTACTTACACGCTGAAATTCTATCATGGCTTTTCTCTATTCATCTGTTTCATCAAATAAGGCATTGATAAAATCATCTGCAACAAAAGGTCTTAAATCTTCAATTTTTTCACCCACACCAATATAACGGATAGGGATATTAAACTGATCTGCAATACTAAAGATGATACCACCTTTTGCAGTACCATCTAATTTAGTCAATGTCATTCCTGTTACACCGACTGCTTCATTAAATAATTTTGTTTGGCTAATAGCATTTTGGCCAGTACCTGCATCAATCGTTAACATAATTTCATGAGGTGCTGTTTCATCTTGCTTTTTAATCACTCGTACTATTTTTTTTAACTCATCCATTAAATGAGATTTGTTTTGTAATCGACCAGCAGTATCAGCAATCAATACATCGATTTTCTTTGCTTTTGCTGCTTGTATTGCATCAAAGATAACAGATGCCGAATCTGCATTGGTATGCTGTGCAATAACGGGGATATGATTGCGCTCCCCCCAAACTTGCAATTGTTCAACAGCAGCAGCACGAAATGTATCGCCAGCGGCAAGCATAACTGATTTACCTTGTTGCTGAAATTGACGGGCTAATTTGCCGATTGTCGTTGTTTTACCGACACCATTAACACCAACCATTAAGATAACAAATGGATTATGACTATTAATATCAAGCGGCTTATCGACTCCATCTAAAATAGATTTCATTTCTTGTTTTAAAAGCACATGTAATGCATCTGCATCTTTTAACTCTTTTCTTGAAGCTTGCTTTGTTAAGTTGTCTATAATTTTTTGCGTTGTATCAAAACCCACATCAGCAATAAGTAACTGTTCTTCTAGTTCTTCAAATAAAGCATCATCGATCTTTTTTCCTTTAAATAGACTTAAAAAACCAGATCCAATATTCTGTTTAGTCTTAAAAAGACCCTTTTTTAAACGGGAGAAAAACCCTTCTTTTTTTTGTTCAGTCATAAATAATTTATTCCACGATCATTTAAAGATCATTGTATCTTATTTTAGAATAAAGCCCAATGCATTCGATCTTTTAAAAAGATGATAAAAGAAATATTTTGTGATCCATAACCAATAAGTAACACTGATTATAAATAAAGATCTTTAGTTGTGATAAATCGCCATTCACTTAATGGTAACTGGTGAGTGAATAAATTATACTTTCCAATCTGCACACGCACTAGACGTAAACAAGGAAAACCAACCGCAGCACACATTCTTCTAACTTGTCGATTTTTTCCTTCTGAGATTGTAATACTTACCCATGAAGTTGGTACTGTTTTGCGTTCTCTAATAGGAGGTACTCTGTTCCATAATTGCAATGGTTCATCAAGAAAAGTGACTGTGGCTGGCTGTGTAAAAAATTCTTTTAATTGCACACCAGATCTAAGTTTATCTATAGCCTGTTGAGTAATAAGTCCTTCCACTTGTACCCAATAAGTTTTTGGCAATTTAAACTTTGGTGAACTGATTTTTGCTTGTAATTTCCCATCGCTGGTTAACAATAGTAATCCTTCACTATCGGTATCTAACCGCCCAGCCGGGTAAAATTTAGGTAAGTTTATAAACTCTTTTAATG
Source organism: Gilliamella sp. ESL0254 (assembly GCF_013344985.1). Classification (NCBI taxonomy): domain Bacteria; kingdom Pseudomonadati; phylum Pseudomonadota; class Gammaproteobacteria; order Orbales; family Orbaceae; genus Gilliamella; species Gilliamella sp. ESL0254. Next base: position 290,482 of record NZ_JAAEDU010000002.1, read on the forward strand.
TCTGATATTTTTCATGTGGTGAAAATTGACTCGTCACATTAAACGGTTTATTAAAGGCTATTAACGTGTTCATTTCGGGTATTTTTTACCATTTATATAATAAAATAAAACCACAAAAGCAAAAAAGCCCAGCATCACTGCTGGGCTCTCTCTAATTTAAAAGTCTGGCGGCACCCTACTCTCACATGGGTAATACCCACACTACCATCGGCACTACGGCGTTTCACTTCTGAGTTCGGCATGGGGTCAGGTGGGACCACCGCGCTATTACCGCCAGACATATCCT
>NZ_JAAEDU010000003.1:0-201981 GCF_013344985.1 Gilliamella sp. ESL0254
GTCCGTTTGAGACTAAGACGTAGATAGGTCAGGTGTGTAAGTGTAGTGATACATTGAGCTAACTGATACTAATGAACCGAGAGTCTTAACCTTACAACTCGGAGTTGTTTTGTATTACGCAGAAGTTTTGATGAAGAAGAGAGCTAGTATAAAAGTTGAAATAACAGTTTGTTCCGGATTGAGCGATTGGTGCTGATATGAGATAATGGACACCAATTGAGAAGAGAAGACAGGATATGTCTGGCGGTAATAGCGCGGTGGTCCCACCTGACCCCATGCCGAACTCAGAAGTGAAACGCCGTAGTGCCGATGGTAGTGTGGGTATTACCCATGTGAGAGTAGGGTGCCGCCAGACTTTAAAATTTTATGTATACACACCAAATACGGTGGAGCGGTAGTTCAGTTGGTTAGAATACCTGCCTGTCACGCAGGGGGTCGCGGGTTCGAGCCCCGTCCGTTCCGCCACCTTATCTAGGGGCGTAGTTCAATTGGTAGAGCACCGGTCTCCAAAACCGGGTGTTGGGAGTTCGAGACTCTCCGCCCCTGCCAAAAAATGTTAATTTGTTCTAATTTTAGTCATTTGGCTATTTTCGTCTATATAAATAAAAGAATTTTGTTTACAGATTAACTTAGTCAATTATAATTCTCGCCCAATACTTTTACAATCTAGAGGATAGAACATGGCTGAGAGTTTTGTAAGTCAACAACGTTTTTTTGATAATAAAAATTATCCAAGAGGATTTTCCCGCCATGGGGATTTTACTATTAAAGAAGCTTTGATTTTAGAAAAGCATGGTTGTGCTTTTAAAGATCTTGATGCAGAAACCAGAAATCCATCTACTGCAGAAGAAAAATCATTTGTAGCTGTTTGCAAAGGTAAAAAAGAACCATCTACAGATTTTGAAAAAACATGGTTGAAGTACCTTTCTCGTATAAATAAACCAAAACGGTTTCATACATTATCCGGTGGAAAACCACAAGTTGATGTGACTGATGATTTTGTAGATAGTGATGACTAATTCTTTTAACCAATGTTTTTGTGTAATTGAATTAGTAATCGATCCATAGAGCGATAACTCAATGCTTCTGAAATGTGTTTTCGTTCTATGTTTTTTGACAAATCTAAATCAGCAATTGTGCGTGATACTTTCAATATTCGATGCCATGCCCTAGCAGAGAGTCCTAATTTTATTAAAGCTTGCTCTAAATATTCGTTATTTTCATTTGATAACTGACAATAGCATTGAATTTCTTTTGTACTTAACTGACTATTTAATTTATTGTTTCTTTTAAATTGAATTTTTCTCGCCTGTAAAACTCGTTGTTTTACTGTTTCAGTTGATTCTGATTGAGTGGCATTTTGACTCAGTGTACCTTTAGGTAATAAAGGTACTTCAATAGAAATATCGAACCTATCAAGAAACGGTCCTGAAAGTCGATTTAAATAGCGTATTGTTTGTTGCGGTGTTGTTCTATTATGTGTTCCTTGATAATGCCCTGTTGGACTTGGATTCATTGCAGCTATTAATTGAAACTTTGCAGGAAATTTTATTTTTGCGTTTGCTCTAGAAATGATAATTTCACCCGATTCAATCGGTTCTCTCAAAGCATCTAATACCTTTCGATTAAATTCAGGTAATTCATCTAAAAATAATACCCCATTATGTGCTAGTGAAATTTCTCCCGGTTTAGGTATCGATCCTCCGCCAACCAGTGCAGCGGTTGATGCACTATGGTGAGGAGATCTAAAAGGTCTTTTGCGCCAGTTTTTAATTGAGCCATTTGGACTAACTAAACTAGTTATTGCAGCACTTTCAAGTGCCTCTTCATCAGACAGTTGGGGTAATAAAGATGTTAAGCGAGTTGCTAACATCGTTTTTCCTGTGCCAGGAGGACCAATTAATAATAAATTATGACCACCTGCAGCTGCAATTTCTAATGCTCGTTTTGCATGTTCCTGTCCGATTATATCTTGTAGATTAGCCGAATTATTATCAATATCATAATATTCACGATATTGAACTGTTGGTAAATCAATTTCTTTGGATAAATACTGACATAACTCTAATAAGCTACTAGTAATCAATGTATTATTTTGATTAATTAAAGATATCTCAGATTGGTTTTCAGCCGAAATTATTAAGGTACGCTTTTTCTTTTTAGAAGAAATTGCAGCAGGAATAGCGCCTTTTACCGCTCTGATATTTCCTGACAAGGCTAATTCACCCAAAAATTCATAATGCAATAAATTATCTGTTGGAATTTGTTCTGTTGCAGCAAGAATAGCAATCGCTATTGGTAAATCAAAGCGGCTTCCTTCTTTGGGTAGATCTGCTGGAGATAAGTTAACTGTTATCTTTTTAGCTGGAAAGGTAAAACCGCTATTAATAATGGCACTTCTAACTCGATCTTTAGCCTCTTTAACAGTTGCTTCAGGCAGGCCAACTAAGACAAAGCCTGGCAAGCCATTACTAATATGAACTTCAACGTTTATTAAGGGCGCTTGTATTCCAATAGATGCTCGCGTATAAATAATTGCAAGTGACATAATTTCTAATTATTAACATGTTGATTTGTATTCTTATAATATTAGAAAATATCGAGCAACCCATTAATACCATTTTATTAATGGGATACAAAACGCAATAAATAATTCAATTTTGCAATGATTTCAATTTTTTTTATTTAAAATTAGTTTTGAAATAAATAGTGATATAAAAAACAGACAAGTATTACTTAATACTATTGATGGACCAGTTGGCGTGTCGTAAATAAATGAAAATATCAATCCAGCAATAACTGATAACATACCTATTATTATTGCAACTAATGCCATTGTTTCGGGAGTTTTCGAATAATATTTAGCTGTTGCGGCAGGAATAATAAGCAAAGATGTGATAATCAGGGCTCCGACAAATTTCATCGATAGACCTATAGTTAACGCTAATAGGAGCGTCAAAAGTAATTTTGTGATTTGTACATTAATTCCATGGCTAAAAGCTAATTCTTCACTCACAGTAATGAATAAAATGTTATTCCATCGCCAAAACAATAAAGCACCAATAAGTGCTACACAAATTATAATTTGATAAAGATCTGAATATGTTACTGATAAAAGATCACCAAATAAGTATCCCATTAAATCAATGCGAATATTGTTCATTAAACTAATTACTACTAAGCCAAGCGATAATGCACTATGGGCTAAAATACCAAGTAAAGTATCAATGGGAAGTTGTTTTTGAGCTTCTAACCAAATTAATCCTAAAGCGAGTAAAAGAGTTATAAAAATGACAGCATAAAATAAATTGATATTCAGTAAAAATCCAAATGCGATACCAAGTAAAGCAGCATGTGATAACGTATCACCAAAATAGGACATCCTACGCCAAACAACGAAAGTACCTAACGGTCCTGTTATACTAGTTAAGCATAATCCAGCTAATAAAGATGGTAATAGTAACTCAATCATTATTTTTCCTTTCATGGCTAGGTAAAACAATTACCTTATTTTGTTTAATAGGGGATTTGCAACAATCATGTTGGTGATTGTGATGGTGTTTATAAACAGCGATTTGTGATGCCCCATGTTGACCAAAAAGAGAAATAAATTCTGGGTCATTAGAAACAATTGCTGGCGTACCAGAGCAACAGATATGATGATTTAAACAGATTACTTCATCTGTTTTTGCCATCACTAAATGAAGATCATGAGAAACCATTAAGACACCGCAATTAAACTGATTTTTTGCATCGGTGATTAAATCATATAATAATACCTGACCATTGACATCAACGCCTTGAGTTGGTTCATCAAGAATCAATAATTGAGGTTTCTTTGCTAAGGCTTGAGCTAATAAGACACGTTGTAATTCACCACCTGATAATTGATGCATTGATTTATTGATCAAATATTCAGCTTTTACCATGGATAATATATTAAGTATATCTTCGTTATTTAATTGCTTATTTAAGCGCATAAAACGTTTAACTGTAATAGGTAGTGTTGAATTTAAGTTGATTGATTGTGGCACATAGCCAATCGTTAAATTAGGTGAACGCACGATTGTCCCTGAGGTGCAAGGGATTAATCCCAAAATAACTTTTACTAGGGTAGATTTACCCGCACCATTAGGTCCTAATAATGTAATAATTTGATTAAGATGTATTCTTAATGAAACATCATATAATATTTTTTGATGGTCAATTTCTACCGAAATATTATCAAGAGAAATTAATGGCGTCATATTGTTGGGGCCCTTGCCTATAAATATGTTATGTTATATTATAACAACAATTAGTTCTATTCTATCATAATTTATAAATATAGGATAATGATGTGAAAAAATATATTGTACGAAATAGTAAACAATTAGCTTCTTTTTTAATGATACTAAGTTCATTAGCACTTCTTCAAAGTATCACTAATTATGCTAACGCGAAAATTATTTCGTCTGTAAAACCGATAGGTTTTATCACTGAGGCCATTGCTTCTGGAGTGAGCGATACTGATATTTTACTTCCTGATGGTGCATCTCCTCACACGTATTCTTTAAAACCATCTGATTTAGCTAAACTAAAATCAGCTGAGCTTGTGGTTTGGGTTGGTGAAGATATGGAAACTTTTATGCCAACAATCCTAAAAAGTATTGATAAGCAAAAGCAAATCGAATTAATGGCAATACCAGAGATTAACGCATTGCTTCGTACTAGCCATGATGATGAGGATGAAGATAACCATTCTCATGATGAGTCTGTTCAAGATCATCATCAGCATGGTGAATATGATGAGCATATTTGGCTTTCCCCTGAAATTGCTAAGATTGTTGCGCAGTCAATTCATGATAAACTCATCAAGCTTTATCCAAATAAAAGCGCATTAATCGATGAAAATTTAAACAAATTCAACATAAAGCTTGCAGAAACAGAACAAAACATTGCAAAAAAACTAATTACCGTACAAAATAGAGGGTATTTTGTGTTTCATGATGCTTATGGGTATTTTGAGGCACGGTTCGGATTGAAAAAACTAGGTAGTTTTACTATAAATCCAGCAGTTCAGCCTGGAGTTCAAAAAGTTTATTCTATTCAGCAAAAACTCAAAGAACACCAAGCTGTATGTGTATTTCGTGAACCACAGTTTAGCCCAGCGGTTATTGAAAAATTAGTGGATGGGACAGATGTTCGAATTGGAGAATTAAATCCATTAGGAACAGGTATCGCTCTTTCAAAAGATGCATATTCGCAATTTTTATTAAAACTAACACAGCAACTGTTGGATTGTTTAGATAAAAATTAGTTTTAGTAATAAATAGTTAAGGTTAATTTTGGCAAGACAAATAAAATCCCCTGATATTGAAAAAAATAATTTTAACATTCCCTATTTTTCAATATTAGGCGTTCTTTTTATTGTTATTTTATTTACCATTCTGTGGCGTCCACTTAATTTGGATCGCACTGTTTATGTTCCTTTAACTCCTCAAGTTGAAACTACTGTAAATGATAACTCCCATTCTATTGATGATGATGGAATAGTCGAAATAGTCAATGGGAAAGCTGCTACTGTTACCGAATCATCAGATGTTCCTGAAGATGAAATTGTAAAAGATGAATTAGATGATATCGTTGATGATAAAGATAACTCAGTGCAATATACTATTGTGCGCGGCGATACTCTACATGATATTTTAATTCGCTATAATGTTAATCGAAATGATATTTATCAGTTAACGACTAAATTTAAACAACTCGCAAATTTAAGAATAGGCCAACAAATTAGCTGGACGACTGATGATAACCATAATTTGCAAACTTTTAGTTGGACAATATCAAGTAATAATATTCGAATCTATGAAAAATCGGGCGATAAATTTGTAGAAAGTTCTGAAACAGCTGAAGTAGTGCCACAAGATATTGTTATAAAAGGCGACATTAAAACTAATTTTGTTGCTGATGCTCGCAAAAGTGGGCTAACTAGTAATGAAATTGGTATTATTACCCGTGCTTTACAATGGCGTTTAGATTTTCGTCGATTACAAGTTGGTGATAAATTTTCAGTTGCTTTAACACGAGAAATGCATGGTAAAAATTTATCCAATAGCCAGTTGCTAGGCGTCCGTATAAAAAGTGGAACCAAAGATTATTATGCTATTTTAGCTGATGATGGTAAATATTATGACATCAGTGGTAACAGCTTATCCCAAAGCTTTTTTCGTTATCCTTTAGCCACAAAAGCGCGAGTTTCCTCTGGATTTAATCCACGCCGCTTGCACCCCGTTACAGGACAAATAGCCCCTCATAATGGTGTTGATTTTGCGGTATCGCGTGGAACACCTGTATTATCTGTTGGTAATGGTGAAGTAGTCATTGCAAAGTATAGTGGTTCAGCGGGTAATTATATTGCTATTCGGCATGGTCGCCAGTATATGACCACTTATATGCACTTGGATAAAATTTTAGTCAAACCTGGGCAACAAGTTAAACAAGGTGATAAAATTGGACTATCAGGAAATACAGGGCGTTCCACAGGGCCTCATTTGCACTTTGAATTACATATTAATAACAAGCCTGTTAATCCGTTAACGGCAAGTTTACCTATCTCGGAAGGATTAACCGGTAAATCGAAAAAAGCATTCTTATCAAAAGTTAAAAGTATTAGCTCACAGCTAAATTTCTAAACTTACACATTTATTCCATATTTAAGCATCTAGTTACCTGAAATTTTCACAAAAAGAAGGGCGAGGTATCCTTCAAAAATTATGTTATCATAAGCTAATTTTATTGGATAATAAATGTTAGGTGAAGTTTGAACACATCAACTAAAACAGCAAAAAAACGATCTTCTAAAAGGACTAAAAAAAATAAAAAGACTACACTTTGGCGACGATTTTTAACATTACTATTTAAGTTATTTCTCGTATTTGCTGCTGTGGCTATCATTTATGGCGTCTATCTTGATCAACAAATCAAAGAGCGGATTGACGGAAATGTGTGGGAGTTGCCAGCAGCGGTTTATGGTCAAATTATTGATCTTGAGCCTGATAGTGAATATAGCTTAAACGATGTAGTGACACTATTAGTTGGTGCACAATATCGTCAGCAAGATACTAAAGCTACTCGCCCCGGTGAATTTATTGTAAGTAATGATGCGGTTGAGGTTTATCGTCGACCTTTTACTTTTCCTGATGGTGAAGAGCAAGCGTTTAGAGTTAGAATTACTTTTTATGAAAATCGTATCGATCGTATTACTAATCTAGAGACAGGACGTGATTTTGGATTGCTTAAAATTGATCCTAAATTAATTACTATGATGCATTCTCCAAATGGTGAGCAACGGTTATTTGTGCCATTAAAGGAGTTCCCTGATTCGTTGTTACAAACATTAGTTGCAACAGAAGATAAACGTTTTTATGATCATCATGGTGTAAGTTTATATTCTATTGGCCGTGCTATTTTTGTTAATTTAACAACAGGTCGTACCGAAGGTGGGAGTACATTAACCCAGCAAACGGTTAAAAACCTTTTTTTAACTAATGAACGTAGTTTAAGTCGAAAAATACGTGAAGCTTATATGGCATTGATTTTGGATGGTCGTTATAGCAAAGAACGTATTTTAGAACTTTATTTAAATGAAGTTTATTTGGGACAAGCGGGTAGTGAGGAGATTCATGGCTTTCCATTAGCGAGTCTTTACTATTTTGGTCGTCCAGTTAATGAACTTACATTAGATCAGCAAGCAGTACTAGTTGGTATGGTAAAAGGGGCTTCACAATATAATCCTTGGACACAACCTCAACAAGTTATCGAACGTCGTAATGTAGTTTTAAAACTCGCTCAGCAGCAAGGTATTATTGATGATGAGCTGTATACTTTATTAAGTCAGCGCCCACTAACAGTTCTACCTAAAGGTGGTGTGATTTCACCACAACCAGCATTTATGCAAGTTGTGCGCAGTGAACTTCGAAAACAATTAGGTGATAAAGCAGATCATTTGTCTGGTATGAAGATTTTTACTACCTTTGATCCTGTGGCTCAATCCGCTGCAGAGCAAGCGGTCACTAACGAAATTGAGAAACTGCGTACATCAACCAATAAAGAATTACAAACAGCAATGGTGATTGTCAGTCGCGAGACTGGGGAAATACGCGCAATTATTGGTAGCGCAGAGCCGCGTTATCCGGGTTATAATCGTGCTTGGTTAACTCAGCGAGCAATTGGTTCATTAGCTAAACCGTCAACTTATCTAACCGCACTTGGACAACCCGATCATTACCAACTTAATACTTGGCTTAACGATAATCCTTTATCGATTAAGCTTGATGGTGGGGGGTATTGGGAACCGAAAAACTATGACCGTAAATTCCGCGATCGTGTTATGTTGGTCGACGCCCTAGCGCTTTCACTCAATGTACCTACTGTTAATTTAGGTATTGCATTGGGGCTTGATGCAACAAAGAATACTTTACAAGCATTAGGCATACCCGCAGAGCGTATACCTAATTTACCATCAAGGTTACTTGGTGCTTTAGAATTAACACCGTTAGAAACTGCACAGATGTTTCAAACGATAGCTAATAATGGTCAACGTTCTCCACTTTCTATTTTAAGATATGTATTGACGGATAAAGGTGAGCTGGTTTATCAAAGCTATCCACAACAGCTTCAGGCAGTATCTCAACAATCGGCTTATTTAACTACTTATGCTATGCAACAAGTGGTTAATTCTGGGACATCTCGTTCATTAAAAGCTAAATACGGTTCGTTTAATTTAGCTGCTAAGACAGGTACAAGTAATGATTCTCGTGATAGCTGGTTTACAGGGATTGACGGTAAAAATGTTGCTGTTATTTGGATTGGTTTAGATGATCATTCCCCAATGAAATTGACAGGTGCAACGGGTGCTTTAAAAATTTATAGTGAATATTTACAAAATAATCCACCAAAGAAATTAGTATTGCCACAACCTCAAAATATTTTTATGGTACCTATTGATAGCGATGGGCGGTGGCAATGTAATGGAAGTGGCATTCGATCTTTACCTGTATGGACGATTAATCCACAGAGCTTATGCTCTGGCAATAACCAGTCAGTGCCTGCTCAGCAAGCACCAACTTGGGTTACAGACCTATTGAATAATTAGGAGAGAAGAATATGCCTGAATTACCGGAAGTTGAAACAAGTCGTCGAGGTATTTTACCGTATTTAAAGGGACAGATTATAGATAAAATTATTGTTCGACAATCTAAATTACGCTGGCCAGTTGATAGGGCTATAAGTAATGCTCATGGACAAGTGATTTTAGATATAAAACGGCGTGCAAAATATTTATTATTACAGCTATCTAACAATTGGATTGTAATTCATCTGGGAATGTCAGGTAGCTTACGTATTTTACAAAATCACCAAAAAGCAGAAAAGCACGATCATATCGATCTAGTCTTAGACAATGGTGTCATCTTACGTTATACCGATCCAAGGCGTTTTGGATCTTGGCTTTGGGCAAATTCATTAGATCAAATATCTCAATTACAACATTTAGGACCAGAGCCTTTAAGCAATGAATTTTCAGCAGAATATTTATTCGAGAAAGCCCGAAATCGACAAGTTCCTATTAAAAGCTGGATTATGGATAACCATATTGTGGTTGGCGTTGGTAATATTTACGCTTCTGAATCGCTATTTATGGCTAAAATTAATCCTAATCGCAAAGTCAACTCCTTACAATTAAATGAATTTGAAAGATTGGTTGCTTCCATTAAACAAGTTCTTACCAAATCAATTGAACAAGGCGGAACAACACTAAAGGATTTTCTTCAGTCTGATGGCAAACCTGGATATTTTGCACAAGAACTACAAGTTTATGGTCGCAAAGATGAACCGTGCATAATTTGTGGAATAGAAATAAAATCACAAAAAATAGGGCAGCGTAATACTTTTTATTGTGAAAATTGCCAAAAATAATGGCATATTTTTAAGCAAAATTATCACTTCCTTATGGTCATCACCAAAATTGTAAACTTTTTGATATATTCGTTCTTTTTCATGCATAAAAATATCTTTTCAAACTCTTTAAACCTTATTTAAATAGGATTAGTATAGATACATACAATTAGAATAATTTTTTTATTGTTACTTTGAGTATTTTATAGAGTAACACCATGAATATTATAGAAATCTTTTTATTTTAAAGACTATGGACTTGTTAACGGATATCGGCTATCTTTCTTGATACAAAATTGTTTATGTTTTGTAAAGTTTTCATGTGTGGCTAATTATCGGTAATATATTAATTTTAAATGGTTTTTTCTGTTTTTTATCGGTTTATGTTTAATTTAACTCAATGTTTCTTGCTTTTATTAAGGAATTTAAGATGATCAAATTCGCTTCTCGCTTTTTGACAACTTGTTTTATTTTATTTTTTACTACGATGGCTAATTCTGAAGTCAGAATTATTATTACCGATGGTGTGAATTCTGCTAAACCAATCGCTGTTGCTCCATTCAAATGGACTGGTGGCGGTGAGCCCCCACAAATTATTGAAGATATTATTGCTTCTGATTTGCGTAATAGTGGTAAGTTTAATCCTATTGAAGTTAATCGCATGCCTCAAAAGCCAACCACTGCTTCAGAGGTGACTCCTGCGGTATGGAACAATCTTGGTGTTTCAGCAGTTGTAGTAGGTTCAATTCAACCCGATGCATCTGGAAAATACCTTATAAATTATCAATTAGTTGATACAGTCAACCGTCCTGGTACAGTTTTGGCACAAAACCAATTTTCTATTGAAAAACGCTGGGTTCGTTATGCGGCGCATACTGCTAGTGACGAAATTTTTGAATCATTAACCGGTATTAAAGGCGCATTTAGAACACGAATTGCTTATGTTGTTAAAACAACCAAAGGGCCTTTTTCGCATGAATTAAGAGTATCTGATTATGATGGTTATGATCAAACCACAGTTCATCGTTCTAAAGAACCGTTAATGTCTCCTACTTGGTCACCTGATGGTAAAAAATTAGCTTATGTGACTTTTGAAGGCGGTCATTCTGCATTGGTTTTAAAAACATTAGAGAGCGGTGCTGTTCAAACAATTGCATCTTTTCCGCAACATAATGGTGCTCCGGCATTTTCTCCAGACGGTAGCAAATTAGCTTTTGCTTTATCTAAAGGAGGAAGCTTAAATTTATATATGATGGATTTATCTAGCAAAAAAATCACGCAAATTACATCTAGCCGTAGTAATGATACGGAACCATCTTGGATGCCGGATAATCAAACTATTGTTTACACATCTGACCAAGCTGGACGTCCTCAATTATATAGTATCAATATCAATAGTGGAGCCTCTCAAAGAATAACATGGGATAATACGCAAAATCAGAATGCTCGAGTATCACCTGATGGTTCCTTTATTGCAATGATCTCAACTAATAATGGTGAACAACATATTACTCGATATGATATGGATACAAAAACCTATCAACGTTTAACCGATACTTTTTTAGATGAAACGCCAAGTATTGCACCAAATGGTACTATGATTATTTATAGTTCATCACAAGGATTAGGTACCATTTTGAATCTTGTATCTACCGATGGTAACTTCAAAGCAAGGTTGCCAGCAACTGATGGGCAGGTAAAATTCCCTGCATGGTCTCCATATTTATAAGAGGAGCTTAAAAATTATACAATATTAAGATTATTAAAATTGTGTAAAGTTTAAGGCCGTTATAATATATACCTCTAATCTTTCTGGTTAGTAACAGATGTTACTTTTAAGTTGGTTAGATTTATAAAATATAAGTAATAATTTATTTAAACAAAGGAGTTAATACAATGCAATTTTCTAAATTTCTTAAAGTAGCAGCGGTTGCTTTACCATTAATCGCTGTAACTGCATGTTCATCTAATAGTAGCCGTAATGCAGGCGGTAATTTAAATGGTACTTTATCAAAAGAAGCCTTAGAACAACTTCAAAAATTACAACAAACCAATACAGTATATTTTGATTTTGATAAATATAATGTTAAGTCTGAATATGCAACATTATTAAATGCACACGCTGTATTTATCCGTGCAAATAATGTAAAAGTTGTTATCGAAGGTCACGCTGATGAACGCGGTACTCCTGAATATAACATCGCATTAGGTGAACGTCGTGCAGCTGCGGTTAAATCTTACCTACAAGGTAATGGTGCTTCTGCAAGCCAAATGGAAATTGTTTCTTATGGTAAAGAAAAACCAGCTGTATTAGGGCATGATGAAGCGGCTTATGCTAAAAACCGTCGTGCTGTAGTAACTTATGCTGGATATTAATAGCATCTTATAACGGCTGATTATTCAGCCGTTTTTATTTTTTAAGTTCACGCCGAGTCTAATAATATGCATAAAAAAATACTCACATTGTTCCTGTTTCTTTTATTTACAGGTTATGGTTGTGCTGCAGGTAGTTCTGATATTGATCGAACTATTCAAGCTCAAGGGCAGTTGATAATTCAAAACCAACAAAAAATTAGCGATTTACAAGCTGATGTAGATACACTCCGCGGTCAGTTAGAGGAAACAAAATATCAATTGAATCAGGTGATTGAACGCCAAAAAATGATTTTACAGCAAATGGCTAATGGTTCTGGATTTTCATCAAATTCTAATTCTGACTCACAAGAAAATAACTCAGCTCCATCTTCTGATTCGACTTCATCAACATCTTCGTCTTCAGATTTATCTGGATGGACAACTTCAGGTGATGATAAAGCTGATTATAATTTTGTCATGCAGTTTGTTAATGATGGCAAACAAAATAATGAAGCCATTGCCGCGTTTCAAAAGTATTTAAAAACCTACCCAAAGTCTAATTACCGAGCCAACGTTAATTATTGGCTTGGTCAACTTTCATATAAACAAAACAAAAAAGATGATGCTTCATTTTATTATGCGACTGTGGTAAAAGATTTCCCCTCTTCACCAAAAGCCGCTGATAGCCTTTATAAAGTAGGATTAATTTTACTTGATAAAGGAGACAATAAAAATGCCAAAGCGGTTTTTCAACAAGTGGTGAATAAGTATTCAAAAGATAAGAATGCGGTCGCACTTGCGAATAAAAAATTAGCGTCACTAAAGTAAAGTGTATAAATAACCGGCTATTGCGTAAAAATGACAATAAAAGGGTTGCGTAGCATTATAATTATAAGTATTATACCAACCCGAAATCGCTTGTGGCTTTAAGCATTAAAGCTAAAGTGTTTTTTGTCAAATGGGTCGTTAGCTCAGTCGGTAGAGCAGCGGACTTTTAATCCGTTGGTCGAGCGTTCGAATCGCTCACGACCCACCATTTATCTCATAAATCTTCACTTACTTCATTTTTAGCTAATACCATTTCAATGTTTGAACCTTGAACAGAATAAATCTCTACATTCATTGGTATGCTTAAAAGGAAGAAAAAGGGAGATATTCCCCCCTTTTTTATATTACTTTGCTTTGGCGGCTAATTCGATAATTTTCATCGTTACTTCAAAAGATTTAAGAAATGATGATAATGGTAAAAACTCAAAGCACGAATGAAAGTTATGTGCACCAGTAAAGTAATTTGGTGTGGTAAGACCTTTAGCAGAAAGTGCTGAACCATCCGTCCCCCCCCGCATAGCGATCGTATTTGGCTGAATATTGAGGTGCTCAAATGATTGATAAATCAAATCAATACAGCGACGATCATTACCCAAATAGTTAGCTATATTGCTATAAATATCGGTAATTTTACACTCAATTTTAGCCCTTGGATATTTTCGACTAATAAAGCTCACCACTTCTTGGATATAAGCTTTACGTGCTTCATATTTAGCTAAATCAAAGTCACGAATACTCATTTTTAATGTTGTGGTACTTTGATTGCCAACAATATCATTAAACCAAAAATAACCTTCTTTACCTTCGGTATGCTCAGGTGTTTCGAAACTATCAAAACAGTTAATAATATCATTAGCTACACGGATAGGATTGATTAAAACATTTTTTGCCGACATTGGATGAGCAGATACACCAGTAATCTCAATGATTGCTGAGCCAGCATTGAAAGTTTCATAAACAACTTCACCTAGTTCACAACAATCGATTGTATAAGCAAAATCAGGTTTGAAGAGATTTAAATCAAGTTTCTTAGCACCATTTAAGCCTACTTCTTCATCAGGTACAAATGCCACATAAATATCGCCATGAGTACAATTTTGTTGTTGTAATTGATCTAACATTGTCATCACAACGGCAATGGCGGCTTTATTATCAGCCCCAAGAACACTTGTACCATCCGTCACAATCAATTCATCATTAAGATACTTATTCAATTCGGGATGTTCATCAACTTTAAACCAGATATTTTTATCTTTATTCAACAAGATATCTTGACCGGTAAAGGTTACTCTCTGTGGGTTAATTTTATCTGATAAGGCAACATCGACCGTATCAAGATGGGCAACATAACCAATTTTCGGTGCATTTGGATTATTGCCTGGTAGTTTAGCTGTTACAATACTATGCTCATCAAGGTGAACATCTTGTAAATTAAGTTCGATCAATTCTTGTTTGAGTAATTTGGCTAATTCTGTTTGCCCTGGGGTTGAGGGCACATGCGCACATCCAAGAGCACTTTGACTTGGAACGTTGACATAACGTAAAAAACGCTCAACTAATTGTTCGGTAATATTCATTATAGTGTGACTCCTTATGGTAACTAATTATTTACGGGTGGATATACATAGCCACTGTCAAAACCAATTGGTAGACCTAAGAACCAAAAGAGTAATAAGTTTACCGTTAATGCAATAAGTAGTGCGGCGGTATAAGGAATCATCATCGAACTTAATGTGCCTACACCCGTGTTTTTACAGTATTGCTGGCAATAAGCAATAATCAAAGGATAAAAAGCAAACATTGGTGTACTAACATTAACTGCCGAGCTGATACGATAAGCCGCTTGTGTTAATTCTGGTGAGATGCCAACTGACATAAGCATTGGTACAAAAATTGGTGCTAATATGGCCCATTTAGACGATGCAGAGGTAATTAACACATTTAACATGCTCGTTAGAATTATCACTCCAAAGATTGTGACCACTGAAGGCAGATGCAATGCTTTTAAAAACTCCGCGCCGCCAATCGCAATTAATGTTCCAATTTGTGAGTGAGAAAAGACATATAGAAATTGTGCACAAAAGAACGCAAAAACAATAAATGGAATAAGAGATTTAGTGATGTTCTCCATCGCTTTGACAATATCGCGTGATGATTTAAATGCTCCGGTTATAAAACCGTGTATTAAACCAGGAATGGCGAAAAATACAAACAATAGTGGCACAATAATTTGCATAATTGGTGCTTTATTGCTTGTCATACTTCCATCAGGCGCACGTAATAAAGAGTTTTCTGGTAATAATAATAAAACCAAGCCAATAGCAATTGCTAAAAAGACCATTGAAGCGACTTTAAATGCTCGGTTCTCAACCGGTGTGATAGCTGGCGAATTGGCAATATTATCTAACTTTAAATCATTATTTAAAGGCATGGTTGCATTCAAACGAGGTTCGACGATTTTGTCGGTAACAAACCAGCAAGCTAACAATACAAAAAAGGTACCACCAAAGCTCAAGAAATAGTTACAAAGTACATTGACTTGATAATAAGGATCGATAATTTGTGCAGCACTTTGGGTAAATCCTTGCATAATTGGATCGATAATTGATGGCGTATAACTTGAGCTAAATCCACCAGCTAAGCCTGCAAATGAAGCTGCAATCCCCGCTAGTGGATGGCGCCCGATTGCATAAAACATCATCGCTGATACAGGCATTAAAATCACATAAGCAGAGTCAGCCGCAATATGGCAAACCATACTGACAAAAATAACCGATGGTGTGACTAATTTTTTAGGGGTGATAGCTAGTAATTTTTTAAGTAACACATGGATATAACCACTACTTTCAGCAATACCAATACCTAATGTTGCCACAATTGTGATGCCAAGTGGTGGAAAAGAGACAAAATTAGGCACCATCTTGGTAAAAAAAGTGACAAGATGATCGGGGGCCAGCATATTGACAACGACCAGTTTGCCTTGCGTAACAGGATTAATAAAATTAAAGCTGACAAAAGAGAGTAATAAAGAAGCAACAAAACAGATGATTAAAGCATAAAAAAACAGTGTGGTTACATCAGGGATCTTATTTCCAATTCGTTCAATAGTATTTAGAAAGCCACCCGTTCTTATTGGTGACGGATTAGTTGTTTGATTCATAATAAAATTAGCTTAAATATTGTTCGGAAAAACAATGTAGCATAGATCGATCATGCAGGCAAACATGGCTTTTAGCTATTGTTTTGTTTAGGTTGTTACTTAACTTGCAACTTTTTTATATTATTTTTATTTATATGATCACGCAATTTTGAATTGTCGTTAATGTGCATAATATTTAATATTTCGATAGTGTAAAAATCACACTATCGATCGTACTTGTCCTACATAATTTTAATTAATTATCAAAAAGCGCGCTTCATAAAAGATTTTAATACAAGATTGCATAAAAAAATTATTAGTATATTGTAATGAATATTAATTCATAAAAAAAGAATAAATATTCATTTAATTTTAAGTGAAATCTAAAAGGATAATATATGCAATAGGAGCCTAATTATGGTTTTTGATATTGATTTAATTAAACGAATTTACCAAAGTTATCCACAAAAGATTGATCTGATCCGCCAAAAAATTGGAAAACCGTTAACCTTGACGGAAAAAATCCTTTATGCACATCTAGCAGAAGGTGAAGAGATTAAGGTTTATAAACGGGGTGAGGACTATGTTAATTTTTCACCCGATCGCGTTGCTATGCAAGATGCAACTGCCCAAATGGCGCTTTTACAGCTAATGAACTCAGGTCGTCAAAGCGTTGCTGTGCCCTCAACAGTGCATTGTGATCACTTGATTCAAGCCTATAAAAATGCTCATGATGATTTAATTGTTGCAGAAAGTCATAATCAAGAAGTTTATCAATTTCTACGTGATGTATCGAATAAATATGGTATTGGGTTTTGGAAGCCCGATGCAGGTATTATTCATCAGGTCGTACTTGAAAATTATGCATTTCCTGGAGGTATGATGATCGGTACTGATTCACATACGCCAAATGCTGGTGGACTTTCAATGCTCGCAATAGGGGTTGGTGGTGCAGATGCCGTTGATGTCATGGCTGGTATGCCTTGGGAATTGAAAATGCCAAAAATCATTGGCGTAAAATTGATTGGTAATCTATCAGGTTGGGTATCACCAAAAGATATTATTTTAAAACTAGCAGGCATTTTAACGGTTAAAGGCGGCACCAATTCAGTGATTGAATATTTTGGTGAAGGGACTTCAACTTTATCAGCAACAGGAAAAGCAACTATATGTAATATGGGGGCCGAAGTCGGAGCAACAACATCAATATTCCCTTATAGTAAAAAGTCGGCTGATTATTTAACGATGACAGGACGCCAAAAAGTGGTGGATTTAGCAAATATGTTAACGGACTGTTTCAATCCTGATCAGGCTGTTTTAGTACAACCAGAAACATACTATGATCAAGTAATAGAAATTAATCTATCTGAATTGGAGCCTTATGTTAATGGGCCTTTTACACCTGATTTAGCTTATCCTATTTCACAACTTGCTACTGCTGTCAAAGAGCATAATTACCCAGATAACATGGAGGTGGGCTTGATTGGTTCATGTACTAACTCTTCCTATCAGGACTTGATGCGTGCGGCTTCTGTGATTGATAATGCAAATCAATTAGGACTAAAGGTGAAAGCAAAACTAATCATTAACCCTGGCTCAAAACAAGTGAAATACACCTCAAAGAAAGATGGCATTTTAAGTCGCTTTGAACAAGCTGGTGCAGCTATTATGGCTAATGCTTGTGGACCTTGTATTGGGCAATGGCGTCGTGATGAAGTTGCTGATGAACATAAAAATTCGATTGTGACATCTTTTAATCGTAACTTTGTTAAACGTAATGATGGTAGCCCAAATACTTATGCATTTATATGCTCTCCTGAAATTGTAGCTGCATTATCAATTGCAGGTAAACTCAGCTTTAATCCACTCACTGATAGTTTAATCAATGATAAAGGCCAGAAAGTGAAATTATCTGAACCAGTAGGGGATGAGTTGCCTAAGCAAGGGTTTGTTGTTGATGATGCTGGTTATATAGCACCCATTGCCAATGGCAGTGCGGTTGAAGTTCATATTTCAAGTCACTCAGAGCGGCTACAACAACTTTCACCTTTTTTACCTTGGGATGGAAAAGACATTACTTCACAACCCTTGCTCATTAAAGTAACGGGTAAATGTACAACCGATCATATTTCAATGGCGGGTAAATGGCTAAAATTTCGAGGACATCTAGATAATATTTCTAATAATATGTTAATTGGTGCAGTTAATGCCTTTAATCAAAAAACCAACTCAGTTTTAGATCCGCAAACAGGTAATTATGTTGAAGTACCCATATTAGCTCGTCAGTTAAAAGCTCAAGGACTAGGCTCAATTGTTGTAGCTGAAGAAAATTATGGTGAAGGCTCATCACGGGAACATGCCGCAATGGAGCCTCGCTTTTTAAATGTTAAAGCCATTGTGGTTAAATCATTTGCACGAATTCATGAAACGAACCTTAAAAAACAAGGAATGTTAGCTTTAACATTTGTTAATAAAGACGATTATGACAAAATTCGTGAGGATGACAAAATTAGCATTATTGGGTTAGTAGATTTCGCACCAGATAAAGAGCTGACAATGATACTTCATCATCAAGATGGAAGCGTGGACTCTTTTGCTGTTGCACACACTTATAATCAATCTCAAATAGAATGGTTTAAAGCAGGTAGTGCTTTAAATAAGTTGAAGGAAGGATTTAACTAACTGAAAAAAGAGGGGGAAGATGCAATATGAATCAGCAAGTTTCAATTGAAAATGGACAATTAATTGTCCCAAATCATCCAACTATTCCTTTTATTGAAGGTGATGGTGTGGGTAAAGAGATTTGGAATGCTGCTCGAACAATTTTTGATAAAGCGATTGAAAAAGCTTATCAAGATAAACGTAGCATTAAATGGCAAGAAGTACTTGCTGGTGAAAAGTCATTCAACTTGAATGGTGAATGGTTACCTAAAGAAACCATGAATGCTTTTAAACAATATCTTGTTGGTATCAAAGGCCCTTTAACTACGCCAGTGGGGGATGGGATTCGTTCACTCAATGTTGCTCTTCGCCAAGAGTTAGATCTTTATGTATGTCTGCGTCCTGTTCGTTGGTTCAAAGGGGTGGAATCACCAATAAAACATCCCGAAAAAGTAAGCATGACTATTTTCCGAGAAAATACTGAAGATATTTATGCTGGTATTGAATGGCTACAAGGCACACAGGAAGCTGAAAAATTTTATCAATTTTTATCACAACAAATGGGCGTTAGTAAAGTTCGTTTTCCTAAAACTTCGTCATTTGGTGTCAAACCTGTTTCAATTGAAGGATCAGAACGTTTAATTAGAGCTGCAATTAAATATGCTCTTCACCATAAATTACCCTCTGTTACCTTAGTACATAAAGGTAATATTATGAAGTTTACTGAAGGGGGATTTAAACAGTGGGGATATGCACTAGCAGAGAAAGAATTTGCTGATGCTGTTTTTACTATGAATCAATATGCAAAAATCCAAAAAACGGCTGGCACATCAGCGGCAGAACAAGCATTAAAGAACGCTCAATCTTCGTCAAAATTAATTATTAAAGATGTGATTTGTGATGCATTTTTACAAAATACTTTGTTAAAACCAGAAGATTATTCTGTTGTTGCAACGTTAAACCTTAATGGTGATTATGTTTCAGATCAACTTGCTGCGATGGTCGGGGGCATTGGTATTGCACCTGGCGCGAATATTAACTATCTGACAGGTCATGCTATTTTTGAAGCAACACATGGCACTGCGCCTGATATTGCAGGAAAAAATCAAGCAAATCCATCATCATTATTGCTATCAGGTGTGATGATGTTTGATTATCTTGGTTGGTATGAAGTTGGACAATTAATTACCCATGCAATGCAAAGCTTATTTCAAGAAGGTAAGGCAACAACCGATTTAGCTCGTTTTATGAAAAATGGGCAATCGTTATCTACAACTGAATTTACTCAAGCAGTAATCGATAATTTATAACACAAAAGGAAATAATAAATGAAAGAAAAATATTTAGTTTATAAATTATCTGAAACGATTAAAAACACTAGTAAAATTGAATCACAATTATTTGAAACTTTTAATGTAAAACGTGGGTTACGTAATGCTGATCACACTGGCGTATTAGTTGGTTTAACCAAAATTGGAGATGTGCTAGGTTATGAACATTTAGAAGGTGGTTCATTAAAACCTATTCCAGGGAAATTATTATATCGAGGCATTGATATTGAAGATCTTGTACATAATGCACAAAAAGAGCAACGAACAGGATTTGAAGAAACGATCTATCTACTATTATCAGGTTCTTTACCCGATAAAGAAGAGTTATACGATTTTTCACGATTACTTTGTGAATCAATGGCACTGGAAAAGCAAACTAAGATTGCTATCATGGAACTTGAAGGTCATGATGTGATGAATATTTTAGCAAGAACAGTGCTTGAAATGTATACTTATGATTCTAAAGCTGATGATACATCCCGTGATAATTTAATGCGACAATCCATAGATCTCATTGCAAAATTTCCTGCCATTATTGCCTATGCTTATAATATGTTAAGTCACAGCGCTAAAGGTAAATCATTACATATCCGCCACCCAAATGAGGATTTTTCCATTGCTGAAAACTTTTTATACATGATGAAAGGATCTGAAGGATATACTGAACTTGATGTGCGAGTGCTTGATTTGGCAATGATTATCCATGCAGAACACGGCGGCGGAAATAATTCAACATTTACGGTACGAGTGACGAGTTCTACAGGCACTGATACTTACTCATCAATTGCGGCAGGTATTGGATCGTTAAAAGGTCCATTACATGGTGGTGCTAATTTACAAGTGGGTAAAATGCTTAAACACCTAGCTAAAGAAATTAAAAATTGGAGTGATGTAAATGAAATTGATGCCTATTTACAACGTATTTTAAATAAAGATGTATTTGATAAAAAGGGTCTAATTTATGGTATTGGGCATGCAGTTTATACGGTATCAGATCCAAGAGCTGTGTTGCTCAAAGAAATGGCGTATGAACTAGCCAAAGAAAAAGGGCGAGAAAAAGAGTATAATTTTTTAAATTTGCTTGAAGAACGTGCTATCCATGCTATTTTGAATCGAAAAAATGCCAGAACAAAAAAACAAGTTTGCGCCAATGTCGATTTCTATTCTGGCTTTGTTTATGACATGATTGGCTTACCTCGAGAGGTTTATACGCCATTATTTGCAATGTCACGTATTGTTGGTTGGTGTGCTCATCGAATTGAAGAGCTTAATTTTGATGATCGCCGAATTATTCGCCCTGCTTATAAAAATATTGGTCAATTTATGCCGTTTATTCCATTAAAAGATCGTTAAACTTATCATCCGTCAGTATTATGCTGGCGGCATGAATAAAAACCATTATTTATTGAAAAAAGCGTGGTGATTTAAAGTAATAGTTTGTAGACTATGCTTCCTTATCAGTTTTCAGCTGTATACTTTTTATATAAATTAGATATGAATCTTTTAAAATCTTTAGCCACAGTTAGTTCAATGACGATGGTCTCTCGTGTATTAGGTTTTGTTCGTGATGCCGTTATTGCGCGTTTTTTTGGCGCTGGTATGGCAACTGACGCTTTTTTTGTAGCCTTTAAACTCCCTAATTTGCTGCGGCGTATTTTTGCGGAAGGTGCTTTTTCGCAAGCCTTTGTGCCTATTTTAGCTGAATATAAAAATCAGCAAGGGATTGAAGCAACGCGTACCTTTGTTGCTTATATTGCAGGTTTATTAACGCTAGTATTAGCTATTGTTACTTTTATTGGTGTTGTCAGCGCACCTTTTGTTATTATGTTAACTGCACCAGGATTTATGCAAGAGTCAACCGAAAAATTTGAACTTGCAACGACCATGTTGCGTATAACCTTTCCTTATATCTTTTTTATATCACTGGCTTCACTTGTCGGCGCTATACTCAACACATGGAATCGTTTCTCTGTTCCTGCTTTTGTGCCAACACTACTTAATGTGAGTATGATTATATTCACGCTATTTTTAACTCCTTACTTTAACCCTCCGGTATTAGCGCTTGCTGTATCGGTTGGTGTTGGTGGGATTTTACAATTACTCTATCAGCTACCTTATTTAAAAAAGATTGGCATGCTAGTGTTACCTCGTATAAATTTTAAAGATAGTGGTGTTTGGCGGGTTTTAAAACAGATGGGGCCGGCAATTTTAGGGGTGTCTGTTGGACAAATATCATTAATTATTAATACAATTTTTGCATCATTTCTTGTTTCTGGCTCGGTTTCGTGGATGTATTATGCGGATCGATTAATGGAATTCCCTGCCGGTGTGCTTGGTGTGGCATTAGGTACTATATTATTGCCATCGTTAGCTAAAAGCTTTTCTAAAGGCGATCATAAACAATATTCAGAGTTGTTAGATTGGGGATTGCGCCTCTGCTTTTTATTGGCCTTACCAAGCACGATTGCATTAGGTGTTATTTCTCGCCCACTTATATCAACGTTATTTGAATATGGCCAATTTACTTTAAATGATACATTGATGACACAGCGAGCTTTAGTTGCTTACTCTATCGGTCTACTTGGATTGATTTTAATTAAAGTGTTAGCACCCGCATTTTATTCCCGTCAGGACATTAAAACACCCGTCAAAATTGCAATTGTCACGTTAATTTTAACTCAACTAATGAATCTCGTTTTTATTGGGCCATTACAGCATGCAGGCCTTTCACTATCCATTGGTTTAGCTGCTTGCTTTAATGCTGGATTATTGTATTGGCAATTACGTAAAAAACAACTTTATCAACCCCAACCCGGTTGGTATCGGTTTTTAATTAAAATCGTCATAGCGGTAATTTTAATGTCTGCGGCATTATGGTTTGGTTCACACTTATTACCTGACTGGTCAACCGGCTCAATGTTGGTTCGTATTGGGCGATTGTTTGCATTGGTAATTGTTGGAATCGTTGTCTATTTTGCGTCGTTGATTGCTATGGGATTTAAGATCAAACACTTTATTAAACGAATTGATTAACAACAAACAATAATTAAAATTTTGTTAAAAATTTTAGGTAACAGGAACGTTTAAGTAAAATTAATAGGGAAATAAGATGAATAAAGTGTCTTTTTTTACTCTTCCCATTATTGGCAGTTTAGTTTATTTTGTGTTGAGTTCTTTTCTTTGGTTGTGTTTTGCCTTTTTACGACCCGAATCAAGCATTTCTTTTGAAACACTTGGTTCTTTATTCCCTGGTATTTTATTTTTTTCTAAATAATCTTGTAGATACATTATGGATTTTGGGTTTGTTGTCGCTTGTTTTTCACTACGCTAATATTCATATTGTCAATAAAACCAATACAGTATTATTGATTGTCATGATGGCCATATTCACGACAGTAGCTGAACTTATTCAACAAAGCATCATTGTTTATTTCTACGAGAGCCCTATTTCGCCAATGATGATAATGATTATCCCATCAGTTGTTTTCTGCTTTTTGTTGTACAGTTTATTAATTTACTATTTAACAAATTTCTTTGAAAAGTTCTTTGTAAAAAGTAACCAACCCTTTGCAATTACAGAAACTAACAGCTCAAATATTCACTTCATTTTATTTTCAATGTTTATCGTTATTGCTTTTGACTGGAGAGATAGTAATTTTCTAAAGGCTATTTATATTGGTGCTATACTAATTGGGCTATTTTTGTCTAAAAACTGTTTTAAAAAGCCCTTTAATAAAATTCAATCAGAAAGCTCATTAAAAGTGTTTTTGTATCTGTCATACTGATTTTTATTTGTCTCATTGTTTATTTTATCTCTTTATACCATATGCCAATAAGGTTTTATATTAACGGCACTACCCTGATTCGTGTAGGTCGTAGCTTGCTCTTGTTGATATTGCTTATTATGCTAGTTGGTTTGATTCTTAATAAAGTGACTAAGCATTATTTTCTAAAACAAAAAATCGGTCAGAAAAGTAATTGATTTTATTGGTTTTTTTTGTGGTGTTTTTTTATTCAAAAAACACCACCCAAACTATTCCTCCCAAAAATAGGACAACAAAACCTTAAAATTTTTAACAAAAACTAGCACATTCCTAATTAACCGATTATAATTCAATCTCTTTCAAAACAAGAGAGAGCTCATCAGTTAAGCAGTCAGTTGTAAAAAATTCAAATAAAACAAAAAATTACTTGACAGGATAATCGAAATGCGCTACCATGCATGGCATCTGGCATCTGGCATCTGGCCTGCCAAACCTACGCCCTAAATCTTTTTCATTTTCGCTGTAGTTTAAATCAGACTCAGTTCTTATTTTTATCACCTAAATTATCAAAATCATTGCACTTGGCGAAATCGCCATGTTTATCGGCAGGGTTATCACGAAGGCCGAGACACTTATCTTTTCTATCTAAATTATCAGACTTACTTAAATTATTTAGATTACCTAAATTGCCGTTGTTCTTTGCGTTGCTACTCTTATTGTCGTATGCGCAGTGTTCTATAGCATTGACGGCAAATACATCAAAGGAAATAGAGGGTAGTGCGCCATATTTAACGTTCGACGGTGGTCGGACAAAGGTAACAGATGCAGACAATTTGTTGTCTATAAGATTGCAGGATGGTCGGGTTATCACGCCATCTACTAATCCATCAAGTGCAGCAAATCCGATAAGTTTGCCGTATGTGGGGAGTAACTTAGATCATATAACAATGGTCGTCCCGTCATCACAGAGTTCAATTAGTATGAATGATTTGGTTGTTCAGGGTAATTGGGAAGATGATGATGGGGATGGACAGGGAACAAATGGAGTTACCGCATCGGGGAGTATATCGGTATCATTTACGGATAAGGATGGCAATACTGTTAATCGTAGTGATGCATTAGATATATGTAATGCTCCTTATAGGGTAAGGTTAATAAGTACAGGAGGAAGTTTAACTACCCAGTATGGGGTGCCAAGGAGTAGTAATTTCGGTGGAGCTATGGTGGATTATTATATCAATCCGTATAACACTGTTGCTCGAGTTTGTTACGCAAGGCCGAATTTGTTAATGGGTGGTACTACTATCCATTCTAATGATGAACCTCGCTTTGCCGGTTCAGCTAACATATGGAGTCCTGTTAAGGGTTTTTTAACTCAGTCAACGAGTTCATCATCTTACGACCAAAATTTTCCTACAACGGGTGCTGATGGTTTGTATTTTGATTTAGACATAGGTGGAGTTGATGGAAGTCAGTTGACGTGGTCTGTTGTCACGAATGGTAGTATAAGCGCAACGGTAAGTTGGATAAAGCCGCGTTCTGGTTCATTCACGGCCCCAGATGGAAATATCCTACAAGCTGATGAATGGATTAGAGATAAATCCAGTTATGTAACACGGGTAATGTTAAGAGGTCCAAGGGCAAGTAGTAATCAGATAGATTCAGATAGTCCTAGTCGTTTAAGCGTACCAAGTTTACCACAGACCTTTGAGTTGGTGGGAAGGGATGGTCGAGGTAATGAGGTGAGGTATGGATTTGTATTAAAGCAGTGGTTCGTCCATAGTGGTGTTAGTGAGCGTAATCAGTTTAACCTATCCTCTTGGTGTAGAAATTTGGGTTATCGCATTGCTAAGGTCAATGATTTAACTAATGCGGTTTGTTCTGGTTGGCATTCAGGATATTGGTGTCAAGGTGCAGTAGGCGCCACGCCGTCCTCAGGTTTTAATGGTTACCAGCGTCACATAGGTGCAGGATTTTTCACGGAGTGGGGCGTTATGTACATCTACGCTGATGTGGGCTTTGCCGACCACTTCTACTGGACGAGCGATGTAGCAGGTAGCACTAGCTTTGTTGTCAGCTCGGCCAATGGTGGAGTTAGCAGCCACGGTGTGTTCATCCACAACTACGCTGTTTGCACTGCACCTTAGCTGTTACTTCTTAGTCCTTAATCTTTGGGCCGCAGAGGTGGTTATAGTGAAGATAGAGATTTGTGGTCTATTTATAGTACGGCAAGGTTTCGGACGTTTTGACCTTTGGTGAATAAAATAGCCACAGTGACCACGTCCGAGCAAAGGGAATTAAAGCGAATTCCCTTTGCAATCCCACGCTTTGGCTACAGAATGTGGCCTACGGCTGCCCTCCGCCGTCGCTCGCTCTTAACGCACCGGCTATTATCCGTTCCAGACGGAGAATAGCCTCGCCAAACATCCCTGTTTGGCGTGCTAACCTCACTCTGTTGTCGGCACATTCTGACGCCGAAACAAGACAAACTACATAACCTTTAGTGCTTTTTGTGAGTTATTTTTGTGTTAAAAAGCAATGCAATTACATCCAAAAAGTGGTCAGGAAAGGTATTGATTTTATTGAAGTTTTTATTTTGATGTTTTTAAGATAAATCAATCACTTACACAACCTAAGCAAAGCGCCGACATACAACAACTCAACAAAACCACAAATAGCGCTCTAATAACAACAATTTAACCGCTCCAAACCTTTTTTTTAACGATAATTTAAAATTAAATAAAATCAACACATTAAAAAACACCTCAAAAAAAGGGTTTTCAAAGATGAAATTGTTGTTTATCTTTATATAGCAAGATTTATCAAATCTTAAGCTCTACCTTAACGCCGTGTAGGCGGTTTAGAAACTATGCCATCCCCTCACTTGACCTCTTGAGACCCCTTAACGCCGTGTAGGCGTTTAATCAAAATAAAATCAACGATATAATTATAAAAACACAACAACCCATTCCAAAAAAGATGGTTATGTTATTTGTCCTATTCCGGCGTCAGAATGTGCCGACAACAGAGCGAGGTTAGCACGCCAAACAGGGATGTTTGGCGAGGCTATGCTTCGCCGGGAGCGAATCATAGCCGGTGCGTTAAGACCGAGCGACGGCGGAGGGCAGCCGCAGGCCACATTCTGCAGCCAAAGCGTGGATTGTCAGGGAATTCGCTTTAATTCCCTGACTCGGACGTGGTCACGATAGCTATTTTGTCCACCCAAGGTCAAAACGTCCGAAACCACCGCACCCAATCCATCCTATTCACCAACCCAAAAAGGCCTGATTTTCCGCCCAAAAATCGGTCAGAAAAGGTATTGATTTTATTAAAGTTTTTTTCTGGCTGTTTTTTTAACAAAAACCGCCTAATAAAAACACAACAACCCATCCCAAAAAAGATGGTTATGTTATTTGTCTTATTCCAGCGTCAGAATGTGCCGACAACAGAGCGAGGTTAGCACGCCAAACAGGACGTTTGGCGAGTTTGTGCTGCGTCTGGAACGCATCACAAACGGTGCGTTAAGACCGAGCGACGGCGTCGGGTAGCCGCAGGCCACATTCTGCAGCCAAAGCGCGGGTTGTCAGGGAATTCGCTTTAATTCCCTGACTCGGACGTGGTCACAATAGCTATTTTGTCCACCCAAGGCCAAAACGTCCGAAACCACTGCACTCAATTTATTCTATTCACCAAAACAAAAAAGGCCTAATTTTCCGCCCAAAAATCGGTCAGAAAAGGTATTGATTTTATTAAAGTTTTTTCTAGCTATTTTTTAACAAAAATCGCCTTATAAAAACACAATAACCCTTCCAAAAAATGATGGTTATGTTATTTGTCCTATTCCGGCGTAAGAATGCGCCAACAACAAAGACAAGTATCAGGATGATACGAGTAATCATAGCCGATGCGTAATGAACACCAATTAGCTATTTTATTATTCCCTAAGGCACTTATTTGGGCCGTTATTCGCTAAAAAATCACAGATCTCTTGCTGTGATTTGAGTGTTCGAATATTTTGTAGAACTTCTGCTGCTTGAGCATAGTGCTGTTTTAAGTAAGCAAGCCACTGTTTGATACGTGCAGAATGATAAAGCGGTTTAACGTCATCAATGGAGGATGTCGCATAGTGGATTAAAATTTCCATCACTTGTTGCCAATTGAATGATGATTGTTCAGTTCGAATCATATTGGCTAAGTTAGGAATTGTTAAAATACCTCGCCCTAGCATAATGTCGTTAGTTTGGCTTTGGTTTATGCAATTTTTTGCATCCTCAATAGAAAAAATTTCACCATTAGCAATAACGGGTATGTTTAGATGTTGCTTGATTTGACCTATTGTTTGCCAATCTATTTTTTCGGCTTTATAGCCGTCTTCTTTGGTTCTGCCATGAATAGCAATTTCATTGGCACCGGCAAGTTCAATGGCACTGGCGATGTCATGGCAATGCGATTTATTATCCCATCCTAAGCGAATTTTGACTGATAATCTATGCGTTGCCCCAATCGCTTGCCTTACTTGGCTGACAATATTAAATATCTGCTCGGGATATTGTAATAAATAAGCGCCTCCGTGACTGCCAACGACCGTTTTGGCTGGGCAACCAAAATTGATATCGATACCATAAGAGCCTAATTCAATAGCTTTAACGGCATTTTCCGCCATCCACTCTGGCGATTGGCCAAGGATCTGCACTCGAACTGGCGTGCCAGATTTAGTTTTTCCGTTATGGTAAAGCTCAGGACATAGGCGATAAAAGGTTCGATTAGATAATTTATGATGGGTTACTCTAATAAATTCAGTCACACAATAATCAAATTGGTTAATTTCAGTTAAAAGTTGTCTGACTTGATAATCAAGCACACCCTCCATGGGCGCTAAAATAATGCGATTAATTTTCATTGCGAAACCTAATTAATATGACTGTTTCCACAAATGCGACAGTTAAGTTGTTTGGTAAATTTAACTTGGTTAAATTCCATTGTCATTGTATCAATCATTAGTACACGACCAATTAATGGTTTTCCATATTGGGTTAGCACTTTGATGGCTTCTAAGGCTTGCATGGTGCCAAACATGCCAACAAGCGGCGCCATGACACCTGCTTCAACACATGTGAGTTGATCTTGACCAAATAAGCGGCTCAAACAGTGATAACAAGGTTCATCAGGCTGATAAGTAAATACGCTTAATAATCCCTCCATACGGATTGCTGCTCCAGAAACTAGCGGTTTTTTTACATGAAAACAGCAACGGTTAATTTGCTCTCGTGTCACTAAGTTATCAGTACAGTCGATGACAATATTATGCTGTTTGATAAGCGCAAGGAGCTTGTCATCGTCAAGTTGCTGATGCACTGTTTCAATTAATGTATTGGCATTGATATTGGTTAAGGCTTCTTTTGCAACCTCGACTTTATATTGATTGATGGCTGTTTCGGTATATAAGATTTGTCGATTTAAGTTGGATTTTGATATGGTGTCAAAATCAACTAACGTTAATTTGCCTAAACCTGATGCAGCCAAATAGAGTGATGCCGCACAGCCAAGTCCGCCTAAACCGACGATTAGTGCTGAACTGTTTTTCAATATTTGTTGTTTATCAATATCAAAACCACGCAATGTGATTTGTCTATCATAACGAAACAGTTCTTGATCAGTCAGTTCTTGCATAGTGGATGATTATTGGGTTAATTATGAAAAGCATTATAACAGAAACTTGGCACAACAATGTGCCAAGCGATTAAGATTATTTGTCAAAGCCAGATAGGAATGTTAAATATTCTTCTTTGGTCATAAGTGGCTTATATTCTGACATCAGCGTTTGTGCAGCTTTGGCGTCGTCATAAAGTAAATCGATAATTGTACAGGCCATCATTTGCGCAGGACGGATGTAAGCCATCTCTTCATCAAATACGGTATAATCTTTACCGTGTAAAACACCTCGAACCGAACCAATCCATGGGTGGCTAACAGGCATAATGTGGGATAGATCGCCTGTATCGGTGCTTCCTGTCATATGAGGGGCAACTGAAACATTTTCTTCACCAATTAACGCTTCGGCATTATGTTTTAAAAGCTCGTTAAGCGTTGGATTGTTATTTAATGGTAAATAGCCTGGCAAGTCCTTAATTTCACAGGTGGCACCAACTGCCATAGCACCTGCTTTTAACGCTTGGTTAATTCGTTCATTGGCATTAATCATTGCGGGCACATTGCCAGCTCGCACATAACTTTCCATTCTCACATCGCTTGGAACCACATTAACTAAATCACCGCCTTGAGTAATAATCGGATGGAATCGAATATAGTCTTTTTCTTGAAATGTTTCGCGAATCGCGTGTACACCCATCATTCCCATCATCGCTGCATTTAAGGCATTGACACCTGCATGTGGTGCAGCAGCCGCGTGTGACGCTTCGCCTTTATATTTAATCAGTTTACCGATAAAACCATTACTAGTGGTTGATATTTCGATAAAACCATCTTGGCGGTCATTGGGTACGCTAGTTAAGTGTATTTGCAGTGCCATATCAACATCGTCAAATTCACCCCGCGAAATTAGCTCTGGTTTGCCACCAATATATTTGATTTTACCTTCTTCAATTAAGCGATTTCGATAAGTGATTTCAACATATTCTTCAGCAGGCACCGCAAAAGGTACGACATCGCCCGCTAAAAATTGCATAGCCCCTGCATCAATTAATCCCATCGTGACTGCCATCATATTGGCAATTTGCGCATTATGCCCACAACAGTGCGCAGCGCCAGATGTTTCGTCAGCAGCAGGGTGATCAGCACAAATAATGGCATCAAGCTCGCCAATAACAGCAATGCTGTACTGACTACCTTTTCCGCCTTTTAAGCGACCTTTTACGCCAGTTAGAGCTAATTTATTTTTAAATGGTACACCTAATTTTTCAAAGGCTTCTTCGACTTTTTTAGCGGTTTTGTGTTCTTTATAACCAAGCTCTGGTTCTGCCCAAATTGACTGAGCAATCGCTTTGATGTCAGCTTTTCGGTTTGCTATTGCGTTACAAACCTTTTTTTTAAGTTCTTCTTTTGTCATACGTTAAATCCTAATTCAAATTAGATAACACCTTCCCAATGCAAGGTTATTTGTGCAATGATTGCCGCAAAAATAAAGGTACCTGAAAACACGGCTAACGAAACAGGGATGATTCGCCAAGAGATACTTTTAAATAATGCTAAATCTTTGCCAATAGCTAGTCCTGCATAAGCAAGTACTGGGGTACAGACAGCCAATAAAGAAACTTGATCAGTAATTGAAACAACTTGTTCGTGATAAGGAAAGATTGGTGATGAAACAACTGCGGCTACGACTGATACCCATAATATAACTGGAAATTTGTTTAATAGTGGAATTTTACCAACTAAATAGCCGACTATTGAGATAGCAACTAAGATTGATAATGCTTGTAGCGACAGCATAAAATCAATTTTGTAACCTACAGTATTGCCGGCGGCCATAATAATAGCAACTAAGATCAGTAAAAATATTGTTTCTAGGCATTTCATGATAACGCTCCTTCTTTGTTACGTCGTAAGCGGGCAAAAAGGTTATATAAGAAAGAGGCAAAAGGTAACGAAAATAGTGTATAAATATAAATACCAACAATACTTGATATTAAATTTGCTGTTGTTGCATAGGCTTTGATTTCGCTAGCCATTTGAGGATAAAGGTCACTGATTGGTGCAAGTGATGCCGCCATCATACTACCACTTCCAACCCCAGCCCCCATCGCTAACGCATAAGGATGGAGGATATCTAATTTTGCCATTACGCTAGCAAGTATGCTCATCCAAATAGCGCCATAAAGCGTGCCACACACATACATCGCCATAACACCACGACCTTCAGCAGAATCTAATCCATATTTGTCGGCAACGATCGCGATATTGGGTTCGCGAGCAACTGAATAAGTTGCGCCCACCGCTTCGCGTTTCATGCCTAATATCATTGCCAGTGGTAAGCCTAATAAAATCGTGCCGGCAAAATGACCTAACTCTTGAAAAATTAAGGCTAATTTCGCATCTTCTAAAATCATATCAATTTTAGGACCAACCGAAACGCCAAGCTTGGCAACAAGTAGCATTAAAGTAACCATCATGATGGTACTGGCATGATTCATATTTTTTAGTTTTAATATTTTTAATTTGGGCAGACTAATTATTCCGCCAATAATCATGGCGTATAACATCGGGTACACTGAGATAGTCCAAATCGATTGTTTACCGATGAACTCACATACTAAAACAACGACTAGTGCAAGAGCATGCACTTTGTAGTCTTTTAACATTTCCATCCTTATGGCCTCATAGAATATTTTATTGTTAATAAAATTAGTTATAGTCACTAAAATCATAAGCAACAATTATCATTGTGTAGTTAATATACATAACCTAATTTACTTACGTCAACAAACAAGTTCCATCAATTACGCGTTAGTAAACAATATGGTAATAACAACACAAAATATTTAAACAATTAAAGAAGAAATCTCAATAAATGCCTTTATAAGGGTTTTATTTGTTTTATAATAAACACTATTTTTAAAGATTGATACTTAAACAGGATATTTTATGCGTTCAATTTATTGCGGTCAGTTAACGGCATCTCATATTAATCAAGAAGTAACATTGTGTGGGTGGGTCAATAAACGTCGAGATTTAGGCGGTATGATTTTTATTGATATGCGCGATCGTGAAGGCATTGTTCAGGTGTTTTTCGACCCTGATTATCAACAAGCGTATCAACTTGCTGGTGAGTTACGTAATGAATTTTGTATTCAGATTAAAGGGAAAGTGAGAGCTCGACCTGAAGGTCAAATCAATAAAGAGATGGCAACTGGCGAGGTTGAAATTTTGGCCACTGAGCTGACTATATTTAACCGTAGCGATGTTTTACCTCTTGATTTCAATCAAAATAATAGTGAAGAACAGCGTTTAAAATATCGTTATATCGATTTACGTCGCCCTGAAATGGCAACGATTTTTAAAACTCGTGCCAAAATTACTGCGTTTGTTCGTTCATTTATGAACGAGCATGGTTTTTTAGATATTGAAACCCCAATGTTAACCAAAGCAACACCTGAGGGAGCTCGAGACTATTTAGTACCAAGCCGAATTCATAAAGGTGAATTTTATGCTCTTCCTCAATCGCCACAGTTATTTAAGCAATTGCTGATGATGTCAGGATTTGATCGCTATTATCAAATTGTAAAATGTTTTCGAGATGAAGATTTGAGAGCCGATCGTCAACCTGAATTTACTCAAATCGATGTTGAAACTTCATTTATGACAGCCGAACAAGTGCGTGAGGTTATGGAACAAATGATTCGTGAACTTTGGTTGCATGTTAAGAATGTTGATTTAGGCAAGTTCCCTATCATGACTTTTGCTGAGGCGATGCGTCGTTTTGGTAGCGATAAACCCGATTTACGTAATCCGCTCGAAATTATTGATGTGGCTGATATTGTTAAAGATGTTGATTTTAAAGTGTTTTCAACTCCGGCCAATGATCCTAAAGGTCGCGTAGCTTTACTTTGTGTACCAAATGGCGCTCAATTAACTCGCAAGCAGTTAGATGAATATACACAATTCATTTCGGTTTATGGTGCTAAAGGTATGGCATGGATTAAGGTTAATGAACGTCATAAAGGGCTAGAAGGCGTACAAAGTCCTGTAGCAAAATTCTTTAATGAATCACAGATGGAAGCCCTACTTAATCGAGCCAATGCTAAAGATGGCGATATTCTATTATTTGGTGCTGATAGTTATAAAGTTGTGAGTGATGCACTTGGCGCATTACGTTTAAAAGTTGGTAAAGATTTAGGCTTAACTGATGAAAGTAAATGGGCAGTGCTTTGGGTTGTTGATTTCCCTATGTTTGAAGAAACCGACGAAGGACTAACGGCGATGCATCATCCATTTACGTCACCAAAAGATTATACGCCAGAAGAACTTATCAAAAATCCAGAAAATGCTGTTGCGAATGCTTATGATATGGTTATAAATGGTTATGAAGTGGGGGGGGGATCAGTTCGTATTCATCGTAGTGAAATGCAGCAAGCGGTTTTTTCAATTTTAGGTATTGATGAACATGATCAACGTGAAAAATTTGGTTTTTTACTTGATGCATTAAAATACGGCACACCACCACATGCAGGATTAGCATTCGGATTAGATAGATTAAGCATGTTATTAAGTGGAACCGATAATATTCGCGATGTAATAGCATTTCCTAAAACAACCGCTGCCGCATGTTTATTAACCGATGCTCCAAGCCCAGCTAACGCGGCGGCATTAACTGAACTGGGTATTGAAGTAAGTAAAAAATAGCGATATTTGATGCAGAAATTTAAAAATCCTGAATCTGTTCTGGTAGTGATTTTCTGCCAGACAACAAATCGTTGTCTTATGTTGCAGCGTAAGGATGACCCTTGTTTTTGGCAATCAGTTACAGGTAGCATGGAAGCTAATGAATCGCCATTAGATACTGCGATTCGTGAAGTCTTTGAAGAAACCGGCATTGATATTATAGGGCAAAATCTTAAGTTAATAGATGCAAAGCATACCGTTGAGTTTGAGATTTTTCCTCAATTTAGACATAGATATGCGCCAGAAGTTAAGATAAATAAAGAACATTGGTTTTATCTACCTCTTATTAATGAGATAACACCTGTGCTTACTGAACATTTAGCTTATCAATGGCTAACGATTGATGAGGCTACTAGTCTTACTGTATCGCCAAATAACAGTGAGGCTATTGTTAAAATTCATAGTTTGCTTAAATCTTAATTAAGAGGTCGAAAATGAAATTGAGTCTATCTGCTCTTGTGTTGTCCTTTTTATGTTTTTTTGTACCCATCAGTCATGCGGAAATAAGTATAAAAAAGTGCCAACCCAATCAAAGTGATTATATTATTTTTGATGAATATGACGCTAAAATCGCTGAGAATATCATTGATTACAAATTACATGACCAACCTGAAAAGCGTGAAAATAGTATTATTCAGATATTTGCTAATGAAAATAGTGATGATCGTAATGACTGGCTCGCCTCGTTCCGATTCGATGATGAATCTGAACAATATTTATTTTATCAAGTTGATCAGGATGAATTTATTGAAATTGACAAAAAACAGTTTGAAACCCTATTACCTAAAATTGTTGCATGTAATCAAAATAAGCAAGTACCTATTTACAGTGAAAACTTTGATGCTGACTAATTCAATTGCATGATAGTTTTTCATCAAGGATTAAAAGACCTTTAGATTTTGTTAACTCAAGATGAGTCAGTAACAGGGAGTAATAATACATGCATTTTTCAAATTTTAGAGATTTTTTAGATTATCTTGAGCAGCAAGGCGAATTAAAACGAATTACTTTTCCTGTTAATCCTTATCTTGAAATGACCGAAATTGCTGATCGCGTATTACGTAGTGAAGGTCCTGCCTTATTATTTGAAAAACCGATTGGTTATGATATGCCTGTTTTATGTAATCTGTTTGGTACCGCCAAACGTGTTGCGATGGGTATGGGGCGTGAAGATACTTCAGCTTTGCGTGAAATCGGTGAGTTATTAGCATTTTTGCGTGAACCCGAACCACCCAAAGGCATACGGCAATTTTTTAATGTATTACCTAAATATAAACAAGTGCTTAATATGCCTGTTAAACATCGTTCATCAGCCCTCTGCCAAGAGGTGATTTTTAAGGATGATGAAGTGGATTTGACGCGTTTACCTATTATGCATTGCTGGCCCGATGATGTGGCACCGCTGTTATCTTGGGGACTGACTATTACTAAAGGTCCTTATAAAGATCGGCAAAATTTAGGTATTTATCGCTTGCAGCTTTTAGGTAAAAATAAATTAATTATGCGCTGGCTTTCACATCGTGGTGGGGCGCTTGATTTTGCCGAGTGGCAACAAGCAAATCCTAACCAAAAATTCCCTGTTAGCGTTGTGATTGGTGCTGATCCTGCAACCATTTTAGGTGCAGTGACACCCGTGCCAGACACTTTATCCGAATATGCTTTTTCTGGATTATTACGCGGTAGTCGAACCGAAGTGGTGAAATCGTTATCAAACGATTTAGAGGTTCCAGCTAGTGCAGAAATCGTGCTTGAAGGTTATATTGATCCTAATGAGTTAGCATCAGAAGGTCCGTATGGTGATCACACCGGTTATTATAATGAAGTTGAGCAATTTGCCGTATTTACCGTGACACATTTAACACGTCGTAAAGATGCGATTTATCATTCAACCTATACCGGTAGACCACCAGATGAACCTGCGGTAATGGGGCTTGCGTTGAATGAGGTCTTTATACCAATTTTGCAAAAACAATTTCCTGAAATTGTCGATTTTTATTTACCCCCCGAAGGATGCTCATACCGTATTGCGATTGTGACAATTAAAAAACAGTATCCAGGCCACGCTAAACGAGTCATGATGGGGGTTTGGTCTTATCTAAGGCAATTTATGTATACAAAATTTGTGATTGTCTGTGATGATGATATTAATGCTCGTGACTGGAAAGATGTTATGTGGGCTATTTCGACACGTATGGATCCACAGCGTGATACCACTTTTATTGATAATACACCTATCGACTATTTAGACTTTGCTTCGCCGGTTTCTGGATTGGGTTCTAAAATGGGGTTGGATGCGACTAATAAATGGAAGGGTGAAACCAATCGCGAGTGGGGAAAGATTATCAAGAAAGATCCTAAAGTTGTTGCTCGGATTGATGAAATTTGGGATGAACTTGGTTTATAATTTAATATATTATGTTGTTTATTAAAGGGAAAATAAACTCATATAGCTTGATATTAAAAAATATAATTTCAAAATGAATAAGTATTAAACAAAAACTATTCCCTTTGGTCGCATTTATGTATAATTATTATTAATATCATTATAATTAAAAAATATGAAAAAAAATCAAATTTTATTAGTACTATTATTATCCATTTCTTGTTGTGCAATGGCTACAAATTATAAGGTGCAATCAAGCGATGCCCAATTAAAGCTTAAAGAGTCAGAGTCGTTGCTCCCTTCTTTGCGTTTGTCTGCAGAAAAAGGAAACGCAGAAGCTCAGTATTCATTAGGTGGTATTTATAAACAAGGATTGGGGGTTGAAGCTAGTGATGTGCGTGCTTTTTTTTGGTACAAAAAAGCAGCCGAACAAGGACTTGCCAAAGCACAAAATAATTTAGGGTTTATGTATCAAAGTGGTCTAGGTACTGAGCGTAATTTAAATGAAGCGTTTAAATATTTTAAATTAGCTGCAGCTCAAAATTATGCGTTGGCTAAATATAATTTAGCTTTAATGTATAAAGAAGGTGACGGTATAGGAAAAAACACATTAGCTGCGATTGATTATTTTTCACAAGCAGGTGATGAGGGTATTTATGATGCTTATTTAAATCTCGGTATTATGTATTTTTTTGGTGATGGAGTAACAAAAGATCGCATGATAGCGGCTGATTGGTTTAGTAAAGCTGCGAAAGATAATATTCCAGAAGCGCAATATTATTTAGGGCTAATGTCAGAAAATGGTGATGGTTTAACCCAAGATTATGTCGCTGCTAACTATTTTTATACACAAGCGGCAGAACGAGGGTATGTGCTAGCTATGTATAATTTAGCTATTATGTATGCAACCGGAACGGGAACTAAACCAGACAATACACAAGCTGCATATTGGTTTACTAAAGCTGCTGAAGCGGGTAATGCCGATGCTCAATATAATATTGGTGTGATGTACGATGTAGGCGGTGGTGTTGATAAAGATGAGAAAAAAGCCGTTGAATGGTATCTAAAAGCTGCAGAGCAAGGCAGTGTAGATGCTCAATATAATTTAGGTGTTAAATATCTGGAAGGTGAAGGTATTGATAAAGATCAAGAGCGTGCTATCTATTGGTTCACTAAAGCTAGCGAACAAGGCGATCAAGACGCTAAAGCTTATTTAGAACAGTTATTACCTAAAAAATAAAAAAGCATTGTGCTTTTTAGATTGTTGACAAACCTCGATATCATTCGGGGTTTATTTTTTTATTGGGATGCTACCCAAAATACTTAAAAATATGCTATCGGCTAACATACATTATTAAATGATTTTTATAAAAATAAAAACTTCAATAAAATCAATATGTTTTCTGACCGTTTTTTATTGAAAATAAGATCGGTTCTTGTTCGGTCGAGGGAACTTATCTTTGATGTAGTTGGACTTAGAACATTTGAGTTTTTTCGGCATTGAGCAATAACTTTGGCTATTTTATACACCAAGGAGATCAAAGAACTCGTTAGAAAACGAGTTCTTTGTTAACAGCAGAAAAAGTATTGAGTTTTTTTATCCTGAGTTTCGCATACCAGCTGCAATTCCAGAAATAGTAATCATTAACCCCTGTTCTACTATAATATTTTCGTTATCGCTGTATTTTCGTGAACGACTTAATAACTCAGCCTGTAATAAATTTAATGGTTCAATATAAGTATTACGCAAAGCTACCGACTGTGCTATCCACGGTAAATCAGCCATTAAGCTAATATCATCGGTAACAGTTAGCACGGTATTGATATCTTGGGTTAACAAACTTCTTAGTTCTTCACCTAATGGCCATAGTGCAGGATCGACTAAACGTTGCTCGTAATATTCGTGAATATTCGGTGCGGCTTTGGCATAGACCATTTCAAGCATACCTAATCGAGCATTAAAAAAAGGCCAATTGTGATACATCTCTTTAAGGAGATTTTGTTTACCCTCTTCAATAGCTACTCTAAGTGCACTACCGGCACCAAGCCAAGATGGCACCATTAAACGGTTTTGTGTCCAAGCAAAAATCCATGGGATAGCACGTAAACTTTCAATACCACCGCCAGTACGGCGTTTTTGAGGTCTGGAACCAAGTGGTAATCTACCTAATTCCGCCTCTGGCGTTACTGCTCTAAAATAATCAACAAATTCAGCTCGTTCTCGTACATAACTGCGATAGCAATTGCACGAAATTTCAGACATTTCATCCATGATATTGCGCCATTCTTGTTTAGGGGCTGGCGGTGGCAATAAGTTGGCTTGTAAAATCGCTGATGTATACAGCATTAAACTGCTGAGCGCAACTTCTGGTAGGCCAAGTTTAAAACGGATCATTTCACCTTGTTCGGTAACTCTAAGTCCGCCTTTTAATGAACCAGGTGGTTGTGAAAGCAGGGCGGCATGCGCTGGTGCTCCACCTCGACCTATTGAACCACCTCGCCCATGGAATAGCACTAAGTTAGTATCATATTTTTCAAATAAGCTAACTAATTCTTCTTGCGATCGATATTGTGCCCAAGATGCTGCGAGTGTCCCTGCATCTTTAGCTGAGTCGGAGTAGCCTATCATCACCATTTGCTTACCTTGAATTTTGTCGCGATACCAAGGAATATCCAGCAGTTTTTGCATCACTGATTTTGCGTTATTTAAATCTTCTAATGTCTCAAATAACGGTGCAACTGGAATATATTTTTGGCAATCAACAATTTTCAATAATAAGTAAACGGCTAATATATCAGAAGGGGCTTTAGCCATCGATATTACGTAGGAGGCAATCGATTCTTCGCCAGCTTTTTTGATAACACGACAGGTATCTAAAACTTCTTGAACCATTTGATCTGGTTGCCAGTTATAAGGCAATAATGGTCGATTAGATTGTAATTCAGTTAATAAAAACGCTTGTTTTTCTTGCTCTGTCCATTTTGCATAGCTACCTAAATTAAGCTCTTTGGTTAATGCATCAAGCGCTTCAGTGTGCATAGAGCTGTCTTGGCGAATGTCTAATCGGACTAATTGTAAACCAAAACTTTTTATGCGTCGTAAAGTATCAAGTAATGGACCATGGGCTATAGTTGACATACCATGATCAATTAACGACTCATAACAGGTATAAAGTGGCATCCATAGCTGTTCATTTTTAATTAAAATATCACTGGGTGGTAATACTCGTTCATTATTCAGCAAAGCTTCAATATAATTGTGAGTGTTAATCAAACGTGTTCGTAACTGTTTCATTACAGCTCGATAGGGCTCGGAAACAGTTTTGTTTTTTTCATCTAATAGATCAATAACTGAATCACTACATTCTGTCATTGAAAGCTCACGTACTAGTATTTGAATATCGGCTAAAAATAACTCGATTGCCTTTAATCTCGCTTGTAGCATGACCTTTTCGGTCACTTTAGCTGTCACATTTGGATTACCATCACGATCTCCGCCCATCCATGAGGTAAATTTAATAGGCACATGATCAACTGGTAATTGCTCATCAAAGGCATCGACTAACTGGTCATTAAGTTCACGCAAAAATAGCGGCACACCTTCCCATAAGCTATCTTCAATGACCGAAAATCCCCATTTAGCTTCATCAATGGGGGTAGGGCGTTTTTTGCGGATTTCATCGGTATACCATGCCTGACAAACTAACTGTTTTAAGCGACGCATAATTCGTTCTATTTCATAGTCGGCTAAATCATCATGATCCAGTTGAGATAAACAGTTATTAATAGCCGTATAAGTATTTATCATGGTTCGGCGATTAATTTCGGTCGGGTGTGCAGTTAGCACCAATTCAATCGATAACTCATTAATCGCTTCTGTAATAGTTTGATTTGAAAAATTGAGATTTTTAAGTGTACTAAATAATTCAGTCATTTTTTTGGGGCTACTAGATGCTTCTCCATGGGGAGAAATACCATAATATTCAGCAGCCGTATTGACTAAATTTAAAAACTGATTAAATGCTCGTGCAACATGTAATAAATCATCATCATTAAGGTTTTCAATTAATTTGAGTAGCTCATTATGTGCTTGAGTGTTTCCTTGTTGAGCTGATTTTGATAGATTTCTTATTTTTTCAACTAAATCAAAGGTTTCATTGCCAGTGGCCCGTTTTATTGCATTGCCTAGTAAAGTGCCTAACATATTGACATTACTTCGCATTGAAGAGTATTGGTTATTCATGATTCTCTCATCTTAGATTTTATTATGCCTAAGCACCTTTAAGCTGCATGACCCAAATGACAAATTAATGGGATAGGTATAATGATTGGTTAATGTGCTTAATTTATATACTTTATAACAATTTCGCTTTGAATTTAAATAATAAAATTTTATGGTTTTTATTTTTTTTAGTTGTTTTAATTATATTTACCATGAAAGATTAACAAATAAAAATTTCACATTTCATTATGACATACTCACCCAAATACGGTTTAATAAGCTTATTTTTCGATGAACACTATGTTTGTAAACTGTATCTTGATATCATTTGGGTATATACTAACAGCATTATCAATACATATCGGATTATTTAATGA
Organism: Gilliamella sp. ESL0254; assembly: GCF_013344985.1. Lineage (NCBI taxonomy): Bacteria > Pseudomonadati > Pseudomonadota > Gammaproteobacteria > Orbales > Orbaceae > Gilliamella > Gilliamella sp. ESL0254. The sequence continues at coordinate 41,398 of NZ_JAAEDU010000003.1, forward strand.
TCGCTGTTTTTTATATCGCGTCGATTATTGCTGTTTTTGCCAGTATAAAAGTGATTAGTAGTTTAAGGATTGATAAAGCAATCTTATACCTTGTTATTTCTCTTTTTGCATCAGCGTTGATATTTATTCTACTTGATAACTATTTTTTTGCTGTTTTATATATCCTATTATTTATTGGTGGATCGGTAACTATTTTTTTACTTGTTGCTTCAATTTTGAAAATTAGTGTGGATACTGTAGAGCATAACAAAAACGGTATTAGTCCAAAAATTTGGTTAGGACCGCTAATTTTAGCCTTTATTTTGCTTGTTGTTCTTATTTATGGTGTAGTAAGTGTTAATTACTTAGAATTAAAGGAATCTCATGAATTAATGCATGAAATGTCCATATATGCCTACATTTTGATGGCTGAATTAGCCTTGTTTTTATTATTAGGTGCAGCCGTGATTTCGTATCATTTTATGCATCGGCTTATGTCGGAGAAATAATATGATTCCACTCATGTATTGTCTTATTTTTGCCTCTATTTTATTTGTGATTGGTTTATTAGGCGTAATGATTCGACGTAATTTTTATTTTTTATTACTTAGCCTGATTATTATGAATAATGGTGCAATAGTTGCATTGTTTGCAGCAAGTAGCTATTGGCAACAATCCGACGGACAAGTGCTTGCAATACTAGCGGTAATAACGACTTTTGCTGAAGTTTGTGTTGGCCTTGCGTTAATGATGAAACTATTTTATCGTCGAAAAATCTTTAATATTGATTCATTGAGTGAAATGAAAGGATGAATTTACTTTATTTAACTATTATTGTTCCCTTGCTCACTTTTCTAATATTAGTTTGCTTTGGAAGGCATATTCGATCAATTAATGTGATGATTATTGGTATTAGTACTATGCTAGTAATTACATTAATTACTATTTTTTCTTGTATTGACTTTATTTCAAACATAGTTCCAGACATGAGCTTAGTTTATACAAGACCATTATGGAATTGGTTTTCTGTAGGCGATTTTATTGTGCCTATTTCTTTAACTTTAGATGGTTTATCACTAATTTTTTTAGTTTTAATCTCATTCTTCGGTTTTTTGATCTACTTCTTTGCGGCCTGCTATTTAACGTCAAGCAAGGATATTTATAACTTCTACGCGTACAGTAATTTATTAATTGCCAGTATATTAACCGTCATATTAGTTGATAATTTGTTTGTTATGTTAATTGGTTGGGAAGGTGTAAGCATAAGTACTTACTTACTTATTGGAATCTACTATCAACAGGCTCGTAATGGTTATGCGGCTGTAAAGGCATTTATCATGATGCATTTAACCGATATCTTTTTAATTCTTGGCATATTTTTATTGTATCAAACTGTAGAAACATTAAATATCCGTGATGTTTTGACGCAAGCTCATGATAATTTGGCGGTCGATTCAGACATCATCTTTTGGATAACGTTAATGCTGTTCCTTGGTGCAATGAGTAAGTCTGCGCTATTTCCTATGCATTCATGGTTTGCTCAAACAACATTAGCACCAATGCCTGCGGTAGCTTTATTGCAATCTTCAACGGTGATTTTAGCTGGAGTATATTTAGTTTTAAGGCTTAGTAATTTGTTTATGATGTCAAATGACGTGCTTGCTATTATATCAATAATGTCATCGTTAACCATATTATTTGCTAGCACTATCGCCTTAGTACAATATGATATTAAACGAATTATCACCTATATTAATTTAGCGCAAATCAGTTATATATTTTATGCTTTTTCAACGCAGAATTGGAGCTTGTCTCTTAATTACTTAATTAATTATGCTGTAACAAGCACATTGCTGATTTTAGCTTCATCAATTTTAATCAGAAAATGCCAAGGTGAACGCGATATAAGCAAACTAGGCGGCTTAATTAAATCGTTTCCGATGCTATATTCGGTATTTTTGTTTATTATGATATCACTGAGTGCTATGCCTTGGATTTCATCATCATTTTATATCAAGGGCGATATCATATTGGGCTTAATGGCTCAAGATAAATTGATATCTGGGACCATTGGTTTATTAGGTATTTTGCTTTCTAGTTTAAATATTTGGCGTTTAATTTCAATAGTATTTTATCACAAACAAAAACAGTCTGACTTTGCAAAAACTAAATGGATAAGTTATTTGCCAATTTTTATATTACTGATATTTCCTACCGCGTTATTTATCTATTTCCCATTACCAATTCGCGGTATTATTCCAATCGCTGAATTAGATACTAACGGACAATTACTCTTCCAACTACTGTTAGCCGCAGTGACAGGATTAAGCTTCTTGATTGCCTATATTTTGTATGCGCGTCCAAATAGCGAAGTACAAGAAGTTTTAAATACGCCAATGATTAAATTCTTTTTACGATTATGTAGTAGTGATTGGCGTTATGATTATTTGTTGCATACTCTATTTGTTAAACCTTATGTCTACCTAGCTAATTTATTAAAAAAAGATCCATTAATTTTATGGGATAATTGGATCTTGTGGGGTATTCGAAAGGTAAATGAATTCATCGTTGACTTAGAAAATGGGCAAATTCGATGGTATATGCTGTCAATGGTTATAGGTAGTATTACCATATTAATGTTACTGATTTTTATTTAAAAGGTGTAATCATTCATGTTGTTATGGCTTGTTTTTTTACCTGTAATAGGCGGATTTATTGGTTGGTTATGCCATGTATGTCTACAAAGAGGCGTTGTTTCTGTCAATGTACAAATTCGTTGGTCAAAATTACCAATAATTGTGGCATTTATCACTATTTGTATTACATTATTGATGGCAATAGTATTATGGGTAGATGCCTTTAATGTGTTAAATAAGGGGTCAAATTGGGTACAGGAAGTTAATTTAGAATGGATCCCTTTGTTAGGAATTCATTTTCATCTTGTTTTAGATGGCCTATCTATGGTCGTTATTACCGCAACTCTATTCATCGTGTTATTGACGATTATCTATTCAAGTAAAGAAAGTCTAAATAATCTTGGCTTGTTTTATTTATGCCTATTATTTATGACATCAGCCATTATGATGTTATTTGTAATCACTGATTTATTTTTAATGTTCTTCTTTTGGGAAGCCGTCGCAATTCCTATCTATTTTTTAATTTCACTATGGGGACGACGAGATTCAAGCTCACAATTGCGTTTTAATGGTGCCAGCAAATTTTTGATTTATACTCAATTGAGCAGCTTACTTATGCTTATCTCCATTGTATCATTAGCCTTAATTAACTGGAACTTAACAGGGCATTGGACGTTTGATTATCAGGTACTAACAAAAACGCCAATTTCAAGCGATACCGAATTTTTGCTCATGCTTGGATTTTTAGCCGCTTTTATTGTGCGAATCCCTTTTGTTCCTTTTCATGGTTGGTTTATTGAAGCCCATATGGAATCCTCAACAACTGGATCGATGATGATCAGTGGATTGTTACTTAATACTGCAGCATTTGGCTTACTGCGTTTTGTTATACCGCTATTTCCTAATGCTTCCATCATGATTATGCCAATTATGTTAGTTCTTGCTCTGCTTACAATTGTTTATGCTGCGCTAGTTGCATTTAATCAAACGGATATTAAAAAACTTATTGCTTATATTCATATTGCGTTAATGGGATTTGTTACAGCCATTATTTATAGCGGTTCTGTTGTTGCTTATCAAGGTGTGGTTATTCAAATGATCGCTATCAATTTAGCAATAGTTGGCATGTTTATAATTAGTGGATTATTGGGGGAATGTTACTCAACACGAAACATAACTCAGTTTATTGGTCTTAAAGAGCGAGTACCTTATCTATCTTCATTTACCTTGTATTTTATCTTAGCCGTATTGGGCATTCCTGGCACAGCTAATTTTGTAGGTAATTATATGATGTTACTTGGTAGTTATAGTACTTTTTCGTTCTATACAATTTTTCTCGTAATTGGCTTATTATTGCTGTCTATTTCATTTATTGTCCGTATGCAGCCTATTTTTTATGGAGCTGTCGATAAAGGGGCCGCACCAAAATATCTTCTTAGTAAAAAAGATCTTTTGTTATTATCAAGCACTTTAATTGTCCTTATTTTTATTGGTTTGTATCCTCAAGTGGTTTTAGATATGTCTTATTCTGTTGTGAATCAAACACAACAATACATCACTACCGAGCGAGTGGGAGAGTAATCACCTATGATAGCTTTATCGCCTATTTTTGTATTAAGCTTTGCCATCATTGTTTTATTGTTTTTATTGTTTGTTTTTAAAATAGGTACCAAAGGATGCGCTATTTTAACGGTATGTGGATTATTCTGCGCATTAATTTTTTCTGTGGTGGTTGGTTATAAAATTTCGTTTAGCACGCAAGCTATTACGGATATTAGCAGTGACAATATGCAAATATCGGTATCAACTTCTGATCCTATTAAAGAACCCAATCCATCGAACGAAGAAACAATTGCAATTGATTCCGTACCTACGGAATCGGTGGAATCACCAAATGAAAACATAAGTATTGACGATAATATCGACAACAGTGCTGTTGATAATAATGGTGATATAAATATGGATGCTAACTCTAATTCCCATATTGATGATGGTTCTGGCATTGACGATCCTTCAATGGCAGAATGGAAAGCGCGCCATATCACCGCACTTTTCACCTGCGATGGCTACGGCTTACTTTATACCAGTTTGATTTTGATGATATCCATTGCAGTTGCATGCTTTGCTTATCGTTGGTTTAAGCAAGAACAGGTTCAGCACGGATTATTTTATTTAATTCTGCTTTTTATGGTATTAGGTGGTGTAACACTGGTATACGCCAGTCATTTAATCGCATTTTTTGTTGGAATTGAACTATTATCCATTCCCTTTGTGGGATTAATTGGTTATCAATATACACAGACTCATTCATTAGAAGCTGCTGTTAAATATATGATTTTATCGGCTGTTGCTAGCGTATTTTTATTGATGGGAATCGCTTTTTATTATGCAACGACAGGAGAGTTGACTTTCAGCGGGTTAAGTTACCAGCTTTCAACGATGTCTTACCCAAGCACATTACTACTAATAGGTGTTTGCTTGATGTTAGTTGGTATTGGTTTTAAATTATCACTGGTGCCATTTCAACTTTGGTTGCCTGATGTTTATCAGGGGGCACCAACGGTTGTCGCCTTATTATTATCAACAGTTGGAAAAGTGGCAGTGTTCTGTGCCATCGCAAGGCTATTCCTATTGGCACCGATCGTTAATAATGAAACTATCCGTATTATTTTAGTTATTATGGCTTTTTGTTCTATTTTGTGGGGCAATTTACTGGCGTTAAAGCAAAGCAGCTTAAAGCGATTACTTGCTTATTCATCAATAGCGCATTTCGGCTATTTATTTACGGCTTTAATTGCTGTTCAGTATCAAGTGCTTGCATTAGAAACCATTGGCGTTTACCTAATTGGCTATATTTTAGCTAATATCTGTATATTAGGTGCTATCAGTTTAGATTCGCATTCTAATGAACTGCAAGACCATGAAAACGAAATCGATCTTTCAGGTCTATTTTGGCGCAGGCCAATCCTTGCATTAGCGATGGGCATTGGCTTTTTATCTTTAGCAGGGACACCTCTAACTGCCGGTTTCGTTGGACGATTTTTATTGGTGTTATTAGGCGTAACTGCGGAATTATGGTGGTTAGTTGCCGCCGTGGTTATTGGTAGTGCATTGGGGCTTTATTTTTATGCCCGTTTAATTATCAATCTTTACATTAAACCGTCTTGTCGAGATGGCCAAATGTTAAGTGGCACTTCGATTAAGTTAAAATGGACAGATATTAGAATAAGCGAGTTAATCATCGTATTGTGTGCCTTATTGACTCTACTTTGTGGAATTTACCCTAAATGGTTATTTAACTTAGTTAGCATGGCGCAATATTTAACTACGTAATTAACTTTTATCCGCCTTCATTGCTTGGTTGGCGGAGTTATATTAACCAAAGTATCTTAAAACACTTTTTATACTAAAACGCATACTTTCCTGAAATTTTTTTACAAGAAATAGTTAATAACAGATTTATTTATTGTGTTATAATTCCGACCTTTAAAAATTTAGTTTAAAACAAGAGGACCAGTATGGATTTTTTAATCTCTAATGCCTATGCAGCCGATGGTAGCCAACCAGGTGGCGATTATATTATGCCAATTATGTTAGTTGTGTTTGGTTTATTTTTCTATTTTATGATTATGCGCCCACAGCAAAAACGCGCTAAAGCACATCGTGAGTTAATGGCTTCAATTTCAAAAGGTGATGAAGTGTTAACTAGTGGCGGGCTTATAGGTCGTGTAGCAAAAGTTAACGAAAATGGTTACATCGCGCTAGAGTTAAATGATACGACTGAAGTTGTGATCAAGCGTGACTTTATCGCATCAGTTTTACCAAAAGGGACAATGAAATCACTATAATAGAGCTTTATCTATTATGTTCATTGTATTAATTACCTAATCCTACAAGAGAATATGTCGTGTTAAACCGCTATCCTTTGTGGAAATACATCATGTTGGTCGTTGTCATTTGCTTCGGCCTTCTTTATGCACTTCCAAATATTTATGGTGAAGATCCCGCTATACAAATTTCAGGTTCAAATACTGCCGAAATCGATGTCGCTACACGAGATCAAGTTAAAAAACTTTTGTCCGATAATCATATCCAACCGAAATCATTAGTTTATGACAATAAATCGATATTGATTCGTGTTGGCGATAACGATACCCAACTTAAAGCAAAAGAACTTATATCTGAAGCATTGGGTGAAAAATATATTGTTGCATTAAATTTAGCACCAGCAACGCCTGCATGGCTTACTGTGTTAGGTGCAGAACCGATGAAACTGGGTCTTGATTTGCGTGGTGGTGTTCACTTCTTAATGGAAGTCGATATGACCACTGCATTAAGTAAACTCACTGAACAATCTATCGAAAACATCAAAGCTGAATTTACTAATAGCAAGTTAAACTATAAAACGATCAGCAAAGATAGTAATCAGCAAATTGTAATGCAATTTGATAATACTGAAGATCGCAATAAAGCCATTACCAAGATCAATGGAATACAAGACTATAAAGTGATCTCTCAACGCGACAACAGTATCGTCATCAATGTCAGTGAACAACGTTTACAACAAGCGAAAAATGATGCTGTACAACAAAATACTACCATTTTACGTAATCGTGTTAACCAACTCGGTGTTGCTGAACCAATTGTTCAACGTCAAGGGGCAGATCGTATTGTCGTTGAATTACCCGGCATACAAGACACTGCATTAGCCAAGCGTATTTTGGGAGCAACGGCAACACTAGAGTTTAGACAAGTTAACGAAGAGAGTACGTCTAATTTGCCGGCTATTCTAAATGGTGATAAGCGTATTCCTTATGGTTCAGAAATTCAGTATATGGAAGACGGTCGCCCAGTACTACTTTATAAACGCATTGTATTAACTGGCGATCATATTACCGATTCTTCATATCGCGTTAATCAATATGGTCAACCCGAAGTTGCTATTACACTTGATGGTTCGGGGGGTAAAAGAATGCTTGATTTTACCCAAAAAAATCTTCATAAAGCGATGGCAACCTTATTTGTTGAATACAAAGATACTGGTAAACGTGATGAAAACGATAAACCGATCTTTGAAAAACAAGAACGAGTTATCAACGTCGCGACTATTCAGGGTATTTTTAGTGATCGCTTCCAAGTAACTGGTATTGGTAGTATTGATGAAGCTAAAAATTTATCACTATTATTACGTGCAGGGGCATTAATTGCACCGATTCAGATTATTGAAGAACGAACCGTTGGGCCATCAATGGGGCAAGAAAATATAACCCAAGGCTTAGAATCTTGCGCATGGGGTTTATTGATTTCTGTCATTTTTATGCTAGTGATGTATCGTTTGTTTGGTGTGTTTGCAAGCCTTGCATTAGTTGCAAACTTAATTTTAATTGTTGGTGCAATGTCTTTACTTCCTGGGGCAACGCTAAGCATGCCCGGTATCGCAGGTATTGTATTAACTGTGGGTATGGCTGTTGATGCCAATGTACTGATTAACGAACGAATAAAAGAAGAGCTTAGTAATGGACGTGGCGTTCAGCATGCAATTAATGAAGGGTACGCCGGCGCTTGGAGCAGTATTTTCGATGCCAACCTGACCACTTTAATTACTGCTGTTATTCTTTATGCAGTTGGTACAGGATCAATTAAAGGTTTTGCCATTACACTAGGCATCGGTATTGTAACATCAATGTTTACATCGATTGTCGGTACTCGTGCATTAGCCAATCTTATTTATGGCGGTCGTCGCGTTAATAAGTTATCAATTTAGAGGTTTATTGTGAGTATTACTAAAAAACAAAATCATGATGTTAGAGAATTGAATCATGGTCGCAGAGTCCTCGACTTTTTAAAATTTGGCTTTATTGCTTTTGTTATTTCAATGTTATTAGTTGTCGCATCGTTTGTGGTTATTTTTGTTAAAGGATTTAATCTAGGACAAGATTTCACTGGCGGTACGACAGTTGAGCTCACCGTAACAAAAGCTGTTAACCTTGATGACCTTCGTAACAGTTTACGCAATGCTGGCTATCATGAACCGATAGTACAATATTACGGTAGTAGTAAAGATATCATAATTAGATTACCTTCGGCTAAGCAAGAAGACGGTGCTGCCTCATCTGCTATTGATAATGCACTAGGTACAAAAATTTCCAATTTAATCCATAAAGATATTGATGCAGAAGCTCAAATTAAACGGATTGAATTTGTCGGTCCAACAGTTGGAGCTGAACTTGCTCAAGATGGTGTTTTGGCTATATGTGCCGCATTAGTGTGTATTTTAATCTATATTGCATTTCGCTTTGAGTGGCGATTTGGTACGGGTGCGGTTGTTGCCTTAGCGCATGATGTTGTTATTACTGCAGGTTATCTATCACTATTTGAACGAGAACTTGATTTAACTATCATTGCTGCGATGTTATCAATTATTGGTTATTCACTTAACGATACCATTGTTGTTTTTGACAGAATTCGTGAAAATTTTAGAAAGATTCGCCGAGCAGAGCCTTACGATGTTATTAATATCTCGTTAACACAAACTTTGCATCGTACTTTAATGACATCAGGTACAACCCTTGTTGTGGTGATTATTCTGTATATTTTTGGTGGTTCAATGTTAAAAGGTTTCTCTGAAACATTAGGCGTTGGTATTGTACTTGGTACAATTTCATCAATTTATGTGGCTGCGTATATGTCACTTAAATTGGGCGTAAAACGTGAACACTTTATGCCACCTAAAATTGAAGCAGAAGGCGCAGATCAACCTTCAATATTGCGTTAATTATGTAAACTCTGCCATCAATAGGCAGAGTTTTATTAGCCTGTTTTTTAAACAAATAATATCAAATCGATTGACACTTATTATTTAGTTGCATATTATTAGCCACAGTTTTATCCCTTTCTATTTGGGGCCATAGCTCAGCTGGGAGAGCGCAACGCTGGCAGCGTTGAGGTCAGGGGTTCGATCCCCCTTGGCTCCACCAATCAATATTCTGTAAGATTCTTTAAAACCCACTTAAAGTATATAAAATTCTCGAAGTATTTGTTAGCAGATGCATGACCAAAATTTTTAGTTATATTATTGTGTTATTCAGTGGTTATCAATGAAAAACGAAATTGATTTAATAAATAAAAAAATCAATTAATTATTGAATATCTCCAAATATTAAACTCAATTCTATTAAAAGTGCACAATCAATTTTGTATATATAAATATAGTGCAACGATGACATCTACTAAGTGATACTTTTGTGCATAATCTAATAGTGATAGGATATAAAAAGTTAAATAAACAAAAGGTATAAAATCGTGACTTATAAACCTACCCAAGCGCCAAACAAATGTGAGAATATGAACCACATTCGTGCCGAAATAGATCAGATTGACCATTCCATAATTAAATTGCTTGCTACACGCTTTGAATACGTCAAAGCTGCCAGTAAGTTCAAGAAAAATACCACTGACGTACAAGCCAAAGAACGTTTTGACAGTATGCTAGAGCAACGAAAACAATGGTCGAATGAATTAGGACTTAATGGCGAAATCATCAAAGATCTATATGCAAATCTAGTACGATATTTTATCGATGAAGAATTGAAATATTTCAAAAACAAAGAAAAATAAAAACAGATATTTCATTAAAAATATTTAGATAAGATATTGATTTTATGTTATCTTTAAAGATATGAATGATCTCATAAGAAGTAGGTGACATGGCTTATGCAACTAAACAGCAGTTATTAGATGAAATAAACAAAACGGCCAAGCTATTTATTGATGAGTTTATAGTTTTATCTGAATCACAAAAAGACTCTTTGGTAGAGGGCGTTGATCGTACTCCTGCACAAATGATTGCTTATCAACTCGGTTGGCTTAATTTGGTGAAATCTTGGGATGATGATGAACTTGCTGGTAAAACACCTGAATTACCGGCTTCTGGATACAAATGGAATCAATTGGGTAATTTGTATCAACAATTTTATAAAACATATCAATACCTATCATTACAGGCATTAATTCAAGCATTTAATCAGCAAATCACCATTTGGAATGATTGGATTCAATCTTTGAACGAAGACACTTTGTTTATAAAAGATAGTCGTAATTGGACTAAACCTTATCCTGAATCTTGGACTGTTGCTCGATTTATCCATATCAATTCTGTGGCGCCTTTTAAATCGTTTAGAGCAAAAATCAGAAAGTGGAAAAAGCTAAATGCATCAGTTTAAAATTATATTCAATATAATGTAAGGAGAATAATATGGCCTTTACAGAAACAGAACGACAGCAATTGATGGAGCTTAAATTTGTGGGTGCCAAAATTATTGAAAGACTTGAAGAGATGAACTTCGATTCTTTCGATAAATTGCGTAATGTTAGTTTAGATGAAATCCTTAATAAAGGTGCGTTATTAACAGGTTCAACTTGTTGGAAAAACAGTCATCAAGCAAAAACGGCAATAAGTAATATTTTAAGTTTGGTTAACAATGCGTAGTGTTGTTTGGTTTTTTATGAAATGCGTGTTTTAGCCAGCAATCTTATTTTATCTTCGTCTTATTAATTAGGTTTTGCTCATTTAGTTGAAGTTTGGCAAAATAGGCAACTTAGTTGAGGCTTGCCTTGAATGACTGATTTTTTAATAATCAATAAGAAGTTACATCATTATGCTATTGTTAAATAGAGCAGGAATGGAATTGGGATGAATAGTCGAATTAAACAACTTATAACAGTATTATTTATCTTGAGCTGCTTAAGCAGTATGGTCATTTGTTCTGCACCTGTTTTTGCTGATGAAGAACAGCCAGTGCTTCTTCAGACAGAGTCTCAAACCGAGGTCGAAGTGGGTGTTAATCCCCTAACTCAATTACCTGAAACTAAGCAAATTGATATTGTTGGTCCACACCCAATACATGAGGAAATTTATCATAAGACTATCTATTCACTTTCCGGTCACCCTAAGTATCCAGATGATTTTCAACATCTTGATTATGTCAATCCTAATGCGCCAAAAGGTGGTGTGATTAAACTGGCCGAAATTGGCTCTTTTGATAATTTGAATCGCTTTGCTAGCCGTGGTGCACCTGAACGTAATTCTGGGGAGCTATATGATAGTCTTTTTACTAATACTGAGGATGATATTACCAGTTTTTATCCACTTATTGCGACGTCAATTACCTATTCTAATCAATATCGCTGGGCAGAAGTGGCGATTAATCCTAATGCCCGTTTTCAAGATGACAAACCCATTACGGCACACGATGTTGTGTTTACTTTTGATAAATTTATGACCGAAGGGGTGCCTCAATATCGTGTTTATAATAAAGGTGTTATGGTTAAAGCGATAGATGATTACCATGTGAGGGTTGATATTCCCGAGTCAGATCGTGAAAAGCTCCTTTCATTTGTTGGTAGTATGCGAGTTATCCCTAAACATTTTTGGCAAAATCATGATTTTTCAGAGCCATTAAGCACACCGCCAGTTGGTAGTGGTCCTTACTATATTAGTGATTATAAAATGGGGCAATATGTTGTGTATCGACGTAATCCCAATTATTGGGCGCGCGATTTGCCAATTAATAAAGGCTTAGATAATTTTGATGAAAAGCGTATTGATTACTATATGGATAATAGTGTTTCGTTAGAAGCCTTTAAAGCGGGCGAATATGATTTACGCGATGAAGATCAACCTAAAAATTGGTTTACTCAATATCAAGGTAAATATTTTGATGCTAACCATATTATTAAACAAGAAAAACCGGTTAAAACAGCAACCGATACTAAGTGGCTTGCATTTAATTTACAAAAAGAGCTATTCAAAGATATTAAAGTGCGAAAAGCTATCACACTAGCATTTGATTTTGAATGGTTAAATCATGCCTTTTATTATGATAGTTACAAAAGACCTTATAGTTTTTTTGAAAACACTATTTATGCGGCAAAGGGTAAGCCAACAGAGCAAGAATTGAAGTGGTTAAATCCTTATAAACATATTATTCCAGAAGCCGTTTTTAAGAATGCTTATTCTATTCCCAAAAGTGATGGTAAGGGCTTTAATCGTGATAATTTATTAAAAGCTGCTGAATTATTAAAACAAGCCGGATGGGTGATTAAAGACGGTAAGTTGATTAATGTTAAAACGCAACAACCGTTTGAATTTGAGTTGATCAGTTATCTTGGTAACGATATTAAATATGCGGTTCCATTTCAACAGAATTTAGCCCGTTTAGGGATTACCATGAAAATCACCTTATTAGATTCAGCACAACATTTACGTCGTGTTCGTGAGCGTGATTATGATATGGTTGCACGTAATTATTATGCTGTAAATTATCCAAATTCTAGTTTGTCAATGTTTTGGGGCAGTGAGTATCTTAACTCGTCATGGAACGCTTCAGGTTTACATAATACGGCTATCGATAGTATTATCGCTGAAATTATTAAAAATGTGGATAATCAAGAAGCACTTGTCCCATTAGGGCGTGCGCTGGATCGGATTTTAACGCAAGAATATCCAATGATTCCTATGTGGTATAATAGCAAATCGTACTATGCATACTGGAACAAATTTGGGCAACCAGCTATACAGCCAACTTATTCGATAGGGATTGATAGTTGGTGGTATGATGCAGACAAAGCAGCTAACCTGCCTAAAAATCGGGAACATTAATATGCTAAATTATTTTATTCGTCGATTGTTACTGATTATTCCAACATTATTTGTGATTTTAACAATCAACTTTTTTATTGTGCAAGTGGCACCAGGTGGACCGGTTGATCAGGCGCTTGCTATGATTGAAAATGGGCCGCAAGCAGGGCAAGGGCTATTGCCGGGGAGCGATAGTTCATCTACATCAGTACAACAGTATAAAAATGAGTCAAACTATCGTGGATCTCGAGGGCTTGATCCACAAGTTATCGCGATGATTGAAAAACAATACGGCTTTGATAAACCAATATTTGAACGTTATATCGAAACACTAAAAAAATACATATTATTTGATTTTGGTAACAGTTTTTTTAAAAGTGAATCGGTATTAGGATTGATTGCCAAAAGTTTACCTGTTTCAATTTCATTGGGATTATGGAGTACGTTAATTGTCTATCTGATCTCAATTCCTTTAGGTATTCGCAAAGCGGTGAAAGATGGTTCAGCGTTTGATTTTTGGTCAAGTACCTTAATTATTATTGGCTATGCCATTCCTCCTTTTTTGTTGGCTGTATTGTTGATTGTGTTGTTCGCTGGTGGTAGTTATTGGGATGTTTTTCCTCTTCGCGGTCTTATTTCGAATAATTTTGATCAACTTGACTTTTGGGGCAAAGTAAAAGACTACGCATGGCACATGTGCTTACCGACTATTGCTATGTCGATTAGCGGTTTTGCTTCCTTGACAATGTTGACAAAGAACTCGTTTTTAGATGAAATCCGCAAGCAGTATGTAATTACTGCGCGAGCGAAGGGGTTGAGCGAAAGACAAATTATGTATAAGCATGTTTTTCGCAATGCAACGTTACTGATTGTATCGGGCTTTCCTGCTGCTTTTATCGGTATTTTATTTACCGGTTCATTACTAATTGAAATCATCTTTTCGCTTAATGGGCTTGGTTTATTGGGCTATGAGGCAATTATTCAACGTGATTACCCTGTGATTTTTGGGACGCTCTATATTTTTACGTTAGTTGGACTCATCACAAAACTGCTATCTGATTTATCTTACATGATTATAGACCCACGCATTGACTTTGAGGCTCGAAACTGATGACCACACATTATTCTTTTAATCAACAACGCTGGCAACGATTTAAGCATAATCGCCGTGGCTATTATTCACTTTGGTTATTTTCGATCTTTTTTGTGATTAGCTTATTTGCTGATTTTATTGTTAACGATAGGCCCATTTTTATTAAATATCAGGATAATTACTATTCACCAATTTTTCATTTTTATCCAGAAACAGAGTTTGGTGGGCAATTAGAAACACAAACCAATTATCTTGACCCTACTATACAAAATAAAATAGAAGCCAATGGTTGGATTTTATGGCCGCCGTTTCGCTACAGTTATAGTACGCTAATCTATGATACGCAGAATACTTTCCCGACTCCGCCTTCAGCATCGCATTGGTTAGGTACAACCGATACGGGTTTCGATGTACTGGCTAATATATTATATGGTTTTCGTATTTCAATGTTTTTTGCTATTTTTTTGACATTGTTTACTTCATTTATTGGTGTCATCATCGGGGCAATCCAAGGTTATTATGGCGGAGCAGTAGATCTAATAGGGCAGCGATTTATTGAAATTTGGTGTGGTTTACCGAATTTATTTGTGATTATTTTATTAGCCAGTGTTTTGCCACTTAATTTTTGGTGGTTGTTAGGTATTACTGTTTTATTTGGTTGGATGGGGCTCGCCAACGTTGTGCGTACCGAGTTTTTACGGACTCGCAATTTTGACTATATTCGCGCAGCTAAAGCAATGGGAGTTAGTGATAGTAACATCATGTTTAGACACATCTTACCTAATGCGATAGTGGCAACATTAACTTTTTTACCGTTTATCCTCTGCGGAGCTATTACAACGATAACCTCGTTGGATTTTTTAGGTTTTGGCTTACCGATTGATTCATCATCGCTTGGTCGATTATTGCTGCAAGGTAAAAATAATTTACAAGCCCCTTGGCTTGGTATTAGTTCATTTTTAATTATAGCTACGTTACTTTCTTTACTTATTTTTATTGGTGAAGCAGTAAGGGATGCATTCGATCCAAACAAAGGAGCGTATCAATGAGTTCTCCTTTATTATCCGTTCAGGATTTAAGTGTTGCTTTTAGACGTGGTACGCAAACTACATCCTCCATCGTGGATCATGTTAGTTTTGATATTCATGAGCAAGAAACATTGGCTCTTGTTGGTGAATCAGGCTCTGGAAAGAGTGTTACCGCGCTGTCTATCTTACGTTTGTTAGGTAAAGAGCAAGTGGTTTACCCCACTGGCGATATTTTGTTTGAAGAAGCCTCTTTATTGCATGCACCAGACAAAGTGCTTCGTAAAGTACGCGGCAATCAAATTAGCATGATCTTTCAAGAACCAATGGTGTCATTAAACCCTCTACATACGGTTGAAAAACAACTTTATGAAGTATTAGCATTACATCGTGGTATGCGTCACAATGATGCGCGTTGCGAGATTTTGCAATATCTTGATCGTGTGGGAATTAAAGAGCCAAAAAGTAAATTATCGGCTTATCCGCACCAGCTATCAGGTGGCGAAAGGCAGCGAGTTATGATTGCTATGGCAATTTTAACCCATCCAAAATTATTGATAGCAGACGAACCCACCACTGCTTTAGATGTGTCAGTGCAGGCACAAATTATTCAGTTATTAAAAGAGTTAAAGAACGAACTGAATATGAGCATGCTATTTATTTCGCATAATCTTAGCATTGTTAAAAAGCTGGCCGATAAAGTAGCTGTTATGCAAAAAGGCGAAATTGTTGAATATAATAATAAGCAGCGCATCTTTTTACGTCCAGAACATAAATATACGCAAACACTATTAAATTCACAGCCAAATGGTGATCCGGCCCCTTTGCCTGATACTCCTGGAATACTGCTTAATGTAAATCATCTGAGTGTTGAAGTTATTGCCAAAAAGCGTTTATTTAGTAGTCAAAAAAAACAAATAGTTAATAATATTGGTTTTACTGTGCATCAAGGTGAAACCGTTGGGATTGTTGGTGAATCAGGATCGGGAAAAACGACTGTTGCACTAGCCATTTTACGCTTGATTAAATCACAAGGTAATATTGTATTTGATAGCCATTCTATACAAAACCTAACTGGCAAAAAACTATTACCGTTTCGTAGCCGCATTCAAGTTGTGTTCCAAGATCCGTTCTCATCACTTAACCCACGCTTTAATGTCGAGCAGATTATTTGTGAAGGATTAATGACACACAAAAAACTAAGCAAAGATGAGCGTGAAAAGGCCTTAATTGATATTATGCAAGAAGTTGGTCTTGATCCTGAAATGCGTTATCGTCATCCTACTGAATTTTCGGGTGGTCAGCGTCAGCGTATAGCCATTGCCCGAGCTTTAATTTTACAACCAGAGTTATTGATTTTAGATGAGCCGACTTCATCTTTAGATCATACTATTCAAAAACAGATTATTCATTTGCTTAAGTCATTGCAAGAAAAGTACCAGCTTAGTTATTTGTTTATTAGTCATGATTTAGCATTAGTTTATGCAATGTGTCATCAAGTAGTTGTAATGAAAGATGGCCGAATTATTGAGCAAGGTACGCGTGAAAAGGTTTTCTACTCTCCAGAAGAAGAATACACCAAGGCGTTACTTTCATTTTTAGATAGACGACCTCGTAAGCAAAGTAAAATCTTGATACATCAGGAAAAGGTTGAAACAGCTGAAAAAGTAGAAACTACAGCAAAATTTGCTCATAACGATGATACACAACAACATCAACAGCAAAGTAAGGAGCCAGACAAAAAGGTTAATTGGGGCGATGCGCTGTTAATGCGTAAAAAATAAATATTTAAATCAATATGTTAATCTATTTAGCAGGTCAATTATGCAAAAACGAATATTACCTTTTTTATTAACACCTTGTTTATCACTGATGTCGATAAATGCGATAGCGTTAACTTGTAGCGAAAACCTAGCTCAAAATACAGTTGAAGCAAATAACTATATTTTTCAAATTTTGGATTATATTGATTCGCCTGCAAAAGGAATCAAGCAAGATATTAGAACTTCAACGACTCAATTGGGTAGTGATGCAAATAGTACGACAGTTAAGCACTCATTAGAATATGATTCCAATGGTCTTATTATGCAAAGCTATTATGACCTTTATTCAGATAAAGGCATCCTAGTTTATTCTGAACATTTACAAAAAAATAAATCGGGTTGGGAAAATATCATTGAAGATGTAGAAGACAAAACCAATAGCATTATCCAATTCAATACTGATGAACAAGGTAAAATTGTCTTTTCACTCCAAACTAAAAAAGCTGTCGATTTTGTTTTTATTGAAAGGGATAACTATGTGTATGACGATAACCACTGCCTCATTAATAAAAATGTACAATGGCAACTAAAAGAGATTGATGAGAACGGTAAATACACAGGTACAGATCAAAAAGGAACTTCAAGTTATACCTTTGCATATCGAGATCAACAGTTAGCTAACGTGTTGTATCAATTTAGTAATAATATGAAAAACGAGAGTGATTTTTCGTATCATTATGATGATAATCATCGGTTAACAACCATTGAGTCTTCTTATTTATCAGCAGGTAAAGAAGCGGCTCATTATGTCACTAAATTTTTAACTTTTAATGAAAAGAATGAATGGCTTACGGCAATAAAAAATAAAAATAATCAAGGTGATAAACAAACATCTGTGACTCGAGAACTGACTTATTATTAGTCTTTAGAAATACAAAAAACGTTATTTGATTGCTAATGTTTTTTGTATTTCTCCCCTTATTTACAACTAAATAACATCCGTTACATTCGAATAAATAATATATAAACAGCATGTAATGTCCATGCTAATGCTAATCCAAACGTGAGTAACTTTTCGTGTTTGGGATAGATTTTATATTTATGCAAAAGAGTTAGAATTTGCTGTAATCCACACCAGATAGGTAACGAAATCATTAAAAATAAAAAGACTTTGCCTATTTCTGTATTGGCTATTTTAATAATATAAGATCGCGTTGCTACATCACCAAAGGAAATCATAAGCGTCATAATGATTAGCACAATAGGTGAAAACATAGCAGCCCATGTTCCTCCAAGTGTAAATAAACTTTTTATTACTTTTCCATCTGTGTTTTTTGTTTGAATTTGTTCATTTTTCATTGATGCAATACCACTTATTTCAATACAAGTAAAAATAAAAAAATCGATACAGCTAGCATAACTGTCCATAACCCTACAGTCAGTAATAATCTGTTAGATTTTTTATTAAACATTGCACTAGGAATCATTTTATAGATTAACCTAAACCAATTTATCGTATGGAAAACGCTAACCAACAATGCAATACAATTAAGCACCACAATAACAGGACTACGTAAAAAGAAGATAAAACGGTAAAACTCATCTTGCCCAAGGGTATTTGTGTGCATACATACTACACCATACATTAAAATTAAACTTACCCAAATCATGGAAAAAGGAACTAATTTGTGCATAATAGCAATTATACAGGGACGCTTTACATCGGTTTGAATAGCATCAAGGTGATTATTGTTATTTTGTTGATTCATAAATTTCTCTAGGTTGTATTACATTTTATGTTAGTTATTGTTTGGTGGGCTTATTGTGCACTGGATTATTATAAGCATTAATCTATTCTATGTCGTCAGTTTAAATTGGGTCATAATATAGCCTTTTAATATTGCAATGCTATGCAAAAAATGCGTCATATTTTAATGAGGCCATACATAGGCAATAAGTAATAAAATAGATAATCAAATAAAAATGAAGTTTAATATCGAGTAAGGTATCTTATTAGAATTTTAAAAGATTTATACCATATAAATATATTTTGACGATTTTAATTTATTCATGAACAATTGCTATTAAATAGAATGAAAAAGAAAAGTTTGGAGCAATTTTGCTAATTTTACTGTAATTGATAATTAAATGTAAATTGTCAAAAAAACTTATGTATATTATTTTGATTAGCAGTATCATTCTGAGCCTTATTGAGAATAATTTTAAGTCATACTAAAATGAACAACTCAAATCATAAAATTCCAGTTGGAATTGTCGGTATTATCAGTGCTATCGGCATTGTATATGGTGATATTGGTACTTCTCCTCTCTACGTCTTAAAGTCTATTATTCATGGATTACCTGATAATCAGTGGGCTAATCCATTCTATATTTTGGGAGCAGTGTCGTGTGTGATTTGGACATTAACTATTCAAACCACTTTGAAATATGTCATCATTACATTGCGTGCAGATAACAAAGGCGAAGGAGGAATTTTATCTTTATATGCTTTAATTCGTCGGCGTTATAAATGGACATTTGTTATTGCTATTATTGGCGCGGCGGCGTTACTTGCAGATAGCGCCATTACTCCAGCAATTACTATTATTACGGCTATTGAAGGGTTAAATGTTATTTATCCTCATATACCTATTATCCCGATCACGGTGTTTTTGATTCTTACCTTGTTTGTTATTCAGCCTTTAGGGACTGGCGCATTGGGAAGATACTTTGGTGTGAGTATGACAATTTGGTTTACCATTCTTTGTCTATTAGGGCTATATCGATTATTACCCCATTGTGATGTTTTAGTTGCTTTTAATCCTGTTTATGCTATTAGATTTATTATTGAAGCACCAGATGCTTTAGTTATTTTGGGTGCTATTTTTATGTGTACTACGGGTGCTGAAGCGCTCTATTCTGATTTAGGACATTGTGGGCTTAAAAATATTCGTATTTCATGGGGATATGTAAAATTTTGTTTAATTATTAATTATTTAGGTCAAGCAGCCTGGGTTATTTATAATCCTCATTTAATTAATGCTGATATCAATCCATTTTTCATGATAATGCCTGAGTGGTTTAGATTAATTGGTATTATTATGTCAACTTGTGCTGCCTTTATTGCATGTCAGGCATTAATTAGTGGCTCATTTACTATCATTAGCGAGGCGATGTCATTAGATCTTTGGCCATATGTTCACGTTCAATATCCTACCTTAATTAAAGGACAAGTTTATATTCGTTCAATTAACTATATTTTGTGTGCACTTTGTATTGCGATGGTACTTGGTTTTTGTTCATCAACTAATTTAGAAGCAGCTTATGGCCTAGCAATTACTTTGAGTATGTTGATGACGACAGTTTTATTGTTTTTCTATTTTATGAAGAACAATAAGCCACTTTGGTATAGTATCCCGTTAACCCTCTTTTTTATGTCGATTGAAAGTGGATTTTTTATCGCAAATATTCAAAAATTCTTTCATGGTGGTTTTGCCTCAATTCTTATAGCTGGTTTTATTTTTATTATTATGTATTCGTGGATAACCGGGAGAAATTTAAAGCGTGAACATAACTCATTTGATAAACTAGATGATGATTATTTGGCTAAAATTATTGCTGTCAGTCATGATAAAAGTATTGAAAAAATAGCGACGCATCTATTTTATTTAACACGTGCACAAAGCGCTCATGCGGTTGAAAGTAAAATAACTTACTCACTATTTGAACGAAAACCAAAACGAGCAGATACTTATTGGTTTATATCGATCAACCGTATGGATGAGCCATATCAATTCGAATATGAAATTGAAGTGTTAGTTCCATATAAGGTTTTTCGTATTGATTTGAATATCGGTTTCAAAGTAGATATGCATGTTGAACAGTATGCTCAACTCATTGCGACACGTACAGAACAGCAGAATTTAGTTAACTTATCTTCACGTTATTCTTCTGTTAAAGATCGTCGAGGTGATAGTTTATATGTAATTGTTGAGCGAACATTACGTAATGTAGATATTAATTTTATTAATCGCCCAATTTTAGCTATTTACTCATTTATTAAGCGTCAATTTACTTCGGATATTGACATGTTTGATATCGATCCCTCTACGGCATTAGTTGAGTTTGTTCCAATTGTTGTTAGTGAATATGAGAACGATAATAAAACATTAAAACAACTTATTGAGCAATCGAAAATGAGTGTTACAGGTAAGTTAGAATCGACAGATAAAGAATAACGCATTGATAAATTTAGGGTAGTAATCCCAAAAAATAAAAATTAGTGTACAATAACGCAATTTAGCGGGAAACGCTCCCCTGTGTTGGTTATATTTAAAAGTATCATAACAAATAATAGGAACTAAGCATGACAGGCAAATTTATTGTCATCGAAGGGCTTGAAGGTGCTGGTAAAACAACAGCTATTAACACCGTTGCACGCATTTTGAATCAACACAATATTGACGATTTGCAATTTACCCGAGAGCCGGGTGGAACACCTATTGCTGAAGCATTACGTCATATAATTAAAAATGGTTTAGACAACGAGCCTTTGACAGATAAAGCCGAATTGTTAATGCTATATGCTGCGCGTATTCAACTGATTGATAATGTTATAAAACCAGCACTTAAAGCCGGTAAGTGGGTTATTGGTGATCGTCATGATTTATCAACACAGGCTTATCAAGGCGGTGGGCGTCAGTTGGATAAAACCTTTATGGTAACATTAAAAGAACAAGTATTGGGTAACTTTAAACCTGATCTTACTTTATATTTGGATATCGATCCTGAAATTGGTTTGATGCGTGCAAGAACGCGTGGTGAACTAGATCGCATTGAGCAACAATCATTGCCATTTTTTGAACGAGTTCGTCAATGCTATTTAGAAATTGCCAAACAAGACAGAACCATTATAACTATTGATGCTGGAAAATCAATTGACGATGTGACTAAACAAATTGAACAAATTTTAACAAAATGGCTAACAAAACAGGTTTAATATTCAATGATTTTAAATGACTATCCTTGGCTTTCGTTACCTTATCAGCAATTAGCATCAGGAATTATACATAAGCGTGCTCATCATGCTTTGCTAATTAATTATGTTCAAGGTAGTGGTGAAGACGAATTTGTTTCAAAACTTGCAAGCCGTTTATTATGCCAAAATTCACAGCAATTAGAACCGTGCTTAAAATGTCATAGTTGCCAATTGTTTTTGTCTCACCATCATCCCGATTATTATGTAATAACCAATGAACAAGGTAAGCGGTCAATAGGTATTGATCAAATCCGTAATATATCCAGCAAAGTTTACGAAAAATCCCAACAAGGCGGTAATAAAGTCCTTTGGATAAAACATGCCGCTTTAATGACCGAAGCTGCCGCCAATGCACTACTTAAAACGTTAGAAGAGCCACCCCAAAATACGTATTTTATTTTAAGTGACGATCATAACAGCCACTTATTACCAACGATCCATAGCCGATGTTTTTCTTATTTTTTGTCTGTTCCTAAATTGGAACAATCTATTGAATGGTTAAAAAAACAATACAGCCAACAATACAGCGATAATGAACTTGCCTCGGCATTATTATTGAGTGAAAATGCGCCACTAAAAGCAGCTACACTATTAATGCCAGAAAAGTGGCAACAACGAAAAGAGTTTTGCAACCATTTATTAGAAGTTGTACCGCAAAATAATTATTGGCAGTTGGCTAAAATCTTTGATAACGAAGATTTTAGTGAACGTATTATTTGGTTTTGTGCATTATTAAGTGATGCGCTTAAAGCGAAGCAAAAAGTTGGGCGTTTTATTGTTAATCGTGATCAAGTGCCATTAGTCCGATTACTCGCAACTAATAGTAATGAGAAGCTTTCTGAGCTTTATAATTTATGGTTGCAAGCAAGAAACCAATTGTTAACAATTACTGGATTGAATAAAGAACTTATTATTTGTAATGTTCTTGCTCAATCCGAATTAGTTGATTAAGCAAAAATTAAGTGATATAAGGAGTGTTTTTATTTTCAGGCGTACGTTTTAAGTAAAAAAGGGTGACCGTGAGTTATTTATCTATTGAATTTGGTTTGCTTTTTATCGCTTTTTTTGCCCTGTATTGGGGGTGCCGTTTATCGCCTAAAATCCAAAATGGACTGCTTTTAGTATCAAGTTACCTTATTGTTGGTAGTTATAGCTGGCAATTTGCGCTTATCCTTTTTATTTATACTTGTGTGATTTATTTGTTTTCGTTGTTGATTGCGGCATCGAAATGTCATGCAAAACGATGGCTTGTTTTAGGATTATGCGTATCAATTATTAACCTTGCGTTATTTAAATATTTTGATTTTTTTCGTTATGAGCTGCAATATCTGTTTAATTTATTAAATTTTCCTATTTTATTGCCCGCTATCACTTTATTAATCCCTATTGGCATCTCATTTTATACTTTCCATTCTGTAAGTTATTTAGTTTCGGTAAAGAAGAAAGAGTTCCCGGTTGCTAAATTTTGGGATTTTGCTTTATTTTTGTCGTTTTTCCCGAGTATTATTGCAGGTCCGATTAACCGTGCTAAAGACTTTTTACCACAAATCAATGTTGCCCAACCTCGCGAAATTTTGGAGCCTTTTCGTGCATTTACATTGCTTATTTTTGCTGTTATTAAGGTTTACTGTGTAGGTGGTTTAATTAGCGAACATTGGGTTAAACCAATTTTTGCTAATCCATTAGAATTTAGTGTGATTGATTTGCTTGTTGGGCTTTATGGTTATGCAATGCAAATTTATTTGAATTTTTCTGGCTATACTGATTTAGTTACAGGTATTGCTTTATTGCTAGGGTTTCGTTTGCCAATTAATTTCAATTTGCCATATTTAGCGTTGAATTTAAGAGATTTTTGGGGGCGCTGGCATATTAGCTTATCACGTTGGATTCGTGACTATATTTATATTCCTCTTGGTGGAAATCGTCGAGGGCTTGTTCAAACGCAAATTAATGTCATGCTTGCCATGTTATTATCTGGATTATGGCATGGTGCAGGTATTAATTTTATTATTTGGGGTGCATTTCATGGTATTGGTATCGTGGTACTTAATATCGGCGACCGTTATTTAGGTAAAGATTGGATAACACGACGTTCACCAACGGTGGCACGATTGCTAACATGGCATTATGTTTGTTTTACATGGCTCTTTTTTTATTGCGAAAGTTTGCCTGATGCCTTGGAATATTTAACCGCATTAGTGCATAACTTTTCAATACAACCTCTTTATGCAGGGGATTTTCTCGTTATTTGTTTTATCTATTTTTCCTATCCAATGTGTAAAAATTTCACTCAATGGTTTATTATACAACTAACCAGAATACCTCACATTTTTTTGCCTTTTGTTTTTATCTGTATTTTATGGATGGTTATTTATATTGCACCATCAGGTATGCCAAACTTTATTTACGCTAATTTTTAATTATGATGATATATAAAAAATCGTTTTCAAAAAATAACAAAAAAACAAAATCGAATTTGAAAAGACAACGTCATAAATCGCGGAATAAAATTACGCTTAAAAAAGAACCTCAAAAAAATAAAAAGACAAGTCCTCATTCAGCCCTTGTTATTAAACATTTATCTATCTGTTATATATGGATAACCTTGTTTATTACTGCAATAGCACTAATGGCGCTTTATTACAAATCTATATTGATTTATTGCCAGCAAGCATATCATATTCATTTATTTGATAGTAATACGTTTTTCGTACAAGAAACATCCACTCAAGTGCTTGAAAAAAGTAACAATGATGAGTTAAATTTTCAACAAGTTGATGCTGTGTTGCCTATCATTGAAAATGAAGGATCAAACTTAAACGGTCCTCAGTTTCAAAATGTACAACAACGTAATGAAATTGAAGCGATACGAAAAGTAAACCCAGAAACAGAAATAAACTTAAAAAGTGAACAACAAGACAGTATTGCAAATGGTAAATTAGACACAAATTTAAAAACACATTTAGACATCATTGAGCAAAACAAACCTACTCCTGAGCTTGTATTACGAGGTGAACCTAAAACTATGCAAGTAGATATTGAGTTACCTCATGAACCACTACCTATTGTATTAACGAGTAACGATAAAGTATTTTTTGCCGGTGATTCTTTAATGCAAGGCGTTGCACCATATGTTAAAAAAATGCTGTTTAAGCAGTATAAAATAGAAAGCCTTAATTTGAGCAAACAAAGCACTGGACTTGCTTATCCAGGTGCTTTTGATTGGTCAAAAACAATTAATGACAATCTAATTGCTGATCCTTCTATTAAATTACTTATTGTTTTTCTTGGTGCTAATGACCCTTGGGATTTTCCTGTTAAAGGGTATGCAAAATATGCTAAATTCAAATCTGAATTGTGGGAAGAGCAGTACCGTTTGCGTATTGAATCTATCTTAAATAGTGCTATAGAACATAATGTTCAAGTGCTTTGGCTTGCCGCCCCCTGTATGCGCAAAGCAAAATTAAACGAGGGTATGGTTTACTTAAATAACTTATATAAGTCTGAAATAGAAAAAGTTCAACAACACTTTTTAACAACAAATGAATTATTAGGTTGTACGTACGAAAAATTCAGTGATTTTATCGAAACCGGTAAAACAAAAATTAAAGTAAGGGTTGATGATGGGATTCATTTTACTCCAACAGGCCAAAAAATTCTGGCAAAAACCATTATGGAAAAAATAATTTATAAAGAATTAGAGGATCCCCATAGTGATTAAATTTTTAAAATATATTACAGCAGTAATTGCAATAACTATTACTGTTGGATGTAGTATTGCTGAAAGCAAAACTTCTAGCGTATCTGCTATCGTTGATTTTGGTGATCCTAATGCTAAACAATTTGCCAAACGTTTAAAATTGTTAGCGAATAACAAAAAAGCTAATCAAGTGGTTAATATTACTCAATTTGGTGATTCGCATTCAGCAGCCGACTTTTTTACGGGTGAATTTAGAGCATTAATGCAACAAAAGTATGGTAACGCAGGTATTGGTTGGATAACGCCTGTTGCTATAAAAGGGCAAAACCATACTGCAGTGACATGGAAATCTAATAGTTGGGAGGTATTAAGTAGCCGCACGTTAAGTAATTTAGATTTTCCTATGGGTGGTTTTATAGCTAAGCCTAATAAAGATTCATCTACTATCCAAATTGTACCTCGCGAATTAAATAACCAAACTTGGCAAGTTAGGCTAACCTTTAAGACGCTTAAAAACAATTCAAACTTACTAACACTTTATGATGCAAATAATAATAAACTTAGTTCAAGTTATATGCCTAAACCAAATATTTGGCAAACTACAACAGTTGTATCTAATTTACCTTTAGTTATAAAGGCTCAAAAAGATATTGAACTTGGTGGAATTTGGTTAACTCACAATCAACAATCTGGGGTTATTGTTTCATCGATTGCTACTAATGGTGCTAAGCAAACAATTTGGCAAAAGTGGGGGCAAAACTGGTTTAAAGAACTGGGTGTATCAAAAAGTGATTTAGTTATTCTTGAATACGGGACAAATGAAAGCTTTGATGAAACACTAGATGTGAATCAATATCGAAAGAATTTAGTGAATAATATTAGGCTGATTCGTAAAACATTACCTAATGCGGCAATATTAATAATGACACCACCAGACACAATGGCGAATGAAACAGATATGCCTCAGTCTTTTATTAAAATAATAAATATTCAAAAGCAAGTTGCCAAATCTGAAAAAACCTTACTTTGGGACTGGCAAGTGGCGATGGGCGGTAAGTTTGTCATTAAACAGTGGCGTCAACGAGGACTAGCTCGTCCAGATCTCGTACATCAGACCCTACAAGGCTATAAAGAAAGTGCTCGCATTTTTTATGCAGATTTAAATGAATTTATTAGAAAAAACAGCTAAATTTTTTATTAAAAGGAATAAATGAGTTATGTTATCACCAATTATCGTTGCAGTTGATT
This sequence comes from Gilliamella sp. ESL0254, assembly GCF_013344985.1. Classification (NCBI taxonomy): domain Bacteria; kingdom Pseudomonadati; phylum Pseudomonadota; class Gammaproteobacteria; order Orbales; family Orbaceae; genus Gilliamella; species Gilliamella sp. ESL0254. The sequence goes on from NZ_JAAEDU010000003.1 coordinate 68,519, forward strand.
TTGCGGACGTTAAATCAGCATGGAATTTTATTGATCGAGTGGATCCTAACGATTGCCGTCTTAAGATCGGTAAAGAGCTTTTTACACATGCCGGACCTGATTTTATCAAGCAGATTATGAAAAAAGGGTTTGATGTTTTTTTAGATCTTAAATTTCATGATATTCCAAATACTGTTGCAAAAGCAATTGTAGCAACTGCCGATCTTGGTGTTTGGATGACTAATGTACATGCTAGTGGTGGTTCGCGTATGATGAGTGCTGCTAAAGATGCGCTTTATTCATATGGTAAAGATGCGCCAATTTTGATTGCTGTGACAGTATTAACCAGTATGGAATCAACAGATCTTCAAGAAATTGGCATCAATGTATCGCCTTTAGAGCAAGCGACTCGATTAGCAATACTTGCTAAAAACTGTGGGCTTGATGGCGTGGTATGTTCAGCAAAAGAAGTACAAAGTTTTAGAACACGTTTGGGGGCTGATTTTAAATTGGTAACACCAGGTATTAGACCTGCAGGTACTAATCCAGATGATCAACGTCGTATTATGACACCTCAACGAGCTCAAGCGGCAGGTTCTGATTATTTAGTTATTGGACGCCCAATTACCCAAGCAGAAGATCCAGCCAAAGCGCTACAAACAATTTTAGCAACACTTGATGCAAGTAAGAGTGAGTCACATTATGTCTAGTAATCAACTTGTATATTCAACCGATAAAGGTCGAATTAAACCTGCTGAAACTGTCATCTCTCGTCCTAAAGGGGATGGCATTATTCGAATTCAACGACAAACATCAGGCCGTAAAGGAAAAGGTGTTTGTGTTATTACTGGGTTTGATATCGATGATGCTCAATTAATACAGTTAGCTGCAGAATTAAAAAAACGTTGTGGTTGCGGTGGTTCAATTAAAGATGGCATTATTGAAATTCAAGGTGATAAACGTGATTTATTAAAGTCATTGCTGGAAGATAAAGGATATAAAGTTAAATTAGCAGGAGGGTGATTTATCACTAAAATAGCGTCAATAATAAAAAAGACGCTATTTATAAAATAGTATTTTAGTTAGAGCGATAACTACGCATTTTTTTGCTAATTTCGCGACGTTCTTTCGAAATTTCAGCATTTTTAATAATATAATCATCAACACGATCATCATAATCGCTTTTCATATTAGCAATAATCGCTTGAAGTTCTTCATAAGTCATATCGGGCTTAATATATTCACTTAAGTTTTCAAGTAGTAACACGCGTTTTTGGTTGTCACGAATCTTTTTTTCGTTATCCGAAATTTCGCGTTTTAATTTATTTAAACGACGCGATAAACGAATGTATTCTAGTACGTCTTGAAACGATGGTGCAGTTGATTTTTCCTTGTCCATCTATAACCCCTTATTTCAAAAAATGGAAAATAAATTTTTACCAATTATATACCAATAATTTTTTAAGGTCATATTAATTATATTTTAAAACGTAAATGATATTTTTAGTATTAACTGTTCTATTTTTATGCCATGTTTTCTCACAAAATTTATTTACAAAATAAGATAAAAATAAAAACAACTATTAAGAATTAGAATAAAGTATTGTACAATAGCCCCCAAATTTATAAAGAGTGCCAGAATGCGAGAATCATAATGAGCTGGATTGAAAAAATTCTTAGTAAAAATAATATATCGTCAGATCATAAAAAGGCGAATATTCCCGGTGGGGTTTGGACAAAATGTAGCAACTGTGAACAAGTTATTTATCAGGCTGAACTTGATCTTAACTTAGAAGTCTGCCCAAAATGCGACCATCATATGCATATTCCTGCCCGTGTGCGTTTGTACCGTTTTTTAGACGAAGGTTCAGATGTCGAAATTGGCTCCGATCTTCTGCCTAAAGATATCTTAAAATTTAAAGATACTAAAAAGTATAAAGATCGCTTAACAGCTGCACAAAAAGAGACCCATGAAAAAGAAGCAATGGTTGTAATGAAAGGCACATTGTTTGGTATTCCTGTCGTTGTCGCTTGTTTTGAATTTGCGTTCATTGGTGGGTCAATGTCTTCTGTTGTTGGTGCATTATTTACGCGTGCTGCTGAACAAGCCATTGCAGATAAGTGTCCGTTAATTTGTTTTTCAACAAGTGGCGGTGCGCGAATGCAAGAAGCGCTATTTTCGTTAATGCAAATGGCAAAAACCAGCGCTATTCTTGCTAAAATGCAAGATGAAGGTTTGCCTTATATTTCAGTAATGACCGATCCTACCATGGGTGGCGTATCAGCAAGTTTAGCAATGCTAGGTGATATCAATATTGCTGAACCTAAAGCGTTAATTGGTTTTGCAGGGCCTCGAGTGATTCAACAAACTGTGCGTGAAACATTACCAGAAGGATTTCAGCGCAGTGAGTTTTTACTTGAAAAAGGCGCAATTGATATGATCATTCATCGCAAAGATATGCGACCTAAAATTGCCAGTTTAATAGCAAAATTAATGAAACTAACCGATCCGTTTAATGATGTTATCTTTAACGAGACAGTTTAATTGAGCATGCAAAAACAACAACCAGATGCCATGTCTAATTTAAACGCATGGCTTTGTTATTTAGAGCAATTACATCCTACAACTATCGATTTAGGTTTAGAACGAGTAAAGACGGTTGCTCAGCGCCTTGATTTATTACAACCAGCGCCCTATGTTTTTACCGTTGCAGGTACCAATGGCAAAGGTACAACTTGTCGCACACTTGAAATGATATTACTTGAAAAAACTTTGCAAGTCGGTGTTTATAGTTCTCCTCATTTATTACGTTTTACTGAACGTGTGCGTATTAATAATCAAGAATCAATTGAGCAAGAAACCGTAAAAGCCTTTGTCGAAATAGAAAAAGCCAGAGGTGATATATCACTTACTTATTTTGAATATGCAACGCTTGCTGCGCTTTATCAATTTAAAAAAGCAAAATTAGATGTTGTTATATTAGAAGTGGGACTTGGTGGACGGCTCGATGCAACCAATATAGTTGATGCTGATGTGGCAATAGTTACAACAATTGGTATCGATCATGTTGATTATTTAGGTGATACCCGTGAAAGTATAGGACGTGAAAAAGCAGGTATTTTTAAATCTAAAAGTATCGCTATTGTGGGTGAACCGGAAATACCTACATCTATTTTAGAAGTAGCTAAATCAGTCAATTGTCCTATCTATGCAGTGGGTTGTGATTGGTGTTATCAACCAATAAACGAAAGTTTATGGACGTTTGAATCGCCAATAAAACAGTATAAACATCTACCTATTGCTAATGTTCCTTTAGCTAATGCTGCAACTGCAATTGCCGCCTTAACTTTTTCATCGCTTGAAGTAACACAAGACCAAATAACTAAAGGATTGGCAAATGCCAATTTGACAGGGCGTTTTCAAATTATTCAACGATCACCACTTGTGATTCTTGATGTAGCGCATAATCCACATGCAGCAGCTTATTTAACACAACAATTAGAAAAACTAAAAGCAGAATATTTGAACATCGGTAAAGTTAGATTTGTTGTTGGTATGCTTAAAGATAAAGATATTAAAAGCACTTTATCTATTTTAAAAGGCGATAAATGGTATTGTGCTTCGCTTTATGGTGAGCGGGGGTGTAAAGCCGAGGTGTTAAAACAACATTTATTGAATAAAGGCGAGCTTAATGTATCAACATTTGATACGGTTTTTAAGGCTTATCAAAAGGCAATACATGATGCAAAAAAAGATGATATTATTGTAGTATGTGGCTCATTTCATACAGTATCTGATGTGTTAGCTGAAATTGAGCATTAAGCGAAATTAATCATGACGAACAATCAGCAAATTAATCCTAAAAATCAAAATAGAGTAAGAAATCGGTTTGTCGGTTTCGCTACATTGTTACTCATTATCGCAGTATTTGCTCCATGGATAATAACGGATAAATCCAACTTACAAACATCAACAACGCCTATTTTACAATCAGAAGCTATTAATCATCAAAAGGTTGTAACATCAACTAACGGTGTTGATGATAGTTTTACGAATAATATTCCAGATATTCCTTACATACCTGATTCTGAGCAGAATCCAAGTTCAGATGATTCATCAGATAGTCTTGATAATGCTGATGTCTCCACAACGCAAACTAATCGTTCTATGTCGCAACAGATACAGCAAGAGTCTAAACCTTATATGATTCAGCTTACAGCATTAAAAAATAGGCAAAAAATAGAAGAATTAGTTGCACTATTAAGATTAAATAATTATAGCGTTAGAACAGTTCCTCAAAAACCTGAACCTAACCAGTTGATTAAATTACAGGTTGGTCCTTATGCTAAAAAAGAACAAGCCGAGCAAGTGATTATTAATTTACATAACCTAACAAAATTAAAAGGTATTATCGTTGCTAATTAATCATTGTTTTGCTTTTTGTGTTGTAAACAATAATTAAAATAAACATTAACAATATAAAGTTGTGAGTTATTATGATGATGAACTGGGTTGATTTTACGATTATTGGTGTGATTGCTTTTTCAGCATTAATTAGTATAGTGCGAGGGTTTGTGCGAGAAGCATTATCACTCATTAGCTGGATTTTAGCTTTTTTTATTTCTAGCCGATTTTATATCTATATTACCGATTATTTAACTTATTTTGATAGCGATGTTATCCGCATTGCAGTGGCAATTGTTATTCTATTTATCGCTACATTGTTGGTCTGTTCAATTGTGTCGTATATTATTGGTCAATTAGTCCAAAAAACGGGGTTATCTGGCACTGATCGTGTATTGGGTATTTGTTTTGGTGTGCTACGAGGAATTTTAGTTGTAGCTGCTGTTCTCTTTTTTGTTGATACTTTTACGCCGTTATCACGATCGGTGTATTGGACCCAATCACAACTTATCCCTCATTTCCATTTTATTATCCGTTGGTTTTTTGATTTTATACAACAGTCATCTTCGTTTCTAGTTCAATAAATTTGAGGTAATCATAGTATGTGTGGTGTTGTTGGTATTGTAGGGTGTACTACTGTTAATCAATCTATTTATGATGCATTGACTGTGTTACAACATAGGGGGCAAGATGCTGCAGGTATTGTTACTATTGATAATCAAAATCGATTTCGTTTACGCAAAGCGAATGGTTTGGTTAAAGATGTATTTCAAGAACATCATATGCAGCGGTTGCAAGGTAATTTGGGCATAGGGCATGTTCGTTATCCTACTGCTGGTAGCTCCAGTCCATCAGAAGCACAACCTTTTTATGTTAATTCGCCTTATGGCATTGCGCTTGCACATAACGGTAATTTAACAAATACAGACAAGTTACGTAATAAAGTATTTGAATTAGCAAGAAGGCATATTAATACGAATTCTGATTCCGAAGTTTTACTCAATATTTTTGCTAGTGAGCTCGACAAATTCCCAACTTATCCTCTTACCGCAGATAACATTTTTACCGCAATACATAATGTGCATAATATAATTAAAGGTGCTTATGCTTGTGTTGCGATGATTATTGGCCATGGTCTTGTCGCTTTTCGTGATCCTTACGGGATTAGGCCTTTAGTTATTGGTAAACGGATACTTGAGAACCAACAAATTGAATATATGGTTGCATCAGAAAGTGTTGCATTAGATATTCTTGATTTTGAATTTATGCGTGATGTCCAGCCAGGAGAAGCAATTTATATTACCCAAGATGGCCAATTATATTCTCAGCAATGTTCTGATAATCCTCAATATTACCCATGCATTTTTGAATATGTTTATTTTGCAAGACCAGATTCTTTGATGAATGGTGTATCGGTTTATCAATCACGCATTTTAATGGGACAAAAGCTGGGGAAAAAAATAGCGAGAGAGTGGAAGGACATTGACATTGATGTTGTCATTCCTATTCCCGAGACATCATGTGATGCAGCTCTTGAAATTGCTCGTATTTTGGATAAACCTTACCGACAAGGTTTTGTTAAAAATCGATATGTTGGCCGCACATTTATCATGCCAGGGCAAACAGCCCGTAAATTATCAGTAAGAAGAAAGCTTAATGCAAACCGTATTGAGTTTGAGGGGAAAAACGTATTATTAGTTGATGATTCCATTGTGAGAGGAACAACCTCAAAAGAAATTCTTGAGATGGTGCGCTCAGTTGGTGCTAAAAAAGTTTATTTAGCTTCTGCTGCACCAGAAATTAGGCATCCTAATGTTTATGGTATTGATATGGCTGTTGCAAGAGAACTTATTGCCTACCATAAAACAGTTGATGAAATAGCGAAAGATATTGGTGCTGATAAGCTTATTTTTCAAGATTTATCCGATTTAATTGATTCAATCACGGAGCAAAATCCAAATATTCATCATTTAGAGTGTTCTGTTTTTGATGGAATATATGTTACTGAAGGGGTTGATGATAACTACCTATCATTATTAGAACAAAAAAGAGGTGAAAATAAAAAACACTCAGTTTCTAAAGAATTAGAAAACTTAGAAATTTATAATGAAGGCCAATAAATAACGATAATCCATCAACAAAAAATATTATATAAAAAATTGAAATTACAAATTTAGCTGTTTTTTATTTGTTTCTTGTAAATTTTATTTAAATTTTTATCTGTAATTTTTCCTAATTTCTTAATAATAATTGTAATTTTTAATTGATTAAGTAATTGTATTTTATAAGTATAAAATACAATTTACAAAAAAAATCAAAAAAATAAAGAAATAATTTGGATAAATGACTTTTTTGTAATAAAATTGAAAAGGCTAGGTAATGTAAAGAAATGTAAAGAGCATAAAATATAAAAATAAATGAGCACATAAATACTTAATGAAGACAAGTTAGTCTTAGTTAGAAATTCTGTGTTATGCGGTTTGTCGTAGGAAAATAAGGAATGTTAAGATGAGAAAAAATCTTAATTTAACAATTATCTCTGCATTTGTGATTGCTACATTAGGATGGCAGTCAGCTTTTGCTATTGGCTCTCAGAAACCACAAGATTCTGTAGATAGCAATAAGATAATTAAGTTAAAAGATGGTTCAAAAGCTCGTGAGATGATAAATGATCAACAGCGCAGTCTTTATCAAATTGCACTGTTAAGTAGTATTTCGGTTTCGGAATTACGGGCAATGAATGCAGGGCGCTTTGATAAAAAAGATGTAGTTGAGGTCGGAGAGCGCTTGGTCTTGCCTGAAAACTCACCATTATTGCCTGCAATTAAACAAAAAAGTAATAAAAACGATAAGTATGCCAATTTACCTCAGTTAGGCTCAGATGAAAATTATAATGTAAAAAAAGATAAAGACACACTTTCGACCCAAGTTGCCTCAACATTACAAACCTTAGCTAGTCAAGATTGGAAACAAATAACTTCGTCAGATAACGGAGGCTTATCTGGGCATTTAAAGAATAGAGGTAAAGATTACGCAGAGAATTATGTGCGTAATGGAGCTAAAAATCAAGTTGTAGATCCTGCTCGTAGCGCTGTTCAAGACTTTTTAGGGCGTTTTGGTACAGCTCAATTGCAGTTTGATTTGAGTGACAAAGGTACATTTAATAATGTCAACCTGAAGTTATTTAGCCCATGGTACGATACCGAAGATACATTAATATTTAGCCAAATGTCGTTTCAAGAATATGAACATAACCGTCGAATAGGTAACTTTGGTGTTGGTCAACGTTGGGATGTAGATGATAAAAAATGGTTACTTGGTTATAACGTATTTTTTGATCATGACTTTCAACGTGCGCACAATCGTTTAGGTGTTGGTGCCGAAGCATGGACTGATTATATGAAGTTTGCTGCTAACTATTACCACCCTTTATCTGATTGGAAGGATTCTAGAGACTTTGATGATTACTTAGAACGAGCCGCAAGAGGTTTTGACGTTCGATTCCAAGGTTATTTACCACAATATCCACATTTGGGTGGATCACTTATGTATGAGCAATACTATGGTGATAAAGTCGCATTATTTGGTAAAGATAATTTACAAAAAGATCCAAGAGCCGTTACTGTAGGGCTTGATTATACACCAGTTCCTCTTTTTACTATCAAAGCAGATCATAAACGAGGGCAAGATAACAAAAAGGCAACTAAAGCTGAGTTAACGATGAACTATCGTATTGGTACTCCATTAAAAGACCAATTAGATCCAGATATGGTTCAATCTGCTCGTTCTTTAAAGGGTAGCCGTTATGATTTAGTCGATCGTAATAATTACATTGTTCTCGAATATAAAGAAAAGAAAATGTCTGTCGATTTGGGGCTTGAACAAACTCAGTTAATTGAGGGACAAACCTATCCATTAAGTGTTAGCGTTCATAATGCTAAAAACTTACAAAGTTTAGCATGGGCAGGTAATATGCTAGACATTGATGCTGGTGGCGGTTTCTTATGTGCGACAGTGGGGGTATGTACTGCTTCTTCATGGCTTAATCCACCAATTGATACAAATAACTGGAAAATTGTTGCCCCTAGTTATGTTAGTGCAAATGGTCAGCGGCTACCTGTTAGCACAAATGGAAAATATTCTTTATCTTTATCCGTCTCAGATAGTCGCGGTAAATCTGCAACATCTAACACTGTTAGTTTTGAGGTATTACCAGACCCTGTGATGCGTAAAGTCGGTGTATGGGCTGTTGATACTTCAGGAAATAAGACAGTAATGACGTCTCAAACGGCTGATGGGTTAAGTAGTTTGACAGTATTAGCAACTCTTGTTAAGCCTAAAGTGTACAATGGCGCAATTAACACATTTCTAGATGTAGATGGATTTAGTGATGAAAATGTAACGAACAGTATTCCTGAAACATTTAGCGAATTTTCAAAATTATGGACGGCGACGAGTAATGGTAGAAAAATTGCTTTAATTGACGGTACTTCTGGCAATATAAACCAATGTCCAGGGCAAATTGCTTGTGTTATTGTGAAATCATTTGAAAAAGTAGTAAAAGACCATAATGTATCATCTCGTGCTTCAACTGCTGCTGGTTTACAAGTAATTGGCGATAGTTATGCATTGGATGTTGCTTCAAATATTACTGGAGCGGTTGATTTTTCAATTTCGCTAGAACAGTATGGTTTGGGTAAGTCATTTAATAGTGCTACCGTCGATTTTACTGGTGGTAGTGCAGGTCTCCTTGAAGTTTGGAATACTTCTGGAGTACTAGTTGCTAGAAGTTCAGGTTCTTTACTTCAGTTTGACCCTGCAGGTCCAAACGAATGGCGTGTTGGTAAGGAATATCTTGTTAAAGCCTTTGCAGCTGATGGTACTCCAATCGTTAATCCATATGTGATTTGGTCATTGGTTGGTTCAAATGCAGATGCTTGTCTTGGTGTTGCCCCGACAACATTACCAAATGCTGCTAGTAATCCAAATGGGCCTTGGTTTAACGTTGCAATGGGAACTGATGCCCATTATATTATAAAAGGTAGAAACGACAGTTATGCAACATCAGGTACTAGTATTCCAGCGGTACAAGGTGCACCAAATAATCTAGATTTAAGGCAAGTAACATCTTCTCCTCGTGCATGTGCTGGGGACCAAGGATTCAAATTGCAAGTAACCGTTTTATGATAAATAAAAGTTTAGATTACCGATAACTGTCGGTAATCTAGTAGAAGGGACACCAACTTAATGGTGTGTTTGTATAACTATAATACATTAGTTTATAGAAAAAATAGGAAGTTAAACATGAAAAATCTTACAATTAAAAAAGTTGCACTAGGCTTGTTTTTAGCTGGCTATGCAGCAAGTAGTGCATTTGCTGCGTTACAGAAAGAAACTGCTAATCTTATCAACGGTAATGCACCAGTATTGAAATCCCATGCAGGTGTAGCTGACAAATTGACTGTCGATGTATTCCATGCGGATGGCTCAGCATATGTTGCAGGTGACGTAGTTAGAGTAGGTGATAAAGTTCATATCAAATATCGATTAGCCGATTTAGATGGTGATACTGATACTGCTAATGCAGGAAAAGTAAAAACGTCACTCAAAGTTTCTGGAAAAGATTCAAGTGGTAACTGGACTGTCATTCCAACACCTACGGTAGTATCAACTTATGATTCTACCGATCCGGAATTAGGTGAACTTGTATTTGAATTTACCAATGATTTCGTTGGTAAAACCAGTATCGGTTTCCAGGTTTTAGCAGAAACTGAATTTGGTCTTCCTACAAAAGGTAACTGGGCATGGGTAAGTAATATCTTTGGAACAGGCGGCCCTGCTCATGGTGGTACTGAACCAACTAACCCTGGAGAGACTGGTGATAATGGTACCGTCCCTGGAGGACCTGGTGAAGGTAACTCTAGTGATAACGGTAATGGTACAAATCCTGGCCCTGTTATGCCTTCAGGTGGTGTGTTAGGTATTTTCCTAGTTGATAGCACAGGTAACCTTCTAAGTCGCGAAAGCTATACTAATTTAGGTTCTACTTTAACACCTAAATATGGCGAAAGATATGCAGCTATAGTATGGGATGATGCAAATAGTAATGGTACTTATGAGGCTAGTGAAACTGAGTTTACTAGTGGCTTTAGATTTGAATGGCATGTAGTAGGTAATGGAAATCTTCCTGTTGGTACAAATGGTAATATAGGTGGTGTAGCAGCTGAATCTGGCTTCCTTACCGGTGATGGAAATAGAGCAGGTACAAATGATACTATCTTCTTAGGTTCTAGTGCCTCTGGTACTAAGCATAACAGTGTTTATAGCTTTAGCACCCATAAAGCAGGTATTCAAGGCTACCAACTTCAAGTTAAAACATTGTAAGCTAGTTTCTTACATTATAAAAACCACTCTTCGGAGTGGTTTTTTTATTAGCTTGTGGTTTTAATTTAATATTGAACGTATTAGGTAAAATATAGTTTGCATCTTGTCTATTTAGCCTTGATATAAAACCGATAAACTCAGTAAAACTATAATAATTAAATTCTCACTTCTTATTATTAATTTAATCATTTAAAATGGCATCAAATTTAACTCGATGTAATTTACAATGAATATTCCCTGGCAAGATCTTGACCCTGAAACGTTAAATAACCTTATAGAATATTTTGTATTGCGTGAAGGTACTGATTACGGTTTACACGAAACATCATTACAAGAAAAAGTGAACGATGTTAAACTTCAGTTAGCAAATGGTTCTGCAGTCATATTTTGGTCACAATTACATGAAACAATTGATATTAAACTAATTAAATAATGATTAAAATGATTGTATGTTAATATATGATTTATTGTGTAACTTTGTTATAGTGTCTTGGATGTAAATTAAATAGAGAGGTAGCAATAATGATTGGTAAACCGCAATCGGATACAACGTTAGAATGGTTTTTATCTCACTGCCATATTCATAAATACCCAGCTAAGAGCACCCTTATACACCAAGGTGAAAAAGCAGAAACTCTCTATTATATTTTAAAAGGTTCTGTCGCTGTTTTGATTAAAGATGATGAAGGTAACGAAATGATTTTGTCTTACTTGAATCAAAATCAGTTTTTAGGTGAATTAGGCCTTTTTGAAGAAGGCACCGAGCGAAGTGCTTGGGTTAAAGCTAAAACAAGTTGTGAAGTGGCCGAAATTTCATACAAAAAATTTAAACAACTTGTCCAAGTTAATCCTGATATTTTAATGCGTCTTGCGAGCCAAATGGCAAGTCGATTACAAGTAACTTCTGAAAAGGTCAGCAATTTAGCATTTTTAGATGTAGCTGGACGCATTGCACAAACACTTTTAAATCTTGCAAAACAACCTGATGCAATGACTCATCCTGATGGTATGCAAATTAAAATTACACGGCAAGAAATAGGGCAAATAGTTGGTTGTTCACGAGAAACAGTTGGCCGAATTTTAAAAATGCTTGAAGATCAACATTTGATTTCTGCACATGGCAAAACGATTGTTGTTTATGGTACACGTTAATTGGTCAAAATAATAAATTGATAAAATGATTGATACAATACGAGATATGGCATGACTCAAGAAAGATGTATTCCAAGTCATGTGGCTATAATTATGGATGGAAATGGACGCTGGGCACAACAACGTAACCAATTGCGTGTCATTGGTCATCGAGCAGGTTTAAAAACTGTACGAAAAATTGTTGCTTATGCGGCAAGATTGAAGGTGAAAGTTCTTACTTTATACGCATTTAGTAGTGAAAACTGGAAGCGTCCGCCTAATGAAGTTTCAGCTCTGATTTCTCTTTTTATTTATGCATTAAATCGAGAAATCAAAAACTTACATAAAAATAATGTTCGCTTGAATATTATTGGTGATATTTCTCGGTTTAGTGAACATTTGCAAGAAATGATTGTTCGCGCAGAAGATCTAACCAAAAACAATTCAGGCCTTGTTCTGAATATTGCTGCCAATTATGGTGGACGTTGGGATATCTTACAATCTGCAAAAAAAATGGCTATGCAAATAAAAAAGGGAGAAATCACTTTAGAACAAGTGACAGAAGATCGTTTTGCTTCAATAATGTGTATGGGAAAATTTCCCGAAGTTGATTTAGTTATTCGTACAGGTGGTGAATATCGGATTAGTAATTTTTTACTATGGCAAATTGCTTATTCTGAGCTTTACTTTACCGATACCTTATGGCCTGATTTTAATCAGACTTTATTTGATGAAGCAATCAATGTATTTAATGCCAGAGAACGACGTTTTGGAGGCATTCATAATAAGGAACACTCATGTTAATCCATCGTATACTTGCTGCAATTGTGCTTATTCCGCTTGTTATAGCGGTTGTTTTTTTTGTCCCGTTATCAGTATTTTCTTTAATTATTATTCTGGTTTGTGGACTAGCAGCGTGGGAATGGGCTCAGTTTCTTCATATTACTAACAAGTATTCAAGGTTGGTTTTTGCTATTTCAATCGTTGTTTTGCTAAGTATACTTTATTTGATTCCCAATTCCTGCGAACTAAAAATAAGGGTATTTGCCGTTATTTTATTTTTATCGATTATATGGTGGATAATTGCTTTGTGTTTAGTACTTAGCTATCCTGATACAACTAAATATTGGCGTAATTCAATTGTTATAAAATTGTTATTTGCTTTTTTTACTTTAGTGCCGTTTTTTATTAGTATGATTGAATTACGATCCATTAACTATAATTCTAATTCTTATATAGGCGCAATTTGGTTGCTTTATGTCTTTGTGCTAGTATGGGCTACAGATACTGGCGCTTATTTTGCAGGGCGAACATTTGGTAAGCGAAAATTAGCAGCAAAAGTATCACCAGGTAAGACTATAGAGGGCTTTATTGGTGGTGTTAGTTTGGCAGTCATTATTAGTCTAATTGCTTACTTTTTTAATTTGTTTGATATGGCATTTAGCGTATTTTTTATTAGCTCTTTGTTAGCAATTTTTGTTTCAGTATTAGGTGATTTAACTGAAAGTATGTTTAAGCGTGAAGCTGGCATTAAAGATAGTGGTCATTTAATTCCGGGGCATGGTGGTATTTTAGATCGTATTGACAGTTTAACTGCTGCTGTTCCTGTTTTTACTGCATTATCTTTTTGTTTACTATAAAAGGTGATAGATTTTGCTGTGGTCACTATTATTATTTGTTATTACTATCAGTATATTAGTTACTATTCATGAGTTCGGGCATTTTTGTGTTGCTCGCTTATGCCAGGTTAAAGTTGAATGTTTTTCAATTGGCTTCGGTAAAAAACTTTGGTCACATAAATTTTTAAGTGGAACCGAGTTGGTAATTGCTATGATTCCACTTGGCGGTTATGTTAAAATGCTCGACGGAAGAGCAACAATCTTATCAAGCAATAACGAAAAATTTGCATTTGATAAAAAAAAGATTTGGCAACGTGCTTTAATTATTTTTGCCGGTCCATTTGCTAACTTTATATTAGCTTTGATTATCTATTGGATTATTTTTTTGATAGGGGTAGTACATTATCCAGTTAAAGTAAAAGATGTAATACCTAACACACCAGCAGCTTTGGTCTCAATCCCATCTGGCGCTGAGTTGAAGACCATTGATAATGTTAAAATTGAAAATTGGAATGATGTCAATTTGGCCTTAATTGCTGTAATGGGTAAAACAAATATAACTTTCTCTTATATTGATAGTAGTGATGATAGTAATCAAAAAGAAGTGAAAAAAAGTGTAGATATTAACAATTGGCATTTTGATATAGAAAAAGATTCAGCTATTATGGCGTTTGGTTTTGTGCCTAAAGAGTTGGAAATTTATCCAATTGTGAGTAAAATTGTACCAGATTCTGCTGCTGAGCGGGCAGGTTTACGTGTTGGCGATAAAATTATTGGTTATAATGAGCAATCGTATGTAGATTGGCGTGATTTTTCCAATACAATTAAAAAAGCTCAAGCTATCACTTTAAAGGTTAATCGAAAAAATAAAGATATTTATCTTAAACTCGTACCAACCGTTCAAAAGAACGGAGAAGGTGTTGCAGGTTTATATCCTACATCTGATGCGATAGTTGTTCAGTATGGTTTTTTCGATGGGTTGAATAAAGGTATTGCGCAAACATTGTTAACCACAAAGTTAACAATTCGTTCGCTTTATCAATTAGTAACAGGTGTTATTGGATTAAAACATTTATCAGGACCAATAACAATAGCAAAAAGCGCAGGGCAAACAGCAAGTTATGGTTTTACTCCTTATTTATATTTTCTAGCCTTTATCAGTATAAGTTTAGGGGTTATCAATCTTGTTCCATTACCTATGTTAGATGGCGGCCACCTTATTTTTTTATTATTTGAAAAAATAAACGGAAAAGCCTTATCAAATAAAGCCCAAGAGCGTTTTTTTCGTATTGGCTTTTTTTTATTAATGGTAATAATGGGAATTGCACTATTCAATGATATTTTACGATTGTGATGGAATGAGGTTATAAACATTTACGATGAAAATAAATAAATTACTTATAGCATCTTTGCTGTTCAGTACGACAGCCGTATATAGTTCCAATGCATTTTGTGTTGATGATTTTGTGGTGAAAGATATCAAATTTGAAGGTTTGCAGCGTGTGACAGTTGGTGCTGCATTACTTGAAATGCCAATTCAAATTGGTGATTATGTTAATGAAGCTGATTTAGGCCGTATCATCAAATCACTTTATGCCAGTGGTAACTTTGATAATATTACTGTTTCTCGTGATGGTGATCAGCTAATTATTCATGTTGAAGAACGTCCTACTATTGCAAGCATCACTTTTTCCGGTAATAAATCAGTAAAAGATGACATGCTTAAGAAAAATCTAGATAGTTCGGGTATCCGTGAAGGCGAAGCGTTAGATCGTACTATGCTTTCAGGTATAGAAAAGGGCTTAGAAGATTTTTATTACAGTGTTGGTAAGTACAATGCTCAAGTTAAAGCTGTTGTAACTCCTTTATCTCGTAATCGTGTTGATTTAAAGTTAGTTGTTGCTGAAGGTAAATCGGCGTTAATCGATCAGATCAATATTGTTGGAGCTAAGGCTTTTTCATCAGAAGAACTTATTGCGCGCTTTACTTTGCGTGATGAGGTGCCTTGGTGGAATATGCTTGGCAATCGTAAATATCAAAAACAAAAATTATCTTCAGATTTAGATGAGTTGCAGAGCTTTTATTTAAATCGAGGTTACGCTCGTTTTAATATAGAGTCAACGCAAGTTAGTTTAACGCCAGATAAAAAAGGCATTTACGTTACAATTAATATTCATGAAGGTGAACAATATAAAGTATCTCAACTTGAATTTATGGGTAATTTTGCAAATCATAAAGATGCGATTGCTAAAATTGCTAATGAAAAAGTAGAGATTGGTGAACTTTATAATGGCAAAAAAATAACCGAAATTGAAGATAATGTTAAACGTCTACTTGCTAATTTTGGTTATGCATACCCTAGGGTTTCGATTCAACCAGAAATGGACGATGCCGCACATACAGTTAAATTAGTTGTTCTTGTCGATGTAGGTCAACGTTTTTATGTTCGCAATATTAAAATAGTCGGTAATACCATCACAAGTGAAAGTGTAATTCGCCGCGAACTTCGACAAATGGAGGGCGCGTGGTTAAGTAATGGATTAGTTGAATTAGGTAAAGAACGTTTAAGTCGACTTGGTTTTTTTGATACTGTTGAAGCAAATACTGAACGAGTACCAGGCGTAGATGATCAGGTTGATATCATTTATAAAGTTGCTGAACGTAATACAGGTAGTATTAAATTTGGTGTCGGTATCGGTTCTGATAGCGGTCTCAGTTTCAACGCTGGTATTTCTCAAGATAACTGGTTAGGTACAGGGAATAGTGTTTCATTTGATGTTAATACTACTGATACAGATAAAACAGCATCTATTTCTCTTGTTGATCCTTATTTTACAGTTGATGGAGTAAGTTTAGGCGGTAGTATTTACTATAATACCTATAAAAATGACGATAAAGATGATGAGTCAGAATACTCAAGTAAAACATGGGGTGCATCGGCAAATTTAGGATTCCCTATTAGTGAAAATAATTTTGTTCGATTTGGTACAGAATTTGCTAATCATAAATTATCGGATATGCAACCACAGTATAGTATGTGGCGTTATTTTGATTCTATGGGTAAAAAAGCAAAAGATGAGCATTCATTTACGTATGATACAAATGATCTATTGTTGAATGCTTATTGGACATACAACTCTTTAGATCGTGGATTCTTTCCTACTGATGGTTTAAAAATGACTGCTAATGCTAAAATCACCGCACCTGTATTTGATAATCGATTCTATAAACTGATATCGGATGCATCTTACTATTATCCAATTGACAATGACCATAATTGGATATTCTTAACTCGTGCTCGATTTGGTTATGGTGGTGGTTTAGGTGGTAAAGAGTTGCCATTTTATGAAAACTTCTATGCTGGTGGGGCATCAGTATTGAGAGGGTTTAAATCAAATACTGTTGGTCCTAAAGCAGTATATCTTAATAAAGCTGGCGTTTGTGATAGTTTAGAACGTACATCTGGATGCACAAAATCAAAAGATGCCGTAGGTGGTAATGCTATAGCTTTTGTTAGTACAGAGCTAATTGTTCCAACTCCATTTGCTGGAGAAAAATACGCTGATAATCTTAGAACATCTCTATTTTTTGATGCAGGTACAGTATGGGATACTGAATGGAACTTAAAGGGGAAAGATATTCCCGATTATAGCTCTCCATCTGATATTAGAATGTCAGCTGGCCTTGCTGTTCAGTGGATGTCACCATTAGGTCCTTTGGTATTTTCTTATGCTCAACCATTTAAGAAATATGATGGTGACTCATCACAACAATTCCAGTTTAATATAGGTTCTACATGGTAATTCATGTTATAAATAAAAATACATAGGTGATTAAAGTGAAAAAAATTATAGCTGTTTTAGGCATTAGTGCCGCATTACTTTTTGCTGGATTTGCAAATGCTGAAGTTAAATTGGGTGTGATTAATGTTGAATCAGTATTAGAACGGATGCCTCAACGTGAATCAGTAAGAAAAATGTTGAAAAATGAATTTGAAGCAAGAGCCAACTCATTGCAAGAAGAAGAAAAAAAATCTAAAGAAGCTATCGCTCGTCTAAAGAAAGATGGTTTAACATTATCTTCTTCTGAAAAAGCTAAATTAAATAAGGTAATTTCCGATTTTGAAAGTAAGGCTGATGCGTTTTCAGTAGATTATCAAAAACGTCAAAAAGAAGAAGCTGAAAAATTATTTACTAAAATTCAAGAGGCAGTTAAAGATATTGTTGCAACAGAAGGATACGATGTTATTTTAAGCGCTGGAGCTACATTGTTCGCATCAGATGCAGTTGATATTTCAGATAAAGTGTTGGAAAAGGTTAAGAACTAATGTTTTCCATTCGTTTAGAGCAATTAGCTAAGCAACTTGATGCCGAGTTACATGGTGATGGTAATGTAATCATCACCGGTATAGCATCAATGAAAAGTGCGGTACCTGGGCAAATTACTTTTTTGTCTGATAAAAAATTACAAAGTAATTTATCAACATGTAAAGCTTCTGCTGTCGTAATGACTAGAGAGAGTCTTGAACATTGGGGTAGGGCTGCTCTTATTGTTAAAAATCCTTATCTTGCATATGCAAAATTAGCACAAATCCTTGATACTACGCCAACACCAGCAAAAGATATCGCACCAACAGCAGTAATTGATTCAACTGCTCAGCTAGGTTGCAATATTTCGATTGGCGCTAATGCTGTCATCGAAAGCGGTGTTGTATTAGGTGATAATTGTGTTATTGGTGCAGGTTGTTTTATTGGTAAGAATACAACAATCGGTTCTGGTACAAAATTATGGGCTAATATTTCTATTTATCATAATTGTATTATTGGTGAAAATTGCTTAATTCAATCTGGAACTGTAATTGGCGCAGATGGATTTGGTTATGCTAATGATAAAGGTAAATGGATTAAAATTCCCCAACTAGGTCGTGTTGTTATTGGTAATAATGTTGAAATTGGCGCCTCAACAACAATCGATCGTGGTGCGTTAGATGATACTGTTATAGGTAATGGTGTGATTATTGATAATCAATGCCAAATAGCTCATAACGATATTATCGGTGATCATACAGCGGTTGCTGGTGGTGTTATTATGGCTGGGAGTTTGACTATTGGTCGCCATTGCTTAATTGGTGGAGCTAGCGTGATTAATGGACATATGGAAATATGTGATCAAGTTACCGTAACTGGTATGGGGATGGTAATGCGCCCAATTACACAGCCAGGTGTTTACTCATCAGGTATTCCATTGCAAGAAAATAAAGTATGGCGTAAAACCGCGTCGTTAGTTTTACATATTGACGAAATGAATAAACGCTTGAAAGCACTTGAGAAGAAACAATTAAATGTCTCGACGTAGACGATTACGGTCGGTATAATGCATGCCTATTTTTAATATTTTTTTAGCTCAGTTATCGTTTTTATATAATTATGGACGGATAACATTCAATAATTTCGAGGTATAAAGATGCAAGTTTCGGTAGAAACAACAAAAGGTTTAGGTCGACGTTTATCAATTACAATTAAATCAGAAGACATCAAAAAAGCGGTTGATAAAGAACTAATTAATACTGCAAAAAAAGTACGTATTGACGGTTTTCGTAAAGGAAAAGTACCTTTAAAGATTGTTGAACAACGTTATGGGGCTTCTATTTTACAGGACGCATTAGGTGATTTGATGCAACGAAATTTTGTTGAAGCAATTATTCAAGAAAAATTAAATCCAGCAGGCGCTCCAACTTATACTCCACAAGAATATAAAAATGGTGAAGATTATACCTTTACTGTTGAATTTGAAGTATATCCAGAAATTAAAGTTGAAAATTTAGATAAAATTGAAGTTGAAAAACCGATAGCAGAAGTTGTAGATGCTGATATAGAGACGATGATCGAAACTTTACGCAAACAACAAGGTGCTTGGAAAGAGGTTAAAAAAGCAGCTCAAGATCAATATCGTGTTACTTTGGATTTTGTTGGTCAGGTTGACGGTGCGGAGTTCGAAGGTGGTAAAGCAAATGATTTTGCATTGGTTTTAGGTCAAGGTCGCATGATTCCTGGGTTTGAAGATGCAATTATTGGTCATAAAGAAGGTGACCAGTTTGATATTAATGTGACTTTCCCAGAAGATTATCATGCCGAAAACCTAAAAGGTAAACCCGCTATATTTGCGGCAACACTTAAAAAGGTTGAAGAGCTTGAGTTACCAGAGCTTACAAAAGATGTTATTAAACGCTTTGGTATCGCTGATGGTACTGTTGAAAGCTTACGAGCTGAAGTTTGTAAGAACATGACTAGAGAGCTCAATGCAACAATTCGTAATAAAGTCAAAACGCAAGCTATTGATGGTTTAGTTAAAAATAATGAAATTGATATACCTGTGGCATTAATCGACCGCGAAGTTGATGTGTTACGTAAGCAGGCTTTATCTCGTTTCGGTGGTAATGTAAAACCAGGTATGGAGTTACCTAAAGAACTATTTGAAGCTGAGGCAAGAAAACGAGTGGCTACTGGTTTATTATTTAGTGAAATCATTGAAAGTAATAAACTAACTGCGGATGAAGCGCGTGTTCAAGCGTTAATTGATGAAATCGCAACTGCATATGAAGATCCAAAAGAAGTTTTAGAATATTATCGTAAAGATAAAAAAGCGATGGAGAATATTCGAGCTGTTGCATTAGAAGATCAAGTCGTTGATCTATTATTAGCTAGCGCAAAAGTAACGGAAAAGAATTACTCGTTTTCTGAATTAATGAATCAGCAAATAGCTTAATCTATTTGCTTTTTCATTTAGTCCAAAAAGAGCACTTTAAAGCCCAAATAAGGAATATCTGTTTGGGCTATTTTGTTTAATTAGGAGATAAAAATGCCTTTAGAATCATATATGGGTGTTATTCCAATGGTTGTTGAGCAAAGTTCTCGAGGCGAAAGAGCTTACGATATTTACTCACGATTATTAAAAGAACGAATTATATTTTTGACAGGTCAAGTTGAAGATAATATGGCAAATCTTATTATCGCTCAAATGTTATTTCTAGAAGCGGAAAATCCTGATAAAGATATTCATTTGTATATTAATTCACCGGGTGGCGTGGTTACAGCTGGTATGGCAATCTATGATACTATGCAGTTTATAAAACCAGATGTTAGTACAATCTGTTTGGGGCAAGCATGCTCAATGGGTTCATTGCTTTTAACGGCAGGAACTAAAGGTAAACGTTATTGCTTACCTAATGCTCGTGTAATGATTCATCAGCCATTAGGTGGTTTTCAAGGGCAAGCTTCTGATATTCAAATACATGCACAAGAGATTTTACAAGTAAAGAGTCGTTTAAATAACATTTTAGCAATGCACACAGGTCAAGATATAAGTGTAATTGAAAAAGATACCGATCGTGATAATTTTATGTCTGCCGAAAAAGCAGTTGAATATGGTTTAGTTGATGCCATATACAATAAACGATCTTAATATTAGATAGGTGATAGAAGTGAATAACGAAAATTCAGAAAAATTACTCTATTGTACTTTTTGTGGTAAAAGTGAGCATGAAGTCCGTAAACTTATTGCAGGGCCATCATCTATTTATATCTGTAACGAATGTATAGGATTGTGTAATGATATCTTAAAAGAAGAAACAAAAAGTTTTCTTTCTCATGAAGAGTTTATAAGTAAGCCATTACCAACACCACATGAAATTAGAGAGCATCTTGATGAGTATGTAATTGGTCAAGAACGTGCAAAAAAAGTTTTATCCGTTGCTGTTTATAATCATTATAAACGATTACGTAATTATGCAAGTCGAAGTGATGTTGAATTGGGCAAAAGTAATATTTTGCTTATAGGACCTACAGGAAGTGGTAAAACGTTATTAGCTGAAACATTAGCTCGTTTTTTAGATGTGCCTTTTGCAATGGCAGATGCAACAACATTAACGGAAGCTGGTTATGTAGGTGAAGATGTAGAAAACATTATTCAAAAGCTATTACAAAATTGTGATTATGATGTTGAAAAAGCTCAACGTGGTATTATTTACGTTGATGAAATTGATAAGATTTCACGAAAATCGGATAATCCATCTATTACGAGAGATGTTTCTGGTGAAGGTGTTCAACAAGCTTTACTGAAAATTATTGAGGGAACAATTGCTTCAGTTCCACCAAAAGGAGGGCGTAAGCATCCTCAGCAGGAGTTTTTACAAGTTGATACTTCAAAAATTTTATTTATTTGTGGTGGTGCATTTAGTGGTTTAGATAAAGTTATCGAAAACCGCGTATCAACTAATACAGGAATAGGTTTTGGTGCTGATGTAAAAAGTACTAAGAATAAAATTTCTGAGTCAGAATTATTAGCACAAATCGAAGCTGAAGATTTAGTTAAGTTTGGCTTAATTCCAGAATTTATTGGAAGATTGCCTGTTATTGGTACTTTATCGGAGTTAGATAAAAATGCTTTAATTAATATTCTAACTGAACCTAAAAATGCTTTAACTAAACAATTTCAGACTTTGATTGAATTAGATGGCGTTGAACTTGAGTTTACAAAAGAAGCTCTGGACGCTATTGCTGTAAAAGCAATGCAACGTAAAACAGGGGCAAGGGGATTGCGTTCAATTGTTGAAAATATATTGTTAGATACAATGTATGATTTACCGTCAATGAACTCTATTAAAAAAGTGATTGTAGAAAAAGAAACGGTCGAAAAATATCAAGCACCGAAGTTAGTATACCGAGAAAATGCTGAACTATCTGCTTGAAATATAAACTTGCCATCATAAAAATATGATGGCAAGAACTATAGCCTCAAATTAATACTAAAATAAAGTGCCTTTGAAAACTGTCAATATGTCCCAAAAATAGGCTTGAATGTCTAAAAACGACCCCCATATTTATCTAATGGGTTTGTACTACTAGAGAGAAGAAAATGAAAATAAAACGAACTAAACACATGATTATGCCTATTTTACCATTGCGTGATGTTGTTGTATTTCCACATATGGTAATTCCTCTCTTTGTCGGTCGAAGTAAATCAATACGTTGCCTAGAAAGTGCAATGGAAATGGATAAGCAAGTTTTTCTTGTAACCCAAAAAAATCCTTCCCAAGATGATCCTGATGTAGATGATTTATATGAAGTCGGAACTGTTGCTAATGTCGTACAATTACTTCAATTGCCTGATGGAACTGTAAAAGTTCTTGTTGAAGGTGTTGAACGTGCCAAAATGATGGATATTGCTGTGCATGAAAATAATGAATTTTTTATTGCAAAAGTTAAGCCATTAAGCGAAGTCAAAAAGGCAGAAGATATAAGTGAAGCAATGATCCGCTTAACTTTATCTAACTTTGATGAATATTCAAAGCTTAATAAAAAAATAACTCAGGAAGTTGTTGATTCTATCCGTTTGGTAAAAGAACCATCGCGTTTAGCTGATTCTATTGCTGCTACGCTCTTTTTAAGAGTAGAACAGAAACAAGAGATTCTAGTTGCTGCTAATCTTGTAAAGCGTTTTGAGTTGCTTATTTCATTAATGGAATCAGAAATTGATTTATTACAAGTCGAAAAAAATATTCGACAACGTGTTAAACAGCAAATGGAAAAGGCTCAAAAAGAGTATTATCTGAATGAGCAAATTAAAGCTATTCATAAAGAGTTAGGTGATATAGACAATAAACCTGATGAATATGAAGAGTTAAAAGAAAAAATTACTAAAGCTAAGATGCCGAAAGAGGCTACAGATAAAGCATTAGCTGAACTTAATAAATTAAAAATGATGCCGGCAATGTCTGCTGAAGCGACGGTGGTTCGAAGTTATATCGATTGGATGATTCAAGTTCCTTGGTATAAACGTAGCAAAGTTAAAAAAGATATTGAAGGTGCACAAAAAGTTTTAGATAAAGATCATTATGGACTTGAACGTGTAAAAGATAGAATTTTAGAATATTTAGCGGTTCAAGGCCGTGTTAATAAAGTTAAAGGTCCTATTTTGTGTTTGGTCGGGCCTCCTGGTGTGGGTAAAACCTCGCTAGGTCAATCGATAGCTAAAGCAACAGGTCGTCAGTATATTCGCATGGCGTTAGGTGGCGTGCGCGATGAGGCGGAGATTCGTGGACATAGACGTACTTACATTGGTTCAATGCCGGGCAAATTAATTCAGCGTATGGCAAAAGTAGGTGTTAAGAACCCATTATTTTTATTAGATGAAATTGATAAGATGGCATCGGATATGCGTGGTGATCCTGCCTCAGCATTATTAGAAGTACTTGATCCAGAGCAAAATAATGCTTTTAGCGACCATTATTTAGAAGTTGATTACGATTTATCTGATGTAATGTTTGTTGCAACGGCTAACTCTATGAATATTCCTGCCCCCTTGTTGGATAGAATGGAGGTTATTCGTCTTTCTGGTTATACAGAAGATGAAAAGTTGAATATAGCTAAGCAACATTTAATTACCAAGCAGATAGAAGATAATGGCTTAAAGTCAAAAGAAATTAGCATTGATGATTCAGCCATCATCGGCATTATCCGCTATTATACTCGTGAAGCGGGTGTTCGAAGTTTGGAAAGAGAGATTGCAAAAATTTGCCGTAAAGTTATTAAACAGTTAGCATTAGACAGTAAATTGAAAAAGGTAACTGTGACACAAGATAACTTAAAAGATTTCTTGGGAATACAACGTTTTGATTACGGTAAAACGGATAATGAAAACCGCATCGGCCAAGTTGTTGGTCTTGCATGGACCGAAGTCGGAGGCGATTTGCTTACTATTGAATCGGTAAGTGTACCTGGGAAAGGGAAATTAACTTATACAGGTTCATTAGGTGATGTTATGCAAGAGTCAATACAAACGGCATTGACAGTTGTTCGGTCTCGTGCAGAAAAATTGGGTATTAATAATGATTTTTATGAAAAACGCGATATCCATGTGCATGTACCTGATGGCGCAACGCCAAAAGATGGGCCAAGTGCCGGTATTGCTATGTGCACTTCATTAATTTCAACATTAACTGGTAATCCAGTTCGCTCAGATGTTGCTATGACGGGAGAAATAACATTACGTGGTGAAGTTTTACCCATCGGTGGACTAAAAGAGAAGCTATTAGCTGCGCATCGAGGTGGAATTAAAACTGTATTAATCCCAATCGATAATGTTAAAGACTTAGAAGAAATCCCTGAGAATGTGAAAGCGGAAATTGATATACATCCTGTAAAATGGATTGATGAAGTATTAACAATTGCATTACAAAATAATCCATTAGGTATAGAGTTCGTAGCTAAAAAAACGACATTAAAGCAACCTGTAAAAAAAACTATAAAAAAAATAAAAAGTAGTGTTGGCCGTTCAGCTAGCTTAAATTAATTATTTTTTAATTTGAAAAAGATCAACTTGGTGTTGATCTTTTTTTTTGGACTTAATATTCGGACAATAGCCAATTTAGTTAAATATGCTATACTTTCAAAAATAAACATTAGGTATACGGAGAATCGCAAGAAATGATGGAAACAATCCGAACAGCAGCAAATAATCTTGTTGTTAAGATTATTTTTGCAATAATTATTTTATGTTTCATTTTCACGGGCGTCGGATTTTTAGGTTTTGGCGGTGGTAATAATAGTGCACGTGATCAGCAACAATACATCGCCAAAGTTGATGGTGACGGTATCAGCCGCACTGAATTTGAAGCCCAAGCTAGACGAGCAACAGCGAATACTGGAGGGGATAGTTCTTTTATCAAACAGATACGTCGGGGTGTATTATCAGATCAAATTGATAATTATTTAGCTTATAAATTTTCAGCAAAGATAGGTGTAACTATTAGTAATGAACAGATTAAAAATTACATTAAGAAACAAAGAGATTTTTTTAAAAATGGTAAATTTGATACTCAAAAATATTTAACCCTTCTAGCTGAAAATAATATTACTCCAGATGCTTATGCCGAAATTATAAGAACTGTATTGCAGCAACAACAGGTGATTAATGCTTTGACAAATAGCAGTTTTGTTTTGCCAATCGATTCTGAAATATCTTCACTCAAAAATCAAACTAGAAGTGTATATGCTACTTCAGTTAATACTTCAATAAGTGATATTGATGAAACACATATTACGATAGATGATGAACAAAAATACTATAACGAAAATTTAAAAGAGTTTTTTAGGAAAGAGAGAGTAAAAGTTAAATATATTTTTGTATCAGAAGATGCTATAAGAAAAACAATTGATGTTACTGAAGACGAGATTAAGAATGAGTATAATAAAAATATTAAAACTTATTCTTATCCAGCTAAGAAAGCCTATAGTGTAATTTTTGTTATTGATGAACAGCAAGCTAATCAAATTGCGAAGGATCTTTCTTCTGGAGCTGATTTTGATAATATTGCTAAAACTTTCAATCAAAATCATGATATTTCTCCATATGGTAAAAATGGGTCATTAGGGTGGTTTGCTGATGATGACTCTTTACCTCAAGTTTTTAAAAATGCTCAGTTGAAAAAAGTAGGGAAAATTTCATCACCAATTAAAGTTGACGGCGGTTATGCAATCGTGAAATTAGATGATATACAGCCCTCTAAGGTTATGGATTTTGATTTTGCGAAGTATGAAATTGATTCAAAACTGACTCAACAAAAAATACAGCAGACTTTGGAAAATGACGAAAATAAAATTAAAATTGCATTACATGACTCTCCTAAAAGTATTGAAGAACTTGCTAAGAAAGTTGGACTAGAAGTAAAGACCTCTGATTGGATATTTTTCAACGATAAATTTGGAATAACAACTCATCCTGAAGTTAGTGACGTAGTTTTTAGTGAAGAAATGATAGCCGATGGTAAAGCAACAGGGAAAATTTCTGATTTAATAATTGCTGAAAGGAATTATGGTAGATATGATTTTGTTGTACAAACAATTGATTATCGTCCTGAAGGTGTTGCGCCATTTGATGAGGTGAAAAACGAAATTCATAAAAAACTCTATGCAAAAATGGCTCAAAACCAGTTTAAATCTAGTGTCGATAATATATTGACTCAATTAAATGAAACAGGAGAAGCTAAAAATGTTCAGTTTGCACAAAAATACACCTTGAAACGGAATTCAACCGAACTCGACCCAAAAGTTGTTAATATGGTATTTAATTTAAATCCATCAGCATCAGGAAAGAGGATTTTTGGTGCGGAATTTATCGATGATAAAAGTGCTTATATTGTTGTACTAACTAAGGTAGATACCCCAACAAAATATGAAGATCTTTCTTCTGAGCTGTTACCTTTATTCATTAGTGAAATGCATTATTATCTTGCTGCTGACATACGCTCTAAAGCTAAGATAGAAATTATGCCAGATGCTAATCTGTGATTTAGTTCTCAAAATAGTAGCAATTATCGAAAAAAAGAAAAGTCACTTAGGTGGCTTTTCTCATTCTTGCCATTCATGAAATTTGTTTTATTTGATTAAGTGAGATAGTTATAAAGCAAATTTATTTGCCTAACTATTTTGGGAGATTAATCAAATGAAATTATTTTCACTATTATGTATTTTATTATCAAGTTTTGTTTTTTCTAACATAAGCTTTGCCGATTCAACTCCAACGACATCGGCTAAAGTTAAACAAGAACAAAAACAAGTTGTTCAAGTAAATATTAATACTGCAACGGCAGAAGAATTATCAAAAGTATTGACGGGGATTGGGCCAAGTAAAGCCCATAAAATTATCGAATATCGAGAAAAATTTGGCCCTTTTGTTTCGGTTGAGCAGTTAAAAGAAGTTTCTGGTATTGGTCAAGCAACACTAGATAAGAATGCCGGTAAAATAATTTTATAATTTATTATTTCCACCAATTAATATTGGTGGAAATAATATCAATCTAATTATCAATTGGATCGACATCAATACTCCATCTCACTTTCGATGTTTCATTCCATTGACCTATTTCTATTAATAGTTGATTTAATATTTGCTGCAAATGTTGCCTATTTGTATGTTGGAGCAGTAATTGCCAACGATGATAGCCCGCTTTTTTGGGTTGACTTGCAGGCATTGGCCCAAGTTGCCATAACGTATGATTATAATGTGCTTTTAACCAATCATAAATGTGTTGTAAAAGTGTTGGTGCGTAATAATTATTGCGATCTGCTGCACGAATCAATGCTTGATAACTAAATGGAGGTAGTTGGGTTTGTTTTCTTTCTTGTAATGTCAGCTTGGCAAATTTTTGATAGCCTTCAGTTAGTAATACATTAAGTAATGGATGATCAGGATGATACGTTTGTAAAATGACCTGACCAGCTTTTGCTGCACGGCCAGCTCTTCCTGATACTTGTGTATAAATTTGAGCAAATCGTTCAGTTGCTCGAAAATCACTTGAAAATAAAGCTCCATCAACATCTACAATTCCAACCAAAGTTACATCAGGGAAGTGATGTCCTTTTGCCAAAATTTGTGTGCCAACTAAAATGTGTGCACCACCTTGTTGAATACTGTGTAAATAGTTATCTAATGCACCTTTTTTACTAACTGTATCTCGATCAATACGACTAATTTTGATATTAGGAAAAAGAATCTCAAGTTGCTGTTCAAGTTGTTCTGTTCCAAATCCAATCGGCATTAAATGAGTAGAGCCACATTTTGGGCATTGTTTGGGTACTGCTCTTGGTGTATCACAATAATGACAAATCAGCTTGTGTTGTTTCTGATGAAATGTATAGGGCCTATCACAACGAGGACACTCAGCAATCCAGCCACAATCATGACATATTAATAATGGTGAAAAGCCTCGACGGTTTAAAAATAACATTACCTGATTATTATTAGATAAATGTTTTTTTATTTGCTCAATTAATGGTTGTGATAAACCAGCAGTAAGTACTAACCCACGCAAATCTAAAATTGACTGTTTGGCTAACGTTGCATTACCTGCTCTTTCTGTTAATTGTAATAAGTGGTACTTATCGTTTTGTGCATTATTGAGTGTTTCAAGCGATGGTGTTGCAGAGCCTAAAATAATCGGAATATTATTAAATTTAGCTCGTATAATTGCTAAATCTCGCGCATGATAGCGCCAACCCTCTTGTTGTTTATAGGAGCTATCATGTTCTTCATCAATAATAATTACCCCTAAGTCTTTAAATGGGGTAAAAAGTGATGAGCGAGTACCTACAACAATAGCATTTTCTCCATTTTTACTTCTTAACCAAACTGCTAGTCTTTGTTTATCTGTTAATCCTGAATGAAGAATATCAATTGGAGCATTAAAACGTTGTTTAAAACGTTTAATTGTTTGTGGTGTTAAACCAATCTCAGGAACAAGTACTAATGCTTGTTTTCCTGCAGTTAAAATATTAGAGAGTATATTCAAATAGACCTCAGTTTTACCTGAGCCAGTTACGCCTTCTAGTAAAAATACCTCAAATTGTTGATTTTGTTTATTGACTGTTTCTATCGCATAACTCTGCTCTTTATTTAACTGAATTGAACTAGCATTAGCTGAAAAATTTGTTTGCCATTGAATGTGATCTGGCTGGTGGCTTACTTGCTCTATAAGCTGTTTTTTCTGTAATTCGTGATAAACTGTGCTACTTACGTTAGTGTTAGAAATAGTATTATTTCTAAATGATGATAGTAATAATTGCTGTTTTGGGGCTCGTGATAGCGATTCTAAATCAATCTGCTTCCCCAATTGGGTTAATTGCCATTGTTTGATTTCTTCTTTGACCGCATGGCGTCCTTGTCTTAGCAAAATAGGCATAGCATGAAACAGAACCTCGCCGATAGGGTAGTGGTAATAACTAGCAGCCCAGTTTAATAGCTGCCAAATAGAAGGTGTAAAAACTGGTTCACTATCAATAACTGCTTTAATGGTTTTTAGTTTTTTTACATTAAATTCTGTTTTTTCATCAATGTTAACAATAATGCCTATTGTATCTCTTTTACCAAAAGGAACTTTAACCCGCATTCCAACTTGAGCAGGCATCGCTAAGCTATAATCATAAAGTTGATAGAGTGGCACAGGTAAGGCTACATGAGCAATAGGCATTGAAAAGTCACAATTATAATTCATCAAAAGTTATATTGTACGCAGTTTTCGTTTAACTCGCAAAATCTAACCTGATTTATTCTATTTTAATAAATTTAGTGTGTTATTGATCTAGTCAAATGTGGTGGTATCTATTTATAAAATTTGCTATCTTGGCAATACAATATAGTTTTACTTTTTTAAGGAATATATAGCGGATGTCTGAATCCTTTTCACACATTAATCGCCAAGGCGATGCCCACATGGTTGATATATCAAATAAACCAATCACTACTCGGGAAGCAAGAGCTGAATCCTTTATTATGATGAATGCCAAAACATTAAATAGCATTATTGAGGGAAAACACCATAAAGGTGATGTTTTTGCAACGGCAAGAATTGCGGGCATCCAAGCTGCAAAAAAGACGTGGGAACTTATTCCTTTATGTCATCCCCTTTTATTGAGTAAAATTGAAATTAATATTGAAGCTGATTTAGTGAATTGTTGTGTCAAAATTGAATCTATTTGTCGATTGAGTGGTCAAACGGGTGTCGAAATGGAAGCATTGGTAGCCGCCTCTGTTGCTGCGTTAACTATATATGACATGTGTAAATCTGTTCAAAAAGATATGGTGATTACTCAAGTAAGACTATTGACAAAAAAGGGTGGTAAATCTGGCGATTTTGTAGCTAAATCATAAGAACAGTGAGTAGTATGAATAAAATTATTTTTTTTGCCCAAATTAGAGAGTTAATTGGTGTAGAGAGTTTGATGTTAGATGCAGAACAACTTTCAATTTTTCGTCTTATTGAACAATTAAGTGATCGTGGTGATCAATGGTTATTGGCTTTCAAAGAGCGTTCTGTTTTATGTGCTGTAAATCAAACATTGGTTGATTTTGATTATATTGTTCAAGCTGGCGATGAAATTGCGTTCTTTCCTCCTGTGACAGGAGGTTAGTATTATGGATCTTATTAAAGTTAGCCAAGAACCTATTGATGTTAATAAGCTAACCGATTGGCTTTCACAATTACCACAAGATGGTGCCATTGTTACCTTTATGGGCAAAGTTCGTAGTATTGAAAAATATACAATAAGCTTATTTTTAGAGCATTATGCAGGAATGACTGAAAAGGTTTTGGTTAATATTATTGCTCAAGCTAGAGAACGATGGCAATTAAGCCGAGTAGCTATTATTCATCGTGTTGGTAAAATTAATGTCAACGAACAAATTGTATTTGTAGGTGTGAGTAGTGCACATCGAGCTGATTCATTTGCAGCAGCTGAATTTATTATGGATATATTAAAAAATGAAGCCCCGTTCTGGAAAAAAGAGAGAACTACTGATGGCGATATATGGGTTGATGCAAAAAAATCCGATGCTGACGCATTGAAAAAATGGTATTAGTGGTTATTTAGGTTATAATAGTATTAAGCTATATCATGTATTTTATTCGAGGTGATTAATGGAAAATTATTCACCTAACGGCTCAAATTTTGAATAGGAAGGTAGCCGCCTTCAATTTTGTTTAAATTAAATAAAGGGCTCTGAATTGAGCCTTTTTTGTATATAAAATTCTTATCATTAAGTCATTACCCAATAGCGAATACTATGAAAAAATTATACTATTTTGTTCTAATTAATATCTTTATTTCATCAATACTAGCAATTCGATTTTTTATTGTACCAGGTGCGTCTTTTAATTGGGCTGGAGTGACATTTTCAGTATTTGCTGTGTTGGGGCATTTTTTCTCTGCTTATTTATTACTTTTTATTGTTTGTATTCCTTTTATTTGGCTTAAACAGTCTATTCGTAATATTATTCTTGCTGCAATATTCAGCTTTATCCAAATTGGATTATATATTGATACTATTGTTTTTCAACAGTACCGATTTCATGTAAATCAATCTGTTTTAGCAATGGTTTTATCGGGTCAAGTTGTTGATTTTTCAATAATTACTTATTTATTGATGTTAGCTGTTATTATTGTTTCATTCTGTGCTGAATATTTTATTCTTTATCTTGTTAATAAAAAATTCACTGTACAGCATAATAAATCAAAAATTCTTTTGATATCAACAATATTTCTTTTTAGCTCATTTTTAGTGAACCATGTAGTACATATGGTTGCCTTTTATTACGCTTATTCACCTATTATGGTTGTAAAAGAATATATTCCATTGTATAAGCCATTTACGTCGAAAAAGATTATGAGCTTTTTTGATGCAAATGGGCAAAGAAAAGTCGTATATAATAAGAATAATGACAACACTGGTGTTGATTATCCCAAAAAAGAATTGGTGATTAATCCTGAAAATAATAAGCCACAAAATATTATGTTTATTGTCTTAGATTCTTGGCGATATGATACCTTTAGTGAGGCTATTTCTCCTAATACATTCCGTTTTGTTAAGCAGAATAATGGTGTGATTTTTGATAACCATTACTCAACAGGGAATGCAACTCGTACAGGTATTTTTGGGCTATTTTATGGTATTCCTGGTACGTATTGGGATTCATTTTTACGAAATAGTATTCCTTCACTGTTTATCACAACGTTACAAAAAGAAAACTATAATATCGGCATCTTTACTTCAGCTAAAGTTTCTGCTCCAGAATTTGATCGAACTGCATTTGTCACCATCAAAAATTTAAGAATCAGTAGTAAAGATGGTTCGGCATCTAGTCGTGATAAACAAATCACAGAGGATTGGCTTGCATGGTATAAAGCTCGCGATACTTCTCGACCGACATTTTCTTTTTTATTTTATGATGCTCCTCATGCTTACGATTTTCCTGCCGATTTTTCGGTCAAGTTTAAACCTATTGGTGATCTAAATTATATGACATTGAATAATGATACAGATCCTTTGCCAATTTTTAATCGTTACAAACAAAGTGTTTATTATGATGATTATTTATTACAAAATGTCTATGATGAGCTTGCTGCATCAGGTTCTTTAGATAACACAATATTGATTATTACTGGTGATCATGCTCAAGAAATGAATGATAATAAACTTGGATTTTGGGGGCATAATGGTAATTATACTGATGCACAAACAAAGGTTCCTTTTATTATTATTGGCGCGAAAGAGTTAGAAAATCTTAAAAATAATAGTAAAAAATTAACTAGCCATGAAGATGTCGTTCCTACCTTAATGAAACATTATTTATATGTAAAAAATGATATAAGCGATTATTCGACAGGTTATGACTTATTTAGTCCTATAACTGATCGTAATTGGCTTTTGATGTCAAATTATAGTTCTTATGCAGTTAGAACGTCTGATCATATTTATTTCGTGAATCGATTAGGTATTAATCATTATATGGATTTACATAATCGTGAAACAGATGAAACACCAAATTATCAATACATTCAAGAAGCGATGAATCATATGCGTTATTTTTCCCAATCAGGGCTAAATAGCTTAAAAGATAAAAACAATTAGGTATAAATTGGCGAATCATTATCTACCACGAGCATGGTAGATAATGATTTGTGTATTAGCGCACGTCGGCACAATTTAGACAATAAATATAGCGATTTTGTGGGTCTTGAAACTTATTCCATAAAGAAACATGTTCTTTAAGTTGTTTCGCTGCTGGTAGTTGTTCAAAAAATATTTCTGCAGTGGATTTAGGTAACATAGCTATCATATCCGAATAAAATGCATTAAACCAATTTCCTTTTGGTTTTTGCCAGTCAATTTCATAATCAGTTACATTCGCTAATGTTGCAGCAGTTTCAATGGCATCATCAATATCGCCTAACTTATCAACAAGTCCAATTTTGCTTGCTTCTGACCCTAACCAGACTTGGCCTTGTCCAATTTTATCGACTTGTTCGGTTGTCATATTTCTTGCATCTGCTACTAACGAAATAAATGTTTGATAACCATTATCAATATTCATTTGAATTAATTGGCTCATTTCTTTAGGCAGATTTTGTGTTGAGGTATTATTTGCTAATGGTGATGTAGTTATACCATCACTATAAACACCAATATGAGATAAAGAGTTTTCGAATGTTGGAATAATACCGAAAATACCAATAGAGCCAGTAATCGTATTTGGGCTAGCAACTATGTAATCAGATGCGGTAGATATCCAGTATCCACCTGATGCAGCCATTCCTCCCATAGATACAACGATAGGAATCTGGTAATCACGTAGCGCTTCTAGTTCACTACGAATTGCTTCCGATGCATCTACACTACCCCCAGGGCTATTTACACGTAATACTATTGCTTGTATGTTATGTTTGTTTAAGTTTTTACGAATCTTTCTCAGCTGTTCAACAATGTCTTGGCTACCAGCAATATTACTACTATTTTCGCCATTGGTGATAGTACCATTGACAAATACAACTGCAATCAGTGGTTTTTTCCCCTTAGAGTCACTGTTTGATTTTTCATTTTTTGATTTAAGTTGATAATCATAAATGCTAACCTCATGTTGGTTATTGAAATCAAGTTCATATTGATAGTTAGAGGCAATAGCATCGACTAATCCATTAGATATAGCATATTGAGCCATGTTACCATTAGTTTCTTTTAACGCTGTTAACATAATATTTGGGGCGGGAACCAATTGTGTATCGGCTTTTTTTCGTTGTGTAGAAATGTCATTAAGATAGTTATTCCACATAAGTGTTAACCAGCGTGTTGTATTGCTTTTTGCTTCTTCAGACATGTCATTGCGAATAAATGGTTCAATGGCTGATTTATAAGTACCTACTCTAAAAACATGTGTATTGATTTTTAAATTATCAAGTAAGGTTTTATAGTATAGATTATTAGCGGATAGCCCATATACATTAACAGAACCAAGTGGTGCTAAGTATATTTTATTAGCATAGCTAGCTAAATAATATTGGCTTTGATTGAAATTTGAACCAAAAGCATAAATAGGTTTATTTGCTTCGCTAAATTTGGTTAAATATTTCCCAATATATTGTAGCGAACTTATATCGGCACCAGTAAAATTATCTAATTTAAGTACTATACTTGTAATTTTTGGATCAGTAGTAGCTTGAGCTATTTTTTGAGTTAATTCAAATAAACTATTCTCACGAGAAGTATTGACTTTTTTGCCATAGATTTTGTTTTGTAAAGCATAGATTTCATCACTGTAAAGTGTGTTGTCAACAATAATTCCTTCAATATCCAGAACTAATGAACCATATTGTGGAACAATTTCTTGTTTTTGTGCTTCTTTGATTAATGCAATAGAGCTAAAGATCAAAATAATAATAATTAGAAAAATTAAGTTAAGAAATATTTCTCTAATAAAGTTAATCATTTTCCATATTGATTTAATGGCAGATAAAGCAGACATAATAATTGATCCTTTTATAGTGGTTTATCTAGTTTTTATTTCGATGTTTTTCTTTTTAAAATATTTTCTATCTTCAAAGCGCAAGCATGTCAGTTTTCCACCCCAACAACATCCTGTATCAAGTGCATAAATGTTTTCTGGTGTCCCTTTGCCATTTAATGCCGCCCAATGTCCAAAAGCGATACTATATTCGTTTGAAATTTTACTAGGTAATAAAAACCAAGGTTTAAGTTTTGATGGTGCTTGTTCGGGTGATTTTTTATAGTAGAAATCTAGCCGACCATCCTCATAGCAAAAACGCATACGGGTTAATGCATTAGCAATATAACGTAGCCTATCTAAGCCTTGTAATTCTGGTTGCCATTCATCAGGAAAATTGCCATACATTTTATCAAGGAATAAAATATAAGAATCGCTTGATAACATAGCATTCAAATCATTGGCACATTTTTTTAGTGTTTCAAGATCCCATTGTGGTGAAATACCTGCGTGAGTCATAATTAGTTTTAATGATTCGTCTATTTGAACTAATGGTTGTTTACGTAGCCAATTCATTAATTCATCAAGATCTGTCGCACGGATGAGCTCTTCAAGATTATCTTTCTTTTTGGCCTGCGTAATATTGGCATAAATCGATAGTAAATGTAGATCATGATTACCTAATACCAATCTAATTTGATTGGCATTATGTTTAACAAATCTTAGAACGTCTAGTGATTTTGGACCTCTAGCAACAAGATCTCCAGTTAGCCACAGAGTGTCTGATGATGAGAATTTTGCTTTTTCAAGTAACCGCATAAATTCATCATAACAGCCATGAATATCACCAATAAGTAGATTTGCCATAATATTATTTCCATGCATTTGCTAGTTGACAGTATTGTTGTACTGTTAAGTTTTCAGCACGTAAAGTTGGGTCAATATTCAATTCAAGTAACTGTTCAATAGTAAACATATTACTTAAACTGTTACGAATAGTTTTACGTCGTTGGTTAAATGCCTCTGTAGTTACACGAGAAAGTGTTTTTATATCATTAACAAGATAAGGTTTTTCTTTATAGGGTACTAATCTAACTACTGCTGAATCAACTTTTGGTGCAGGTTTAAATGATGTTGGTGGGACTTCAAGAACTGGAATGATTTGACAATAATATTGAGCCATTACGCTCAATCTACCATAATCTTTACTGTTAGGTGCTGCAACTAAGCGAGTTACTACCTCTTTTTGTAGCATAAAATGCATATCGGTGATGATATTTGCATGTTCAAATAAATGGAACATCAAAGGGGTTGAGATATTATATGGTAAGTTACCAAATACTCTTAATGGTTTATCTAATTGCTCGGCCAATAGATTAAAGTCAAAGGTCAGTGCATCTTGTTCAATAACGGTTAGTTTATTATGTAAAAATGGATTTTCGATCAATCTACTGGCTAAATCTCTGTCGATCTCTATAACGGTTAAATGATCAACATATTTACTTACAGGTACTGTTAATGCTGCAAGTCCTGGTCCGATTTCCACTAGCGCTTGATCTGCTTTTGGTTGAATCGCTGCAACAATACTTTCGATGATATAGTCATCATGTAAAAAGTTTTGTCCGAATCTTTTACGGGCAAAATGCCCTTGGTGAACACGATTATTCATGCTTATCTTCACCTGTAATTTTGATGTAAGCGTCACCTTTTATTTCTTGAACCCATGCTTGGGCTTCTTCTGAAAATTTACGATTAAAAATAAGTCGATAGGCCTGATCTTTTTTCATCGCATTTGTACCATCAATCTGTCTTGTATCAATTAATTGGATTAAATGCCATCCGTAAGATGATTTTATTGGCTGGCTAATTTCTCCTTTTTTTAGCTGAGATAAGCCGTCTCTAAACCCGTTATCATAAATTTCAGGACGATTCCAACCTAAATTGCCTCCTTTTTCGGCTGTACCTGTATCTTCAGAATTCGCCTTAGCTGCAGCTTCAAAGGTTATTGTGCCATTAGTAATTGATTTGCGAATATCGGCTAGTTTTTGTTGGGCAATTTTATCGTTAACTAATACGTTTGTTTTAATCAAGATATGACGAGCATTGACTTCTTGAAGTGTAATAGTTTTTGGTGCTTCTGAACGAGTATCATCAACTTTTATAATGTGCAGACCAACACCTGAACGAATAGGGCCAATAATACTACCTTTTGCTGCACGTACTAAACGTTCTTCAAAGAGGGTCGGTAATTCATTTAGTTTATGCCAACCCATACTGCCGCCTTTTAAAGCAAGGTCGTCATTTGAATAAGAGGTAGCTAATTTAGCAAAGTTTTCCCCTTTTTGTGCCCGATTGATAATATCTTGTGCTTTATTTACAGCATTGTCTATTTGTTGTTTAGATGCTTTTTCTGGTATAGAAATCAAAATATGACTGATTTTTACATCAATATTATTAGCTGGTTGGCGAGTAATATTTTTTGCTAAGTTTTCTACTTCTTTTTCTGAAATTTTGATCCTAGGTCTTACTTCATGCATTCGAGTTTCATCAATCAACATATCATTGTGGATCCTTTCTCGATAGGAGCTATAGCTGATCCCCATTGTTGAGAGTTTGCTTCGAAGTTGATCAATGGTCATATCATTTTCAGACGCAATTTTATCAATTGCATTGGTTACTTCGTCATCACTAACAGTGATTTTAGCCTTAGCTGCTTTTTGTAAAATTAAGTTTTCAATAACTAAACGATCAATAATTTGTTGTCTGAGTATTTTATCATTAGGTAGATTTTGGGAATCAGTGCTTGCTTTAATTGTTTTTAGCATATCATTAACATCACTTTCTAAAATGACATTGTTATTAACAACGGCAGCAACCTGTTCTACCACTTTTGGTGCGGCATTCGCAGATAATGGAGTTATAATTCCTAAGCTTATGCTTAGGTTTAAGGTGATAAATAGTTTTAATAATTTCATATTCACTCAACTCATTTTGTTGTTGAGGCATTGGTAGCCTACAATAAATTTATCGGTAATCTATATTTGCAAAAGTATTTTATTCAAATGTTGTTGTATATGGTAGCTTACCGAAATTTAGCATTTTAGCTTTGGTATCTCGGTTGTTGCCTAAACCTTGTAATTCGAAGTTAATAGACAGTTTATTTTCGTATTTACTTTTTCGAGAAATATTGTCCCAATCTGTTAGTTTTCTGCCATACTGTACCGTCATTCCCCAACAACAATCGCTATAATGCAAACCAACAAAGCTATCTGCAGTTTGTTTTAATTTAACGTCATAATAATAGGAACCAACAGCACTAACTGTTTGTGATAATGGCCAAGCAGTCATTATTCCAGCTTGAGAAATATTTTGCTTATAACCTCTATAAGAAGGGTTTTTATCTACAACGTCAATATAGTTACGGTTTGCATATCGATAAGATAATTGCATTAACTTATCACCGGATGGTCGGTACTCAAATATTGTATTAGCTAATGAAATCGTATCAATCCGAGTATCATATTGAACACCACTTCGAAAGATTATATCATCACTTATGCGCCAAAAATTATCAGATGCCCAAGTAATGCTACCTGTATCAGAGTTTTCATCTAAATCATTATTATGTTCACTAGTTTTTGATTTAGTAAAATAAGTAATTTGTCCAATGGATAAGTTAAATTTTTCAACCTTGTTATTATCATAAAACCGAGTTGTTACACCAGTTGATATTTTATTGGTTGAGGCAATTCTATCTAGACCACTGTAAGGTTGATCTCTAAATAGACCTATATAATCTGATTGTAATATAGTGGAATCATAGGCGCCAATATTGGATTGATTTCGGTATGGAATATAAATGTATTTTACTCTTGGTTCCAATGTTTGGGTATAACCATCAATAAAACTTATATCACGTTCGAAGATGACTTTACCATCAATGCTGAATTTAGGTAAAAAACGATTTACAGTTTTATCTAAGTCTTTATATATATCTTTATCAATGCGATCTTGATTATAATGTGTTGCCATAAAACCAGCTTCGGTGATTAATGATGACCAAGAATTGGTTAAAGTATAATTTAGCGTTGGTTCAACGTGAGCTCGCCATGCTTTAGGTTTATCTTCCCCTGATGTCAAAAAATGAGATATTTGAGAAAATGTCCTAAATTTGAATGGTCCCAAGTCATTATTATAATAACTCATATCCAATTGTGGTTCGGTTTGGTAAAGCGAGTTTTTTAGTTCTGAATGAAATGGCTGAAAGTGCCTATAGCCTAAAGTAATATCCCAATTTTCATCATTATAAGCGATTTTATAAAACTGTGTTAAATATCCAGCAGTTTGAGAAGCGTATTTAGAATTTAGATTGGTGAGATACTGATTGTCACTAACTCGAGTTGTATCGGCATAAAAACGCCAATTATAGTTAATTAGTTCTTCATTTTTCCAATGGAACAACCAACGATGGTTATTATCATCATAATTGTTACCATTAACATGATTGCTTCTATCTTCATTATATTTACTATCATGTTGTAGCCAGTCAAATGCAAGTGTACCTAATCCTAGTTCATTTAAATAGCGAAATTCTGTTTGTAATTGTACACCACGGTTTTGTAAAGCTCTTGGTGTAAAAGTAGCATCATAATTTGGTGCAATATTCCAATAAATTGGCATTGAAAAATCAATACCATCAATACTGTCATAGCCTAAATTAGGCATCAATAAACCCGAACGGCGTTTATCTCCAGTTGGTAGTTGTAAATACGGTGAATACAGGACTGGGACTTTGCCAATACTAAATACGGCATTCCAAACTTCTAGTAATTGTTCTTCATTGTCATGGATAACCGTTGTGCCCTTAATGTTCCATGTACTGTCATTAACAGGACAAGATGTGTAGCTACCATTTTTTAAAATAACATATCGGTTTTTTTCAAGTTTCATCTGATCCGCATTGCCACGACCAAGTCTATTGACAAGTTGATACTGACTAGGGCTCATATTTGCATCATTGTTATTTAAATTCATTGATGCATTATCGCCTTTCAGTTGTATTAAATTATCTTGATAAGTAATATCACCTTCTAGTGTTACAGCTCGATTATTGTTATCTTGAGTGTCGATTGTTACTTTGTCTGCTTGGACGGTGCGATTACCTTGTTCTATTAATACATCACCTTTATATACGGCTATATTTGGATAGAATACTTCCAATTGGTCAGCTTCAGCATTTACAGGTAAGCTGTTTATGTCTCCATTGACTAAAGGGCGATCAAACCTAGGAACGCCTATAAGACATTGAGGGTTATTGCTAATAGCGGCTTTAGGTAAATCTATAGCATAACTAGAGTTGTTATACAAAGAAAGAGTAACAGCTATTGCAATAAGAGAAGGCGCTAATTTTTTCATCAATGATTAAAAAGTTATTATGATTATTCTAATTGAAGCATTATAGCTGTTATTTATAAAAGTGCGAATTAAAAATTAACGTTTCCCCTTGCGTTTATTCATTTTGTTTAGCTGTTTTACCATCACTATTCTTTTTTCGAGTGAAGTGTATTGAAACTCATCCCACCATTTAGCTAACTCCAAGAGTTCACCTTTTTCGATTGATGCTCGTATTTCTAAAAGATCGTAGGCCGCTCGAAACTTAGGGTGCTCTAAAATAGCAAATGCACGTTTCCCATCTCGTTTTTTCATCCGTAGCTGCAAACGCCAAATGTCTCCCATTATGGTGGTTAAGCGTCTAGGTATGGCAATATTTTTACATTGTTCACTAAGCACTTCATTAATTGCCATCGAAAACGAATCATAAAATGGCAAACCGCTTTCAACACTTGTTTCTTTTGCTTGTTCAATAATTGGATA
Organism: Gilliamella sp. ESL0254; assembly: GCF_013344985.1. Taxonomy (NCBI): domain Bacteria; kingdom Pseudomonadati; phylum Pseudomonadota; class Gammaproteobacteria; order Orbales; family Orbaceae; genus Gilliamella; species Gilliamella sp. ESL0254. The sequence goes on from NZ_JAAEDU010000003.1 coordinate 109,239, forward strand.
CCAAAAAAAAGCAGCAAATAGGAATGCAGGATTAACTCGTTTATTGTTAGCGATACGATAATCAGTATTTTTTAAAACTTGCTCAATGATTTTTTCTAAATGACTATTTTGGTTATTAGCCAATAAACGCTCAATAGTCGGAAATAGCTGTTCGAAAAGACAATATTCTCTTAGTAACAGGTAAGTTTTATAACCGTATCCTGCTTGTAAAAGTTTAAGGGACTCGTCAAAAAGTCGAGCAGAGGGAATATTTTTCAATAATGGTGCAAGATCTTTAATTGGTCCAGCGGTAGCTGGCTCAATTTTCATATTCAGTTTTGCTGCGAAACGGATGGCTCTTAGCATTCTCACGGGATCTTCTCGATAACGTGTTTGTGGATCGCCAATTAATTGAATAATGCCTTTTTGTAAATCTTTCAACCCTCCACAGTAATCGCGTAAAGTGAAATCATTTGCACTATAATAAAGTGCATTCATAGTAAAATCGCGACGAATTGCATCTTGTTCAACGGTTCCGTAAACATTATCGCGTAACAACATACCAGACTGTGAACGTTTAGAAATATTGTTTTGCCCATTCTGAGAATCATGATCTCCACGAAAAGTCGCTACTTCAATAATTTCTTTACCAAACATAATATGGGCAAGACGAAATCGTCTTCCTACCAAGCGACAGTTGCGGAAAATTTTTTGGATTTGTTCTGGTGTTGCATTAGTTGTGATATCAAAGTCCTTTGGCATTTTGCCTAATATGAGATCTCTTATGCATCCTCCAACCAAATAAGCTTCGTATCCTTGTTTGTTTAATCGATGGAGGACTTTTAATGCATTCGCACTAATGTCTTTACGGGATATATTATGCTCATTACGTGCAATAGACACATAACCAATTTTTTGTCGTTTGTTGTTTTTTTCTTCATGGCGAAAAAACTTTTGATAAAAACGTGAAACTTGTTTAAAAATAGCGCACCTCAAAAAGTGTTTTTGGCTTAATAACAACTATAGCGCGCGATTATATCGTAACTGTCAATAATTTTCCATGTTTCTTAGCATCGGTATTTATGAGTACAATAAAATTGTAATTTTACTAAATAGTTTAAATATTATATTTGATTTTTTTAATATAATTATCAACAATAGTAACATTGGCAGTATTTAATTAAAAGCGACAAATTTTGTTTTGCTCTTGTTAGAGTATTTTAATTAGCTGAATAAAGACTAAATAAAACCATACTCAACATTTCTTTTTATTTATTTGTTTTACAGAATATAATTTATAAAGCATTATAGTTTAAGAAATTATGAAGAATGTTATTTGTTATAACTTTACATATGGAAGTTGTTTGAGTATATACTATTAACTAATAACTTATTGGGGACATTATGAATATTCGTGATTTGGAATATTTTGTTTCATTAGCTGAATTTCGTCATTTTCGTAAAGCTGCTGATGCTTGCAATGTGAGTCAACCAACTCTTAGTGGTCAAATTAGGAAATTAGAAGATGAACTAGGCGTAATGTTATTAGAGCGTACTAGTCGCAAAGTATTATTTACTCAAACAGGCATGATGCTGGTTGAGCAAGCTAAAGAGATTTTGCGTAACATTCAAATTCTAAAAGAAATGGCAAGTCGTCAAGGTGAAGAAATGTCAGGACCAATGCATATCGGCTTGATTCCTACGATAGCACCTTATCTTTTACCACATGTGATTACTGTGTTACATGAGTCTTTCCCTCAGTTAGAGCTGTATTTACACGAAGCTCAAACCGCTAGCATTGTTGCTCAGCTTGAAAGTGGAAAACTTGATTGTGCCATTGTTGCTCAAGTTAAAGAAACCTCGCAGTTTATTGAGCTACCATTATTTGACGAGCCGATGTTTTTAGCTGTTCCTGCAAGTAGTGAAATGGCTAGTAAAAAAGTCGTTAAACTATCTCAGTTAAAAGGACAAAAATTCTTAATGCTAGAAGATGGTCACTGTTTACGAGATCATGCAATGGGATATTGTTTCCAAGTTGGTATTGATGAGGATAAACAGTTTAAAGCAACCAGTCTGGAAACGCTTCGTAGTATGATTTCTGCTGGCCGTGGAATCACTTTATTTCCAGAGCTTGCGGCACCTAATGAGCGTGTTCGAGATAATATTTGCTATATTCCTTGTGCAGAGCCAGTACCATCACGCAGTATTACTTTGATTTATCGTCCTGGCTCGCCATTACGTTCTCGCTATGAAACTATAGCTAAAACTATCCGTGAGCATATGCCGAAAGTGTTTGCTGAAAAAGAGCGATTATTAAAATCAGCAAATTAATATTAGGTTAAATATAAACAACTAGGATTGAGCTATAAAATGAAAAATATCAAGACCAGCGGCGGTGTTCGAGCTCAACAGAAAGAAAGAACCCGCCGTACCTTAATTGATGCGGCATTTAATCAACTTAATGCCGAGCAAGGTTTTGCTAGTTTAAGTTTAAGAGAGGTTGCCCGCGAAGCAGGTATTGCTGCAACTTCGTTTTATCGCCATTTTCGCGATATGGATGAATTAGGTTTGGCCATGGTTGATGAAAGTGGTTTGACTCTTCGTCAATTATTGCGACAAGCGCGTAAGCGTATTGAAAAAGGTGGTAGTGTACTACGGACATCTGTTACCACATTTATTGAGTTTATTGATAAAAATCCTAAAGTCTTTTTATTACTTCTCCGCGAAAAAGCTGGAACATCAGCAGCTTTTCGTTCTGCTATTGCTCGAGAAATCCAACACTTTATTGTAGAGCTTGTTGATTATCTTGATAATGCCAACCAGATGCCTCACCATTACAATGAAGCTCAAGCAGAAGCAATGGTAACTATTGCTTTTAATGCGGGAGCTGAAGCAATTGATTTTGATACAGTACAAAGACAAAAATTAATTGAAGATCTTATTTTTCAACTAAGAATGGTGTCTCGTGGAGCTTATTATTTATATCATAAAGAACAAATCAAAAAAGATAGTCATTAATCGTTATACCACCCCAAATCCAATCTCAAAATTCTAGTTTGGTCGTAATATTAAAGTTTCATGCTGTTAGGTAATTGATTATTTTCAATAAAAATATCTACTAATTACTGATTTTTACTATTACTATTTATTGTGTTTTTGTTATTCATACTATAGCATTAAAAAAAGAGAAACATTGTTAAATGGAAATTAATTTAATGACTAAACTATACTTTTTGCTTTATTCGCTTATTTTGTCCTTTCCCTTTTTCAACTATGCTTATTCAAATGTGGGATTTAAGGAAATCTATTATAACAAAGAAGACAGTAGACCTTTAAATATTGCAATATGGTATCCGACCAATGATCAACAAATAGCAGTAACTATTGGTGATAATGCCATTTTTTATGGTTCTAAAGTTATTCCTGATGCTGCACCTATTTCAAATTATCGTAAACATCCTTTGATTGTTATTTCGCATGGTTATGGAGGAAGTTGGCAAAGTTTAAATTGGCTTGCTTATGAACTGGCAGATAGGGGATATATTGTTGCTGCACCAAATCATCCGGGAACTACTTATTTTAATAAAGATATTACTCAATCTACTAAATTGTGGTTACGTCCTCAAGATCTAAGTAAAACTATTGATGCGTTACAAATAGATGAGATTTTGGCAAACTATATTGATATGAATAAAATTTCATCTATTGGACATTCCCTTGGAGGTTGGACAGTAGCTGCACTTGCTGGAGCAAGGTTTGATACAGATCTTTTTAAACAAGATTGCACTATACATTCACATTTAAAAGCTTGCCAGTTAGTAAATGAACTTGGACTAGATAACCCACAATTAAATAAAAACATGTCAGATCCGAGAATAAAGTCATTTATTTCTTTAGATGCTGGATTAGTTAGAGGATTTACTGCAGATAGTTTGAAAAATATTACTGTTCCTTCTTTAATCATTGGTGCTGGTATTGATGTTGGTGATACGAATGTAGAGCTAGAATCTGGTTATTTACAACAGTTTCTTTCAAAATCATTATCAACTTATATTGTTATCCCTGATGCAATGCATTTTAGTTTCATGCAAATTTGTAAATCAGGCGCTATAGATATTTTAGAGCAAGATGCTAAAGGAGAAGCAATTATTTGTAAAGATGGTGGGAATCGCACAAGGACAGAGATACACCGTGAAATAACGGATCAAATAATCGATTTTTTAGCTAAAGCGAATTTAAATTAAGTGCCTATTTTAGAAATATACTGCGGCGGAAGCCGCAGTATATTAATGAATTAATCATTAAAGGTTTTGTAATACTTTTTCAACACTATCTTTAGCATCACCAAATAACATATAGCTATTTTCTTTAAAGAATAGTGGGTTTTGTACACCTGCATAACCAGTATTCATTGAGCGTTTAGAAATAACAACCGTTTTTGCTTTCCAAACTTCAAGAACAGGCATGCCAGCAATTGGACTATTTGGATCTTCTTCTGCCGCTGGGTTAACAGTATCGTTTGCACCAATAACCCAAACAACATCAGTATCTGGGAAGTCATCATTGATTTCGTCCATTTCAAGAACGATATCATATGGCACTTTCGCTTCAGCTAATAATACGTTCATATGACCTGGTAAACGTCCGGCAACAGGGTGAATACCAAATCTCACTTCAATATCCATTGCACGTAGTTTTTCTGTAATATTACTTACTGCACCTTGTGCTTGTGCAACAGCCATACCATAGCCAGGAACGATGATAACAGAACGCGCTTCTTTTAATGTTTGTGCAACTTCAGCAGGTTGCATTTCACGGTATTCACCTTGTTCTTCATCTGATGAACTTGTTGAACTGCTATCACTACCGAAACCACCAGCAATAACACTAATAAATGAGCGGTTCATCGCTTTACACATAATGTATGAAAGAATTGCACCTGATGAACCAACTAATGCGCCTGTTACAATTAATAGATCGTTACCTAACATAAAGCCCGCTGCTGCTGCTGCCCAACCAGAATAAGAGTTTAGCATTGAGATTACCACTGGCATATCAGCACCACCAATTGAGGCAACAAGATGGAAGCCAAATACAAATGCAATTATTGCCATAATTAATAGACTAATGAGTGCACCTGTTCCATTTTCTACTTCAATGAAGGTATACATTAATATGATCGAAACAACAATCGCAGCTAAATTCCAATAATGTTTATTTGGAATAGAAAGTGGTTTAGAGCTAATACGGCCATTTAATTTACCGAATGCAACAACAGAACCTGAGAAAGTTACAGCCCCAATGAATACACCCACAAAAATTTCGACTAAATGTACAGTAAGCTCATTACCATGAAATAGTTGTGAATGACTGTTTAAGTCTAAAAAGCTATTTAAACCAACAAGTACAGCTGCCATACCAACAAAGCTATGTAGTAGCGCAACAAGTTCTGGCATTTGCGTCATTTCAACTTTCTTAGCAAGGTATAACCCAATTGTTGCACCAATAATCATTGAGATTACGATCCAGTGTAATCCACCCTTGATACTAGCTACTGCTGCAATAAGTGCAATAGCCATACCAATCATACCGTAGATATTTCCTGATTTGGCTGATTCTTGGTTAGAAAGACCACGTAAACTAAAGATAAAAAGTAATGCAGCAATAACATAGGCTGCTTGAATGATTCCATTACTCATGGTTTATTCCCTCCCTTACTTGCCACGTTGAAACATTTTCAGCATTCTTTGCGTAACAAAGAATCCGCCAAAAATATTAATACTAGCGATTAAAATAGCAACAAAGGCAATTGCTGTACTTAGACCGTTGTCATCACCGATTTGCAATATTGCTCCGACTAAAATAATACCAGAAATTGCATTAGTTACTGACATCAGTGGAGTATGTAGAGAGTGCGTAACATTCCATACAACGTAATAACCAACCACGCAAGATAAAGCAAAAACAGTGAAATGCCCTAAGAAGCTTTCGGGTACAGAATTCGCAAGCCAGAAATAGGCTAGAATGGCTAATGCAAAAATTCCATATTTTTTACGTGGATCCATTGGTTTTGGTTCAGGTTTAGCAATTGACTCAGAAGTTTTTTTCTGAGGTTGTGCTGATACTTGAATTGGTGGTGCTGGCCACGTTATTTCTTTTTCTTTAACCACTGTTACACCACGGATAACAACATCTTCAAAGTTAATATTAATATTGCCATCTTTTTCTTTAGCTAGCAGTTTTAATAAGTTAACAATGTTTGTACCATAAAGTTGTGATGCTTGAGCTGGCATACGATTAGCTAAATCGGTATAGCCAACAATTTTTACATTATTTTCAGTCTCGAAAACTTCGCCCGGTTTAGTTAATTCACAGTTACCGCCAGTTAATGCTGCTAAATCAACAATAACACTACCTGGTTTCATGGATTCAACCATCTCTTTAGAAATAAGTTTTGGTGCCGGTTTTCCCGGAATTAACGCTGTGGTAATAATGATATCTACATCTTTAGCTTGTTCAGCAAATAGCGCCATTTCGGCTTCAATAAAGGCTGCTGACATTTGTTTAGCATAGCCATCGCCAGATCCTGCTTCTTCTTCAAAATCAAGCTCTAAAAAGTCAGCTCCCATACTGTTAATTTGTTCAGCCACTTCAGGGCGAGTGTCAAAAGCACGAACAATCGCACCTAAACTTACTGCAGCACCAATTGCTGCAAGGCCAGCAACACCAGCACCAATAACTAATACTTTGGCAGGAGGGACTTTACCTGCAGCGGTAACTTGACCAGTAAAGAAACGGCCAAATTGGTTTGCAGCTTCAATAACTGAACGATAACCAGCAATATTAGACATTGAACTGAGGGCATCTAAAGATTGTGCACGTGAAATACGAGGCACACAGTCCATTGCCATAACAGTAATATTTTTAGCTGCTAGTTTTTCTAATAATTCTTTGTGTTGCGCTGGGTAAATATAACTGATGAGAGTTAACCCTTCTTTCATTAACACGATTTCATCATCAGTTGGCGCATGAAATTTCAAAATTAAATCATTTTGCCAAATGTCTTGTGTATTTTGGATTGTGGCTCCAGCATCAATAAAAGCTTGGTCTTCAAAATGAGCAGCATGCCCAGCACCTTGTTCTACAGAAACTGTAAAACCAAGTTTTAACAGTTGTCCAACAGTTTGGGGAGTTGCTGCAACTCTAGCTTCATTGGCTAACCGCTCTTTAGGTATACCGATATGCATTTTGTTACATCCTTACGTTAGTTTATATAGAGTATATTAATTTTAGCATAAATAGGTATCAGTGCGAGTAGGGAATCTATTTTTTATGCAAGAAATAAGATTTTAATTTATTTTGATGATATTTATTAATTAATATTATTATAAGTTTATATTTAAGTAGCCAGAATTTTAATAATACAGTTTAATTCTTTCATCGAATTCCATTACAAATTTACTCTATATTGTTATATAATTGACGCTATTTCTGTTTATACCGTAAACAATGGAAGCTCTACGGTATGTTTCGATTTTGTTCTCGTTGAATTGAGGAACTTTTATGATTGATTTTTCCCAATCAGTGCCGGAACTGGTCTCTTGGGCAAAAAAGAATGATTTTTCGATCACTTTGCCAGTTGAAAGGTTAGCTTTTTTATTGGCTATTGCCGTATTAAATAGTGAACGTTTTGATGGCGAAATGACAGAATCTGAATTGATTGATGCTTTTAGGCATGTTTCACAAATTTTTGAACAAAGTGAAGATACCATCACTATACGAGCCAATAATGCAATTAACGATTTAGTGCGTCAGCGTTTTATTACGCGGTTTGCAAGTGAGATGACTGATGGTTTTTCAATTTATCGTTTAACACCATTAGGGATAGGCATTTCTGATTATTATATTCGCCAGCGCGAATTTTCGACATTGCGCTTATCCATTCAATTATCTATTGTTGCGCAGGAATTAAAACGTGCCGCAGATGCAGCTGTCGAAGGCGGTGATGATTTACATTGGCACCGAAATGTCTTTGCTCCGTTAAAATATTCGGTCGCAGAAATTTTTGATAGTATTGATATCACCCAACGTGTCATGGATGAACAGCAAACCGATGTGAAGCAAAATATCTCGGCGTTATTAAGTCAAGATTGGCAGGCCGCAATTACCAGTTGTGAAGGATTACTTACCGAAACATCGCAAACATTGCGCGAGTTACAAGATACTTTAGCCGCTGCTGGCGATAAATTACAAGCCAGTTTACTTTTGATACAAGATGCAACGCTTGATAAACCTGAACTAGATAAAATTAACAACGTAGTCATGGATCTACAAGGTAAGCTTGACCGCATTATTGGTTGGGGACAAAAAGCCATAGATCTTTGGATAGGTTACGATCGACACGTTCATAAATTTATTCGTACAGCTATCGACTTAGATAAAAACCGTGTATTTTCACAACGTTTACGCAAATCGATTCAAGGATATTTTGATTTACCTTGGTCACTGACTTTTGCTAATGCTGAACGCTTACTTGATATGCGTGATGAAGAGTTAGCGTTACATGATGCCGAAGTGACGGGGGAATTACCATCAGAGCTTGAATTTGAAATGATTGAAGAAATTCAAGAACATATTATTGCGCATATTGAACAAAATTTATTGGTTTTTAAACAAGAGAATAAACCACTTGATATGGGTATTGCCATTCGCAGTTATTTAGCTCAGTTCCCACGTGAGCAGCATTTTGATATTGCAAGGTTATTCATTGATCAAGCTATTCGTCTCGGTATTGCCGAAGATGATCTGCTTGGTATTCCTGCTGAATGGAAACTTATTAACGATTATGGAGCTGAGGTGCAAGCACATGTCATCGACAGATACTAAAGATTTAGAAATAGAACAAACGGCTCATCATCTTGATGATGTCATGGGGCGCATTGCGGCAAGTTCTCAGGCGTCCATAGATAAATATATGCCTGTAAAATTGGCGCAAGCGATTGCTAATCCTATTTTTCCAGAATTGGATAGTTTATTACGTTCAGGCCGTCATGTTGGTATTGATGAACTTGATCATCACGCATTTTTAATGGATTTTCAACTTGAGCTTGAACAATTCTACCAACGTTATAATGTTGAATTAATTCGAGCTCCTGAAGGTTTTTTCTATCTTCGACCTCGTTCAACAACATTAATTCCAAGATCTGTTTTATCTGAACTTGATATGCTTGTTGGTAAGGTTCTTTGTTATTTGTATCTAAGCCCTGAACGATTAGCGCACGAAGGTGTTTTTACCCTACAAGAGCTATTTGATGAGCTAGTTTCATTAGCTGACGAAAGTAAACTACTTAAATTAGTGAATCAACGCTCAACGGGGTCAGATTTAGATCGTCAAAAATTATTTGATAAAGTAAAAACGGCGTTAAATCGATTACGACGACTTGGTATGATTTTTTTTATTGTTGGAAACGACAGCTCACGCTTTCGTATTAACGAAGCTATTTTTCGATTTGGGGCTGATGTTCGTAGTGGTGATGATGCGCAAGAAGCCCAATTACGTTTAATCCGAGATGGCGAAGCAATTAAAATTGAATCGACCTTAATCTTAGATAATGATAACAATGAAGAACAAGATGATGATGTTAATGAGGAGATAGAATAAACATGATTGGACACGGCAAATTTCACTCATTAACTCTGATAAACTGGAATGGTTTTTTTGCTCGAACGTTTGAGCTTGATCAGCTAGTTACAACCTTATCTGGTGGTAATGGTGCAGGTAAATCGACCACGATGGCGGCTTTTGTTACAGCATTGATACCCGATTTAACCTTATTACATTTTAGAAACACCACCGAAGCGGGGGCAACATCTGGCTCACGTGATAAAGGTTTGCATGGTAAGTTAAAACCGGGTGTTTGTTATTCAATGCTGGATGTAATTAATTCTCGTAACCAACGAATTATCTGTGGTGTACGTTTACAGCAAGTTGCTGGGCGTGACAAAAAAGTGGATATTAAACCATTTTTACTGCAAGGTTTACCTGTCGTTATTAGTCCTACAGAATTAGTTACTGAACGTTTAAATGATAAACAAGCACGCATTTTATCGTTGCCAGAGTTAAAAGATAAAGTCGAATCAATGGACGGCATTATTTTCAAACAATTTAACTCGATTACTGATTATCACTCAGTTATGTTTGACTTTGGTATATTACCTAAACGTTTACGTTCTTCATCTGATCGTAGTAAATATTATCGCTTAATTGAAGCCTCGCTGTATGGTGGGATTTCAAGTGCGATTACTCGTTCACTACGCGACTATTTATTACCTGAAAATGGTGGTGTACGTAAAGCTTTCCAAGATATGGAAGCGGCACTTCGTGAAAATCGAATGACATTAGAAGCGATTCGAGTTACACAATCCGATCGTGATTTATTTAAACATCTTATTACCGAGTCGACCAATTATGTTGCTGCTGATTATATGCGTCATGCTAACGAACGTCGAGTGCATATTGAATCTGTACTTGGCTTGCGTCGTGATATGTTTAAAACGCAAGATCAGCTTATCAGCAATCAATACCGCCAAATAGAAACGGCGAAAGAACTTAAAGAATATCAAGAATCGCAAAGCGATTTGGAAACTGATTTACAAGCCGCTAATGATCACCTCAACTTAGCACAAACAGCGCTACGTCAACAAGAAAAAATTGACCGCTATCAAGCAGATTTAGATGACTTAAATTTAAAACTTGAAGAACAAAACGAAGTGGTGCTTGAAGCGAATGAACAGTACCAAGTTTACCGTGATCAGGTCAACGAAACAGAGCAAGAAGTTGATGAAATCAAAACACAGTTAGCGGATTATCAGCAAGCACTTGATGTTCAACAAACACGAGCAATTCAATATCAACAGGCTTTACAGGCATTAAAGAATGCTCAGTCATTATGTCAGTTACCAAAACTAGGTATTAGCAATATCGAAGATCACTTTGCCGTGTTTGATGAAAAGCAAAAAGAGATCACCGAACAAGTTCTTGAACTTGAACAAAAATTAAGTATATCTGATGCCGCCATTAATCAATTTGATCGAGCTTATCAATTGGTCGTTAAATTGGTTGGTGATGTAACTCGTAGTGATTCCTTTGTAGCTGCAAAAGAAGCATTAAGACAGTGGCCATCACAATGTTATCAAGCTGAACAAGCGGAACATTTACAGCTGCAACTTGATGAACTAGAACAACGCTTTTTTGAACAAAAAGAAGCGGAATCATTATTAACACAATTTTGTAAACGTATTGGGCGACAAATTAATTATGATGAGCTTGACGAATTAAAACAAGAGATCGAAACCCAGCTAGATGAGAATGCTGAACGGGCTAACGAATCAAGCGAAAAACGTATTGAATTTAGGCAAGAACTTGAGCAAATTCAATCGAAAATTTCCGATTATCGACAAAAAGCACCACTATGGTTAAAAGCTCAAGATGCTCTAATTGCTTTGCAAGAACAAACAGGTGACACATTTACTCACAGCCAAGCTGTAACACAACATATGCAACAGCTGCTTGAACAAGAACGTGTTCTTGTAACTGAACGCGACCAAATCAATTTTAGGCGTAGCCAGCTTGATGTCCAAATCGAACAACTTAATCAACCAAGTGGTGTGGACGATGGGCGTTTAACTTCGTTAGCTGAACGATTTAATGGTGTGCTACTCTCTGAAATCTATGAAGATGTAACCATTGATGATGCACCTTATTTTTCAGCACTCTATGGCCCTGCAAGGCAAGCTATTGTTGTGCCTGATTTATCATTAGTGAAACAGCAATTAGAAACCCTAACGGAAAGTGATGAAGATTATCCTGAAGATATATACTTTATCGAAGGTGATCCTTCATCATTTGATGATAGTGTTTTTGACTGTGAGGAAATGAATAAATCGGTACTAGTCAAAACAGGCGATCGTCAATGGCGATTTTCGAGTTTTCCAAGTGTACCACTATTTGGTCGTGCCGCGCGTGAAGTTCATCTTGAAAAACTATCGGCTGAACGTGATGAATTACATGAACGTTTTGCAACGCTCTCATTTGATTTACAAAAATTACAACGTATTGAGCAAAATGTTGGACAATTTATAGGACAATATCTTGCTGTTGCTTTTGATATCGATCCTGAAGCGGAAGCACAAAAATTAGCGATAAGACGCACCGAAATTGAGCGTCAATTATCATCTCAAGAAAGCATTGATCAGCAAAACCAACAACAAGTTATTAATTGCAAAGAGCAATTAGTTACCGTCAATAAGCTTATTGCTCAGATGCACTTACTTGCAGATGATGATTTAGCTGATCGGGTGGATGAATTACGTGAGCAATTAGTTGTAGCGCAAGAATCTGCGCAATACGTTAGCCGTAATCGAAATACTGTTTCAGAACTTGAACCTTTAGTGGCAGTTTTACAAAGTGATCCCGAACAAAATGAATCGCTTCGTGAACATTACAACACTGTTAAAGCACAACAACAAACGATTCGTCAACAAGTCTTCGCGTTAACTGAAGTCATGCAACGCCGAGCTCATTTTAGTTATGAAGATTCGGCTGGCATGTTGGGCGAAAATAGTGATTTAAATGAAAAATTACGGTCTCGATTAGAAGTAGTTGAAGTCCAAAGAGCTGAAGCGCGTAGCCAGATGCAACAGTATCAAGATAAATACAACCAATATAACCAAACGCTGGCTTCGCTTAAAAGTGCATTTGATACTAAACGCGATATGCTGCAAGAACTACAAAAAGAGATCGAACAAATTGGCGTAAAAGCTGATGCGATCACTGAAGAACGAGCTCGAATTCGCCGTGATGAAATTCATCAAAAATTAAATAATAATCGCCTGCATTGCACATCGCTTGAAAAACAACTAATTATGTGCGAAAGCGAAATGACACAAATGCAAAAACGCCTTACACAAACACTGCGTGATTATAAGCAACTACGTAAGCAAGTTGTTGAAGCCAAAGCAGGGTGGTGTTTAGTATTACGTTTAGTCAAAGAAAACAGTGTTGAACGGCGTTTACACCGTCGGGAGCTGGCTTATTTAAGTGCTGATGAGTTGCGTTCAATGTCGGATAAGGCATTAGGTTCGTTACGTCTGGCTGTTAATGATAATGAACATTTGCGAGATGTATTAAGACTATCAGAAGATCCAAAACGGCCTGAACGTAAAATTCAATTTTACATTGCAGTTTACGCTCACCTACGCGAGCGAATTCGTCAAGATATTGTCAAAACTGATGACCCTATTGAAGCAATTGAACAGATGGAAATAGAATTATCACGTTTGACCGAAGAGCTAACATCCCGTGAGCAACAATTAGCGATTAGCTCAAAAAGTGTGTCTAATATTATTCGTAAAACGATTCAACGTGAGCAAAATCGTATCCGCTTACTTAACCAAGGTTTACAAGCAGTGGCCTTTGGGCAAGTTAACGGTGTACGTTTAAATGTCAATGTTCGTGAAGCCCACTCTTCACTGCTAGTCGCATTGTCTGATGAAAAAAATGAGCATCAAGATCTGTTTAGTAATAATCGCATAACGTTCTCTGAAGCGTTAGCTAAACTCTATCAACGCTTAAATCCACATATTGATATGGGACAACGTACTGCGCAAAATATTGGTGAAGAGCTACTTGATTACCGAAATTACTTAGAAATGGATGTTGAGGTCAATCGAGGTGCTGATGGTTGGTTACGTGCTGAAAGTGGCGCACTATCAACAGGTGAAGCAATTGGTACAGGAATGTCGATTTTACTAATGGTGATTCAAAGTTGGGAAGACGAATCTAAGCGTCTGCGCAACAAAGATATTTCACCGTGTCGTTTATTATTCTTGGACGAAGCTGCTCGACTAGATGCCAAATCTATTGCAACGTTATTTGAGCTTTGTGAACGGCTAGAAATGCAATTAATCATTGCAGCTCCAGAAAACATCAGTCCAGAAAAAGGCACAACCTACAAATTGGTTCGTAAAGTGATCAATAATCATGAGCATGTTCATGTGGTTGGTTTGAAAGGTTTTGCGTAATTTTCTATTATGTTGTAACGTTTTCGCCGACGAATTGTCGGCGAAATTTTATTTTTAACTGCAAGTAGCCTATTAGTATCTTTTTTTACTAAATTATATAAATAAAACGTTATGATAGCTTAAATAAAAGTGACTACTTGGCTAATCTTGCTGATTAGTTTCTTCTCTCTTGTGCCTTTAGGTTCTTTTAATGTTTTTGACATTTTCAGTCGCTATAGACGCCATTTTACTCATAGTATCCCTTAAGATTTTGCCATCATCAGTTTTAAATGATGCAAGTTGTTCTAGTCCATTTTGATCTACTTCAAAATAGATTGCTTCAACATACGAGCTATACATAAAAGGTATTATTACAAGAATTACAAGCTGCTTTAAGTTGCTGAAATAGTCTTCAAGGCTTTTTATTGCTAGATTTGATGTGCTTTGTTCGGTTTAAAAGAGTATTACTGATTATTGATTTGGTGCCGTGGGCGGGACTTGAACCCGCATGCCCTTAGAGCACTACCCCCTCAAGATAGCGTGTCTACCAATTTCACCACCACGGCGCCGTTTTTATTCTGGAATATCTGATGTCGAATTTTGTTGTACAGGCTGAACAAGTGGCGCTGTTACAGGTACTGTATTGTCTTCGTTTGATTGTGTTGTTGCCGGTACAACATCATCAATGAAGTTAAATTCATTGCTTGAAGTTACACTAGGTTTGCTACCTAAGTTTGACAGTAAGATGCTTATCACAAAAAACAAAATGCCTAATATTGTTGTAGCACGGGTTAAAAAATTCCCACTTCCTGAAGAGCCGAATAAAGTTGCCGACGCGCCTGCACCAAAAGATGAGCCCATATCTGCACCTTTGCCTCGTTGTATTAGAACTAATCCAATAATAACAATTGCAATAATTAAATAGCTTATAATTAAAAATTCGTACATTTCAACCTGTCAATTTTATGTGTTATACAACAGAATTTATTGATGCGAAATATTAGCGAAAGACAGACCAACAAGCAAGTAAAATTTAAGATATAATTGATATGTTTTGAGCATTTATCCCTTTAAATAAGTAAAAACACACTGTTTATAGCTTAAAAATTATCTTTTTATATAATGTATTATTGGTTTATAAAAAAATAAACTTATTGATACTTTCTTCATTTTATAATTTTGCTATTTTCCATAATCAATTGTATGTTTTGGAGGAAAACCAGTATAATAGTGCTAAATTTATATAGTTCGCATTGATTTTATGAAATTTATTGTTAAGCTCTTTCCTGAAATTACCATTAAAAGTGATTCTGTCCGTTTACGTTTTATTAAAATATTAACGAGTAATATTCGCAACATTTTAAAGCATCACATTGAAGATGTTGCTGTGGTTCGTCATTGGGATTTTATTGAAGTTCGCCCGAAAGTTGAAAATAGTGAAGCTCAGATCCTTGAGCTATTAACACGTATTCCAGGTATTCATCATATTCTAGCTGTTGACGAGCTTACCTTTGTTGACGTTCATGACATCTTCGAAAAAGCATTAAATTATTATGCACCACTAATTGAGAATAAAACCTTTTGTGTGCGAGTCAAACGCCGAGGAAAACATGACTTTACTTCAATTGATGTTGAACGTTATGTTGGCGGTGGGCTTAATCAACACGTTGTATCGGCTAAAGTGAAATTAACTCAACCAGACATCACCGTTAACCTTGAAATCGACAATGACAAATTACTACTAGTCAAAGGGCGACATGCTGGAATTGGTGGTTTTCCAACAGGTACACAGGAAGATGTGTTGTCGCTTATATCGGGTGGTTTTGATTCTGGTGTATCAAGTTACATGTTAATGCGTCGCGGTAGCAGGGTGCATTATTGCTTTTTTAATCTAGGAGGGAAAACTCACGAAATCGGTGTTAAACAGATGGCTCATTATTTATGGGAGCGATTTGGAAGTTCGCATAAAGTACGTTTTATAGCCATTGACTTTTCTGATGTTGTGGGTGAAATACTTGAAAAGATTGATGATGGGCAAATGGGGGTTATTTTAAAAAGAATGATGATCCGTGCCGCATCGAAAATTGCTCAACGTTATAATGTCGAAGCACTTGTCACAGGCGAAGCATTGGGGCAAGTATCGAGCCAAACACTAACTAATTTACGATTAATTGACAATGTAAGTGACACATTAATTTTACGTCCACTTATCACGCACGATAAAGAAACAATTATCAATCTTGCACGTCAAATAGGCACCGAAGACATTGCTAAAACAATGCCAGAATTTTGTGGTGTCATATCCAAAAGCCCAACGGTTAAAGCTATCAAAGAAAAAATTGAAGCTGAAGAGTTGAATTTTGATTTTGCTGTTTTAGATAAAGCGGTTGAAAATGCTGAAAATATTGATATCCGCGAAATAAAAAAACAAACAGACACCACAATAACATCTGTCGAAACAGTCACAATGCTTAATGCAGATCATGTTGTTATCGACATTCGCTCTCCAGAAGAGCAAGAGGATAATCCACTCATATTGAACGACATTGATATCAAACTTATTCCATTTTATAAGTTAGCAACGCAATTTGGTGATTTGGATCAATCAAAACAATATTTGTTATATTGTGAACGCGGCGTTATGAGTAAATTACAAGCACTTTATCTAATTGACCAAGGTTTTAATAACGTCAAAATATTTCGCACATAAAACTTAACAATAATTTACTATATTATTGGTATTTTTTACATATATAATGGGACGTTATATATGAGTTGTATTGGTTATTAAGGTAAAAAAGTAGCAAAAATGTATTATATAAAGAGGCCTGTAATGAGTAGTAAATTACTTGTAGTTGATGATGATCCAGAAATTGCTTTATTATTACGCGAATTACTTGAATTAGAGGGATATCAAGTTGAAGTAGCTAATAATGGTATTGAAGCTTTAGAAAAGTTTGACAGCACAATAGATCTCATCTTACTTGATATTATGATGCCTGAAATGAATGGACTTAGTGTATTATCTCAACTTAGAAGTAGGTTTACAGTCCCTGTTATATTTTTGACGGCTAAAGATAATGAGTATGATAAAGTTATTGGGCTTGAACTTGGTGCTGATGATTACATCTTAAAACCATTTAATGATAGAGAGCTTATTGCTCGGATCAATGCGCTTTTACGTAGAACCCATTGGGATAATATCGTTGATGATGACTTAGACAAGCAGAATCAATATACTATTGATAAACTGAATGTAAATCGGAAACAACAATCAGTCTATTTTGATAACAAATATATTGAATTAACGGGCACGGAGTTTCAAGTATTGCTTAAACTACTTGAAAACGCAGGTAAAATAATATCGCGCGATACATTAAGTGAAACCGTTTTAGGCAAAGAGTTTATTCCACTTGCTCGATCGATTGATGTTCATGTTTCTAATTTACGAAAAAAACTTCCGCCTAGGAGCGATGGTTTGCCTTGGATTAAAACATTGCGTTCTAAAGGCTATTTATTTGTCATTGATCAAACTGATGATTTGTTGCAAGGATAAGATAATATTTAAATGAAGGTCAGCTAAAATGTGGCTTTTTGATCGCCTAACAATCAGAATTTTTACTATATTTTTGCTGACTATAGTTTTCTTTCTTATGTTAATTATGGTGTTACCGAGTCTTGATTCTCGAAATTTGACTTATTTAGCAAATAAAGATAAAGAAAGCGGTAACCTATTAGCCAACCAAATTGAACGTGATCTTGTTAAAATACCTAAAGATAGCTTTCGGTGGTGGATGCGTTTCATTGTTGTCATGGATAGTCATCAAAAACCAGGGCAATCTTTATTTATTGTTACACCTAATGAACAAATCATTACCGCTGAAACTAAAAACATTGATTTAATTAAAAATTTCAGTGAAAAATCGCATAATGTTGCCGATCCAGCAAGAAAAATCTATGATTCCCAAGAAATTATAGGGCCTTTTTTGCTTCATTATGCTAATGCAGAATATCAACTATATATTTTGCAACAAGCCGCAGATACGCAATCTCAATTTGTTAACTTCATTTTTGATCACCCTTTGCTATTATTAACCTTGACTATGCTTGCAAGTTCTCCGTTTTTGCTTTGGTTATCTTGGAGTATAGCTAAACCAGCAAGGCGTTTAAAACAAGTAGCAGATCAAGTAGCAAAAGGGAATTTACAAGAAAGGCCAGAGCTTGAACAAATCGGATCGTCTGAATATAAAGCAACGGGTGCTAGTTTTAACCACATGTTAAGGGAACTAAAGCGAATGCAAGATGTGCAACAGCGCTTGTTTTCTGACATTTCTCACGAATTACGTACTCCTTTAACTCGCCTACAACTTGCGACCTCATTATTGCGACGTAAACAAGGTGAAAGTAGCGAAGTTGTACGAATTAATAATGAAGCATTAAAACTTGATTCAATGATTGGGGATTTGCTCTTATTGGCAAGACAGCAATATGACAATAACGAAATTAGAGAATTTAATAAAATTAATGTACTATTTAAACAAGTGCTTGATAACGCCGCTTTTGAAGCAGAACAAATAGGAAAAACATTTCTAGTCGCAACCCCGCCGACCAACCAAACCATATTATGCTACCCCATTGCCCTATGTAGCGCGCTTGAAAACGTGATTCGTAATGCATTTCGTTATTCAAATAAAGAAGTTATTATCAATTTTACGGTACAACAACAAAAAATAACCATAACCATCGATGACGACGGCCCTGGTGTTTCAGAAAGTGAACTAGATCAGATTTTTAGACCATTTTATCGCACAAGCGAAGCTCGCGACCGCGAATCAGGCGGAACAGGGCTAGGGCTTGCTATTGTCGCTAATGCCATCATCCGCGATCACGGCACTGTCAAAGCAGAAAAAAGTCACCTTGGTGGACTGAGAATTGTGATAATATTACCAATTCATAAATATTAAAAATAGAAGAGAAAAGTTTTGTCCACACTAGCTTTAAACATCGTTTTATTTGAACCCGAAATTCCAGCCAATACTGGTAACATTATTCGCCTATGTGCTAATACAGGCTTTAACTTACATATTATTGAGCCTATGGGTTTTTTTTGGGACGACAAAAAGTTAAGACGAGCAGGACTTGATTATCAAGAATTTGTGGATGTAAAACGCTACAAAAACTTTAACTGCTTTATGGACGAAAACCAAATAGACCTACAAACTCAACTGTATGCGCTAACCACAAAAGGACAAAAACCACATAGCGAAGTCAATTACAAATCAAATGACTTTTTAATGTTTGGTCCCGAAACCCGAGGTTTACCTGCAACCATACTCGACTTATTACCCCAAAACAAAAAAATACGCATTCCCATGCTAGCAACAAGCCGCAGTATGAATTTATCTAACTCGGTAGCAGTTGTGGTATACGAATCGTGGCGCCAATTAAATTACGTAGGTGCAAAATAAAGTATTCACTTTCAAAAAAACTAATTCCATAAAAAATCGGTCAGGAAAGGTATTGATTTTATTAAAGTTTTTATTTGGTGGTTTTTAGCTAAAAACCACCGCCCAACACCCTCCCCCCAAAGCACACACACATAAGCTGACTCATCCTTTAACAAAACTTTACAAATTTTTAACAAAAAAGGTAGCGCATTATTGGTCAAGCGGTTATAATTTAATCGCTTTCAAAGCAAGGGAGTGCTCATTATTAGAGCAGTCATTTATAAAAAATCGAAATAAAACAAAAATTTACTTGACAGGATGATCGAAATGCGTTACCATTTATGGCATATGGCATATGGCATATGGCCTGCCAAACCTACGCCCTAAAACTTTTTAATTTTCACCGTAGTCGAAATCAGACACAATTCTTATTTTCATCAGCGAGGTCATTTCGCGTAGCGAAATCGGAGACGTTTTCGGTAGGGTTATCGCCGAGGTCAAGGCGTTTACCTCTTCTATTTAAATTTTCAGGTTTACCAAGCTTACCAAGCTTACCAAGCTTATCAGGCTTATCAGGTTTACTCAGTTTACTTAGATTATTTAGATTCCTTAAATCGGCGTTGTTCTTTGCGTTGTTGTTCTTGTTGTCGTATTCACAGAGTTCTGTGGCATTAACGGCTTATACATCAAAATATATCGTGGGTAGTGCGCCATATTTAACATTCGACAATGGTCGAACAAAAGCCACATCAACGGATAAATTGTTGTCAATTCGGTTGCAGGATGGTCAGGTAATCACGCCATCTAGTAATACATCAAGTGCAACAAATCCAATCAGTTTGCCGTACGTTGGGAGTAATTTAAGTCATATAGAAATGATAGTCCCATCATCAACTAATTCAGTGAGTTTAAGTGATTTGGTCACAAGGTATAATTATTGGCGAGATGATGATGGAGATGAGCCGGCTGTAAATGGTGTATCGGGGAGTATATCGGTATCGTTTACGGATAAGGATGGCAATACAGTTAGTCGTAACGAAGCATTAAGTAAATGTAAGGCACCTTATAGGGTAAGATTAAGTAGTACAGGGGGATATTTACAGACCCAGTACGGTGTTCCTAGTAGAACTAGTTTTAGTGGAGCTACGGTGGACTATTATATCAATCCGTATGACAGTGGTCCGGTTGTTTGTCACGCAAGGCCGAATCTTAACCGTGGTACAAGCAATCACGCAGGCCCATCTAACATATGGGACCCTAATAAGGGTTTTTTAACTCAGTCTAACGATTCTGCATCTTACGACTTAAACTTTCCAACTACAGGTGCTGATGGATTGTATTTTGATTTGGACATAGGTGGCGTCGATGCAAGTCAGTTGACGTGGTCTGTTGTCACGAATGGTAATATAACAGCTACGGTGACAAGTGTTACACCTAGTGATAGTTGGATTCCTAGTGTTGATAGGGGAAAAGTTGTCGCACGTGTTAGGTTAAGCGGTCCTAGGGCTGATGATACTCAGATATATTCAGATAATCCTAGTCCTTTAACCGTCCCATCTTTGCCACAGAGATTTGAGTTGGTCGGTAGGGATAGAAGAAGTGGTAATGAGGTGAGGTATGGGTTTGTGTTAAAGCAGTGGTTCGTCAATCGGGGTAATAAAACTGGTTCTCAATCTACCCAATCCACTTGGTGTAGTCGTTTGGGTTATCATTTGCCACAGGTTAAGGATTTAACCAATGCAGTCAGAACTGGTAGTAATCCTATTTCTGGCGCCTTGCCATCCTCATCTGATAATTATTACAAGCGTCACATAGGTGCAGGATTTTTCACGGAGTGGGGCGACATGTACGACTACGCTGATGCGGGCTTCGTCAACAGCTTCTACTGGACAGGCGACGCAACAGGTAGCAATGGGTTCTTTGTCTACTCGTACAACGGCTACGTGTTCAGCGGCAGCGTTTCCTACAGTGATTACGCTGTTTGCACCGCACCTTAGTTTTTAGCGTTTATTCCTTAATCCTTGGGCCGCGGGGGCGGTTATGGTGCCTGAGAGGATAATCTAACAAAGAATAACGCCCCCGCGCAAGTTGGGGCATTTCCCTTAGGGTTGCGCTGTTGCGGCGAAGCCACAATCGCGCCGCCCCCGCCGGCGACGCTGAAAGTGTCGATGGCAATTCTAGTGATTACGCTGTGGTGGTTTAAATTCGTGGTCTATTTATAGTACGGCAAGGTTTCGGACGTTTTGACCTTGGGTGAACAAAATAGCCACAGTGACCACGTCCGAGCAAAGGGAATTAAAGCGAATTCCCTTTGCAATCCCACGCTTTGGCTACAGAATGTGGCCTACGGCTACGCTACTCGTATCATCCTGATACTCGCCTCTTCGAGGCCACCTTCGCTATGCTCAGGTGTTCAAATTTGTTCCAGACAAATTTGTCCGACGCCGCTCGGTCTTAACGCACCGGCTATTATCCGTTCCAGACGGAGAATAGCCTCGCCAAACATCCCTGTTTGGCGTGCTAACCTCACTCTGTTGTCGGCACATTCTGACGCCGGAATAAGACAGACAACATAGCCTTTAGTGTTTTTTTGTGAGTTATTTTTGTGTTAAAAAACAATGCAATTACATCCAAAAAGTGGTCAGGAAAGGTATTGATTTTATTGAAGTTTTTATTTTGCTGTTTTCAAGCTAAATCAATCACTTACACAACCTAAGCAAAGCACCGACATCCAACAAATCAACAAAACGACGAATAGCGCCCTAATAACAGCAATTTAACCGCTCCAAACCCTTTTTTTAACGACAATTTAAAATTAAATAAAATCAATAAATTATAAAACACCTCAAAAAAAGGGTTTTCAAAGATGAAATTGTTGTTTATCTTTATACAGCAAGATTTATCAAATCTTAAGCTCTACCTTAACGCCGTATAGGCGGTTTAGAAATCTTCATTTTCATCTAACAATCTAATGCTATCCCTTAACGCCGTATAGGCGGTTTAGAAAATTTACGAGTTTGTAACTGTTCTTCAACATAGCCTTAACGCCGTGCAGGCGTTTAATTAAAATAAATCATATAATTATAAAAACATAATATCTTCCAAAAAAGATGGTTATGTTGTTTGTTTTATTCCGGCGTCAGAATGTGCCGACAACAGAGCGAGGTCAGCACGCCAAACAGGGATGTTTGGCGAGGCTATGCTTCGCCGGGAGCGAATCATAGCCGGTGCGTCAAGACCGAGCGACGGAGGAGGGCAGCCGTAGGCCACATTCTGCAGCCAAAGCGTGGGTTGTCAGGGAATTCGCTTTAATTCCCTGACTCGGACGTGGTCACTGTAGCTATTTTGTTCACCAACGGTCAAAACGTCCGAAACCACCGCACCCAATCCATCCTATTCACCAAAACAAAAAAGGCCCGATTTTCCGCCCAAAAATCGGTCAGAAAATGTATTGATTTTATTAAAGTTTTTTTGTGTGATTTTTAACCAAAAACCCCAAAACCCCATTAAAAAGCCCGCTTATAACAAGCGGGCTTATACTAATATCTAATTTAATTTTAATTTAAACTACAACAACCTTCAAACTTCCAAATAATTCAAAATACCTTCAGCCGCTTTGCGCCCTTCATTAATCGCCGTTACCACTAAATCCGACCCCCGAACGGCATCGCCACCGGCAAAAATTTTAGCATTACTCGTTTGGTAACCGTTAGCTTCTGGCGCAATGATTCGACCTTGTGCATCAAAATCAACCCCTTGTTCTTCCAACCACGGCATAGCATGTGGCTTAAATCCAAATGCCATTACCACTGCATCGGCAGGGAGGACAAATTCTGAACCTTCAATCATGACTGGCGAACGTCGACCTTTTGCATCGGGCTCGCCAAGCTCGGTTCGGACCATTTTTACGCCTGTCACTTGCCCAGTGCTGTTAATTTCAATGCTTAGTGGTTGTACATTAAATTGAAACTGTGCGCCTTCTTCTTTGGCGTTTTTTACTTCTCGCTTTGAGCCTGGCATATTGGCTTCGTCTCGGCGATAAGCACAAGTGACTTCGCTAGCGCCTTGGCGAATCGAGGTGCGTACACAGTCCATTGCCGTATCACCACCACCAAGCACAACTACACGTTTATTTTTCATGTCAATGTAAGGTGCATCTTGGGTTTGTTGATGTTGCATAAGGTGCTTGGTATTGGCAATTAAAAATGGCAATGCATCGTAAACACCATTTGCATCTTCGTTTTCAAGGCCTGCTCGCATTGATTGATAAGTACCTGCACCAACAAATACGGCATCAAATTCATTGATTAGGTCGGCTAATTGCACGGTTTTGCCTACTTCGGTATTTAGTCTGAATTCAATGCCCATTTCGGTAAATATGCGGCGTCGGTTAATGAGTACTTCTTTGTCTAATTTGAAAGCAGGGATACCAAATGTTAGTAATCCGCCAATTTCAGGGTGACGGTCAAACACCACCGGTGTTACACCATTGCGCACTAATACATCAGCACATGCAAGGCCTGCCGGGCCTGCACCAATAATGGCGACTTTTAGCCCTGTTTGTTCAACATTCGATAGGTTGGGTTTCCATCCCATTTTAAAGGCCTCATCCGTAATATAACGTTCAATATTTCCAATGGTAACCGCACCAAATTCGGCATTTAAGGTGCAAGAGCCTTCACAAAGGCGATCTTGTGGACAGACTCGACCACAAACTTCCGGTAGACTGTTGGTTTGGTGCGAAAGTTCTACCGCTTCTAGAATTTTACCTTCGTTAACCAGTTTTAACCAATTGGGAATATAGTTATGTACAGGGCAGCGCCATTCACAATAAGGATTACCACAAGCCAGACAACGATCGGCTTGTGCTTGTGATTGCGAGGCAGAAAAGCCCTCATAAATTTCAACAAATTCAATTTTGCGGATGTTTAACGATTTTTTAGGCGGATCAACACGTTGTAAATCGATAAACTGATAAACATTTTGACTCATTTTCGTGTTCTCCTTACTGTGCTTGAACGCGCAGTTCTGCCGATGAGCGACTGCGGTGTCCAAGTAGTGCTTTGACATCACTGGATTTTGGTTTGACTAGGGCAAATTGTTTAGCAAAATTGGCCCAATTAGCCAAAATATTTTCGGCTCGTGATGAGTGGGTTAGTTGAGCGTGTTCCATAATTAAACCGCGAAGGTGTTCTTCATGAATGGCGTAATTTGCGACGTTTAGCATTTCGACTAGCTCTTTGTTGATGCGTTTGTGTAGTTCGCCATCTTCATCTAAGATATAAGCAAACCCACCTGTCATACCCGCACCGAAGTTGACCCCTGTTTTTCCAAGTATACAAACAATACCGCCTGTCATATATTCACATCCATTATCACCAATGCCTTCAACAACGCTGATGGCACCGGAATTACGTACGGCAAATCGTTCACCTGCTCGGCCTGCGGCAAATAATTTGCCACCTGTTGCGCCATATAAGCAGGTGTTGCCCGCGATGGTTGCTTCATGACTTAAAAATGCCGAGCCTTGCGGTGGGCGAATGACAATGCGTCCACCAGCCATGCCTTTACCAACATAGTCGTTGGCATCGCCAGTTAGGGTTAGATCTACACCACCAGCATTCCATACACCAAAACTTTGCCCCGCCGTGCCGTTGAAGTTTAGCGAGATCGGATCGGTGACTAAGCCTTGATCGCCATATTTTTGAGCAATATAGCCTGATAGGCTTGTGCCAACCGAGCGAT
Source organism: Gilliamella sp. ESL0254 (assembly GCF_013344985.1). Taxonomy (NCBI): domain Bacteria; kingdom Pseudomonadati; phylum Pseudomonadota; class Gammaproteobacteria; order Orbales; family Orbaceae; genus Gilliamella; species Gilliamella sp. ESL0254. The sequence goes on from NZ_JAAEDU010000003.1 coordinate 134,471, forward strand.
CGGTGTTTTGAATGTCAAAATAGAAGCTTTTGCTTTGACGGTTATCAACAAATTGTTGTGCTTGTGTGAGGATCTCTTTATTGAGTACCCCTTTATCAAATGGTTTGTTATCTTCTATGCAGTAAACCGGTTTGCCTTCAAGTGGGGTGGCGGTTTTTAGCAGTCCAGATAGATCTAGTTTTTGTTGTTTCGCAGTGATGCCATCAAGTTCTAATAATAAATCAGTCCGTCCGATTAAATCGACAATTCGACTTACGCCTAGTTCTGCCATCACTTCCCGTGTATTACGTGCAATAAAGCGGAAGTAGTTCATGGCTTTTTCTGGCAGGCCATGATAGTGCTCGCTACGTAATTTTTCATCTTGTGTTGCAACACCTGTTGCACAGTTATTAAGGTGACAAATACGCAGATATTTACAACCCAATGCGACCATTGGACCAGTTCCAAATCCAAAGCTTTCTGCCCCTAAAATGGCAGCTTTGACAATATCGGTACCGGTTTTTAATCCACCGTCAACTTGTAGACGGATTTTGTGGCGTAATCCATTAGCGACTAAGGATTGTTGTGTTTCAACCAGACCAAGTTCCCAAGGTGAGCCGGCATATTTGACCGATGTTAATGGGCTAGCTCCGGTTCCCCCGTCGTAACCAGAAATGGTGATGAGATCAGCATAAGCTTTAGCAACACCAGTTGCAATGGTTCCAACCCCGGGTTCAGATACTAATTTGACCGAAATCATTGCGTTAGGGTTAATCTGTTTAAGGTCAAAAATAAGTTGTGCCAAGTCTTCAATTGAATAGATGTCGTGATGAGGCGGCGGCGAAATCAATGTGACACCCGGTACCGAAAAACGTAATTTTGCTATATACGGTGTGACTTTATCACCAGGTAGCTGACCACCTTCCCCCGGTTTTGCTCCTTGTGCGACTTTAATTTGAATAACATCAGCACTCATTAAGTAACTTGGCGTTACGCCAAAACGGCCTGATGCAACTTGTTTTATGCGCGAGACTTTTATGGTGTTGTAGCGTGCTGGATCTTCACCGCCTTCACCTGAATTGGAGAAACCACCGAGTGTATTCATGGCTTCGGCAAGCGATTCGTGCGCTTCAGGGCTCAGTGCACCAATTGACATGGCGGCTGAGTCAAAGCGTTTGAATAGCGATTCTTCAGGTTCGACTTGTTCCAGTGGAATAGCTGCATCTTTAGGTGGATTGAGCTTTAATAAATCACGTAATGTGGCAATAGGGCGATTATTAACGATATCAGTATAACGTTTGTAATCGTCATAATTGCCATTATTGACCGCTTTTTGTAGTGATTGTACCACATCTGGGTTATAGGCATGATATTCGCCACCATGGACAAATTTAAGTAGTCCACCTTGTTCTAATGGTTTTCTTTTTAACCATGCACTTTTCGATAAGTTAAATTGGTCTTGTGTAAAATCATCAAAGTTAGCGCCACTAATACGGCTAGTGACACCTTGGAAACAAAGCTCAACCACATCTTTATGTAATCCCACCGCTTCAAACAGTTTTGAGCAGCGATAAGAGGCAACGGTTGATATCCCCATTTTAGACATGATTTTGTATAGGCCTTTGTTGATCCCATTGCGGTAATTAAGAATTGCTTCGCGATAAGATTTATTTATTGTGCCATTATCGACCATTTGACCTAAGGTTTCATAGGCTAAGTAAGGGTAAATTGCTGTTGCTCCAAAACCAAGCAGTACTGCAAATTGATGTGGATCACGACAACTTGCGGTTTCAACAATGATATTGGCATCACAACGTAAATTCTTTTCAACTAAGCGTTGTTGTACAGCACCCACCGCCATTGGTGCCGGAATTGGTAAGCGATCGGCTGCGATGTTTTTATCTGATAAAATCAGTAAGACTGTGCCATTACGCACTTTTGCTTCGGCATCACCACATAATTGTTCAATGGCATCACGTAGGCTGCCATCAATGTCATAAGTGATGTCTAATGTTTCTGATTTGTAGTAACGCGACTCTAACTCGGTTAATTGTTGTAAATCAGAATAAACTAAAACGGGATATTTAAATGCCACGCGATGCGCTTGACCTTCTGCTTCGGCAAATACATTCATTTCTCGGCCGATGCTGGTTGAAAGTGACATAACATGCGCTTCACGTAGTGGATCGATAGGCGGATTTGTGACCTGTGCAAATTTTTGGCGGAAATAGTCATAAATTAAACGAGGTCTACTTGATAATACGGCAAACGGCGTATCATCACCCATTGATCCAGTGGCTTCTTGGCCATTTTCACCGAGTACACGAATGCATTGGTCAAGCTCTTCAGCGCTATAACCAAACTGTTTCTGATAAGTGGCAAGTAACGTATCGTCGTAATTGCGTGAACCAATGTTATCATCAGGTAGGTTTTCAAATGGTATTAGCTGTTTAACATTTTTTGCCATCCATTCTTTATAAGGATGACGTTTTTGTAAATCGTTGTCTGTTTCAGACGATTGTAATATGCGACCTTCTTCGGTATCGATAACTAATAATTCACCCGGGCCAACACGACCTTTAGTGACAACTTCATCAGGTTGATAGTCCCAGATACCAATTTCAGAGGCACAGGTAATAAGTTTGTCTGTCGTTATTACATAACGCGCAGGACGTAATCCATTACGGTCTAAATTACATGCCGCATAACGTCCATCTGACATGACAATACCCGCAGGCCCATCCCAAGGCTCCATATGCATTGAGTTGAAATCGAAAAAGGCACGTAGGTCTTCGTTCATGTCAGGGTTATTTTGCCAAGCAGGAGGTACAAGCAGGCGCATAGCTCGTACAATATCCATCCCACCAACAAGGAATAGCTCTAGCATGTTATCTAATGAACTTGAATCGGAGCCGGTGACATTAACAAACGGTGCGGCATCTTGTAAGTCCGGAATGAGGGGCGTTTTAAATTTGTATGAGCGCGCTTTTGCCCATTGGCGGTTACCTTCGATGGTATTGATTTCACCATTATGCGCCAGATGGCGAAAAGGTTGCGCTAATGGCCAACGTGGCACGGTATTAGTTGAGAACCGTTGATGGAATAAACAAATTGCCGTTTCCATGCGGATATCGGCCAAATCTAAATAGAATCGAGGTAAATCTTTAGGCATACATAAGCCTTTATAGATATTGACCTGATTGGAGAAGCTGCAAACGTAAAATGTGTCGTCTTTCACCCGTTTTTCAATTCGACGACGCACCATATATAAGCGGCGTTCTAAATCGATTTTTGTCCAACCGGCAGGGGCGTTGACAAATACTTGTTCTATTTTGGGTAGTGATGATAATGCTATTTCGCCCAGTACGCTTTTATCAATCGGTACTTCACGCCAACCTAGAATAGATAAGGTTTCTTCAGCGAGTTCTTGTTCAACAATCTCGCGGCTTGCTTGTGCTTCTTTTTCGTCTTGGCTTAAAAACAGCATACCAACGGCATAATTGGTCGCTAATCGCCAACCTGCATCTTGTGCTACTAATCTAAAAAAACGGTCAGGTTTTTGTAATAAAAGGCCGCACCCATCGCCTGTTTTTCCATCAGATAAAATGGCGCCACGGTGTTGCATTCTGGCTAAACCGTGAATTGCTGTACGCACCACTTTATGACTTGGTTGCCCTTCAATGTGAGCAATTAGCCCAAATCCGCAGTTATCTTTTTCATGATGCTGGTTATATAACATATCATTGCCTCTAGTTCATCGCTTTTATAATTTGAGAAAGTATAGGCATTAATCCCATATTGGCTATGAAATTAAAGAAAAATCGTATTTTGGTCAAATAAATATTACTTATAAGTCAATCTTTTAATAACTGTTATTGGCGTTATTAATAAAGCTAATAATGGTAATTATTGCTATGATTTTTAATGGTTTTATAAGTCAATACTAGATTTTGGCAATTTTGGTGGATATTTGGGATATAAGTTCTTTTTCTTTTTTGTTAAAAAGTTTCATTAAAATGTTTATTTTAGTATAAAACATATTGCAAAATTCAATGGCTATTAGTGGTGGTTGTATACTGTTATAATTTATTATCTGTGAATTTTTAATATCTCAATTATGCAAACGAAAATTACAATTGTAGGCGCTGGCGCTGCAGGGCTTTTTTGTGCCGGCTTGCTGGGGCAAAAGGGCTATGATGTTACTGTGATTGATAATGGTAAAAAAGTAGGACGCAAAATTTTAATGTCTGGCGGGGGGAAATGTAATTTTACTAACTTGAATATTGAGGCTAAGCACTATTTGTCCCAAAATCCGCATTTTTGTAAATCGGCATTAAAACGTTATACGCAGTGGGATTTTATTCATTTGGTTAATCAATATCATATCGCTTATCATGAAAAAGATCATGGGCAGTTGTTTTGTGATGATTCAGCTCAACAGATTGTGAATATGTTAGTTAAAGAGTGTCAAAAAGGTGGCGTGAGTTTTATGTTGCAAACGCAACTTAATGATATTGAATCTGATACTGAGAAATTTAAATTACATACTTCAAAAGGTTTAATTGAGAGTGATAAAGTTATTATTGCAACAGGTGGATTATCTATGCCTGCGTTGGGTATGACGTCGGTAGGATATAAAATTGCCGAAAAATTTGATCTGCCGGTTGTTGCTGTAAAGGCTGGCTTAGTGCCTTTTACACTGCATAAACCCTTGTTAGAGGTGCTGTCAACGCTGTCTGGTATTTCGGTGCCGGTTGAAGTGTCGAACTCAAAAATTTGTTTTAAAGATAATTTGTTATTTACTCATCGGGGATTATCGGGTCCTGCCATTTTGCAAATTTCAAGCTATTGGCAAACTGGTGAAGCAATTAAGATTAATTTGTTACCTGATAGACAATTCGAAACGGAATTTAAACCATTACTTGAAGCAAATCGCAATCAAAATATAAAAAATTGTTTAGCGCAGATTTTACCTAAAAGACTCATTGAAGCATTAATACAATTAAATTTAGTGTCTGATTTAACAGTGAAGCAACTTACTCCTAAACAGCAACAAAATCTTTATGATACCTTGACGCAATGGTCCATTGTCCCTAATGGTACGGAAGGATATCGTACTGCCGAGGTAACATTAGGTGGGGTAGGTACTGATGCGTTATCATCAAAAACTATGGAGGCAAAAAAACAGCCCAATCTTTATTTTATTGGCGAAGTCGTTGATGTGTCAGGTTGGCTAGGAGGGTATAATTTTCAATGGGCTTGGAGTAGTGCTTTCGCTTGTGCTCAAGCGTTTGATTGATTGTTTTGGGGTGATTAGATTAATCACTAATTACCCCCATTTGAATATGATATTTTTTGACTTTATATTGTAAAGTTGTGCGTGAAATATTTAATATTTTTGCCGCTGTGATAATTTTACCATTGGCTTGGTTTAAGGCATCAATGATAAGTTGTCGTTCATAGTTTTCTACTTGTTGGGTTAAGTTGTTTCCATTTGGTGATGTGTTTTGTGCTATTTTGTCTGGTTTACTGCTGTTCTCGTCCTGATAAAATGAACTATTGAGGTCAAATAGCTCGTCATCAAGTGTGATATGCTGTAATTCACCGGGTTCGCTTTGTAATACCATACTTCTGACTATTGCATTTTCAAGCATCCTGACATTGCCAGGCCAAGGAGCTGATATTAATTGTTGTAGTGCATGTTCACTGATACCGCTGATGATGATATTTATATCGTTTTTATGTTTATCAATAAAATAGCGCGCTAAAACAGGGATGTCTTCTGTTCTGTCGCGTAAAGCTGGGAGCTTTATTAAACCAACGTTTAATCGATAAAACAGGTCGTTTCTCATTTTTCCTGTTTTTAGTAATTCTGCTGGTGATTCGTTCATCGCTGCAACAATACGAACATCAGAATACATTTCTTTATTACCACCTAGTGGCCAATAGGTTTTTTCCTGTAAGAATCGTAATAATTTGCTTTGCATATCTAAGGGCATGGCGTTTAATTCATCAAGAAATAATGTACCACCATTGGCAAGTTCTAAATAACCTTGTCGAGTTTCTGCACCCGTGAATGCGCCTTTTACTGTACCGAATAATGTGCTCTCAATTAGTGTCGTCGGCAATGCGCTACAATTAAGGGATATGAAGGGTTTTTGTCGGCGTTGACTTGTTTGGTGTATTAAACGGGCAAATAGCTCTTTACCTGTACCTGTTTCACCAACAATTAATACAGGAACATCATTTGCACCTAACACATTGGTTTGATCGATAACCTGTTGCATTTTTTGAGAAACAAAAACGATTTCGGGTAATGGCTGTTCTTTGTTTTGGTATAACTTGCTATTTAGGGTAAATACTTGGTCTTGTAATTGCCTTACAGTAGATAAATTTCGTCCTATTTCTATTGAGCCAATAATTTCTTTATTTGTGTTATAAAGTGGCACAGTTGTGTGCATGTAGTCAACAAGCTTGCCGACATGATTGTAATAGCTTTGGTAATTATCTTGATATTCTTTGCCTTGTTGTAGAGCTTGCAGCATGGTGCTGTCTTCTTTTCTCATCTTTGGATAAACTTTAAGTATGGGTTTACCAATAGCTTGTTCCATCGGATAACCATCTAGTTCTGCACTTTCTTGATTATAATAAATATATTTTCCTTCCTTATTGATAATGGCTATTGGTTGATGGATTAGATCAAAAAAATGTTTAAATATATCTAGCGATTGTAATAATTCAGGATCGATTGTCATGATATTAGTGCCCTTTAATTTTGAATTATTTTTTAGATCTTGCTTAGGTTAATTTAAATCCTTTTCAACTCTCACTGGAATGACGGATTTTTGTCATAAAGATATATTTTACACTATATGACTAGTTTTGTTTATGACGATTGTTTTTTAACTTAATGATTATTATTGTTTTTTTATTTGGCATACTGATTGCATTACAGGTGAGAAGCCATTTTTCTTATTCATTATGTTCTTTTATGTATTAATTAACTGGAGGTCATATGTCTGACTCAATTATGTCAAATTATAACAAAATACGTACAGATCTTGTAACTAAAGATCGTCGTTTTAGTGCTGAAAGTGGCAAACTATGTTTTGATGGTATTAATTTAGAAAAGTTAGCCGAAAAATATCCAACCCCTTTTTATGTGTTTTCTGAAAAGGAAATTGATCGTAATGTGCAAGAAATCAAAAATGCATTTAAAGCGCATCCAAACACAAAAATTTTCTATGCGTCAAAAACCTGTTCTGTAATGGGCGTGCTTAAAGCGATTAAAGATGCCGGTATTTACGCAGAAGCCAACTCAATGTTTGAAGTGCGTAAATGTTTAGAAATCGGTTTTTCTGGTAGCCAAATTGTTTTCAATGGTGTTGTTAAAAAACCTGTGGATTTAGAATTTGCTATCCAAAATGATCTTTATATTATCAACGTAGATAGTTTATATGAACTTGATATTATTGATGAAATATCAAAACGTTTGAAAAAAGTAGCAAATGTTTGTGTGCGTGTTGAGCCAAATGTTCCATCAGCAACTCACGCAGAATTGGTAACGGCTTATCATGCTAAATCAGGTATTGATTTAGAACAAGCAGAAGAGACATGTCGTCGTATTTTGGCAATGCCATATGTTCATTTACGTGGTTTACATATGCATGTTGGTGATCAGGTGCCTGAAGCAGAGCCTTTTGCTAAAGCAACGAAGGTTTTAGTTGATGAATCACGTCGTTTAGAAGAAGTGCTTGGTATTAAATTTGATTTAATCAATGTAGGTGGGGGAATTCCTGTTCCATATAAATATGACGAAGAAAATGGTAATCCATTAGAAGATAATATGTATGCAGGTATTACCGCACAAGATTTTGCTGATGCTGTTATTAATGAAGTGCACAAGTGGCGCACTGATGTTGAAATCTGTATTGAGCCAGGTCGTAAAGTAACAAGCTCTGCTGGTGTTCTTGTAACTGAAGTTGCCTGCGAAAAACGTAAAACTAATTACGATTTAGACGGTAATATTGAAGAACATGTTGAATGGAAATTTGTTGATGCGGGTTATAGTGTTTTATCCGATAGCCAACATTTTGATTGGTTCTTCTATGTTTATAATGCCTCTAAAATTAATGAAACACATGATGAATACATCAAATTGGCAGGTCCTTTATGTGATGGGGGGGACTACTTCCATGTCGGTGTTAAAGGTGAAGAATTCTTAATGCCAAAAGATACTCAAATCGGCGATATTGTTGCTTTCCTTGATGCTGGTGCTTATACCATCGAAAGCCAAACTGTTTATAACAATCGTCCTCGTACCTCTGTTGTAATGATAGATAAAGAGGGTAAAGATCGATTGATTCGCCGCGAGGACACTTACGAAGATATGGTTGGGTACGACATATATTAATCATCAATATCTGGGGCATTTTATGCTCCAGATATTATAAAGTGAGGTTATTATGAGTGATTCTAAAGATTCAAGTTTGCTGGGTATTAAAGACATTGTGTTTATGAATGTCATTGCAATACTGAGTTTACGCCAAATTCCGAATGTTGCTCCATATGGCGCATCAGCAATGGTACTTTGGTTACTTGCCGCATTTTGTTTATTCTTTCCATTAGCAATGGTGTGTGGTGAACTTTCAACCGGCTGGCCAAAAGATGGTGGGATTTTTGTGTGGGTAAAAGAAGCATTTGGTAAACGTATCGGTTGGATTGTTGTTGTTTGTTTTTTGTTTTCTTGTGTGCTTTTCTTCCCATTAATGTTGCAATTTGGTTTTACTGCAATAGGGTATATGTTTAGTGCTGATTTAGCTCAAAACCAAGTATTTATTGGTGTTGGTTCTATGGTTGTATTTTGGATTTTGACACTAATGAATATTAGGGGAATGCAATGGACTAAAATTATCAATAGTGTTAGTGCATGGCTTGGTGTATTTATTCCTGCTGCTATTCTTATTGTTTTAGCTATTGTATGGTTGTTAATGGGTCATCCAATGGCAACGAGCTATAGCCATGTTAGTGATTGGATTCCTGATTTAAGCAGTTGGGATACTATCGTATTTTTATCTAGCATGATGTTTGCGTTCGCAGGTCTTGAAGTGGCACCAATGATTGCTGGGCGGACTCGTGATCCTCAGCGTGATTTTCCAAAAGCGATGTTGGTTTCAGCTGTTGTCATTGTTGGTATTTATATGGTGGGTTCATGGGCAATTAATACGTTGTTACCTGCAGAAGATACCGATATTGTTGCGGGTGTTATGCAGGCGATGGAAGCTGCTGCCAATGAATTACATATGCCTTGGTTATTACCTGTTATGGCAATTTGTTTATTCTTTGGTGCATTAGGACAAATTAACTCGTGGTTAGTAGGCCCTATTTATATGTTACAAGAAGCATCAAAAGAAGATAATTTACTTGGTGAACGTATCGGTCGTTTACACCCAGTATATAAAACCCCTGCTTTTGCTTTAATTATTCAAGCAATTATTGTGACTGTGCTTTGTTTTTCAACGTTTGTGTCACCAAGTATTGCTGCGGCATATTGGATGTTAACAGCACTTACAACAATTTGTTATTTTATTCCGTATTTGGTGATGTTTATTGCGTATTATCGTTTACGCTTTACTCAACCTGATGTACCGCGTAGCTTTAAAATTCCAGGTAAGGTTATGCCAATTGTTTTACCTGCATTAGGTTTTTTATCAACGCTATTTGCTGTAATTTTGGTCTTTATTCCACCAGCCCAAATTGATATGGGGGGATATGTTGAGTATATTGCCAAAATAGTGGGTGGTGCTGTGCTTGCTATTGGTTTAGCTGAGTGGATTTATTATCGAGCACAAAAGCGTAACCGTTTGCAGTAGTAACAATATATAGAGGAGTAAGTATATGTACAAACCTATATTAGAAATTGATTTGCGCAAATTAAGAAATAATGCTCGTGTTGAAAAAGAGTTATTAGCTAAACACGGCATTGAAGTGATGGCTGTTAATAAAGTTTTTGATGGCTGCATAGAAACCGCCAAAGCTGTACTTGACGGAGGTATTGATGTGATTGCCGAGTCAAGAACTTACAATTTAAAAAAATTGAAAGAAGCTTTAAATTGTAAAACATGCTTATTGCGTAGTCCTTGTTTAAGTGAAATTAGTGATGTGGTTAAATATGCTGATATTAGCCTAAATAGCGAAAAGCAAGTTATTCAAGCACTTTCTGATGAAGCAGTTAAGCAACAAAAAGTTCATCAAGTTTTATTGATGGTAGATATGGGGGATTTACGAGAAGGTATTTGGTTTGAACATATTGATGAAATTATTGATATGGTTAAATTAATTCTTTCTTTACCGGGTGTTGAGCTCTATGGGCTTGGCACCAATTTTAACTGCTATGGTACCGTTTTACCAACAGTAAAAAATGGAGTAGACTTTTTACATATTGCGCGTAAAGTAGAAGAGTCTTGTAATATTAAAATTAAATATTTATCGGCAGGTAATTGTACAAGCTACCATCTATTAGATAAAGGTATTTGGCCTGAAGGGTTGAATCACTTAAGAATAGGTGGATTGCATGAGTTTGGTATTGAGTATGTAGATATGAAATATCTGGATGAATTTCACCATTCAAACAAACCTGTTGATAAAGCGTGTAGTAATTTGTATAAATTATATGCGCAAGTTATTGAAGTTAATCGCAAGCCAACGGTTCCTGTTGGTGAGTTAGGTGTAGATGCATTTTTAAACAGTAAAACGTTTGTTGATAACGGTACACGCAAACGAGCACTTCTTGCGTTTGGACGGCAAGATGTACCAGCGGAAAGCTGTGTGCCTATCAATGATAAGATTACTGTTTTAGGGCAAACGAGTGATCATACTATTGTTGATATCGAAGATGTTTCTGAAACATTACATGTCGGTGATGTGATCGGCTTTGAACTTGATTACACAGCCTTACTTATGGCTTGCCAAACAAATGGTGTAGAAAAACGGTTTATTTATTAATTGTGTTAGCTGCTGGGCAACCAGCAGTTTTTATTGATTATTAGGCGGTTTACATGACAACATCAGAATCACAAGAAAGCCCTTATCCCAGTAGTTTAAAGAAAAATTTAAAAAATCGTCACCTTTTGATGATTTCTTTAGGTGGTTCGATTGGTACTGGGTTATTTATCGGTATCGCATCTCCACTGAGTACGGTTGGGCCATTAGGAACCATTATCGCCTATTTAATGGCAGGCTGCATAATGCTTTCAACTATGTTATGTTTAGGCGAGCTTTCTTGTGCATTTCCTCATGCAGGCTCTTTTCAACATTATGCGTTAATGTTTATACCCAATCCAATTTGGAGTTATACAATAGGTTGGTTATATTGGTTAAGTTGGGTGTTATCTATGGCTGCCGATTTGACTGCAGCATCAATGATCGCTAACCAAGTTTTTCCTTCCATTCCTATCTATATTTTTAGCCTTTTCATTTTAGTTATCATTACGTCAGTGCATTTAATTTCAGTTCGTGCATTTGGCGAAAGTGAGTATTGTTTTTCAACGATCAAAGTATTTGCGATTATTGCTTTTATTTGTATTGGTGTTTATTTACTTTATCATCAATATACCCAAACACAGGTATTGCCAACATTCAGAACAGAGAGTGGGTGGTTTCCCAATGGTTTTTTTTCAATTTTTGTTTGTATGACTATTGTAACTTACTCATTTCAAGGCATCGAATTAATTGGGAATGCTGCAGGTGAAGCGCAATCTCCTCAATCAGTATTACCTAAAATTATTACTGGCGTTGCTTTTCGTGTTATTTTATTTTATGTTTTAGCTATTGCCGTTTTAGCACTTGTTTATCCATACGGAACAGTACATGATGAAATTAGCCCGTTTGTATGGGTATTTAACCAAGCCGGAATTACATTTGCTTCGTATATGATGCTTTTTGTTATTTTTTGTGCAGCTATATCTGCAGCTAACTCAGCAATTTATGCTAGTTCAAGAATGTTATGGTCTATGGCTCAAGATAATTTGGCACCAAAATATTTTTCAGAAGTCAATCAACGAGGTGTGCCTACAAAAGGCATACTATTTATTGCTATTATTGCATTAGTCTCTTTGTTTTCTAAGTACATTGCAGCAGAAAAGCTTTATATTTATTTAGTCGCAAGCACTGGCCAAGTTGGGTGTTTTGCGTGGATTATTATTGCTTGGTGCCAGTATCAATTTCGTCACGGGGTGAATAGTGGTAAATATCCTAAAGAGATGATTAAGTTCAAATCACCATTGTTTCCTTGGCTTGCTGTCATTTCTATTATTATGAATATTGTTATTATTATTGGAGTGTGGTTTGGCGAGTCGGGTTACTTTATTTTGTTGTCAGAAGTGGTTTTAGTTATCGCTATTCTTATCTCTTACTTTTTTTATAAAAAGCGAAATCCAATCAAAAGTTATTAATGTAATTGTATGTAATCACTTAGCAATATTATTTAAGTGTGATTACATACAATCAGTTTTGAGTTATTGTATTTGGTTATTTTAAAAAGGCGGATATTCCCGTAAACACAACTTGTGCTGCAATGGCAGATATGAGTAATCCTGTTAGTTTTGATAAAATCGCAATGCCTGTATTTTTTAATACTTTTGCAATAGTTTTGGCGCATAACAGCATAATGTAAATTCCCATTGATGCAACAAATAATGAAATAGCGCCAACCGTATTTGATACAATTCCAATTGAGCTTGTCCCCATAACGATGATGGTACCAATAGATGCAGGCCCCATACATAGTGGGATAGCAAGTGGGACAACGCTAATATCATCGTCACTGTTAATTTTGTTTTTTTCTGGCGAATCGTTCATAAGCGAAACTGCAGTAATGAACAATAATGCTCCTGAACCAATACGAAATGCATCAAGAGTAAAACCGAAAACGCTAAACATGGTGTTACCAAAAAAGAATAGTACTATGCCAATGATAAAAACAGAACAAGATGTTTTGAGTGCAGTTTTACGTCGTAGCTGTTCATCATATTGTTTAGTGCCACTTAAAAATGCACTCAGGACAGCTGGTGGCGTCATTAATGCAAATAGTTTTACTGTTGTGGATAAAATAGCAAAAATATAGTCAATCATAGCTCATCTTTTATATTAATTTTTTAAACTACGTCAATTTATCAACGTTATTGCTACGTTGACATTATTTTTATCATATATAAAAACGGTCACCATAAAGGTGACCATCTTAATCTGATATTTTTTATTGATAGCCAATAAAAAGTTAGTTAAGGCGCTCTTTAATTCGAGCTGCTTTACCACGAAGTTCGCGTAAGTAGTAAAGTTTAGCTTGACGTACTTGACCACGACGTTTCACAGTAATTGAATCAACAATTGGTGAGTGAGTTTGGAATACTCGTTCAACACCTTCGCCATTCGAAATTTTACGTACTGTAAATGCAGAATGTAAACCACGATTACGAATCGCAATGACGACACCTTCATAAGCTTGAAGACGTTTTTTGTTACCTTCAACAACCCATACTTTTACTTCAACCGTGTCACCAGGGCGAAAAGACGGGATGTCTTTTTTCATTTGTTCTTGTTCTAATTGCTGAATAATTGCATTTTTCATAATGTTATCTCTTATGCTAGTTACACTGAAATATTAATCGCTTTGTTTATTACTGTATTCATGTTTAAATTCAGCAAGTAAACATTGCTCTTCATCAGTCAGAGCTAGATTTGCAAGAAGATCTTCTCTTCTTAACCAAGTTCGTCCTAGTGATTGTTTCAATCGCCAACGACGAATCGCTTCATGGTGACCAGACATTAACACATCAGGCACCGCCATTCCATCTAACACCTCAGGCCGAGTATAGTGTGGACAATCGAGTAAACCGTTAGCAAAAGAGTCTTCCTCTGCTGATGATTGATGATTTAATACACCAGGAATAAATCTTGCAAGTGCATCAATCATTGTCATCGCCGGTAATTCACCGCCACTTAACACGTAATCCCCAATTGACCATTCTTCATCAATTTCGGTTTGGATAACGCGTTCATCTATGCCTTCGTATCGTCCACAAATTAAAATTAGTTTTTCATTTTGGGACAATTCGCAAACACCTTGTTGGTTTAATTTGCGCCCTTGTGGGGAAAGATAGATTACTTTTGTATCGTCCCCAGCTACTGTTTTTGCCGCATGAATTGCATCTTTTAGTGGTTGTACCATCATTAACATGCCTGGACCGCCACCATAAGGTCTGTCATCAACAGTCTTATGCTTGTCATGCGCAAAATCGCGCGGGTTCCAATAATCTACTGTTAACAGTCCGTTTTTAACTGCTCGACCAGTCACGCCATAACAGGTAATGGCTTGAAACATTTCGGGAAAAAGGCTAATAATGCCAATCCACATAGTTTTACCTTACCAATTAAAAAGCTGGATCCCAATCGACCACAATCGTTTTTGTTGTTAAATCTACTTGTTTAATAAATTGATCTTCAACAAAAGGAATCAAACGTTCTGTTGCTCCAAATGCATCTTTTAGGTTTGCTTTAACAACCAATACATCATTAGAGCCGGTTTCCATTAAATCTGTCACCAGGCCTAAGTCATAACCATTAACTGTTTTGACTCGACAGCCAATGAGATCCTTCCAATAAAAATCACCATTACTAAGTGCTGGTAATTTTTCTGCATCAACAAATACTTCGATATTGGTTAATGCAATTGCTTGATCGCGATCATCAATGCCTTTGAGTTTCACAATCATATCATGATTATGTGGTTTAAAGCTTTCTACGATTACTTCTTGCCATTGCCCAGCACGCTGGATATACCAAGGGGTGTAATCAAAAATGTTATCTGGAAATTCTGTAAACGAAAAAATCCTGAGCCACCCGCGAATGCCGTAGCTTGAACCAAGTTTACCAACAACAATGAGATTCTCAGTATTCATCATTACAGGACTATTAATTACTAAATTAAGCAGCTTTTTGTGCTTGTTTGATCAATGCGTTAACACGATCAGAAACTGTTGCACCTAAACCAACCCAATGATTTACGCGATCAAGATCTAAACGTAATTCTTCTGCTTTACCTTGTGCAATTGGATTAAAAAAGCCAACGCGCTCAATAAAACGACCATCACGTGGGTTACGGCTATCAGTGACAACTACTTGATAAAAAGGGCGCTTTTTAGAGCCACCACGAGCTAAACGAATAGTTACCATAACATCCTCTTAAATTAAAAAATAATCTTTTTTCTGCCCAACACGGACAAAATCAAAGCCCCAGAATTATACTCTTTCTAGCAAAAAGTGCAATGGCTGTTTCTTATCAATACCAAGTAGTAGCTTAAAAAGTGTATTTATTGAAAATAGAATAAATCAAAATCCCAACAACTAACTTTGTTGGGATTTTGAAGTCATAATATACAATATAAATATAGGAAAAGCGCTATTCTATATCCATATCCATCAATGCAGCACTAAGGCCTTTACCATGCATATCAAGAGCTAAAGAACGTGTAACGCCACCGCCTAATGCTTCGTACATGACAAAATTTAATGCACCAATACTAGGTAGTTCATAACGAATTACTTTTCCTTTTACCGTATCTGAAAAGAATTCTTTTACTTTATCAGCGGTTACTGTGGCCTTTAGTTTTTCATAGTTATTGATGTCATAAGCAATGACAGAAATGTTTGATATATTTCCTTTATCTCCAGTTCTTGAATGCGCAAGCTGTCTTAGTTTCATTTTATACCTCCAAATAGCCGATAACAGGTTTGACGAGTGTTCGTTCAATCAGTGTCGAGTCCATAGCAATAATCTCTTTAACTGATTTATAAGCTCCTCCTCCAGCAGCTGGACCATTGGTATAGAGTGCTTCAACTTCGTTACCTATTAAGTTTGCATCAGACTTACTTTTAAAACGTCCTGCAACACGAACTCTGACTTCATAAGGTTTGCTTGCTTGAGATAGTTTACTTCCATGTAAAGAGTTGACTCCAATAAGGTCAAAACGTAATTCATCGGCATTTACCCCAATGATTGATAAGCGTTCTTTGACTATATCAAGTGCTAATTGACCGCGATCTACTGCACCAGGACCTGCATAGCTCATTTCCCCTTCGCCAATAAAACCATCTAGGTAACCAACTGATACTTTTAATGTTTTAGTTTGCTCTCTACCCGTAGCACCGGTTACTGCGACTTGATCTTTTGCGATTTCTTTGAAAGTTACTTTTGAAAAATCGGCGACGACATCAGGGGTAATATAATATTCAGGATTATGTATTTCATATAGCATTTGTTCTTTACAAGTATCTACATTAACACAACCACCAGATTCAGGAACTTTGGTAATAAATGCTTCACCATTTTCGTTTATTTCAGCAATAGGAAAGCCTAAACGAGCAAGTCCTTGTACATCTTTGTAACCTGGATCAGCGTAATAACCGCCAGTTATTTGACCTGCACATTCGAGTAAGTGCCCAATTAAAGTGCCTTTACCTAATTTATCCCAGTCAGTTAATGACCAACCAAATTCGTAAATCATTGGTGATAAAAATAGGGATGGATCGGCAACTCGTCCAGTAATAACAATATCAGCACCAGCTTTAAGTGCATCAACTAATGCTTCACAACCCAAATAGGCGTTAGCCGAGACGATTTTTTTATCGGATTCGGAAACTTTTTTGTTAATATCATCAAGTTTAAGGTCTTGTTCAACAACAGATTGATAAACATCATCACCCTCAACAATAGCAATTTTTAATCCAGCTAAACCTAGCGATTGAGCAATCGATTGGATTGCTTTTCCTGCTGCTTGTGGATTAGCCGATCCCATATTGGTGATAATTTTTATTTTATTTTGAACACAAAGTGGCAATACGGCACGCATTCTTGCTTCAAGTAATTCATTAAACCCAGCATTTGGATTAGTCTGTTTTTGTTTTTGACCTATTGCAATAGTTCGTTCTGCCAAGCATTCAAAAACTAAATATTGAATTTGTCCTTTTTGTGCTAACTCTACGGCCGGTTCAATACGATCGCCAGCATAACCAGCTCCACAACCAATTCTTATTTTTTTCATAATTAAATACCTCTTGTAATTTAAATCGGAAATACGCCAGTTACAACACAAGCAACAGTCATGATGATACTTGCTAACCATAAAACTGGAATACTAAATTTTTGATGATCAGCTAAATCTACACCAGCAAGGCTGACAAGTAAGAATGTGGCAGGCGTTAATGGACTAACAGGGAAACCAGTTGTCATTTGTCCCATAATAGAGGCTTGAGCAACTTGAATACTTGGGATACCTAACATTTCAACCGTATTAGCAACGACTGGCATAATACCGAAATAATAAGAGTCAGGATCGAAAATAAGGCTTAGTGGCATTGAGACAATACCAGTGATAAATGGTACATGGCTAGCAAAATGTTGAGGAATAAAGTTAACTGCAGATTCAGACATTGCTTTAAGCATACCAGAACCAGTCATAATACCAGTAAATGCTCCTGCTGCGAATAAAATACTTGCCATCATTAGTGCGGCTTTTGCATGGGCATTAATGCGTTCAGACTGCATTTTGACATTAGGGTAGTTGATCATCAATGCTAGTGTTAATGCAATCATAAAAGCAACAGTTGGGGAGATACGTGTAAATACCATGGTAGATAAAACAGCAACAACTAGGCCGATATTAACCCAAAATAAATGAGGACGACGAAGTTTTTTCTCTTCTTCTGTTAATTCTTTTTCATGATGTGAAACATTGCTATTAGCAAGCATCCCTTCTTTAGTTAGTCCTAGACGCTTTTGTTCCTTTTTACCCCAGTAATAGCCCATAAATATCATAAATGTAAGTCCAACTATTTGAGCTGGAATAAGTGGTACAAAAAGATCATGAGTCGAGATATTTAATGCGCTAGCAGCACGGATCATTGGTCCTGTCCATGGTAAAAAATTGACACCAGCACTCAATGCGGTAATACCTATGAGCATACGTTTATCCATACCTAGTTTTGTGAATAAAGGTAACATAGTGGGGATCGTGACTAAAAAGGTTACAGCTCCATTACCATCTAAGTGGGCAATTAATGCTAGGATACCTGTGCCAATAATAATTCTGATAGGGTTAGTGCCAACAAAACGTAATATACGTTTTATAATTGGATCAAACATTCCCGCATCAGTAATAACACCAAAAAAGGTAATTGCAAATACAAACATAGCGGCCATAGGGGCAAGCTTTGTTATCCCTGCTACAATATATTTTGGTGTTTCTAAACCCGAACCAGCAATTAAAGCGCCAATCGTGGGAATAATAATTAATGCTACAATGGGCGACATTCGCTTTGACATTATGCAATAAAGCATAACGACAATAGTTAATATGCCTGTAAGTGCTAACATAGATGCTCTCCTTATTCAAATAAATTTGCCATATAATACATAACTCAAAAGCAAACAATTATTTGAATAAGATATAAATATAGTTGTAATGAAAATAAGTCGCCATTTATTTGAAATACAAATAAGTACAGCATTTAACTAAATATATTTTTTTGATTAAAGTTTTTGTTATTCATATAGTTATTTTTTTCTTAAAAATTTTTTAAATTTTTACCTAAACGTGGGTCACAAAAAATAAAAATTGATTTTGATAACTTGTTAAAATAAATAAAAAATGTGATAGAGTTTTGTTATGGCGATAAATTAGCATTTAAATAAAAATGATGGATTCTTTTTATAATGCTGGCAAATTATGAGAGATAAATTAATTATAATATGAATATATCTATCAAACAGTTACGTGCGTTTTTGGCTTTGGCGGAAATGGAGAATTTTACTAAAGCTTCGGAGTTAGTCAATTTGTCCCAACCAGCTTTTAGTGCCCTTATTGCTACATTAGAACAAGAAATTGGCTTTAGGTTATTTGATCGGGATACAAGAAAAGTTCAGCTTAATTTTGATGGATTTTATTTTATCGAATTAGCTCGTAATCTTGTCCATAGTTATGATAATACCATTGAAAACATTAAACGTTATGCGAATGGTGAAGAAGGTTGTATTACTGTCGCTGTTCTACCTTCTTTAGCCGTGAAATGGTTGCCTGAAGTAATCGCAAAATTTTATGTAGAAAATCCTGAAATCAGGGTTAAAATTTTAGATACTCAATGGGATAGGTGTTTACATGCCATTATTGATAATTCAGCTGATATTGCCATTGCAGCAGGGACACCAACGTTAAAGGATATTCAAGCTGAACTTTTATTTTCGGATGACTTTTATTTAATTTGTCATAGACAAAATGAGTTAGCCAAAAAAGATTCTGTTCAATTAAAAGATTTGGAAGGTCAGCAATTTATTGCATTTTCCCAAGGTACAAGCATTCGACTTTATACAGATCAACTAACTCAATTATATAATATTCAATATACTATGGAGGTCAGACAATTAACTACTATGATGGGTTTGATTGCTGTAAACCAAGGCGTTAGCATCACTACAGGGTTAACGTTGTTTCAGTTTGAACATGATAATATTGCTATTATTCCCTTTAAAGACCTTTCATTAAAACGAGCAGTATATTTGATTAAGAAAAAAGAAAGGCAGCTATCTCAACAGGCCGAAAAACTCTATAATTTTATTAAGAAAAATAATATTAAAGATTAACCAATAATTTTTGGGGTATACATTATTTTTTTGTTTTTTTCTTTATAAAAGCCCGTTTTAGAACATCAAAGAAACTAAGTGATCTGACCATTTTTTGCCCGTCAACATAAACTCGAATAGCTTTTAATACTTTTTTGGGTTCTTTAGATGCAAAGGTGAAAGTTCCATTTTTCTTGGTCTGAATAGAATAACGGGGAATCCATTTGCCACCTAACAGGACTGATGCAATAACATAATCAATTTCATCCCATGGTATTTGAATATATTTACGAGGATCATGCTGGTGGTAAAACTCAAAGGCTTTGTCACCGATCATTATGTTACCATACTCTGAAAAACCAACGAAAGCAGTTGCTTGAATGGTTAAGTCTACTTTAGTGTTTAATGATTGAGCCATTATTATCCATAAGTAAGTTTGTGTTTTGTAAATTATACTACTATTTAAACCATAACGTGGGTTGAAAATAGCTACTTTATTGAGACGTTATAATAAGATGACGATATATAAAAAGCACTATATATTAAAATATAGTGCCTTTTAAGAAAATTTTATAAAACGTTATGCTTTGCTTTATAAAAGGCCTATTACATGGCCAACTACACCCACAATAAATAATCCAAGAATAATTAAAATAGGTGATACTTTTTTGCGAAGTAACCACATACATAAGAAAGTTAATAGTAATGGTACTAATCCTGGTATCAACTGATCCAAGTTATTTTGTAAGGTGGTGACCTTTTCTTGGGTTAGTGATAATCCGCTTTGCATTTGTTGTAACGCTTTTTGAATGCCTTGTGCACCTATTGGTAATGTATTCCAATCAATAAACGCACCGTTATCTAATTTTACAGTCGAAACAACTGGTTGGAATTTTATTGATACCCACCTTTGTACTAAGGCAGCGAGGATAAACATCCCTAAAATAGAGGCTCCTTTAGTAATTTTTTGCAGTAAACCGCCTGATAAATTATCAGTAATTTTAGAGCCTGTACGATAACCAAACTCTTGGGTATACCACATAAAAGAACATCGAATAATATTCCATAATAAAAAGAATAAAATAGGGCCAATGTAATCACCAGTTATTGCTAATGAAGCTCCCAGAGCTCCAAGCATTGGTCGAACGGTAAACCAGAATACAGGATCACCGACTCCCGCTAATGGTCCCATCATTCCCACTTTTACCCCTTGAATAGCAACATCATCAACGGCAGCGCCATTGGCTCGTTCTTCTTCAAGAGCAAGTGTTACGCCTAGCACAGGTGAAGCTAAATATGGGTGGGTATTAAAAAATTCTAAGTGGCGTTTTAGTGCTGCTGAACGATCTTCTTTAGTGGTATATAATTTTTTGATAGCAGGAATCATTGAATAAGCCCAACCACCATTTTGCATACGTTCATAATTCCAAGAACCTTGAAGGAAAGTTGAACGCCAAGCAACAGCTAAACGATCTTTTTTGCTTAATTGAATTCTATCAGTCATTTTTTTCTCCAAGTTTCTAGTAATCATTTAAAATGTCATCAAGTGGGTCACCTTTAGTACCACCATTTGATGAATTGCCGCGTTCAGAAAGATTGAGATAAATCAATGCTAATGCAATACCTAATGCACCGAGTGCAATTAGTGTAAGTTGTGATATGGCCGCTACAACAAAACCAATAATGAAAAACGGCCATACTTCGCGGTTTGCCATCATGTTGATTACCATTGCATAACCGACAGCAACAACCATTCCACCACCAATAGCCATCCCCGTTGTTAGCCATTCAGGCATAGCATCTAGTGCGCCTTTAACTGCTTCAGCAGGAATAAATAGTAACGCTGCTGCTGGAATTGCGATTCTTAAACCTTGTAAACAGATACCTAAAATTTGTAGTAATTCAATTTTTCGTAAATTGCCTTCTTCTGCTGCTGCATCCATCATATGTACTAACGGGACGGCAATGGTTCGAACTACCATAGTTAAAAATAGCCCTGCAACTGCTAAAGGAATAGCAATAGCAATGGCGGTAGATACACCAGCAACGCCTTGTCCACCTAGTACTAAAATAATAGACGAAGCAATAGAGGCGAGTGCTGCATCAGGTGCAACAGCAGCCCCAATATTAGCCCAACCAAGAGCTATCATTTGCAATGAACCACCTAGTACAACGCCAGCTTCTAAATTACCTGTCACTAGTCCAATTAACGAACAAGCAACCAAAGGTTGATGGAATTGGAACTGATCTAAGATGCCTTCCATTCCTGCTAAAAAGGCGATAAATATCACCAAAATAATAGCAACAATTGATAATGTCATAATATAACCCCTATAAATAAACTAATTTTTTTGTTCAGCTAATTCTTCTTTCGCTTTTTTTAGTAATTCGTCCATATTGCTATTAGAATCGTTAGGTACTTTGCGAACATCAAATTTCACATTTTTTTCTTTCAATTTTTCAAATGTTTTGACATCTTCAGCATTCATTGATAGTACTTTATTTACCATAACCTTACCTACTGAATGTGCCATTGATCCCACATTAATAACATTAATATCGACACCACCTTCTATAGTCCTTAGGACATCTTCTGGGTTTTCAAATAGTAATAATGCCTTGGTATTGCCAAAACGAGGATCGCGAGAAACCTCAATAATTTTTTTGATAGGAACGACATTCGCTTTTACACCAGGAGGTGCAGCTTCTTCAATGAGTTTTTTTCTTAACTCATCTTTGGATACTGAATCAGAAACAACGATAATACGATTAGGGTTGGTTGATTTAGTCCAAGCGGTAGCAACTTGCCCATGCAATAAGCGAGAATCTATACGTGCTAATACAATTTTCATTTTTCCATTACCCAGTACAGTGCCTTCTGGAATGGTTGATGATTGTTTAGTTGATTGAGTGTTGGCAGTTGGTGTGGCCACTGTTGTGCGCACGCCTTCTTTGGCTGGCTCAATAATTGCTGCTGCAATTTCTTTTGCTGTTTCCATCGAAAATCGAGAAGAATAAGCTTCAATTAGCATGGGTAGATTTAATCCTGCTACAATAGCCCAATTACTATGTTCTCCGCACAAATTGTTAGCTTGATTAAATGGTGTTCCTCCCCATAAATCGACTAAAAAAAGTATTTCATCTTGATTATCAAATGTAGCTATTGCTTCAAGCATTCGTTCTTTCAAACTTTCTGGACTATCACTTGGATGCAAGGTAACTGCTTTAACATTTTCTTGTTCTCCAAATATCATTGTTCCTGATTGTAGAATACCTTCTGCAAACTCACCATGAGTTGCAAGGATAATTCCAACCATATAACTACCTCCTAATTTTTATATTAATTACATAATATAAAGCCTATAAAATAAAAATACCTAGTTATTTTACACTACAAATAAACTAAGAAATATGTGTTTATTACATTTTGGTAAAAAAATTAGGCTTTTATTGTTCATTAAAGCTAATCTTGCTTGGTTTGTAATGCTTGACGAATAAAGCCTTGTTCTTTGATAATTTTTTGTTTTGCCTGCTCTGCATTTATACCTAAGAGAATCATTAAAATTGCAATTTTACAGTGTTTTTGGCTTTGCTCTAATGCTTGAATAGCAATTTCCCTACTACAATTGGTGGCTTGCATGACTATTGATATTTGTCGTTCAATGAGTTTTGCATTGGTTGCTTCGACATCGACCATTAGATTGCCGTATACTTTGCCTATTTTAATCATGCTGGCTGTGGTTAGCATATTTAATACTAATTTTTGTGCAGTTCCGGCTTTCATTCTTGATGATCCAGTAATTATTTCAGCACCGACAATAGGGGTGATTGCTATATCTGCTATGTTGATCATCGGGGCTTTAAGATTGCAGCATAAACTTATGACAGTTGCTCCGATTGATTTGGCATATTGCATACCGCCTATTACATAAGGTGTGCGCCCACTAGCTGCTATGCCGACTAAAATGTCGTTTGAGCTAAAATGAATATTTTTTAAGTCATTAACTGCTAATTCGGGGTTGTCTTCAGCATTCTCAACTGCTTTAAAAATAGCTTGTTTCCCTCCAGCAATTAATCCAATAACTTGTTCATGCGGAGTACCATAAGTTGGTGGGCATTCACTTGCATCTAAAATACCTAATCGACCAGAAGTCCCAGCACCGATATAGATTAATCGCCCTTGATTTGAAAACCTTTGACTAATTGCATCAACAGCTTTTGCTATGTTTATTAGTTCTTTTTCAACAGCAAGTGCGACTTGCTTATCTTCATTATTGATGATTTGAAGTATTTCCAACGTTGAACAGTCGTCTATTTTTTCACTATTAGGGTTACGACTTTCAGTTAACATACCAGATAGGTTAATTTGTTGCATTTTTTCTTAATCCTAACCATAATAAAAATATCACTATAGCAAATAAACTACCAAAGCCAACACCGATAGTAATAACTGATAACTTACTGTATATAGCTAATGTATAAAGTCCTAGCATTAGCATCATTGCTGTATATTCGCTTAAGTTTTGTACCGAAATGATACTGCCGGAACTGACTAAATCTTTACCTATTTTTTGAATAAAAGCATTCAATGGTACTAAAAAGAAGCCACCTAATGCCCCAATAATAATAAGTAAAATATAAGATGAAATGATATTGCTTTGCAATGTGAAAGCGATTACTGCTATGCCCATCAGTATCCCCGCCGGTATGCAGCGTAATGTGTTGTTGATCGAAATAAATGTACTTGCCAGTCCAGCTCCAATAACAATGCCAATAGCGACAATGGCGTTTAGATTTGTTGGCGTTGCATTGTCGTGTATGTTCAAAATAGCGGGAACCCAGCTAATTAACAAAAATCGTAAAGTAATACCCGCTCCCCAAAACAAGCTAGTACCTAATAATGCGACTAAAACAGGCTTATTGGTGAAGATGATTTTAATTGTGTTCGCAAAATCTTTGACCATACCCATAAATTGCCATTGAATATTTTGTCGTGCGGTAGGTAATTTAGGAATAAAAAAGTTAGCAATAATTGCTAGCCCATACATTAATACACAAATCAATATAGATATGCTTACATTAAGATCGGCAATATGACCACCCGCTAGCGAACCAAGTAAAATTGCCGCAATGGTCGATGCTTCAATTAAACCATTTGCTTTAACCAAATTATCGCCCGTGGTGAGTTCGCCTAAAATCCCATATTTAGCTGGAGAGTATGCGGCTGCCCCTATGCCAATTAAAAAATAGCCAATAAAAGGACTAATGTTTAAACATATACAACTAGCACCGAGTAATTTCATACTATTTGAAATCATCATAGCCTTGCCTTTTGACATGCTGTCAGCAAATTGACCAACAAAAGGGGAAAGAATGATGAATGGCAGCACAAAACTAATTTGTAATATTGATCGGCTCCAAGCTGGATAATGTAGATTTTTGATGAAAGCTAAAATAGCAAAAAAGATGGCGTTATCGGCAAATGCTGAAAAAAACTGCGCTAGCATGGTTGCAACCATGCCTTTGTTTAAAAGAGAATATTGATTCATTTGGCATCCTTTTATTTATTCGTCAGCCATTTTTCGTAGAGTAATAAAGTCGATTTTACCTGTACCAAGTAGTGGTAATTCTTTAACTACACGGATATCACGAGGAATAGCTAATGCAGGAATACCAAGTTCTTGAGACACTTGGTTAAGTTGCTCTCGATTTAATTTTGTTGAAGTAGTAAATAGAACAATAGCTTCTCCTTTTGCTGCATCGGCTTTAACTGTTGCGCCGTGCATGGCATCAATATCGACTTTTTTTGCTAAGGCTTCAACACTTTCTAATGAAACCATTTCTCCCGCAATTTTAGCAAATCGTTTTAAGCGTCCTTTAATTGTGACAAAGCCTTCGTTATCAATAGCAACGATATCGCCGGTGTCATACCAACCTTTTTCGGAGTTCCCATGTTCATCGATTGCAATTGGTTCTTCAAGTTTGCCTGGATTTTCAATACGTAAATAGCCTTTCATCACATTAGGGCCTTTAACTTGCAATTGACCTCCCTCAATAATACCTGGCACATGAATTAATCTTGATGTCATGCCTGGCAATAATCGACCTACAGTACCGGCTTTAAACGCCATTGGAACATTAAGTGCCACTACGGGGGCACACTCAGTAACACCATAGCCTTCTAAAATACGGATACCATATTTATCTTTCCATTGCTCGCGTACTGTGTCTGATAATTTTTCTGCACCAGCAACAACATAGCGTAAACGCATAAAATCATATGGATGTGCGTAACGAGCATAGTTTGCTAAGAAAGTTGGCGTACCAAATAAGACAGTGCAATTTTGATCATAAATTATTTCAGGCACCATACGATAATGTAATGGATTTGGATATAAAAATGTGCGACTACCAGAAAACAGCGGTAAAAATAATCCGGCAGTAATACCAAAAGCATGGAATAACGGTAGTGCGGACATAAAGCGATCAGCCGGAGTTGGATCGATAACAGTTCGAATTTGCTCAACATTAGCAAGCAAACTACCATGACTATGAGCAACACCTTTAGGATTACCTTCTGAACCCGACGTAAACAACACGAGAGCCTCATCATCACTTGATTGAGAGCGTTTAACCAAACGAGGGATATACTGATGAACTGCAACATAAAGTTTATCGGTAAGAGTTAGACTGTTACGTAGATCTTCAAGAAAACACCATTTAACATCTTTTATTTGTTCCAGAAGATGATCAAGTTTCCCTTTTTGAATAAATTTGCGTGAAGTAATGATAGTTTTAATTTCAGCAGCTGCAATTGCACAAGTCAGCCCTTTGGTACCAGCAGTATAATTGAGCATAGCTGGAATTCGGTTTTTAACCGATAAACCAAAAATTGTTGCAACGGTAATGGTTGCATTAGGTAATAAAACGCCAACACGTTCTTTTTTCTGAGTTATTTTAGCAACAATACAGCTAACACCAATGATTTGTTTTAATAAATTACGATAAGATGCTTCATGAGTTGTGGGGTCTTGGACCATTCGCGATTTGACACCATAGCGGACTTGCGCTTCAAGTAATGCTTCAAATAGAGTTAATTTGGGGCGACTTGCCATACGTGCATTCATCATAATTTGATGAAGTTTTTCTCCTGCAATATAACGTTTTTCACTAGCTTTAGGCGCATCTGGCATTGTTATAGATGTCGGCTCAAGTACATGAATAGTTATTTTAGGAAATAAACGACGTTTAAATAATCCTTTTAAACGACTGGTTAAAGTAAATTCAGCTCCTTCAATCCAGACAGGTACAATCGTTGCTTGAGAACGAGCTGCAACAAAGGCAGCACCATCGTAAATTTTCATTAATGAGCCAGTTATAGTAATTCTTCCTTCAGGGAATATGACTATTGGACGGCCTTTTTCAACTTCGCGAACTAATCGTTTGATTGCCATTGGGCTTAGTGGATCCATTGGCACAAAGTCGACATAACGCTTTGCTAAGCGGACTAACCAGTGATTAATATAGCCAGCATAAATAGCAAATACTGGTCTTACAGGTAAAAATAATCCGATTAGGATACCATCAAGGAAAGATACATGGTTAGGAGTGATAAGAAGTCTATCTTGTTTTAAATTGTCAAG
This sequence comes from Gilliamella sp. ESL0254, assembly GCF_013344985.1. Classification (NCBI taxonomy): domain Bacteria; kingdom Pseudomonadati; phylum Pseudomonadota; class Gammaproteobacteria; order Orbales; family Orbaceae; genus Gilliamella; species Gilliamella sp. ESL0254. The sequence goes on from NZ_JAAEDU010000003.1 coordinate 161,765, forward strand.
ATTACCATGAATTCTGACATGAAATAAAACCTTTAAAAAAAATTTTAATATTTTAAATAACATCCGATTTCTCAATTATCATGCAAAATTGCACTCTGTAATAATAGTGAAAATACATAAAATATACAACAAAGACTATTTTTTTATATAAAACAAATTGTTAAAATTTAATTAATAATGATTCTTGATTTAAAAAATAGATAATAGATACTAAGTATGGAATAAATATAAAAGCGAGTAAGGAACAAAAATGCTCATTTTAACAGCTAAAGATATTGAACAGTTTTATACCATGAAAGATGCGATATCAGCAGATAAGGAAGCTTTAAAAATTTACACTCAAGGGAACTGTGATGTTCCATTGCGCATCAATTTTGATATGCAGAAAGGCCAATGTTTGTTTATGCCAGCACATATTCAAGGTAGTGATATTGTGGGTATTAAGATTGTCTCAGTTTTTCCTGACAATCCTAAATTAGGCAAGCCATCAGTGCCTGCTCAAGTTTTAATGTTAGATCCACAAACAGGTGAAGTTTGTGCTATGTTAGATGGTACTTTTGTAACACAGCTCCGTACAGGGGCCGTTCAAGGTGCGGCAACTGATTTATTGGCGCGTAAAAATGCTATTCGTGCAGTGTTGATTGGTACTGGTGGGCAGGCGATATCCCAACTAGAAGCGATGCTAACTGTGCGTTCGCTGACTGATGTTGCTATTTTTGATATTGACACTCAAAAAGCAAAACAATTTGCGAATGATATGAAACAACGTTTCGCTCATTTTTCGACTAATCTTTATTTTTCACAAAATTTGGATGAAGACATTAGTCAAGCCGATATCATTACTTCGGTTACAACATCAAAAGTTGTTACGTTTAATGGTGATAAAGTAAAACCCGGTACACATATTAACGGTGTCGGTGCTTATACACCAGAAATGCACGAAATTCCAGAAAACATTGTTGAAAAGGCTAACATTCGCGTACTAGATACCAAAGCGGGCGTGTTTGCTGAAGCCGGGGATATTATTGACCCAATTCAACAAAAATTAGTATCAAAAGATGACTTTTTCGAATTGGGTGATTTAGTGAAAGCTCCTGCTCTATGTCGTCAAAATGATGAGCAAATAACGTTATTTAAAACAGTTGGAACAGCAGTACTAGATGTGTATATTGGTTACGATATTTATCTTAAGGCAAAAGAAAAGGGAATAGGTACTTATTTATAATAAAACAATAAGTTAATTGTAAACTTAACTTTTAAGTTCTGCTTTTTGTGAACGTCCAAGTAATGCCATCGCTGCTTGTTTAGGATCTTTATGTTCATAAAGGACCTGATAAATTTGTTCAGTGATTGGCATATCAACATGATGTTTTTGAGCTAGTAGCCAGACTTCTTTGGTATTATTACGTCCTTCGACAACTTGAGCAATGGCATCTTGGGCTTCCTGAATTGATTTATTTTGACCAAGTAAAATTCCAAAACGGCGATTACGAGACTGATTATCTGTACAAGTTAAAACGAGATCGCCTAGCCCTGCCATTCCCATAAAAGTTGCAGGGTCTGCACCTAATGCTGCTCCTAATCGCATCATTTCAGCAAGGCCACGAGTAATTAATGCTGTTCTAGCATTGGCACCAAAACCAAGACCATCAGATAATCCAGCACCAATGGCGATAACGTTTTTGATTGCACCGCCAAGTTGTACTCCAATAAAATCTCCGCTGCTATAAACACGGAAACTTTTACTACAATGAAATAAATGTTGTAATTCTGTTAAAAAGTTCTTATCCGTTGATGCAACAGTTACCGCAGTGGGTAACCCTGATGCCACTTCTTTGGCAAACGTTGGACCAGAAATAACGGCTAATGAAATTTGATTACCTAAAATTTCTCTTGCGACATCTTGCAATAATCGTCCTGTATTGACTTCAAGTCCTTTTGTTGCCCAGACTATTTTAGAGTCTTGTCGTAAAAATGGCTTGATTTGAGTTAGAATACTTGCAAAAGCGTGACTTGGTACCACAACAAGTAAAATAGATGCAGCTGAAACAGCTGTTTTTAAATCGCTTTCAATTTGTAGCAAATCAGGAAAAGGAATATCAGGTAAAAATTGTTTATTTTGCCTATCATGCTGCAAAATGGCCATTTTATCAGGGTTATGACCCCATAATAAAGTTGAGTGGCCATTTCGTGCCAGTAAAATAGCTAAAGAGGTTCCGTAAGATCCTGCGCCAATTACTGTAACTGCAGCATTTTTTTTCATAATAATCCAATAAACTTATCGTTAATTAACTAAAATATAATAATTATTATTGTAATGTTTCAGTAGATTTGGCTTGTTGTTGCTGTTGTTGAAGATAATTAATAAATAATGCTTCAAAATTTACTGGCTCTAAATTTATTTGAGGGAATGTCCCTTTATTGACTAAACTCGAAATGACCTCACGTGCGTAAGGGAATAAGATATTTGGACAATAGGCACCAACACAATGTTGAATTTGACCTTCATCAAATCCAATAAGTGAAAAAATACCCGCTTGAGTCACTTCACAAATATATACTACTTCGTCTTGTTGTTTTACTGTTACAGTGACGCGAAGCGCAACTTCATACACATTTTCACTTAACCCTTGTGAAGATGAATTTAATTCGATATTTAATTCTGGTTGCCATTGTTTTGTAAAAATTTCAGGAACATTATTAGTTTCAAATGAAACATCTTTAGTATAAATACGTTGAATAGCAAACTGTGTTTCAGGTTGTTGTGTATTGTTTTGTTCTGTCATGATAAAGCCTTATTTTAAAATTATATTATTTTCTAACTAATGGTAAATTTTCGCCATTCCATCCAGCAATCCCGTCTTTTAAAGTAAAGACATTTAAAAAACCTTGTTTGACAAGTATTTCACCTATACCTGCTGATGATAAACCATTTTCATCAATTAAAATAACGATGTTTTCTTTAAATTTTTCAATTATTTTTGCACTCGCATTTTTAATATCGATAGGTAAAACATTGTGAGAATCAGTGATATGTCCTTTTTTAAAGCTATCTGCAGAACGAATGTCAACAATAACAGCTCCTTGCTTATTAATCATATGGATTGCTTGAGCATTATTGATAATTTTAACTTTAGATAGCTTACTTTTAATGGTTAGTACAATGATTGCAATAAACAGCACAATCCAACCTAATGAAAGCAAAAGATGATTTTTTATAAAAGGTATAATTTCGAGTGTAATAAATTCCATACTTGTATGATTACCTAATTTTTTTCAATTTTAAGGTGAGATTATAACGATAATGCGTAATGAAATATAGTGCCAATAATTGAAAAATTGCTTTATAGTGAATTGTTTTATTTTAAAAGGTTATAAAATGTGTTGGATATAAGGAAAAATTTTGATGCAATTTAGAGTGCCTATCTTACTATTTTTATTATTTTTTTTTGTTTCTTCTGTGATTGCTAATGGTAATTACGATGTAGTTTTAGAGCAAGTTAGTGGTGAAAAACATGCTTCACTTATTGAACCTTCGAGTTATGATCCAGATTTGACTTGCCGTGATTTTTTACGTGAATTTGATGATGCTGCACCGGATTATTTTCAATATGAACGTTGTGATGTTGATGATTATGGGCAAACAAGATCGATTGAAGCCATTTATAAAATAGAAGGGAAAGATGCAAAACAAGCTCAAGAGTATTTAACTCAGAAAATGGGAATGACTGAACTAAAGTTGGTTTGTTGCCATTGGGAAATGGGCGGTCAGAATGTAACGATAATTAATCCAAAAGATAATATGTACTATTATGTTGTATTGGTTTCAGAAGAAACCATTGAACATGATCGGGATAAGGTAACATTTTACTTAATTGTCTCTGGTGATAGATCTCCAGTGTAGTTTTGGGAGTATTATTCGGCAAGTGATCTGCAGCATGGTAATTTATCATCAATTCAAGTGTAAATATTGTCGATTTAGACGATTAAACGACTGTGAAAGTATGATGAATTATTTTGGTGCATTAAGTTGGTGCTTATCTAACCATTATGGTGCAACATTAAGATCTATGTTACTATTTGTGATACTTGCTTCATGAATGCACCGTTGAAAAATTGGCATTATATTTGCATAGATTATAACAGTTTGGCAAAAATGCCTTAAAAACTGAACAATTATTATTTGTCCTTAATGGAGAAGATACATGTCTACACAAAAAGTTTTAACACTAATTAAAGAAAACGACGTTAAGTTTGTTGATTTGCGTTTTACTGATACTAAAGGTAAAGAACAACACGTAACAATACCTGTTAGTCAAATCGATGCTGATTTTTTTGAAGATGGTAAAATGTTCGACGGTTCATCGATTGCAGGGTGGAAAGGGATTAATGAGTCAGATATGGTGTTAATGCCTGACGCTTCAACAGCCGTAATCGATCCATTTTTTGAAGATACAACGTTAAACCTTCGTTGTGATGTATTAGAGCCAGCAACTTTACAAGGGTATGATCGTGACCCTCGTTCAATCGCTAAACGTGCCGAAGAGTATCTAAAATCATCAGGTATTGCTGATACTGTGATTTTTGGGCCTGAACCAGAATTTTTCTTATTTGATGATGTCCGCTTTGGTTCGCCAATGTCTGGTAGTTTTGTGCATATCGATGATATTGAAGCGGCTTGGAACTCTGGTACAAAATATGAAGAAGGTAATAAAGCGCATCGCCCTGGCGTAAAAGGCGGATATTTTCCACTTCCACCCGTTGATTCCTCGCAAGATATCCGTTCTGAAATGTGTTTAATTATGGAGCAACTTGGCTTAGTGGTTGAAGCCCACCATCATGAAGTTGCTACTGCGGGGCAAAACGAAATTGCCTGTCGCTTTAATACGCTAACTAAAAAAGCTGATGAAGTGCAAATCTATAAATATGTCGTACAAAATGTGGCACACGCTTATGGCAAAACAGCGACATTTATGCCAAAACCAATGTTTGGTGATAATGGTTCTGGTATGCACTGTCACCAATCATTAGCGAAAGATGGCGTAAATTTATTTGCTGGAGATAAATATGCGGGTCTTTCAGAAATGGCATTATTCTATATTGGTGGTATTATCAAACATGCAAAAGCCATCAATGCATTTACTAACCCTGCAACTAACTCTTATAAACGTCTGGTTCCGGGCTATGAAGCGCCAGTTATGCTTGCATATTCTGCTCGTAACCGTTCTGCATCAATTCGTATTCCTGTTGTGACTAGCCCTAAAGCGCGTCGTATTGAGGTTCGTTTCCCAGATCCAGCAGGTAATCCATACTTATCATTTGCTGCTCAGTTAATGGCTGGTTTAGATGGTATTATTAATAAAATTCACCCTGGCGATGCGATGGATAAAAACTTATACGATTTACCACCAGAGGAATCTAAATTAATTCCTCAAGTCGCTGGTTCGCTTGAAGAGGCACTTAATGCATTAGATGCAGATCGTGAATTCTTAACACGTGGTAATGTCTTTACTAATGATACTATTGATGCATATATTGATTTAAAACGTCAAGATGTTGATCGTGTACGTATGACACCACATCCAGTTGAATTTGAGTTGTACTATAGCTTATAAATTATTTTTTATATAACTTAGCGTGTTACCCACCGCTTGTTAGCGGTGGTTTCTAATCAGGACGGAAATCCAACGATGACATTTAATAATGAATCTGATGCTAATCTTGTTCTTGATTCTATGATTACAAGTATTTTATTACTTGATACAAAGCTCAATATTCTCTATGCCAATACTGCAGCACAGCAGTTATTAGCACAAAGTTCTAAAAAACTATTAGAAAGTTACTTTCCTGATTTATTAGGGTATTTCTCGTTAGATATTGATTTAATGCTCAGTGCATTAGCTCAAAATCAAGGTTTTACAGATAATGAAGTTAATTTAGTTATTAATAATGAGCTACATATTTTATCGCTGACAGCTCAGCTGTTAGTTAATGGTCGGATTTTGATTGAAATGGCGCCGTTAAATAATCATAAACGCCTTAGCCAAGAACAATTACAACAAGCTCAACAAAGTGCCGCTCGTGAATTAGTTCGAGGACTTGCTCATGAAATTAAAAATCCATTAGGTGGGCTCAGAGGTGCGGCTCAGTTATTATCACGAGAGTTACCTAAAAATGAATTGCAAGATTATACAAAAATCATTATTGAACAAGCAGATAGATTACGTAATCTTGTAGATAGATTATTAGGTCCGCAACAACGCTTGCAACAAAAAGAACAAAGCATTTATCAAGCAATAGAGCGTATTTATGCTTTGCTATGTTTGGAAAAGCCTATCAATATTGAAATTTTACGCGATTATGATCCAAGCTTACCTGATTTTATCCATGATTCGGAACAAATAGAACAAGTAATTTTGAATATTGTCCGCAATGCTTTGCAGGCCATTGGTTCGAATACTGGCACTATTACTATTAAGACAAGAACGGCTTTTCAGGTTACTTTACATGGACAACGTTATCGGTTATGCGCTCGTATTGATATCGAAGATACAGGACCGGGTGTGCCAGTTCATATTCAAGACACTTTATTTTACCCTATGGTTAGTGGATATAAAGATGGTACGGGTATTGGTCTTTCGATTGCTCATAATATTGTTGATCAACATTGCGGTAAAATCGAATTTAATAGTTGGCCTGGGCATACAGTGTTTTCTGTCTATTTGCCAATTAAGCAGTGAGGTAAGTTAATATGAATGTTTGGATTGTTGATGATGATAGTTCAATTCGTTGGGTATTAGAAAAAGCATTAACTCATGCTCATTTCAACTGTGTCAGCTTTTCAACTGGTCAAGAAGTGATGGACGCTTTGATTACTTATGCTGAAAAGCCAGCGGTATTAATTTCAGATATCAAAATGCCGGGGATTGATGGTTTAACATTGCTCCACGATGTTAAAGAAAAATTGCCTCATTTACCTGTTATTATTATGACTGCACATTCGGATCTTGATGCAGCAGTAAATGCCTATCAAAAAGGTGCTTACGATTATATCCCAAAACCCTTTGATGTGGACGAAGTTATACAACTGGTTGAGCGTGCAATTTTGCAAACTCAAAGCAACAAAACTAGCAATAATACAACAGCAAAAGCATCAACAGGTATTATTGGTGAAGCCCCTTCAATGCAAGAGGTCTTTCGTATTATTGGTCGATTATCTAAATCATCAATTAGTGTATTAATTAATGGTGAATCAGGAACAGGTAAAGAATTAGTTGCTAAAGCACTACACACTCACAGCCCACGTTCACAATCCCCTTTTATTGCGTTGAATATGGCGGCTATTCCTAAAGATTTGATTGAGTCTGAGCTTTTTGGGCATGAAAAAGGTGCATTCACAGGTGCTGCTCAAATTAGACATGGACGCTTTGAACAGGCTAATGGTGGTACTTTATTTTTAGACGAAATTGGTGATATGCCGCTTGATGTTCAAACTCGGTTATTAAGGGTGCTTGCTGATGGGCAGTTTTATCGTATTGGTGGTTATTCGCCCGTTAAAGTTGACGTGCGTATTATTGCTGCTACACATCAAGATTTGGATGCAAGAGTCAGGGAAGGAAAATTTAGAGAAGACTTGTTTCACCGTTTAAATGTTATTCGTATATTACTTCCACCTTTACGCGATAGAGCACAAGATATTCCAAAACTTGCTGAACATTTTTTACATACAACGGCAAAAGAGCTTGGGGTAGAAAGTAAAATACTAAGCCCAGAAGCATTAGATGTATTATGCCAATTTAACTGGCCTGGTAATGTCCGACAACTTGAAAACACCTGTCGTTGGATTACAGTAATGTCTTCAAATAAAGAGGTTTTTGTTCAAGAGTTACCGCCAGAGTTGTTGCAGTTATCAACAACTAAAACGATTGACAATAATGAACATATTGCATTGCCTGCTAGTCACTTGCCACAACAACAAACAGACTGGAAACTGTTACTAGAACAATGGGCAAAACAAGCACTCACAAATGGTCAAACTGGCATTTTAACTGAAGTAATACACGATGTTGAATGTATCTTATTAAAGAGTGCACTCAATTTTACTCGAGGTCACAAACAAGATGCCGCTCATCTATTAGGATGGGGGCGCAATACATTAACTCGTAAGCTTAAAGATTTATCAATTTCTCTAAATCAGGAATTTTAACTATTAATATTCACTATGCTACCGAATAAATCGGTAGCTTTTTTATTCTATTTATTATCGTTTTACTTCTATTTAGCTGTCCTTTATTGCATATTATGATTTTAAACGCTTAAAGTTCATTGAACCTTATATCTTTTTTAGTTACAATCTTAACGTAAATGATAATTATTATAATTATCATTTTTGGATTTTTATTCAGGCTGATAATTAGGAGTTATAATGTATTCATATATTAAAGCGAAATTAGTAATTTTATTTACGGTCTTACTTGTTTTAGTTGGATGTGACAATAAAAAAGAACAGCAACCATCTGTAAAAACGGTTACCATTGAACATTCTCAAGGCAAAACTGAAGTACCTGACAACCCTAAAAAAGTTGTTGTTTTTAATACTGCAACGCTTGATATTATGGATGCATTAAATATTCCAGTTACAGCAGTGCCTCAATCAGATGTACATTACCCAACTTTCTTATCCAAATATGACAGTAAAGAATATACTAATGTGGGTACTTTATTTGAGCCAAATTATGAAGTTTTAAGTTCAATTCAGCCTGATATTATTATTGCTGGCGGTCGAGCCAATGATGCCTATAATAAATTAAATGATATTGCTCCAACAATTTCGTTAGATATTGATTACAATAATTTTTTAGGAAGCATAACGCAAAGAACCCGACAATTAGGTGATATTTTTCATAAGCAAAATGAAGCTGATAAGTTATTGGCTGATTTTAATCAAAAAATAGAGCAGCTAAAACAAAAAACAAGCACAGCAGGAAGTGCATTAGTTATCATGGTTAATGGTGGAAAAATGTCTGCTTATAGCGAAAAATCTCGTTTTGGTTTTGTATTTGATGTATTAGGATTCAAACCAGCAACAACTTTCCAAGAAGCAGGCCGTCACGGTAATGCTGTTACTTCAGAATTTATCTTAAGTGTTAATCCAGAATGGTTATTTGTTTTAGATAGAGATAATGCAATTGGTAATAAAGAGGCACAATCAGCACAGCAAGTATTGAATAATGAATTAATTAAAAAAACCTCAGCATGGCAGCACAATCATATTGTTTATTTAGATTCAACATCGATCTATATTTCTGGCGGTATTCAAACTTATAGTCATTTAATGGATCAAATAGATGTCGCTTTGCAAACTGAACTAGCCCATTAATGTAAAGCATGATTAAATCTTTTTATTTTATTGCAGGTATTTTTACTTTATTGCTCATGACTGCAATAAGTTTGTTTATTGGTGCTGGGAATATGACGCTATTGGACTTATGGTCTGATAGCAACATGCGCGAAATTTTCTTTGTTAGCCGTGTACCTAGAACGGTTGCTTTATTATTAGCAGGTAGTGCCATGAGTGTTGCTGGGTTAATAATGCAACTGTTAACCCAAAATCGATTTGTTGAACCTTCTTTAGTTGGCACAACACAATCAGCAAGTCTTGGCTTATTAATTATGATGGTGTTAGCTCCTAGCGCCAGTGTTATGACTAAAATGACTGTTGCCAGCTTATTTGCTATGGTCGGCACGATGGCTTTTATGATAATTTCTCGCAAAATCATTTTTAAATCAGCACTGATGGTGCCTCTTGTTGGTATTATGTTTGGAGCTGTTATTAGCGCAGTTACTACATTTTTTGCTATGTACTTTGATTTGCTACAATCGCTAGGAGGGTGGGAATCAGGTGATTTTTCAGGTATTTTGCAAGGTCGTTATGAGTTATTATGGCTAGTTGGCGGATTAACGATAGTTGCTTGTTGGAGTGCAGATCAATTTACCGTTGTTGGCTTAGGTCGAGATTTTTCGATCAATGTTGGGCTTAATTATCGTCGAGTCATGTTGACAGGGCTTATTGTTATTGCATTAATCGGTGGTATTGTCGTTGTTGTTGTCGGTGTTTTACCCTTTCTTGGACTAATTGTACCAAATATTGTTAGCTTATTATTTGGTGACAATGTTCGTAAAACCATTCCATGGATCTGTTTATTTGGTAGTGGGCTGGTTTTAATTTGCGATATCATTGGACGGATAATTCGCTATCCTTTTGAAATCCCTGTGAGTGTTATTCTTGGCGTAGTCGGCGCTATTATTTTTTTAATATTATTGAGTCGAAAACGCCATGTTAATTAATCAAAAACGTTATCTTTCAAGTCAAAAAAGAGTCTTTGGGTTATTTATTATTGCGTTAATTTGTATTACTTGTTTTATGACGATAGGACTTAAAGGTAATATTGGCTACATTTTGATGCATCGAACTTGGATTATGCTGACAATGATTTTAGTAGCTTTTTCGGCAGCAACATCAACATTACTTTTTCAAACTATCACCAACAACCGAATATTAACTCCCTCTATTATGGGATTTGAATCGCTATTTGTATTGATACAAACTATTGTGATCTTTTTTATTGATACACAAGGTATTCCTTATATTGGTATGATTGGTAGATTCATTTTTGAATCACTTTTATTAGTCTTATTTTCACTATTTTTGTATCGAGGATTATTTACTAAGCTCAAGCAAAATTTACATCTGGTATTATTAATCGGTATCATTTTAGGAACATTATTCCGCAGTTTATCTAATCTATTACAGCGTTTAATGACACCGTCCGAGTTTGCGATATTACAAAGCCGCATTTTTGCAACCTTTACGCGTGCTGAGCCGATATTGATCGTCTTTTCATTAGTGATTGCTGTTATCATCGGTTTGTTTTTATGGCGAATGCGATATCAGTTTGATGTTTTGGCTTTAGGGCGTGATAATGCGATAAATTTAGGTATTGATTACCAAAAAAGTATTACGATTATTTTATTGTTAGTCTCTGTTTTAGTTTCAATATCGACGGCATTAGTTGGGCCTTTTACTTTCTTAGGGCTTTTAATTGCTAATTTAGCTTATAGTGTTAGTGGATCAAGCCAACATCGTTTTTTACTTCCTACTGCTTTTTTATTAGGTGTTATTTTTCTTGTTGGTGGGCAGATGTTCTTAGAGCGGATCTTAAATATGGTTGGTGCATTGTCTATTGTGATTGAATTTATTGGCGGTTCATTGTTTATCTTCTTATTATTGAAAAAGGTGCCGATGTGATAGAAATTGATAATATTAGTAAAAACTATCAAACAATACCTGTATTAAAAAACGTCAACGCGACAATCTCAAAAGGCGGCATTACTGCCATCATCGGTCCAAATGGAGCAGGTAAATCGACATTATTATCGATCGTAAGTCGACTTTTGCTTGCTGATGAAGGACAAGTTAAAATTCAAAATATGGATGTTGTGAACACGCCAAGCGATAAGTTGGCCACCTATTTATCCGTATTAAGACAAGAAAATCGTTTTACCAGCAGATTGACTGTTTTTGAATTAGTTGGATTTGGGCGTTATCCTTATAGCAAAGGGCACTTAACTGCTGATGATTATGAATATATCCACCGAGCTCTTGAGTTTTTAGAACTTACGCAATATAAAGATCGCTTTTTAGATGAGCTTTCTGGTGGGCAAAGGCAACGTGCTTATGTTGCCATGGTGCTATGCCAAGATACGGAATATGTATTACTTGACGAACCACTTAATAACCTCGATATGAAACATGCTGTCGCAATGATGAAGCAACTGCGCCGTGCTGCCGATGAACTAGGTAAAACAATTGTGATCGTTATTCATGATATCAACTTTGCATCTGTCTATTCAGACTACATTTTAGCCATGAAAAATGGCGAACTGGTATATCAAGGTAACCCACAACAGATTATGGATGCTACTATTTTACAAGATATATTTGATACACCAGTCAAAATTGAAAATATTTATGATCAAAATATTGCTATTTATTACTAATGATTAATATGTTTATCATTATGGATAGGATTTAGATATTAACTAAATTTTATTTTTGGGGGATTAATCATTTTTATCTTTAGGCTTTGTTATAAAACATGAAGTCAAGCTAACTTATTGAGTAAAATTATAATTATTATTTACAAATTATTTTGATTCAGGTTAAATAACTAACTATATTTTAGTTGGGATAGCGTTATGAAATTAGAACAAATCGCACTTTTAGCTGGTGTTTCAAGGACAACTGCAAGTTATGTTGTTAATGGAAAAGCCAAAAAGCACCGCGTTAGTGACAAGACAATCGAAAAAGTGATGGCGGTGGTCAAACAGTATAATTACCGACCTAATGCAGTGGCAGCAGGGCTTAGAGCAGGTAAAACACGAACTATCGGCATCATTATTCCCGATTTGGAAAACAACAGTTACACTCGCATCGCCAATTATTTAGAACAATTAGCCAGAAAAGAAGGATATCAATTATTACTGGCATGTTCAAAAGATAACCCACAAATCGAAAAAGAATGTGTCAAGCATCTTCAACAACGTCGTGTCGACGCATTACTAATTTCATCGTCATTCGTTTCTAATCAAGATTGTCTTTTTTATGATGACTGGCAAAACGAAAAAATCCCTCTATTTGCGCTAGATAGGATATTGTCTACATCGAAATTTAGAAACATTGTTGGTGCAGACAAACAAGACTCAAAATCGCTAGCTCAAGCATTCAATAACTTTGTACAAGATTCTGTCGTATATATCGGGGCATTACCCAATTTATCTGTTAGTCAACTTCGTCTAGATGGTTTTAACGATATCAAACTTAATCATTGCAATAAAGTTGATTTTTTATATGCAAATAATTATAGTCGTCACGATGCTGATTTTGCCTTTAGTCAATGGCTAGAAAGCCATGCAATGCCCAATGGTATTTTTACAACTTCTTTTTCTTTATTACAAGGAACCATTGATGCAATTTTAAGAAAATTTAAACGTTTGCCCGAAACCTTAACAATTGCTACTTTTGGTGATAATGAACTGTTAGATTTTTTGCCATGTAAAGTAATATCACTTTCACAAGATCATAAAGAAGTTGCTAGTGTCACAATAAAACTATTTTTAAATTATTTGCATAATCAAAACTATCAATCTGGTACCACAATAATCCCAAGACGCTTAATTTATCGGGGCAGTTTGGGTCGTGAATAAATTGATAAATAACAATTTTATTATTTATTTTAAAATAGTTTAAATAAAAACAAGATCCAGATCACAAATAAATTATTAATAGATATAATTTATTTGATAATTAATGTTAATCAATTCATTATTGCTGAAACGATTCAATAAGGTTAGTTAAAGGATTTGCTTTTGTGTGAATTTTTAAATCAGCCTACATTTAACCCTGAGGTATTTATGATATGTTTCATTTAGTTAAAGAGAATATTCATTTAAATGAACAAGCCACTAATAAAACTGAAGCGATAAAAAAAATTGCTGCAACCTTAACTAGTGCAGGATTTGTTGAACAAGGTTATGTCGACGGAATGCTTGAACGAGAATCTCAAGCTGCTACCTATCTGGGTATAGGTATTGCTATTCCTCATGGTACAACCAAAACTCGCCATTTAGTCAAAAAAACAGGGGTGCAAGTTTTTTGCTTCCCGAATGGTGTTGAATGGGGAGATGAGGGGGAAAAAGCCTATCTTGCAATCGGTATTGCTGCCAGTTCTGATGAACATTTAGAATTGCTTCGACAATTAACCCATATACTTAGTGCAGATGGTGTTGAAGAACGAATTAAAAAGATCCAAACTACCGATGAAGCCATTGCCATTTTAACTGGCAAAGCAAGTGCTCAAGACAGCCAATTTACTATTGACTCGTCAACATTACTACTTGATATCCCCGCGGATAGTTTAGCTATGCTGCAGGCATTGAATGCCTCGCGTTTAAAACAACAAAATGCGGTAAATGCAACTTTTATTGCTGACGTGTTAGACAGCAAGCCAAATTACCTTGGAAGCGGTGTTTGGTTAAATGATAGCAAAAATGGCAATATAAAAAATGCCATTGCCATTAGCCGTACAACTAGCAATCTAAACGAAATTGGAAATCCGGTTAAATTACTTATCACAATGTCTGTTGTTGATGATGCTATTTCTGACGTTGTCAGTAATATTGCCTCTTTAGTTTACAATCAAAAACTAGACCAACTAGTATCAGCCAATGCTGATAAAATCATTAATTTGTTGCTTTCTGAGCAGCAGGTATCATCCTCAAATTCTGCACCACAGACAAGCTCAAATAACGACGGGCTCACTTGTGAATTTATTGTTCCTAACGAAAACGGCTTACATACTCGGCCATCGTCGGTTTTAGTTAAACTCGTTAAAGAATTTAACTGCAAAGTGACTGTTGCTAATTTAGACGGTAAAGGTGAACCAGTAAGTGCAACGAGCTTAATGAAAATTGTTGCACTAGGTGCCAAAAAAGGCAGTCGATTACAATTTACCGCCGTTGGCGACGATGCCGAACAAGCGCTTGAAGCAATTGGAAAAGCGATTGAAAGCGGTTTAGGTGAGGGTGTTTAAATGACTTATCGTATTGCAACAATCACATTAAATCCTGCTTATGACCTTTTAGGTTTTTGCCCAAAAGTGGAGCTTGGTGATGTTAATTTAGTTCAAACTAATGCGTTACTTGCTGCTGGTAAAGGCATCAATGTTGCTAAAGTTTTGTCGGATTTAGATGTTCAATTAACCGTTGGTGGTTTTTTAGGTAAAGAAAACCGTGATGGATTTAATTTATTATTTAAATCATTAAATGTGGTTGATAAATTTGAAACAATTGACGGTCGTACACGTATTAATGTCAAATTAACCGAAGAAAATAGTGAAGTGACCGATCTAAATTTTTCTGGCTTTACTATCAGTGAGCAAGACTGGCAAAGCTTTGTAAAAAACTCGCTTGAATGGTTAAAAGACATTGATATGGTTGCTATTAGCGGTAGTTTACCTGCTGGAGTATCACTTGATAAATTTACAAATTGGATGGAACAAGTTAAAGCGATTTGTCCAAAAATTGTATTCGATAGTAGTCGAGATGCATTGGTAGCAGGATTAAAAGCAAAACCATGGTTAATCAAGCCAAATGATAAAGAGCTTGAAATGTGGATTGGTCGCAAATTATCTACATTGGATGAAGTAAAAAAAGCTGCTATGGAATTAGTTAATGGTGGCGTAGACAATGTCATTATTTCGCTTGGAAGTAAAGGTGCATTATGGGTCACTAAAAATGAAGCATGGTTAGCAAAACCGCCTAAATGCCAAGTAGTTAGCACTGTGGGGGCCGGTGATTCAATGGTCGCTGGTTTAATATATGGTTTAATCACTGAGCAATCAATTAAAGACACTTTAGTATTTGCATCAAGTGTTGCGGCTTTATCGGTTGGACAGGCTGGTGTGGGTATCGCTGAACGCCAAGCTATAAATAATATGCTAGAAAAAATTGAAATAATTGCTGCATAAGGAGTATTCATGAATATATATATTATTGAAGGTAGTCATGCAGGTCCAGTTAATGGACGTTTAGCTAAAGCTGAATTAGCTCTAGCGGCAAATGCCTTAAATTTAAACGTAGTTGATAGTGCTGGATCAGCAGATGTTATTGTCGCTGTCGGTTCGGGAACCATTAGTGATAAATCAGTGATAGGTAAAAAAGTTTATGTTGTTGAAGACTTAAATCAGCTTTTTGCTAATCCAAAACAGATTTTAACTGATGCACAAAGTAAAGCTAGTGTTTATGAACAATCTGCTAAGGTGGCACCGACATCAACGTCAAGTCATGGTGTAAAACGCATTGTTGCTGTTACTGCTTGTCCAACAGGAGTTGCACATACCTTTATGGCGGCAGAAGCGATTGAAGAAGAGGCCAAAAAACGGGGATGGTGGTGTAAAGTTGAAACCCGTGGTTCAGTTGGTGTAGGGAATGAATTAACACCAGAAGAAGTCGCTTCTGCTGATGTTGTTATCGCAGCTTGTGATATCGATGTCGACTTAAGCAAATTTGCAGGCAAAAAACTTTATCGCACTAAAACAGGCCCAGCTTTGAAAAAAACTGCGCAAGAATTTGATAAGGCATTTGAAGAAGCAACCGTGTATCAACCAAGTGCTAATGCTTCGGTAGCTAAGTCTAATAAAGAAAAAAAAGGATTTTATCAACACCTTTTAACGGGTATTTCGTACATGTTACCAATGGTTGTAGCTGGCGGTTTGATTATTGCTCTATCATTTGCATTGGGTGAATTTAAAGATGTATTAAAAACGGTGAAAGTCTTAGAAAATGGCGTCGAAGTAGTAAAAGAAGTATTAGTAAACGAACTTGTTGGGGAGCCGCACTTAAAACTGATTGGCGATGAGGCTTTCTCTCTCATGGTACCGTTGTTAGCAGGATATATTGCCTATTCAATTGCCGATAGACCGGGTTTAGTACCAGGACTTGTTGGTGGTTTACTTGCGGTATCGACTCAAGCAGGCTTCTTAGGTGGTATTTTTATTGGTTATTTTGCTGGTTATTTAGCAATGTGTATTTCCAAATATTTACCATTACCAAAAACACTTGAGGCGTTAAAACCGATCCTAATTGTACCACTATTTGCGACATTAATAACCGGTTTAGTGATGCTGTTTATTTTTGGTGCACCTATCGCATGGTTAATGGCTTCCTTGGATTCATGGCTAAATTCGATGAATTCAAATCCAAATACTGCTGTGATTTTGGGGGTAATTCTAGGGGGAATGATGTGTACTGATATGGGAGGACCTATCAATAAAGCAGCGTATTTATTCGGAACCACATTAATTTCATCACATCAATATATGCCAATGGCTGCAGTTATGGCTGGAGGTATGGTTCCACCGCTAGCTATGGGATTAGCAACACTTATTGCACGCAAAAAATTTGCTAAAACTGAACAAGAAAGTGGTAAAGCTTCATTGGTATTAGGTTTATGCTTTATATCTGAAGGGGCAATTCCATTTGCCGCTCGTGATCCATTGCGCGTTATCCCGTGTTGTATTATTGGTGGTGCTATCACTGGAGGTATGGCGTTAGCCTTTGGTTCTCAGCTAATGACTCCACATGGAGGTTTATTTGCTTTAGCGATTCCTGGCGTGGTTAAACCAGTAGTCGGCTACCTGTTATCTATTGTTGCTGGTTCTGTTATTGCAGGTGTGGCATATGCATTTATTAAAAAACCAGAATCAGAATCTACAACCGTAGCTTAATATTGATAATATAAATAAAAAATGCCATCAAATGATGGCGTTTTTTATCATCAATAATGCATTATTTTTTTACCCAACGCTGTAAGTCTTTAGGAATAAAGTGATCTATTTGTTGTAATATCAATTGAGGATCTTCCGAAACTATTAATGTTTTATAAAAACTATCTCGAACAAACCCTTCGTTCACAGCATGTTGTAAAAAACTGAGCATAGGCTGCCAAAATTCAGCTGGATTAAATAAAGCCACCGGCTTTTCGTGATAACCGATTTGCATACCCGTCCAGACTTCAAAAATTTCTTCTAGCGTACCTGTTCCGCCTGGCATAGCAATAAAACCATCGGCAAGCTCAGACAGTCTTGCTTTGCGCTGATGCATATTGTCCACCACTTCTAAACGAGTGATTCCGTGGTGAGCTGTTTCGGCTTTAACTAAACGTTCCGGGATGATGCCAATTACCTCGCCTCCATGAGCCAAGACTGCATTAGCAATAATCCCCATTAAGCCTTTATTACCACCACCATAGATTAAACGCCTATGTTGCTCAGCTAACATTTTACCTAATTGTTCAGCATGAGCACGATATTCTGGACGATTTCCTTCACCAGCGCCACAAAAAACACAAATATTTTTTTTCATCAATTTTATTCTACCTTTTATATTACTTACCTATTATTTTAACACAGTAATCACAGAATTTGCTTACAAGCTGAGCAGTTGATTCTGTTTGGTGTTTTAGAGATTGACATTGTTGTTATAGATAGTTAATATTCTGCCTGTTGAGTGTTCCTCCATAGTTCAGTCGGTAGAACGGCGGACTGTTAATCCGTATGTCACAGGTTCAAGTCCTGTTGGAGGAGCCAATTGTCGAATACTTAGAAACCTGCTTATAAGCGGGTTTTTTATATCAATAATATATGTATTGATTCCTTTTATTGTTGTAACAAATGCGCTTAAACCACATTTAATTAGGTATGTATATAATTTATATATCATTATTATAAAAATATATTTGGAGATATATAAGTTTAGTGGTAGCTTTTTAACATTTTTACATAAAATCAAATTCAAATTCAAAATATGCGATAAACGCCAGAGGCTCAGATGGTAATTATGCATATTCCGTCAACACAAAAAAACAAAAAAGCTACGGTGCTAAATCAAAATTATGGTTGATCTGTAGTATTTTAGGATTAATTTATCATTAATACCAGAACCGAAAATCTACCGTTTATCTAAATTAAACCAGCAAAAGTAATTCAAAGTTGTGTTAAGCAATAACTTCCCCTAGAACCCATTAATAAGTGTGAGTTTATTTCTCTGCTAAAAGAGGTGCCTTTTTGTAAAAGGTATTTGATAAATATGTTGATTTTATTTGTTTTTTTATATTTTTTGTAAAAAAATGAACGTTTCCAAATCAAAAAATTCTACTTTTTCCTAGAAAAATCCCCTATGAAATTTTTATTATTAGCAACTTCTTTAATAAACAGCGTTTTTTTTATTTTTAAAATTTTTTCATAAAAAAAACGTGATCTGCCTCAATTTTTGAGTATACTATGCGTCTCATAAAACCCTAGTTTTTTTGAGGATGTTAGTTTGAGTACCGATAAACTTGTAGATTCCTATTCTCCCGCACAAATGACCCAAATTGCCGAAGATATTGGTAATTACAAAGTAAATAAACCCCTATATAGCACAGTTTTATCTGCGATTCTTGCAGGTGTTTTTATCTCTATTGCTTTCGTGTTTTATATTACCGTAACAACAGGAACCGCAACTGTTGCTTTTGGTTTAGCAAAATTGGTCGGTGGTATCTGTTTTTCATTGGGACTGATGCTGGTTGTTTGTTGTGGTTCAGACTTATTTACTTCAACCGTATTAACCATTTTACCTAAAATGACTCACAAAGTGAGTTGGGCAAAAATGATCCGTAATTGGATTTTTGTCTATATCGGTAACTTTATTGGTGCTATACTGTTTGTCACAGTTATTTGGTTTTCTGGTCAGTATATGGTTGCTAATGGTTTGTGGGGATTGAATATTTTACAAACTGCTGATCATAAGCTACATCATACCTTTATTGAAGCTGTGTGTCTTGGTTTTCTCGCTAATTTAATGGTTTGTTTGGCTGCTTGGATGAGTTATGCTGGACGTAGTTTACTCGATAAAATGCTCATTATGGTATTACCTGTCGCCATGTTTGTTGCCAGCGGTTTTGAGCATAGCATTGCAAATATGTTTATGATTCCAATGGGCATTGTCATTAACAATTTTGCTTCTCCTGAATTTTGGCAAGCTGTTGGTGCATCACCAGATGCATTTAAAGAGCTAACAGTAACGCATTTTATATTTAACAATTTGATTCCAGTTACAATAGGGAATATTTTAGGTGGTTTGGCTGTGGCGCTACCTTATTGGGCTTTATATTTACGTAAGCCGCATTGATTTTATAATATTTACCCTCATATATAAGAGGATAAATAGATATTTTTGTAAACCTGAGGTGAAAAACTATGAGTAATTTAAACGAAGTACAAGCAGCTGCTTGGAAAGGCTTTAAAGATGGTGATTGGCAAAATAATGTTAATGTCCGCGATTTTATTCAAAAGAACTACACGCCATATGAGGGCGATGAGTCTTTCTTAGCTGGCGCAACTGAAGCGACAACTAAGTTATGGGATAAAGTAATGGAAGGCATTAAAATTGAAAATGCTACCCATGCCCCTGTGGATTTTGATACAAGTGTTATTTCGACAATTACTGCTCATGATGCAGGTTATATTGAAAAAGATTTAGAAAAAATTGTTGGTTTACAAACTGAAAAACCACTAAAACGTGCAATTATTCCGTTTGGTGGTATCAAAATGATCGAGAATTCTTGTAAAGCTTATAACAGAACTCTTGATCCTTTAGTTAAAAAAATCTTCACAGAATATCGTAAAACACATAACCAAGGTGTTTTTGATATCTATACCCCAGATATTCTTCGTTGTCGTAAATCAGGTGTTATCACTGGTCTTCCTGATGCTTACGGTCGTGGTCGTATTATTGGTGATTACCGTCGTGTTGCTCTTTACGGTATCGACTACTTAATGCAAGATAAATTTGCACAATTTAATTCATTACAAGCAGATTTCGAAAACGGTGTTGATTTAGCAATGACTATGCAACGTCGTGAAGAAATCGCAGAACAACATCGTGCGCTTGGTCAAATTAAAGAAATGGCCGCTAAATATGGTTACGATATTTCAGCACCAGCTAAAACAGCACAAGAAGCAGTGCAATGGACTTACTTCGGTTATTTAGCTGCGGTTAAATCACAAAATGGTGCAGCAATGTCATTAGGTCGTACGTCGACTTTCTTTGATATTTACTTCCAACGTGATCTTCAAGCAGGATTAATTACTGAAAAAGATGCGCAAGAAATTGTTGACCATTTCGTTATGAAATTACGTATGGTTCGTTTCTTACGTACTCCTGAATATGATGAGTTATTCTCTGGCGATCCAATTTGGGCAACTGAATCTATCGCAGGTATGGGGGTTGATGGTCGTACTTTAGTTACTAAGACTTCTTTCCGTTTCTTAAATACTTTATATACAATGGGTCCATCACCAGAACCTAATATGACTATCCTTTGGTCTGAAAAATTACCAAGTGGATTTAAAGAGTTCGCATCAAAAGTATCAATTGATACTTCATCATTACAATACGAAAATGATGATTTAATGCGTCCTGACTTTAATAATGATGACTATGCTATTGCATGTTGTGTAAGCCCAATGATTGTGGGTAAACAAATGCAATTCTTTGGTGCGCGTGCAAACCTTGCTAAAACACTTCTATACGCAATCAACGGCGGTGTGGATGAAAAATTAAAAATGCAAGTTGGTCCTAAAGAAGCGCCAATTACTGATGAATATTTAGATTTTGATACAGTATTTGCACGTTTAGATCACTTTATGGATTGGTTAGCAAAACAATACGTAACAGCATTAAACGCTATTCACTACATGCATGATAAATATAGTTATGAAGCATCATTAATGGCATTACATGATCGTGATGTGATTCGTACTATGGCATGTGGTATTGCCGGTCTTTCTGTTGCTGCTGACTCACTTTCTGCGATTAAATATGCAAAAGTAAAAACTATTCGTGATGAAGATGGTTTAGCGACTGACTTTGAAATCGAAGGTGAATATCCACAATTTGGTAACAATGATCCACGAGTCGATGATATTGCTGTTGATCTAGTTGAACGTTTCATGAAGAAAATTCAAAAACTTAAAACTTATCGTAATGCAATTCCTACTCAGTCAGTATTAACTATTACTTCAAACGTTGTTTATGGTAAGAAAACTGGTAATACTCCTGATGGTCGTCGTGCTGGTGCACCATTTGGACCGGGTGCTAATCCAATGCACGGACGTGACCAAAAAGGTGCGGTGGCTTCATTAACCTCTGTTGCTAAATTACCATTTGCTTATGCTAAAGACGGTATTTCTTATACTTTCTCTATCGTTCCAAATGCATTAGGTAAAGATGATGATGTGCGTAAACGTAATTTAGCCGGCTTAATGGATGGTTACTTCCATCACGAAGCAACAATTGAAGGTGGTCAACATCTAAATGTTAACGTATTAAATCGTGATACATTATTAGATGCAATGGAGCATCCTGAAAAATATCCACAGTTAACCATTCGTGTTTCTGGATATGCGGTACGTTTCAATTCTTTAACTAAAGAGCAGCAAAATGACGTAATTAGTCGTACATTTACGCAAGCAATGTAATTGAGTTAATTAATTATTAAAATAGCGTCCTTAAGGGCGCTATTTTTTTATCAAGATTAAAAGAATATTGGTGTCCACTTTTATTAAATATCAATATGATGATAATAATTGAATACTGTTGATATTTATTCGGTATAATTAAACAAAATATAATTAGCGTCGATTAATATAATTGGTGTAAGCCAAATGCTATCGGCGTTAAAATTATTAAAAGCAATATGGGCAATGATTAGAGATTATCTATGGAACAACAAAATATTATTATGACAACCAAATCACCTATTAAAGGCCGCATTCACTCTTTTGAATCCTTTGGTACTGTTGATGGCCCTGGAATTCGCTTTATTGTTTTTTTTCAAGGTTGTTTAATGCGTTGCTTGTATTGCCATAATCGTGATACTTGGGATTTAAAAGAGGGAAAAGAAGTCACTGTTGATGAATTGATGAAAGAAATTGTTTCTTACAAGAGTTTTATTATGCCTAATGGTGGTGGCGTGACGGCTTCTGGTGGTGAGGCAACGCTACAAGCTGAATTTGTTACAGAATGGTTTAAAGCTTGTCATCAAGAGGGTATTAGCACTTGTTTAGATACAAATGGTTATGCAAGACAGCTCGATCATGTTGTTGATGAACTTTTAGACGTTACTGATTTAGTTATGCTTGACTTAAAACAAGTCAATGATGAAATTCATCAAAAATTAGTTGGTGTTCCTAATAAGCGGGTTCTCGAGTTTGCCAAATATTTACAAAAAATCAATAAACGAACTTGGATACGTTATGTGGTTGTTCCCGGATGGACCGATGATGATAATTCAGCGCATTTGCTTGGTCAATTTATTCACGGGATGGACAATATTGAGCGTGTAGAATTGCTTGCTTACCATAAAATGGGGGCATATAAATGGGATACACTTGGCGATGAATATAAGTTGGAAGGGGTTGAAGCTCCACCAAGAAAAACGCTTGATAGAATCAAAGGCATCATAGAAAGTTATGGCCATTATGTCACTTTTAGTAAATAATAAATCAGCTGTTTGACACAAGGCACAATGAATTGTGCCTTTTAGTATCCATTAAATTCTTTTGCGTTTTATTGTTCGCATAACAAAAATCCCACCCTCCAAAGCTAGAATGCCAACCGATAGCCAAATAAATCCATATGACAAAATATGCTTTGATGAGACTGTTTCATGCAAAAATACTATTGAAATAATTGTCAGTAGTATGGGTTCTACATATCCCAATAAACCAAATAATCCCATGGGTAGTAAGCGACTTGCAACAAAATACATAGCAAAAGCTACAGCAGTGATGATGCCTAACATAGGTATATAAATATGGAAATGAGAAAGATCACTGATTATTTTGTCTAAACGATAGTTTAAAGCACAATATACTAGGCACCCTAGGAAGATAAACAAAAAGTCAGAAAAGGTGCCAGAAATGCCATCTATTTGCAATTTGCGCCTTATTATGAAGTATATTGGGTACCCCAGAGCAATAACACAGGTTTCCCATGAAAATGCTCCTGTAATGTAGATTTCAATAGTAACGCCTAATACAGCTAGTCCGACGGCTATTTTTTGCAAAAAACTGAGCTTTTCTTTATAAACGATCTGTCCAGAAATTACCATTGCTAATGGTAATAAAAAATAGCCTAATGAGGCGGATAATCCATGCCCATTAAGTGGTGCCCAGATAAAAATCATCATCTGTATTGTGAGCAAAAACGAAGAAAATAATAACCCCAATAAAAGAAGAGGTTGTTGTTTTATTCGACTAAATAGTGCTGTTATAGCTGACCATTGTTTTCCTGCAATGATTAATATAACTATTGCAGGAAATGAGGTTAGTAATCGCCAACAAAAAATATCAACAACAGATAAGGGATGTAACAAAACTGGATAGTAATAAAGTAACCCAAATAAACATGATGCAAGTATTGAAAGTGCTACACCTTTTATCATTTTTCCACCGTTGTTAATAAAAAAGCGCTAACAAGTAGCGCTATTATATACATTAGAAGGCGTGTTTATTTAATAAACTCAACACCATTCATATAAGGTACTAAAACTGATGGAACTTTAATTGAACCATCTGCTTGTTGATAGTTTTCCATAATTGCAACCAGCGTTCGACCAACAGCTAAACCAGAACCATTCAGTGTATGGACTAAATATGTTTTATTGTCAGCTTTATTGCGATAACGAGCTTGCATGCGTCGAGCTTGGAAATCCCACATATTTGAACAAGAAGAGATCTCTCTATAGGTATTTTGAGCTGGTACCCATACTTCAAGATCATAGGTTTTACATGAACCAAAGCCCATATCACCAGTACACAGTACAATTTTTCGGTATGGTAGTTCAAGTAATTGTAATACTTTTTCTGCGTGAGCAGTTAACTCTTCTAGTGCTTTCATAGACTCTTCAGGCTTAACAATTTGAACCAATTCTACTTTATCAAATTGATGCATACGAATTAAGCCGCGAGTATCTTTACCATAAGATCCCGCCTCTGAACGAAAGCAAGGAGTATGCGCTGTCATTTTTAATGGCAATACACTTTCATCAAGAATTTCATCGCGTACAAGGTTAGTGACTGGCACTTCAGCGGTTGGAATTAACGCATAATTGCTACTGTCTGCTTCTTCATCAAGTGGTTTAGTATGAAATAAATCACCGGCAAATTTAGGTAATTGTCCTGTACCAAAAAGTGTTGTTTGGTTTACAAGATAAGGCACATAAATTTCGGCATAGCCGTGTTGTTCGGTGTGTAAATCTAACATAAATTGGGTGATAGCACGATGTAAGCGTGCTATTTGTGATTTCATAACCACAAAACGAGCACCTGTTAGCTTTACGCCAGCTGCAAAATCAAGCCCACCAAAACGTTCACCTAATGCAACGTGATCTTGAACTGGAAAATCAAACGTTCTTGGTGTACCAAAACGTGATATTTCGACATTATCGTTTTCATCTTTACCATCAGGTACAGAATCATCAGGAATATTCGGGATAGAAGAGGCAATATCTTTAATTTGATTGAGTAACGTATCAAGCTCTATTTTTGCGCTATTAAGTTTTTCACCAAGTTTGTTAACTTCTTCACGTACAGCTGTGATATCTTCACCACGAGCCTTTGCTTGACCTATAGCTTTTGAGCGAGCGTTACGCTCAGCTTGCAAGTTTTCTGTTTCAACTTGTAATACCTTGCGCTTTTCTTCTAGATGACGAATAGCATCAACATCTAATTTAAATCCACGACGCGCTAATTTATTAGCGACAAGATCCAATTCATTTCGGAGTAAATTTGGGTCCAACATACATAATATCCATTATTAATTAGGGAATCTCTTTCTACTTCGTTGTTATTCTAATATAGATAACAGAACATATAAATCAAAAAGTAGATTGATTTATTGATATTAAAATTTGTGAGCTTAGTATACTAGAATTATATCGGGATTCAACCTAAATGGCGCACCCGAAGGGATTCGAACCCCTGACCGCTCGGTTCGAAGCCGAGTGCTCTATCCAGCTGAGCTACGGATGCGTGTAAGTTCGTTAAAAAAATGGTGCATCCGAAGGGATTCGAACCCCTGACCGCCCGGTTCGTAGCCGGGTACTCTATCCAGCTGAGCTACGGATGCGTTTTGAATTTATTAAAATGGTGCATCCGAAGGGATTCGAACCCCTGACCGCCCGGTTCGTAGCCGGGTACTCTATCCAGCTGAGCTACGGATGCATATTTTAATTTTTTAAATGGCGGTGAGAGAGGGATTCGAACCCTCGATGCAGCTTTTGACCGCATACTCCCTTAGCAGGGGAGCGCCTTCAGCCTCTCGGCCATCTCACCAAAGCATTATGACTTTGCTCAAACAACAAAATCATAATGTGTGGCGCACATATTACTTTTTACAAAAAATAAGTCAAACATTTTTTTATTTATACGTGCTGGTTGTTTATTTACTGCCCAATATTACCCTCAGGACTTGGGCAATTCATCGTTTATCTCTTGTGGCTGATGAATTCTGTTATATATTTCTTCTCTATGAATAGAAACTTCTTTAGGTGCATTAATACCAACTCTGACTTGATTGCCTTTTACGCCCAAGATGGTAATAACTACATCATCACCAATTATTAGTGTTTCACCTACTCTCCTAGTTAAAATTAACATTAGATCTCCTAATATCAGTTAAGTATATATCCAAACAATTTTAAGATATAGCTTCGTTAGCCTCCATCTATAAAATAGAAGATGGAATTTTAAAGAAAAACTCTAATATTTAATTATTAAACATTTGAGTATATATGGCTAACTTGCTTGTAATTTGCTACTGATTTCTTTTTTCACCGAAGATAACGCTTCTGGTAACGCTGAGAGATCCGTTCCTCCTGCTTGAGCAAAATCAGGCCGCCCACCACCTTTACCACCTATCTTTAATGCTAATTGAGAAACTAATTCGCCTGCTTTAACTATATTGACTAAATCATCAGTTACACCAGCAGCTAAATTAATTTTACCATCATTAACGGCAGCTAAAATAATTACACCTGTTTTTAATTGATTTTTAAGATCATCAATCATTGTCCGTAATAATTTTGCTTCGACGCTATCTAGTTTAGCAATAAGCAAATTTTTGTTATTGATTGTTTCACATTGATTAATCAATTGTGCACTTTCTTGGCTAGCTTTTTGTGCTTTTAATTGTTCAATCGTTCTTTCAAGCAGTTTAGTTTGATCAAGCAATTGTTCAATGCGTGTTATAACTGTAGATTTGTCACTTTTAACTAATTGTCCAATTTCAGTTAATAAATTGGATTCGTTATGTATCAGATCTATTGCATTTTGTCCAGACGTTGCCTCGATACGGCGTACACCCGATGCAATGCTTGACTCTGTTATTATTTTAAATAAACCAATATCGCCAGTTCTATCTACGTGAGTACCACCACAAAGTTCAATTGAAAAATCGCCCATTGTTAGAACTCTAACAATATCTTCATATTTTTCACCAAATAAAGCCATAGCGCCTTTATCTTTAGCCTTATCAATAGGCATTAGCTCAATATCTACTGGTAAATTACGACGAATTTGTTGATTAACTAAGTTCTCTATTTCAATAATTTGTTCTGGTGTAATAGCTTGATTATGTGAAAAGTCAAAACGCAGATAGGTATCATTAACTAAAGATCCTTTTTGATGAACATGGTTACCTAAAACACGTTGTAAAGCCGCTTGTAATAAATGTGTAGCAGAATGATTACGGCGGATACGTTCGCGTAACTCGATATCAATAGCTGCAGTGATATTATCGCCAATTTTTAAAGAACCTTTAATTAGTTTTCCTAAATGGCCAATACTTTTACCATATTTTTGGCTATCAAAAACGCTAAATTCAAGATTAGCTGCAGTTAATAAACCTTTATCACCAATTTGACCACCTGATTCTCCATAAAATGGTGTTTTGTCTAAAACGACGATAGCTTCATCACCAGCACTAATATTTTCAACCTTCTGGCCATTTTTAAATATAGCAATAACTTTTCCTAAGGATTCTGTTGCCTGATAGCCTAAAAACTCAGTTTTATCATCAAGTTTAATAACATTGCTATAATCGACATTAAATGAGCTTGATTCGCGAGCTCGTTTTCTTTGCTCTTCCATGCAATGATTAAAACCAGCTTCATCAATAGTAATATTTTTTTCGCGACATACATCAGCAGTTAAATCTAGCGGGAAGCCGTAAGTATCATAAAGTTTAAATGCAACATCACCAGGTAATATTTGACTGCTTAGTTTTGCTAGTTCTTGATCAAGTAAAAATAATCCGCGTTCTAATGTTTTTAAAAACTGTTCTTCTTCGATTTTGAGCGCGTCTTCAACTAATTTTCGATTAGTTTCTAGTTCAACTGCTGCACTTCCCATCACATCAATTAATGGTTTAACAAGCTTGTAGAAGAAAATATTTTTTGCACCTAGCATATGTCCATGGCGTACAGCACGTCGAATAATACGTCTTAAAACATAACCTCGACCTTCGTTTGAAGGTAATACTCCATCCGAAATTAGAAAAGCACAAGAACGGATATGATCAGCAATAACGCGTAGAGATTTGCTTTCTAAATCTTTAGTTTGAATAATATGAGCTGCATCATTAATTAATTTTTTGAATAGATCTATTTCATAATTAGAGTTGACATGTTGCAATACTGCTGCAATGCGTTCTAGTCCCATCCCAGTATCGACCGATGGTTTAGGTAATGGTTCCATTGTACCGTCAGGATGGCGATTAAATTGCATAAAGACAATGTTCCAAATTTCTATAAATCGGTCACCATCTTCTTCAGCGCTACCTGGAGGTCCCCCCCAAATATGATCTCCATGATCATAGAAAATTTCGGTACAAGGACCACAAGGCCCTGTATCTCCCATCTGCCAGAAATTATCTGAGGCATACGGGGCACCTTTATTATCACCAATACGAATTATGCGTTCTTTAGGTATACCTATTTCTTTTTCCCAAATTGTATAAGCTTCGTCATCTGTTTCATAAACGGTAACGGTTAATTTATCTTTAGGTAGATTAAACCACTTTTCGCTAGTTAACAATTCCCATGCAAAATGTATTGCATCATGCTTAAAATAGTCGCCGAAACTAAAGTTACCTAACATTTCAAAAAAAGTATGGTGTCGGGCTGTATAGCCAACATTGTCTA
Source organism: Gilliamella sp. ESL0254 (assembly GCF_013344985.1). Taxonomy (NCBI): domain Bacteria; kingdom Pseudomonadati; phylum Pseudomonadota; class Gammaproteobacteria; order Orbales; family Orbaceae; genus Gilliamella; species Gilliamella sp. ESL0254. The sequence goes on from NZ_JAAEDU010000003.1 coordinate 190,629, forward strand.
AATCGTTATGTTTACCACCAGCACGCACGCAACGTTGTGATGTCGTTGCTCTAGTATAAGAACGCTTATCAATACCAAGAAATACATCTTTAAATTGATTCATTCCAGCATTAGTAAATAATAATGTTGGGTCATTGTGTGGAACAAGGGAACTACTTGCGACAACTTCATGTCCTTTGTCACGGAAAAAGTCAAGAAAATTTTGACGAATTTCTGCTGTGCTTTTCATTTATGCTTCCATATAAAACGATAGATGTTTAAATATAGTAATATACCTGTTACAACAAAAGTTGAAAAGTAAATATTCTTATATTGGGGTGGAGCTAATTAGTACTACAAGTAAATAAGGAAAAAGAATTAGTGAGCTTTTATTTGTAATCGGTTTTACTAAATTGTATATATTGTATTCTAGATATTATGACTATTTAAGTCAATAAATTGTATACTGTTTTAATATCATCTTGCGTATAACCTCTTGTCATTAAAAATTGAATACCTTTTTGTTTTTTATTGTTATTTTTAGAATCAATTTGTTTTAGCTTTTTTATCAATTGTTCATATGCTAGATTAGTCCAGTCGATATTAGCCATTTGCAATAGTTGTTGAGTTAAATCAACTGATAAACCTCGTTGTTTGAGTTCCATTGCAATTTTATATTTTCCATAACCTTTATTTGCACGCATAACAATATATTTTTCAATATATTGCTCATCATTAATCCAATTTTGATTAATACAATGCTCAATTACATCCCGTATTTCTGTTTTTAGTTTGGCTAACAGGTCATGATATTCTTCATCTGTACATCGTTGTTTATTTGCAAAAAAAAATGTTATTTTTTGGCTTAGCTCATACGAAGAGTGATCACGCTGTGCAAGTAATTGCACAGCTTTATTTAGGATTAATTTATTGAGTTTTTTCTCATTATTCAATGCTTTCATCCTCAGATGAAATATTTTCGTCATCAGCCGTAAAAACAGCCGGACTATTTAGTAATAAATCACGTAGTTTGATTTCTAGTTCTTTAGCAATTTCTGGATGTTCTTGTAAGAACTTAATTGAATTAGCTTTACCTTGACCCACTTTTTCGCCATTGTAGCTATACCATGCGCCAGCTTTATCGACCAATTTGTGTTTGACTCCTAAATCAATTAGTTCACCTTCTTTTGAAATCCCACAACCATACAAAATTTGGAATTCAGTTTGTCTAAATGGTGCGGCAACTTTGTTTTTAACCACTTTTACTCTAGTATCACTACCAATAATATCTTCGCCTTCTTTTACTGAGCCAATACGACGAATATCAAGACGAACAGAGGCATAAAATTTAAGTGCGTTACCACCGGTTGTTGTTTCAGGATTACCAAACATTACACCAATTTTCATACGAATTTGGTTGATAAATACAACTAAACAATTAGCATTTTTGATGTTTGCAGTAAGTTTACGCAAAGCTTGTGACATTAAACGAGCTTGTAATCCCATGTGAGAATCGCCCATTTCTCCTTCAATTTCAGCCTTTGGTGTTAAAGCGGCAACGGAGTCAACAATAATCACATCAACGGCACCAGAACGAACCAAAGCATCACAAATTTCAAGTGCTTGTTCACCAGTATCAGGTTGAGAAACTAATAGATCATCAACTTTTACACCTAATTTCGCAGCATAAATTGGGTCGAGAGCATGTTCAGCATCAATAAATGCACAAGTTTTACCTTCTTTTTGAGCTTGTGCTATAACCGATAAGGTGAGTGTTGTTTTACCCGATGATTCTGGTCCAAAAATTTCAACGATTCGGCCCATTGGTAAGCCGCCAATACCTAATGCAATATCTAGACCTAAAGAACCAGTAGATACCGCGTCCACATCTAACGTTTGGGTATCCCCTAAACGCATAATTGAACCTTTACCAAATTGTTTCTCGATTTGACTTAATGCAGCGGAAAGTGCGCGTTGTTTATTTTCGTTCATATTATAAAATTCCAATGAGTTAGGATATGGATATATTATACTGTATTATTATACAGTATCAAGTTTTTTTATACACAAACAGTCAATTAGTTATGGGAGCTTATTCACAGTTTTTTTACCAATAGTCCATTTGGTGTAATAGTTGAAACTAACAGATGGTGATGAAATATTAATATTCAAGATTAAATTTATTGGATTATTCTATTCATTTTATGATTATAATACTCAAACAATTTTAAACCAATAATGATTGTTTAAATATAAATAAGAAAAGCGGTGTATTTTATAAAAATTGTTATATATAACATCTAATAATAATCAAATTTTACTAGTTTAATTCAGCAATACTTACAAAAAATTCAATTTGACAAAATGAGATTTGAAGTGTTTTTAACCTAATTTTATTTATTTAAATATTTATAATTAATTGTAATATTAATTACAAATATTTTTATAGGTTAAAATGTACATCAAATAAAGGAAAATAATGATTATTGATAGACAACATTATGTTTTATGCTCACACTGTGATTTGGTCATCGAATTATCGGATATAACGGTAGGGCATAAAGCTGTGTGCCCGCGTTGTAACGCAACATTAGCTAAAAATAATAGTAATATGAAGTTTAGCGCAGTTATGTATGCAATATGTTCATTAATTATGATTATTGTAGCTTGTGGTTTTATCTTTATTGATATTCGTATTGTGGGTAATTTCATCGGTGTTAGCGTATTAGATATTCCTAAAACTCTTTTTTCTGATAATTATAGCTATATTTCAGCGCTTTTTATCTTGTTTGTTTTACTTTTTCCTATATTTAATTTATCGATTATTGTTTTGCTCTGTTCCAAACTACAGTTAACAAAGTATCGTAAACGAGATTTGCTTGTTGTTTATGAAAAGTGTCAACATTGGTGTATGCCTGAAATATTTCTTACTGGTATTTTGGTTAGTTTTGTTAAATTAATGAGTTATGGCAGTATTGGTGTGACAGGCACATTTTGGGCATTCTGTCTATTTGTCTTTTTTTATATAAAGTCTTTAGTGATTTTTTCTCCAGAAACAATTTGGAATGAAATTCATCGTAGTAATTTTGCTACCGATACACCCAAAGTCGGTAAAACAGGCATTTGTCAAAATTTAAAACTATGCAAATGCTGTCAGGCTATATTGCCAGTACATTATGTAAAATGTCCAAGGTGTAAACAAAAAAGCAATATCCGAGATCGTGATAAAATACAATGGACCCTAGCCTTATTGGTTACTTCATTAATTCTTTACATTCCCGCTAATTTATTTGGAATTATGATAACGGTTGTATTTGGATCGTCATCAACCTCCACTATTATGGATGGTGTTATTTATATGTGGCAAGCCGGTGATATACCTGTTGCACTTGTCATTTTTATTGCTAGTGTTGTTATTCCAATTTTAAAGATTATTTCACTTAGTTGGCTTTGTTATTTTGCACTAGCAGTAAAACGAAAAAATAAACAACATTGCTTAAGAATGAAAAGATTGTACACTGCTGTTGAGTTTATTGGTAAATGGTCAATGATTGATATATTTGTTGTTGCTGTTATTTGTTCTTTAGTTAGAAATCAGCAAATGATGGGCGTTTACCCAGATATTGGTGTTACATTTTTTGCAACTGTCGTTATTATCACGATGATTGCATCACAAAAATTTGATCCTCGGTTAATTTGGGATCGTCCGAAAAATAGAAAATAAATCAATAGGAACAATATGGCAACATCAAGTAAATTAGCAAAAATAATTAAAATTAGAGCTATTTCAGCAATATGGATTATTCCCATTGTTACTGCAATTGTGGGTATTTGGATAATCTATGCCCATTTTGCCGATAGAGGTATCTCATTTACATTGCTTGCAAAAGACGCAAATGGCATTATTGCCGGAAAAACGGTAATTAAAAACCGGAGTGTTGATGTTGGTATAGTTGATGAAGTGACTTTATCTGATGACTACAAGCAAGTAGTAATAAAAGGTCGTATTTATAATGACATGGCTCCGCTACTTAAAAATGATTCAATTTTTTGGGTTGTTAAACCTGAAATTGGTCGTGATGGAGTAACTGGACTAGGCACTATTTTATCGGGCGTTTATATAGAATTAGTTGCGGGAAACGATACACATAGTTTTCAACATAAACCTTTCGTGCTTTCGGATACGCCACCATTGTCTGACCCAAGTATTAAAGGGATTCGTTTAAATTTAGAAAGTGAGCAAAATGGTGTGATCCCTCGAGGTGCTTCTGTTATGTTTCATGGTTATCGTGTAGGTAATGTTGAGACCTCAGAATTTGATATTGAAGCGCGTAAAATGAAATATCAAATATTTATTACAAAACCTTACGATGTACTAGTAACACAAAATGTTCGTTTTTGGAAAGAAGGTGGAATAAATTTAACACTTTCATCTCAAGGTGCAAGCCTAGATGTTCCTTCTTTAGATGTGTTAATGTCGGGCGGAATCAGTTTTGATTTACCTGATGGCTCTAAATTAGGTGCTCCTGCCGAACAAAATGCAGTTTATAAATTATATGAAGATAAAAAAGCTATTAAAGATTCACAATATACTGAATATAAAGAATTTCTTGTCATGCTTTCTGATTCTATATCTGGATTATCAGAAGGTGTACCCGTTGAATATCATGGTATTAGACTAGGTACAGTATCTAAAGTACCATTTTATACTGCAGAAATGTTAGAAAAATCATCAATTTTAAATAAAAGAGTGCCAATATTAATTCGAATTGAACCAGATCGCTTGTCTGAATTAGTTGATGAAAAAATTGATATTGCCGCATTGATTATGAAAGAACAAGAAAATGGATTAAGGGCTTCGTTAAAAACATCAAACATGTTCACAGGTGCGATGTATATAGACCTTGATTTTTATCCTGATTTGAAAAATAAATTTGATCCAAAAATGGCAAAACAGTTTGGTTACGATACTATTGAGGCGACTTCAACTGGAATTGCGCAAATTCAATCAAAAGTTATGCAATTATTAGATAATTTTAATAATTTGCCTATTAATAATACGGTATCACAGCTTAATCAATCGCTTGCTTCAAGCCAACGCTTAATGGATTCATTAAATCGAGTCATGGCAAGCAAAGAGATGCAGAATATGCCAAAAGATCTACAAAAAACATTGCGCTCATTAAATGAAACAATGAAAGAATTACAACCAGGTTCTGAGCTCAACAATCAAATGAAAGAGAGTTTACAAAAAGTGCAACAGATGATGGATGAACTGACTCCATTACTCAATACGCTTAATGATAAGAGTAATGCACTAATTTTTTCTGCTCCACCGAAGAAAGATCAAGAACCTCAAGCAAAAGGTAAAAAATAATGAACAGAATATATAAAAAGTTACTTATAGCTATATTTATACCATTATTTACCATATTAGTGGGTTGCTCAGCTAGCAATCCAAGTAAAAGTTATTTTCAACTCACTAGCAATTTACAGATTCCTGTATCGCAAAATATGAAAACCACGAATCAATTTATTTGGATTGAGTCAATTGATGTGGCGAGTTTTTTAAATAAACCTGGCATTGTATTACAAACCGATAATATCAAATATGAAACAGCCACCAACCATTTATGGATATCGACGCTATCTCAGCAATTACAAGACAGATTAACGCAGGATTTAACTGCTATGTTACCCAATTATTTAGTGTCCAGTAAATCAATTACAACACCAACAATAACGGTAAAATTATTTATAGATGGCTTTTATGGTAGTTATACGGGAGATGCGGTGATTAAGGGGCGATGGGTTGTTACTGACAATAAAAATAATATTGAAACAAAACCATTTGAACGCCATGTTCCTTTAGCAACCAATGGCTATGATGCTTTAGTTAAAGCGCTATCGAAAGGATGGCAAGATGAAGAGCTAGACTTTGCAAACTCAATAAAACATTAGTGTTACACTGACATTCCGTCAGCGTGCTGACGGAATGTCTAAACTTAAATGGCAATAGATTTTAGCGACAATTTGAATTGATTAAAAACTTTATCATCAATGTCTACCCATTTACGAACACTATTGATAAAAGCGATTTTTTCGGCATTTACCAGATCATCTTTTAAAATCGTTTTTTCTAACAATTGATTGTGAGCCAAATAAAATTGCCGCATGGTTCCTGCTAATAATCCCGATTCTTTTTTAGGTGTCACCCATTGATCATTAATCAATAGCGCAAGGTTACCATTAACAAACTCAGTTATCTCATTGTATTGATTGAAATTAATATATTCTTTTCCTACAGTTAAATCTGGGAAGTGCTCACGATTGGAAGTTTTATGATATAAATACACATTTTGGGTATTAACACATTGTGTTGCCAGATTAATTTCATTAATTTTCATTGGGTTATTAATTATATCTTGGCTAATGGTATAGTACCCATCTTTTTGCTGTAAAATTCTCACTTTATAAAGGTTGTTAGGCATTGAATTTGCTAACTTAATAAGTTGCATCTTAATTGCATGAATGTCACAGTTAAAATCAAAATAATTAGCTGATTGAGCAAGTCTGCTTAAATGTTCATCTAATAATAAAAATTGCCCTTTTTCAAGCAACAATGATTCAATAATATATTTTGGGGTAGAAATAGTGCGATTCAAAATGGCTGTTTTCGCTAAGATCTCACTATATTCGTCTTGAGATGTTGAATCCCAAGTGATCCCACCACCAACACCATAGCTCATCTGTTGATTGTGTATGGTTAATGTACGAATTGGGATATTAAATATAGCTTTATTCATATAAGGTTCAATATAGCCAATTGTTCCACAGTAAACCCCCCGTGGTGAGTTTTCAATATCTGCGATAATTTGCATGGTACTGTTTTTTGGGGCACCGGTAATTGAGCCACAAGGGAATAGGGCTTGAAAAATTTGATATAAACTGACATCTTCCTTCATTTCAGCTTGAATCGTTGACGTCAATTGCCAAACGGTTGGATATTTTTCCGCTGAAAATAATTTAGGCACTGTCACCGTTCCTGGTTTTGCAATGCGACTTAAATCATTACGCAACAAATCAACAATCATCATGTTTTCAGCTTGATTTTTTTCAGAAAACAACAACTCTAATTGTCGTTTATCTTGTTGATTATTTAAGCCGCGTGCGGTTGTTCCTTTCATTGGTTTTGTCGTAATAATGTTATTGTCTAACTTAAAGAATAATTCCGGTGAAATCGATAAAATATGATAATCGTCAAACTCAAGATAAGCGCAATAATCTGCCTGATTGTTTTTTTGTAGAAAGTGGTAATAATCAATAGCGCTTTCATTAAATGGTGCGGTAAATTGAATAGTATAGTTGGTTTGATAAGTATTGCCTGATTCAATTTGTGATCGAATAAAGTCAATTTTTTGATTATATTCATCTCTTGATGTATCGCTTTTTAAATCAAAGCTTGGCGGTGTATAATCATTGAGTTCTACTTGTTTAACGATAGAAAAATGATCAAAAATACCAAATAACAATAGTGGTATACCTTGATGGACATCATTATTATGTTTTGTTTTATTTTCACTATTTAACCCCGTTGCACTTTCATAAGCGAGATACCCAGCCGCATAAAAACCTTGTTGGGTAAATTTTTCGATTAAATCGAATTGTTGTTGAATTGTCGAGTAATCATTCGATCTTAAAATGGCGATAGGATTGCAAAAATATTTATGCTGACCTTCAAAATCTATATAAATTTTCATATTAAGATTGCTCATGGACAAAATTATTAATCATTTGTAAACCTGATTCGGTTTTTATCGCTTCAGGGTGGAATTGAACTGACTCAATGGGTAACGTTTTATGACGTAATCCCATAATCAACCCTTGATTGTTTCGAGCGGTTACAATCAGGTGAGAATCTTTTTGTGAAAAATTATCACATGCAATTAATGAGTGATAGCGAACCACTGAAAGCGGGTTTTTGACTCCTTCAAATACCCCCTGACTATCATGCGTTATTTCATCGACTTTACCGTGCATCGGTATTGGTGCTTTGGCAATGCGGTAACCATAATATTGTGCAATGGCTTGATGTCCTAAACAAATTCCCAATATCGGGCAAATATGAGCAAATTCAGCAATCACAGCAAGTGATATTCCTGCATTAATTGGTGCCCCTGGGCCAGGAGAAATGATAATTTTAGAAAAGCTTAGTTCTTTTATTTGTTCGATTGTTAGTTGGTCATTTTTGATAACTTTAACTTCGGCGCCAACTTGGCATAAATAATCGCTAATATTAAATGTAAAAGAATCATAATTATCTATTAATAATATCAAAATACAGTCCATTAATTACAAAGCACATTGATTTAAACACTGGTAACTGTAACAGTTAAAATCCAGTCGTAACTGGTTTTATTATACCGTTAATACACTGAAAAGAAGAAATCATTACGGTTTTACCTTCTTTTTATCCCTCTTTTATACTTAAATACTATATTTTATGAAACTTTTTTACAAAAAACAGTTTTTCTGTGATTGATTTTACAAAAGCATACAACTCTACTTGTATGGTAGTATTTATGTTGTTATTTTAATAACGTCTAAATTTACGCAAGAGGTATTGAATGAAAATTATAAAAGCAGATGTTTTTGTATGCAGTCCAGGAAGAAATTTTGTCACATTAAAAATCACCACAGACGAAGGAGTTTATGGTGTTGGTGATGCAACGCTTAATGGACGTGAATTAGCTGTAGCTTCTTATCTTAAAGATCATCTGTGCCCTCAACTCATTGGGCGCGATCCGCATCAAATAGAAGACATCTTCCAATATTTCTATAAAGGCGCCTATTGGCGTCGTGGTCCTGTGACTATGTCAGCTATTTCGGCCATTGATATGGCTCTGTGGGATATTAAAGGAAAATTAGCAAACATGCCTCTTTACCAGCTATTAGGTGGTGCATCACGCACAGGCGTTATGGTTTACTGTCATACCACTGGTGCAAGCATTGAGGAAGCACTAGATGATTATGCTAAACAGTCAGTAAAACAGTTAGAAAAAATTTTTTAAAGCATTATTAACAAAACTAACATAATTAATAAAAGCAAAGTGTAATTACCTGCAAGGGCGTTACACTTTTCACTTGTACTCCAATTTAGTACAAATAACCTTTCTATATTTATATCATTGAAATAGCAACACATTTCAAACAAAAAAATTAAGGGGTAAGTGTTTTTTAAATTCAACGGAAGGCAAGTAGCCTAACGAAGAATGTAATCGTTTATGATTGTACCAATAGGCATAAGCCGAAAAAGCGCGTTGTAACTCAGCCGTTGAGTTTAAGCGATTAACTCTTGTTCTTGTGGACTGCGATTATCTTTTGTTTTAAATGAGCCGCTTTGGCTTGTTTGCGTTATCCAACGGTCCAAAGCTGATTAGGTATTGTAAATAAGTTATTGTGTTATTTTTCGGTAAGTTAAAATAAATTTACTGCTATAAAAATCGCATGACTACAGTTTTTCCGTTGGTTTTTTAATTTATTTGATATAGAGTTAATTGTTTAAAGTTTGTTAAATGGAAATATTGTAATGAGTAAAAAATTGCTGTAATGGGTGATGATACTACAGCCAGTGGTAAAGTTATTTCGTCGTCAGTTCTAGCTTTTAACCATCTCGATGCTATAGCCTGTTTAGGGGATTATGCTTCATGTCCTAAGTGTAAAAGTTCTGGAAAAATTATTGAGGCGACTGATAAACTAATATTATTGCTCGTGGTTGTCGGCCTATAGGTGTTAATCGAATTATTGCAACCAAAATTCTGATATTTGTTGATGTGGCAACCCCCTATTATACAAATAAGTCAAATCCTATTAATAATACATTTTCAACAATCGCTCAAAATGATATTCACACACAAATTAATTCATTAGTAGCATCAAATGAAGATAAAACAACGATTCGCCTTGACGCTCAAAATTTACTTGATTGTGCGCATGAAGTTTGTGAAAAACACCTTTACCATGATGATATAAAACAAGATTTTATTGATGATATTAATAATTTTGCCACGCACATTGTAAATCAAGTCGAAAGCGGAGCGATGAGTTATGAACAAGGCTCAGAAGCGATAAAATCTGAAGAAAAGAGTTTATGGGATCAAAGTATTCACTGGATAGGTCGGGGACTAAGTGTTTTAGGTGGTGCAGGCTTGATGGTGACGGGGGTTGCAATGTGCACAACTGGTATGGGTTGTATACTTGGCTCATATGTAGCAGCGCATGGAGTTAATAGTATTCAAGAAGGGATAACCGATGAAGATGGTTTTTTAAAATCAGTGTATCAAAATGCGGCGGTAGGATTAGGAATGTCTAAAGAGGCCGGTTCTTTGGCTTATGATTTAGTTGATATCGGTATATCCGTACATGGTAAACTTAAATTAGTTCCTAAAATAGATAAAAGTTTTGCAATTAATCAATTTAATCGCGCTAATTCAGCAAAATTCAAATTATTTCATTATGGTAGAAAGGATTTGACACGAGCATATAGACAGATGAATAAATGGTTGTTAGGTTCTGAAATATTTAGTGATGGTATATCATTATATGAAATTTATCAAGAGGCTGAAAATATATTAGTTAAAGATAATGAAAGTAGTGAGACAAATTTATATATTTCAAAACCAGAAAAGATTGATAATATAGAGAAAATTGTAGATAGTTGTACAATAGTAATACGTGTTACAGGTAGTGAATCTGATGTAGATGACCAACCTAATTACTCGTTGTGTACGCGCTTGGATGGTACTACATATCGGCAATATTTTGATGGCCATATTGAAGAAGGTTCTATTGAATAACAGGAATAACACAGATGATTATATTGATTTACATTGCGTATTACTTTTTCTCTATTTTGCCTATTATTATTACTTATCGCTTTAGAAAATATACAATAAGTGATTATCAATATAATAAAAAGTTGAAATGGCAAAGGTGCATTATGTTGGTTTTTAATTATGTTGCTGCAGCTGTTCAAATTATAATTGGATATGAACTTAAACGTATCGCTCGTTCTAATGAAGATTATGGTCCTCTTGCATTATCAGCATATATATTTCTAATTATTTATCTTTTTCCAATATCCTGGTTAGAAAGCCCAAAAGAGTATTTAAAAAAGAAAAAATGGAAATAATAATGAATTTAGTGAAGTTAGCTTTCCACCATTAACAACTAGAGAAATAACATAGATGATTATATTGATATACATTGCGTATTACTTTTTCTCTATTTTGCCTATTATTATTACCTATCGCTTTAGAAAATATACAATAAGTGATTATCAATATAATAAAAAGTTGAAATGGCAAAGGCGCAT
>NZ_JAAEDU010000004.1:0-151899 GCF_013344985.1 Gilliamella sp. ESL0254
AAGTCCGTAGACTTTTAATTCTTCGTCTCGTAAGTGCCCACACAGATTGTCTGTTTCTTCTTTTTAAAGAGCTGACAGCTTCTATTTTTAATCAACTTTTCGCTGATTTAGTTTGCTGTCTCAAGGGTTGCGTATGTTACTCACTTCACTCGTATACGTCAACCCCTATTTTAGAAATTTTGCTTTTTTTAAATTGAATGATTGCTTTTTGCACAAAACAACCAATTACAAGGTTATTTTTACTTGTTTTACTAAATTAATGGCCTTACTAATCGCTTCCTTGACCGTTACCGATTTAGCTAACGCAACGCCCATCCTTCTTGTTCCTTTTACTTCTGGTTTACCAAATAGACGTAAATCAGTTTGTGGATCATTCAATGCTTTATCTAAATTAGCAAAGGAGACTTGTTTTGAATCGCCTTCTACTATTAAAACAGCTGAAGCACTTGCACCATATTGTTCAATAATGGGAATTGGTAGTCCTAATATTGCTCTAGTATGTAACGCAAATTCAGATAAATTTTGTGAAATAAGTGTAACCATACCTGTATCATGAGGACGAGGAGAAACCTCGTTAAACCATACTTGATCTCCTTTAACAAATAATTCCACACCAAACAAGCCTCGCCCTCCTAAGGCATCAGTTATTTTGGTTGCAATATCTTTTGCTAAGATTAATGCCTTGTTAGACATTTGTTGTGGTTGCCAAGATTCTCGGTAATCACCTTTTTCTTGGCGATGTCCAATAGGTTCACAAAATGAGACGCCATGAATATGCCTGACGGTCAATAATGTCACTTCATAATCAAAATCTATAAAGCCTTCAATAACTACTTTTCCACCACCGGCTCGCCCACCTTCTTGTGCATATGTCCATGAAGATTCAATATCTGCTTCACCTCTTAATAGCGATTGTCCTTTACCAGAAGAGCTCATAACGGGTTTGACTAAACAAGGAAAACCAATTTCTTTGACTGCTTTTCTAAATTCAGTTGCATTTGCAGCAAATCGATAAGGTGAGGTTGGTAATTTTAATTTTTCCGCTGCAAGTCGACGAATTCCCTCACGATTCATGGTTAGTTGTGCTGCTTTTGCTGTTGGAATAACCGTAAAACCTTCTTCTTCCAACTCAATGAGTGTAGATGTTGCAATAGCTTCAATTTCTGGAACAATATAATCTGGATTTTCTGCTTCAATGACTTTTCTTAAAGCATCCCCATCAAGCATATTAACAATGTGGTACCGATGAGCAACTTGCATCGCAGGCGCATTTGCATAACGATCAACGGCAATAACCTCACACCCCAATCGTTGTAACTCAATGACAACTTCTTTAGCAAGTTCGCCCGCACCGCAAAGTAATACTTTAGTTGAAGTTGGTGATAATGGTGTTCCTAGTTTAGTCATAATTTCCTCTTACGCAGTGAGTTTTTCTGGAAAACAACATCCTAAAAACAAAAAATCGGGACAATTATCCCGATTTGATTGATGCTAAATTAGTTTTGGTATGGATCGCGTAAAATCATTGTTTCACTTCGATCAGGTCCTGTTGAAATAATATCAATCGGTGTTTCAGTTAACTCTTCAATCCGTTTAATATAAGCTTTAGCTGCTTGTGGAAGAGCATCATAACTTTTAACACCAAAGGTTGATTCACTCCAGCCAGGCATCGATTCATAAACAGGTTTAACTAAACTCCACTCTTCGGCCGCCGCTGGGGCATTTTTAATGATGTCACCATTTGGTAGTTGATAACCAATACAGATCTTCACTTCTTTAAGTCCATCTAGAACATCAAGTTTAGTTAAACAAAATCCAGAAATAGAATTAAGTTGTACCGCTTTGCGAACAGCGACTGCATCAAGCCATCCAGTACGACGGCGACGACCAGTTGTTGCACCAAATTCATTACCTTGCTTACAGAGGTACTCACCGGTTTCATCAAATAATTCTGTAGGAAACGGACCGGCACCAACACGTGTAGAGTAAGCTTTAACAATACCTAACACATAACCAACATAACGCGGACCAAAACCAGAACCTGTAGCAACACCACCGGCTGTAGTATTAGAAGAGGTCACAAAAGGATAAGTACCATGATCGATATCAAGTAATGTACCTTGTGCCCCTTCAAACATAATTCTTTCGCCTTTTTTGCGTGCCTCTTCTAAAAGTGCAGGAATATCGGCAATCATAGCAACTAAAATGTCGGCTATCGCTAATGTATTATCTAAAACTTGTTGATAGTCTACTGCTTCTGCTTTGTAATAATTAACTAGTTGGAAATTGTGATATTCCATCACTTCTTTTAATTTTTCAGCAAAAGCTTGGCGATCACGTAAATCACCAACCCGAAGTCCTCGTCGCGCTACTTTATCTTCATAGGCTGGACCAATACCGCGCCCTGTTGTTCCAATAGCTTTACTACCACGCGCTTTTTCTCGTGCTTGGTCCAACGCAATATGATAAGGCAAAATTAAAGGACAAGATTCAGAAATAAGGAGCCGTTCTTTAACAGGAATACCGCTTTTTTCTAACTCATGCATTTCCTTCATTAAAGCATCAGGACATAGCACAACACCATTAGCAATAATACTTATTACATCATTACGTAAAATTCCTGATGGAATTAAATGTAATACTGTTTTTTCACCATTAATCACTAATGTATGACCAGCATTATGTCCACCTTGATAGCGAACCACATATTTTGCTTTTTCTGTGAGTAAATCAACAACTTTACCTTTGCCTTCATCACCCCATTGTGTACCTAGCACAACAACATTATTACTCATAGATTATTTATCTCATTCAATTATTTATTAGATTTTAGTTTCATATATTGAAAAAATTCACTATCAGGGCTAATAACCATAATATCATTACCTGTAAAGCTTTGTTCATAAGCCTTTAAACTACGAATAAAGCTAAAAAACTCTATATCTTTACCAAAAGCATCCATATAAAGTTTAGCGGCATTGGCATCACCTTCACCACGAATAACTTGAGATTCGCGTTCAGCTTCAGATAATATCTTTGTTACTTCCAGTATAGTCTCTGCTTGTATTTCATTTACTACCTGAACACCTTGAGAATGTTGTTCTTCTTTCATTTTATCATAAATAGATTTAGATATTTCTTGAGGAAATCTAACATTCTTTATACGAATATCAATAACTTCAATACCAAAAGATCTTATACTTATTTCATTATTTTCAGAATCTTTTTCAGCCTCATTGGCAAGATTTCCTGTTGATTTATTTTCAACCACCGCCTGAGCAAGGCCATTTAATGCATCTTTAATACTTACCAAGATAGAATTATGAGAGCTATTATTTGTGTTATTAAGAATATCAATGATATCTAATTTACCAATTTCAGCCTTTAAACGACTATTTAAACGAGTAGACAATAAGTTTTCAATATTATTATTTCCTGCAATAGCTTTATAGTATTGATTAAAATCAACGACTCTCCATTGCACAAAATAATCAATAATTAATTCTTTATTATCATGAGTTATGAGTTTTTGTTCGTGATCTAACTTACTAGAATTATTTATAGTTTGGATTTTAGCATCAACAACTTTGACATTATCCATTCCTGGAACTTTAAAATGTAATCCAGGCTCTGATACACTTATAATTTTATTAAATCGTAAAACAATACCACGTGTTCCCTCTTCGACAACATAAGTACTAGACAAAAACACACCAACTAAAATCAATATTACAGGAATCAATAATTTGCGCATATTTATCTCCTTACTTCCCTATAAACCGCGGAGTTCGTGCAGTATTTCCAAGATTGGAATTATCTGTACTATTTTTAGCCTCTTTTGGTAATTCCTGTGTTGTCTGAGACTGATCTTTTACTGCTTCAGAAGAATTCGGCATATCTTTACTATTTGAGTTTGGTAAAGTCAATGGCTCAGGATTTTTTTCATTTTTGTTTTTTAACAGTTGATCTAATGGTAGAACCACCGAATTTCCGCTTTTATCATTAACTATAATTTTGCTAGTCTTAGATAATATTCTTTCCATAGTTTCAATATATAGACGTTCTTTTGTAAGTTCGGGAGCCTCTTTATATTGTGATAAGATTTTTTCAAAACGAACTACATCGCCAGCGGCTTCAAGTTCCACTTTAACTTTATATGCATTTGCATTAGCTAAAATTACGGCTGATTGAGCTTTTGCTTCTTGAATTTGTGTGGTTTTTTTAGTTGTAGCATTGTTTATTTCACGTTTTTTATCTTCTTGAGCTTTCATAATACCATTAAAAGCTTCTTGTACTGTTGTAGAAGGACGAACTGATTGGAAATTAATATCTACTATATTAATGCCCATATCATAATTATTGATAATATTAGTCAATTCATCTTTTATACGGTTTACTAATGTCAAACTGTCATTAGTAAAAACACCCTTCATACCAAATCTATCAAATTCAGTACGCAAAGCGCTATCCGCTGCTTGTTGTAGGCTATCTTTAACATTAGTAACATTAAATAAATATTTAATTGGATCGACGATACTATATTCTACCTTCATCTCAACAAAGTCCAAATCGTCACCGGTTGTTATCATAAAGCCGTCTAGATTAAAATTTCGCGTACTTTGTACATCAACTTTATACACTTTATCAATTAATGGTGGATTCCAATTTAACCCAGGTTGAAGAATTTCGGGTTGAACTTTACCAAAGCGTGTAATTACCCCAAGTTCACTTTGATTAATCGTATAAAAACCGCTTACACCCCAAATCATAACGAGTAAAAAGACTACCGATAGAATAATTTTAGTAGTATTCATCGGTAATTTAATTCCAGAACTACCTCTATTATTACCAAAATTACCTTTTTTTAAGAATCCCTTAACTTTATCAATTAAACCATTAGAAGAATTATTAGCCGGTTTTTTGTTATTATTACCCCATGGGTCGTTATCTTGTCCGTTATTGCCGGGCTGATTCCACGCCATATATTATATGCTCCATTTAACAATTAGTTGTTATTTTGCTTATTGATTAAGTATAACAGATCTGGTTCTTGTTTACAGAGGCGATTCCATTCAATAGAGGGAATTCTCACATCTAGATGAAAACTACCATCCTCATTAATAAATTCATTTTCTACTGCATTTAACTGATATAAACGACTTCTTAGTTTTGCTAAATAAGCTGGCACACTCAAATGGCAAACCTGAATTTGCTTAGCAAGCCTTTCTTTTAAAGCAATCAATAACAGATCTAATCCTAAACCATTTTGCGCTGAAATCCAAACTCGAATCGGAATACCATTTTCATCTCGATCAATACTTGGTTGTTTACCCTCTATCAAATCGATTTTATTCATAACAAGTAATGTTGGTATTTCGTATGCATTAATTTCGAGCAGAACGTCATCAACGGCATGCATATTATCCAATAAATTAGGATCAGCTGCATCAACAACATGTAATAGCAATGTTGCTTCCTGCGTTTCAAGTAATGTTGCTTTAAAAGCCGCTATAAGATCATGTGGCAAATGACGAATAAAACCAACCGTATCTGCTAAAACAACTTCGCCAACATCATCAACAATAATTCGTCGTAGTGTTGGATCGAGTGTAGCAAATAACTGATCAGCTGCATATACATCAGCATTTGTTAATGCATTAAATAATGTTGATTTACCCGCATTAGTATAACCAACTAAAGATACTGTTGAGAGATCAGCTTTATTTCTTGATTGACGATTTTGATTTCGCTGTTTTTCAACTTTTGCAAGCCTTGATAAAATCAACTGAATACGATGACGAATCAGTCGTCTATCAGTTTCCAATTGCGTTTCACCAGGACCTCGTAAGCCAATCCCACCTTTTTGTCGTTCTAAATGCGTCCAACCTCGAACTAATCGAGTCGAAAGATGTTGTAACTGTGCTAACTCGACTTGCAATTTACCTTCATGTGTTCGGGCTCGTTGTGCAAAAATATCAAGAATTAATCCTGTTCTATCAACAACACGACATTTACACAACTGTTCGAGGTTGCGTTCTTGTGAGGGGGTTAAAGTATGATTTACTAAAATAACAGAAGCATCAAGTTGATTAACTTTTTCAGCGATTTCCTGTGCTTTACCTTCACCAACAAAATATTTGGTTTGAGGCGATTTTCTTGAAGTTGTTACAATATCGAGAATATCTATTTGAGCAGAAGAAACTAATACTTCAAACTCTTTTAGATCCTCGATATCGTTTTCTTGAGGGAAGAATACATGGACTAATAAGGCAGTTTCACCGCCTTTATATCGCTCAAACAATCAGATTCTCCAGAAATATCAGCTTTCGCCTTCCTCTTCGGGTTGAGATAACAATCCAGAAATAGGTCTAGATGGTACGACTGTTGAGATAGCATGTTTATATACCATTTGACTTACAGTATTTTTTAACAAAATAACAAACTGATCGAATGATTCAATTTGTCCTTGTAACTTGATACCATTAACTAAATAGATTGATACAGGAATGTGTTCTCGACGAAGCAAATTTAGATAAGGATCTTGTAATGACTGCCCTTTTGACATGAGTTTATCCTTTAAGATGATAATAATATGAAGATAAAATAACTATATAAAAAATAAATATCTATTTAACTTTAAATATAAGATACCTATAACATATACCAAAATAACATAAAAAACTCAGCTCTTAAACCTGCCAATTGAAATTTATGCAAAAATAACTAAAAATTTAATAAATTTACAAAAATAAAACAAAAAAAAGCTAAAAAATCGCACAAATCTAAAATTTCTTTACAAAATAAAAAAGAATTATTTTCAATACGACTCAAAAAATATGATCAAAAGCACTATCCGTAATACTATTACTATCTAACCATGTTATAGGTTGTTTCCACCCCCGAAGCCACGTAATTTGTCTTTTAGCTAATTGACGAGTAGCGCAAATGCCTTTAAAAACCATTTCATCATAACTGGTCTCACCATTTAAATATTCCCACATTTGGCGATACCCCACACAACGAATAGAAGGCAAATTTAAATGCAAATCAGATCGCTGCATAAGCAGTTTTACTTCATCTTCAAAGCCTTGATCTAGCATCTGTAAAAAACGTTGTTCAATTCGTTTATGTAACTGTGCCCGATCTTGCGGCATAATAGCAAACTGCATAATATCATAAGGTAATGCTTCACCGCTTTCTTGTGTCAGTTCAGTTAGACTCTTACCCGAGATTAAATAAACTTCTAAAGCACGATTAAGGCGCTGTGGATCGTTAGGATGAATTCTTTTAGCCGAAATGGGATCGACTTTTTTTAGTTCATCGTGAATCGCTTGCCAACCTAATTTATTGGCTTTTTCTTCTATTTGTTCACGAATTTCACTATTGGCCGCTGGAAGTGGTGAAAGCCCTTCAATTAACGCTTTAAAATAAAGCATTGTCCCACCAACTAACAATGGAATTCGACCTTTTTTTAGTGATTTTTCAATTTCTACAATTGCATCATGCCTAAAATTAGCCGCTGAATAACTCTCTGCGGGATCACAAATATCAATCAATTTATGTGGATAATTTTGTTGCTCTTTTTTAGTTGGCTTTGCGGTACCAATATCCATACCGCGATAAATCAAAGCAGAATCGACACTAATAATATCAATAGGATAACGATCGTAAAGCGCCATAGCAAATGCCGTTTTACCGGATGCTGTTGGTCCCATTAACGAAATAATTTTTGGTTTATTCATGATAAAATTGATTGAGTTAAAGATTGTATATCAATCGGATATAAAAATGATTCTTGTTGTAATAGATTAATATCTATCTCTTCTAATTGAGCAAGCAACGGAATGACTTTAGCCACACTCCAGATCATAGTGTGATTATCATCATACTGATTAGCTAACCAAGCCGCTATTTGTGTAGGATCTAACTCTCCATTTTTTGAATCGGATATAAAAGCAATTAATGCCGGTAATAATTGCTGCCAATTGATAGTGCGCAACATTTTAGGAACATTTTGCAAATACAATTTTGCTTTATCAATATAAAAATCAAAACCTAAAAAATTCAACTGAGGTTGATAACTGGAAAGCACTTGCTGCTCTTTACTATTAATTAAAATTGTTAATGGGATAAGCAATTTTTCAGAGTCTTGTGATAATAGTTTAATTGCAGTCACTTTTTGCTGAGCAATAGTTAATTTCATCAACATTAATTTTTGCTGATTATCTTCATACTTTTCAAGCAGTGCAATATCAGGATGAATAACTGTTAATACTCGACCAAACTGTACTAATGATGAACTATCAAGTTGCTGTTGTAATGATTGTAGCGGAGTATTTCGTTTAGGAAATAATGCTTCAATAACCGCTTTTTGTGGTGCTGTTATTCCATCATCTTCTGCCAATAAACATGACTGTTTTTGCTCAATTTGCACTGTCTTTTGGGGAAGAGCAACATTGACTAACTCACCATATAATGCATTTTCTTTAGCATAATTGCTTGGTTTTTTCGATAATTGGCTACTTGTTTTATAAGAATTAGCAACCGTTTTTTGATTAAAGATATTCTCACCGGCAGCTTGTCGATTGGGTGTTATGGTTACTTTTTCTTCTGTTACAGATAAATTTGATTCAAGGGCCATCACAATCGCTTGATAAACAAAATCATGAACCAGTCTTGCTTCATGAAAACGGACTTCATGTTTGGCTGGGTGAACATTAACATCAACTTGTTTTGGATCAATTTGTAAAAACACCACATAACTTTGTTGTTCATTCGTACGACTGATGTAAGCCTGACGCAATGCATGATTAAGTAATTTATCTTTGATGACCCGCCCATTAACATAAAAATATTGCCAATCACTACTTTCACTACTGGTGACCCAACCTTGAATGAGTAAATCATCATGCTGCCAATCTAGTTTTACAGCTTTTTGCATAAAAGATCGGCCACAAACTAATTCGACTCTTTTTTCAAGCGTTGATGAACGATACTGCTTAACGAGTTTACCATTATGTTGTAAATTAAAGGTAACATCAGGACGTGTAAGTGCAATACGCCGAACAAACTCTTCAATATGCATAAACTCAGTTTTTTCTGTTTTTAAAAAACGACGTCTTGCCGGTGTATTATAAAACAGATCAAGTACTTCGACTGTCGATCCTACCGGATGAGCTGCAGGTTTAATCATCGGCTTCATATCCCGCCCTTCAGCATAAACTTGCCATGCTTCCGATTGTTCAACGGTACGTGAAGTTAATGTCAATCTTGCAACTGAACTTATACTCGCTAGTGCCTCACCACGAAATCCAAGACTAATAATAGCATCTAAATCATCTAACGTACTGATTTTACTTGTAGCATGACGAGCAAGTGCCAGCGCTAATTCATCTTTAGCAATACCGCAACCATTATCACGAATGCGAATTAATTTACAACCACCTTGTTCAAGGTCAATATCAATTTGAGTACTTCCCGCATCAAGACTATTTTCAACTAACTCTTTAATGACAGAAGCAGGGCGTTCTACCACCTCACCAGCAGCAATTTGATTAGCTAATTGGGGTGAAAGAATATGAATTGGCATTAATGCTGTTCTCCAAATTTTGGATTTTGCTTAACGTAATTTTTTATACCTTGATAGATAGTTTTAGCTATCTTATCTTGATGGTCATTACTACCAAGCAAACTTTCTTCATTTTGATTAGAAATAAAGCCAACTTCAACTAAAATCGATGGGATATCTGGTGAACGTAATACACCTAAACTTGCATGTTCTGGAGCAGATTTATGTAACTTTATTGTTCCTTTCATCTCTTTTAACACTTGCTTTGCTAACTCGTAACCCACTTGTTGAGAATAAGAAAATTGTAAATCTAACACAGCTTGGCTTAAATGAGGATCATGATCATCACTAAGCACATCACCAGCTCCACCTAATAATTGCGACTGTTTTTCATCTTGTTCAAGCCAACGACCAAGTTCCGTGTCAGCACGTTTAGTTGACAAAACCCAGATCGAAGCACCAGATGCATTTCTATTTGGTGCAGCATCGGCATGAATTGAAACTAATAAATTAGCTTTATTTTTACGAGCGATTTCGGATCGTTGCGAAACAGAAATAAAATTATCGCTAGTACGAGTTAGAACCCCCTTAAAGTTAGGGTCTTTGTTTAACAAATTAGTCAATTTTTTTGCAATTGAAAACGTAACAGTTTTTTCATATAACTTATTTTTTCCTATTGCGCCAGAATCTTTACCACCATGCCCCGCATCAACGGCAATCACAACTTTAGCTGCATAAGCAGAGCTACAAAGCAGTAATAACATAAAAAAAGTGATTAGTTTTTTCATTGTCTTTTTATTGTTTATTTCTATTGTGATAAATTAATAATCGCTTGACCTTTTTCGCTTGCTACCTGCACAGAAGCTGTACGTTCAAATGCTAAATAAGCCAAATGGACTTCAAGATCAGCACTAGGTAAGATACCATTTGCTTGCTCTGGCCACTCAATTAAACAAATCGATCGTGAAGAAAAATATTCACGAATCCCCATAAACTCCAGCTCTTCTGGATCGCAAAGTCTATACAAATCAAAATGATAAACAGAAAAATTATCAAAATGATAGGGTTCTACTAATGTATAAGTTGGACTTTTTACGTTACCTGTGTGACCTAATTGTTGTAAAAAGCCACGACTAAAAGTCGTTTTACCTGCACCAAGATCGCCAATTAAATAGATAACAATAGTATCATCATGTTTAGACAAATAGTTTAAACACAGTTTGGCAAGCTTACTACCAAACAAAATCGTTTGTTGCTCATCGGTTAAAATAATCGGATTCATGATGAACTCTTTGCTCAATAAATACTCCTTATTATATACTAATAACCATTAAATATGTACCAAACAGATAATCTAGATTTTATCAAAAAGTTTCAAGAAAACTTACGTTTTAATATAAAAAGTGAAAAATAATGCTACATACAATATCGACAGCAAATCCTTCAACCATAAATCCACAATTAATATCGGCACAAGATGCCGTATTGTTCTGGCAAAATGGCGTTATTCTGGCTATACAAAATAATCCATTATTAAATGATATTATCCATAAAACCGAGCATTGCTATATAATTAACAGTGATATTAAAGCACGAGGCCTAAGTAATATTATCGATTCAAGGCTTAAAATTATTAATATGCAACAGGTCGTTGAACTTACAGCTAACCATTTTCCACAAATGAACTGGGAATGACTATAGACCATAGCATTCACTATTGTCACCATTTAAAAGCTAAATCATGCTAATTTGCAAAACCTAAAACCTAGGTTTAATATAAATATTAATTGTACTCAGTTAATATTCAAATTTAATGGCTAATTTATTAACGCTATCGGAAATAAGTAATTATTTAAAAAATGGTGAAGTGATCGCTTACCCAACTGAAGCCGTTTTTGGTCTAGGTTGTGATCCGGATAGTGAATCAGCCGTATTAAAGTTACTACAACTAAAACAACGATCAATAGATAAAGGTTTGATTTTAATTGCTAGTTGTTACCAACAACTAATTCCTTATATAGATCAATCAGCCATTACCAATGAACAAAAACAGTTAGCACTTACTAGCTGGCCTGGACCTGTTACTTGGGTTTTTCCTAAAAATAAAAATACGCCTTATTTTTTGACAGGTAAATTTGATTCTATTGCGGTACGCGTCACTAATCATCCTTTAGTTTGCAAGCTTTGTGATCTTTATGGCAAACCGATTGTGTCAACTAGTGCTAATCTTTCTACTCATAATCCTTGCAAAACTGCCATCGAAGTCGCCAAACAATTTGGTCCATATTTCCCAATTTTAGCCGGTGACACAGGTCATCGATCACAACCATCGCAAATTAAAGACATCAAAACAGGGCAAATCATTCGGCAAGGGTAACTTTATGCAAAATTTATATATTGGTGTGATGTCAGGTACTAGCATGGATGGAATTGATATTGCTTTAGTTAATATTACTGCCAAAAACGTTACATCAATCGCGAGCAACTGCTATCCAATGCCCGCTGATTTAAAAAAGCATTTACTAACATTATGTGAAACCCAGCAAACCACATTACAAAATTTAGGTGAGATAGATTATCAAATAGGCAAACTGTTTGCTGATAGCATAAATCAGTTTTTAAAAGATAATAATATTGATAAACAAAAAATTAAAGCTATTGGTTGTCACGGACAAACAATTTACCATGCACCAAACGGCGATTACCCATTTACTTTACAAATTGGTGATGCCAATATTATTGCTGCAAAAACAGGTATAACCACTATTGCCGATTTTCGTCGTAAAGATATGGCTTATGGAGGCCAAGGCGCACCACTAGTGCCTGCTTTTCATAAAGCGGTACTACAAGATCCACAAATCAATCGTGTAGTATTAAATATTGGGGGAATAAGTAATATTTCAGTATTAATTCCTAATCATACTATTATTGGTTACGATACAGGTCCAGGTAATGTATTACTGGATGGTTGGATAAAAGAACATTTAGGTAAAAACTATGATAAAAATGGTTTATGGGCAAAAACAGGTAAAATAAATCAAGACTTATTAAAGCTTTTATATAAAGAAGACTACTTTCAAATACCCGCACCAAAAAGCACAGGACGAGAACTATTTAATTTACCTTGGTTACATAAAAAATTAATAGGAACACATTTAAAAGCAGAAGATATTCAAGCAACGCTTGTTGAATTTACTGCTTTATCCATTGCCAACGAAATTAATAAATTACCTATAGTCAGCACATTACCTTGTGAGCTTTTAGTTTGCGGTGGAGGAGCTAAAAATCCACTAATAATGCAAAGATTATCAGCATTATTACCATCGTGGGCAGTATTAACAACCGACACAAAAGGCATAAATGGTGATGATATGGAGGCAATAGCCTTTGCTTGGCTTGCTTATTGTCGAATCAATAATATTCCATCAAATATTCCAGAGGTAACTGGCGCAAGTCAAGCTGTTTGTTTAGGAGTTTATTATCAATAAACTAAAAATATAGATAGATTTTGATTAAATCAAACCAAAATGTTGTAATCCTTTAGCTATTCCATCATTATTATTAGTATCTGTCACAAACTCAGCTTGTGCTTTTAATTCATCAACAGCATTACCCATAGCAATAGGGTGATCAACGGTTAAAAACATTTCAAAATCATTCATGCCATCACCAAAGGCATAGGTTGGTACATCAGTAAACCCTTTATTTTTTAACAACTTAGTAATACCATAACCTTTAGAACCACCATGATTAAAAACATCAACACAGTAAGGCGTATTACGAATAAAGGTTAGCTCAGGAAAAACATCTCGATAAAGTGCCTCCCCTGATTCACAAAGTAATAAAAGCATCTGAATAGATGTTTTTAAATAAATCTGATCATCAACAGGCGGAACTTGCTGCTTAAGAAAATGATAAAATTTTTTAGCCGGTTCACTATCTTGCGACACTCGCATAATTTCGTGGTTATAAAAAGACAGTGGGATACCTGTTTGCTGTTTAGAAAATTGATACAACCGCTCAATAACATCCTTATCAATATCATTAGTAAAAACCTTTTCGCCTTGATATAAAACAACTTGTCCATTCATGCCAATTATCGACTCAATCTGAGTCTTTTTCATTAAATCAACCACTTCACAAGGTGTTCGACCCGTTGCTATCATTGGTGTAATATTATTTTGTTTTAATTTGTTTATAGCTTCCAAAGAGCTGGGTAATACATCAATTTGGCTATTAAATAATGTTCCATCTAAATCAAAAAAAACAATAGCATCAGGTTTCTTGCTCATATTACAAATCCAAAATATGTTTAATAAAAGGAATGGTTAATTTACGTTGTTGCGCAAGCGTTGCAACTTCAAACTTTTCTAATAAAGAAAACAGTGTACGCATATCACGGTTAACGCGCTTTAATAAAAATAACCCAACTTCTGTTGATAATTCAAACCCACTTAATTGCGCTCTTAATTGTAAGGCTTTAAGCTTATCATCATCGCTAAGCTCTTTTAATTGATAAACTTGCCCCCAAGATAATCTAGAAACCAAATCAGGTAATATAAAAGAGATTTGTTTAGGCGGTCTACTTGCCGTTATCAATAATTTACTCACGTTTTTTTCAGTTAAACGATTAAATAAATCAAAAATAGCTTCTTCCCAATCTCTATGACCAGCTATTGCATCAATATCATCTAAACAGACTAAATCATAATGATCCAACCCCTGCAGAATTTCAGGCACAAGATGATAGTACTGCTTTAAGGGAATATAACTGGCTAATTTATTTTGACTTGATGCATGTAAAAGGTGAGTTCGACCCGCAGCGCTAGCCGACCATATATAAAAGATATTAAACCCCTCTTTACCTAATAAGGTTTGCAATGAATCAAACAATAATCGATTATCACCGACATAAAAACTATCAAAAGTTTCATTATTGGGTAATGAAAAAGGTAAAGGTAGCTGCGAAAGAGTAATAAAATAACCTCACAATAAAAACATAATCATGTTAAGTATAAATTTGCTTTCATAAAAATCAATCACTTTTATAGAAAAGAAAAATATCCTAGTATCATATTATAATTTACTTACCATTTTGTTTCATATTCATCATTTAGTTTTTTTGAATTAAATATGTTAGATCTTTAATAAAAGCTCATTGAGTAAGTATAGAATAGAAGCAATAAAGGATAAAATTTAAGCAAACAAATTTATTTTTTGTGGATAACTCTGTGATAAATTAGGATCACAAGCTGTTATGATCGCATTAATAACCTTATCTAATAAATCATCTGTGGATAAATAGAATAGTTATAAACAAGTTAAAATAAAAAAAGATCCGATCAATTAACAGAATTAGATGATCGATAAGATCCTATAAAATAATTATAAAAACGAGTTATCAACAAAAAGGATCCACAGTAATAATAATAAAAATAAAAAGATCATCTAAAAGATCTTATTTTATTTAGATCGCGATCAAAATAGATCATTTGACGTAATCGAAAAGATGAGTAAAATTCCCTACCCTAAATAAACCAAATCTTCAGATCTAAATTAGCGATCTTCTTTACACAAAATAAATACGAGGCTTTTTTATGTTTTATCCAGATCTTTTTGATGTCATCATCGTCGGCGGCGGCCATGCCGGAACAGAAGCAGCTATGGCATCAGCAAGAATGGGACGGAAAACACTACTTTTAACTCATAATATCAATACATTAGGACAAATGTCTTGCAACCCAGCCATTGGCGGTATAGGTAAAGGGCACTTGGTTAAAGAAATTGATGCAATGGGTGGCTTAATGGCTCATGCTATCGATCGTGCTGGGATCCAATTTAGGATCTTAAATAGCAGCAAAGGTCCAGCCGTTAGGGCTACCCGTGCACAAGCTGATCGATCTCTGTATCGAAAAGTGATAAGAACAACACTTGAAAACCAAGAAAATTTAATGTTGTTTCAACAATCGGTTGAAGATGTGATCATTGAAAACGATCAGATCATTGGTGTAAAAACCCAAATGGGTGTTTCTTTTAAAGCCAAAGCTGTTGTACTTACAACAGGTACTTTTTTAGACGGTAAGATCCACATAGGACTTGATAATTATAGTGGTGGCCGTACCGGCGATCCAGCTTCGATCGGTTTATCAAAATCACTACATCAATACCCGTTTAGAATGGGGCGCTTAAAAACTGGTACTCCACCACGAATTGATGCTAGAACCATTGATTTTTCAAAATTGGGGACTCAATATGGTGATGATCCTGTTCCTGTATTCTCATTTTTAGGCAACGCAAATGAACATCCTAGACAGATCCCTTGCTATATCACCAGCACGAATGAAACAACCCACGATATTATTAGATCAAATTTAGATCGCAGCCCTATGTACACTGGTATTATTGAAGGTGTAGGACCAAGATATTGTCCATCAATTGAAGATAAGATCATGCGTTTTGCTGATCGCAATTCTCATCAGATCTATTTAGAACCTGAAGGATTAGATAGCAATGAGATCTATCCAAATGGGATCTCAACAAGCTTACCATTTGATACGCAACTTGCATTTGTCCGCAGTATGACAGGATTAGAAAAAGCCAACATTATAAGACCAGGTTACGCGATCGAATATGATTATTTTGATCCAAGGGATCTTAAACCAACACTTGAAAGTAAAGTGATCAAAGGACTCTTTTTAGCTGGACAGATCAATGGCACAACAGGCTATGAAGAAGCAGCTGCACAAGGAATGCTTGCTGGTTTAAATGCAGCGCGCTTTGCATATGATCAAGATCAATGGTATCCAAATCGTGATCAAGCTTATTTAGGTGTGCTAGTTGATGATCTTTGTACACTTGGCACTAACGAACCTTATCGTATGTTTACCTCGCGCGCTGAATATCGTTTAATGTTACGTGAAGACAATGCTGATATTCGTTTAACTGAAATAGGTCGTAAACTAGGCATGGTCGACGATTATCGTTGGCGTCGTTTTAATGAAAAATTCGAAGCTATTGAACAAGAAAGAGCAAGGTTACGGGATATATGGGTACATCCTCATATTGAAACCATCGATGAAGTCAATGCTGTTTTAAGTGCTAATTTGACGAAAGAAGCCAATGGTGAAGAGTTACTTAAAAGGCCCGAAATGAGTTATAACACATTGAAATCACTTTCATTATTTGCACCTGGCTTATCTGATGTACAAGCTGCCGAGCAGGTTGAAATTCAAGTAAAATATGATGGTTATATAAAACTGCAAATAGAAGAAATTGAACGTCAAAAGCGCAATGAAGAAACACTTATTCCAGAGCATATTGATTATGCAGAAATATCGGGATTATCGAATGAAGTTGTGGCTAAATTAAAGCAGCATAAGCCTGTATCTATAGGACAAGCTTCTCGTATATCAGGCATTACACCAGCTGCTATTTCAATGTTATTAGTTTATTTAAAAAAGAAGAATTATGTTAAAAAAGAAACTCACTAATCTAATTGATCAAACGGATCTTTCGATCTCTGAATCACAAATAGATCAATTGATCCATTATGTTGATATGCTCAACAAATGGAACAAAACTTACAACTTAACCGCCGTTCGCGATCCGAGCGAAATGTTAGTTAAGCACATTATGGACAGCCTAGTTGTATCACCTTATTTAACTGGTAAAACCTTTATTGATGTAGGAACTGGCCCTGGTTTACCAGGCGTTCCATTAGCTATTATTAACCCCGATAAACAATTTGATTTAGTGGATAGCTTAGGTAAGCGTATTCGCTTTTTAAAGCAAGTACAATTTGAATTAAAGCTAACAAACATTAACCCAATACAAAGCCGAATAGAAGAGTATAATGATAAAAAATTTGATGGGGTTATTAGCCGAGCTTTTGCTTCTTTACAAGATATGCTTAATTGGTGTAAGCATCTTCCAGATCAACAGGGATCTTTTTATGCTTTAAAAGGAAGTGATATCGATCCTATTCCTGATGGTTTTACACTTAAACAAAATATTAAATTAACTATACCAGGATTAGATGCTGAAAGGTGTTTGATTATTATTCAATAGTTTTATTGTAAAACAGTTTGTTTTTTTAATTTTTACGGTTTTTTAAGTAATCTTTAATACCATCAACGATTGATTTAGACACTTGATTTTGGAACGAAGCAGTCTTTAATTTTCTTTCTTCATTGATATTACTAATAAAGGCTGTTTCGACTAAAACTGATGGGATATCCGGCGCTTTTAACACTGCAAATCCAGCCTTTTCAAGCGATGGTTTATGCATTTTATTTACTTTTTTCATACGATTTAAAATAGCATTACCCAATAATATACCATTACTTAACGTTGTTTTTTGAACTAAGTCTAAAATAGTATTATCTAAATATTTATCGCCACTACGGCTAACGCCACCAATCTGATCAGACTTGTTTTGAGTTTGCGCTAAATAGCTTGCTGCCGAACTACTTGCTCCACGAGTTGATAATGCAAAAACAGACGAACCACCGACTGAACGGTTAGCAAAAGCATCGGCATGAATAGAAATAAATAGATCTGCATGCAGTGACCGCGCTTTAGCAACTCGTACTTTTAATGGAATAAACACATCTTCATTACGAGTCATATAGACTTTAATATTCGGTTCTTTTTTAAGTAAGTTATAAGTACGACGTGCTATTTGCAAAACAATATCTTTTTCTCGGGTTCTACTGTAACCGATTGCCCCAGGATCTTCACCACCATGGCCAGGATCAAGCATAACAATAACAGGTGCATTTTTCTTTTTATTGGTTGGGGTTTTGATCTGTGCTTGTTTTTTACTAAGATTGCCTGCTTTATATTCTTCTAATAGCGTAAGTAAAGGGTCGTCTTCTTCTTTTGAAAAAGATTTTGATGGATAAAGATCCATCACTAAACGATGTTTAAATTCAGCAATAGGTGACAATGTAAAAGTATTAGGTTCAACTCCTTGCTTCAACTCGATCATAATTCTGATTGTTTTAGCATCTAATTTAAGAACACGAATTGATTTTATAAAAGGATCGTGACTTAATACTTTTGATGAAATCGTTTTTAAAGTAGGGGTTAAATCGATATTATCAATATCGATAACGATCCTATTTGGATTAAAAAGTGAAGTACTCTTATAGTTCAAACTAATATTAGATTCTAACGTAATTCGAGTATAAGTTGATGAAGGCCAAACACGAACAGCAACAACTTGGGCTTTGGTTGCTGCAAAGCCAACACGAGTGACAGATAATAAACATGTAGCAATAATACCTTTTATAAAAAGGCGTTTTGTTGAACTAAATGTTTTTGTCATATCTTAAACACTTTATTTGTGATCTTATTAGCCGCGGATAATAACATAAAATAAAGAGATATTAAAAAAGAATGATGATTATAATTGGTTGTTTTTTAGTAAATAAATAAACCTTTTTAATCTATTTGTTCATTTTTAATATTCCAATAAAAAATCTTAAATTAAATTATTGTTTTATATTTAATATTGTTAATAACTATTTATTGAACCCATTTTTACAGTCTTTATTCAACGTTATCAAAATAAGCCTTGTTTTGTGGTGTCACTTTTTTAATTTATTATAGACCCTACAATCACAACAGTTTACAATATGGCTCGCTAAAATCGCGGATTTAAACCCGTTTTCATTTTAACAATTAAATATAGCTGAGTTATTGATGAGCAAAAAATTACATATCAAAACTTGGGGCTGCCAAATGAATGAGTATGACTCAACAAAAATGGCTGATCTCCTTGAATCCACCCATGGTTTAACCTTAACAGACAATGCTGAAGAAGCGGATATATTATTACTTAACACTTGTTCTATTCGGGAAAAAGCCCAAGAAAAGGTCTTTCATCAATTAGGTCGTTGGAAAAACCTTAAACAACATAATAAAAATATCATCATTGGTGTTGGTGGTTGTGTTGCTTCACAAGAAGGTGCTCAAATTCGTAAACGTGCGCCATTTGTAGATATTATTTTTGGACCACAAACTTTTCACCGCTTACCTGAAATGATTGAACAGATTCGCAGTGGTAACAACAATCATGTGGTTGATGTAAGCTTTCCTGAAATTGAAAAATTTGATCGTCTACCTGAACCTCGTAGCGAAGGTCCAACTGCATTTGTGTCGATTATGGAAGGATGTAATAAATATTGTACTTACTGTGTAGTGCCTTACACCCGAGGTGAAGAGGTCAGCAGACCTTGTGATGATGTCATTTATGAAATTGCGCAATTGGCTGAACAAGGTGTGCGTGAAGTTAATTTATTAGGTCAAAATGTTAATGCTTATCGTGGACCTACGTTTGATGGTGATATTTGTTCCTTTGCTGAGTTATTACGCTTAGTTGCAGCCATTGACGGTATCGATCGTATTCGCTTTACAACCAGTCATCCAATTGAGTTTACTGATGATATTATTGATGTTTATCGTGATACGCCAGAGCTAGTTAATTTTTTACATTTGCCAGTACAAAGTGGATCAGATCGTGTATTAAACTTAATGAAACGTACGCATACTGCGCTTGAATATAAATCCATTATTCGAAAATTACGCAAAGTGCGCCCTGATATTCAAATTAGTTCGGATTTTATTGTCGGTTTCCCGGGTGAAACACAAGAAGATTTTGAACAAACAATGAAACTGATTGCTGATGTCAATTTTGATTTAAGTTATAGCTTTGTTTATTCATCGCGCCCAGGTACTCCTGCTGCTGAAATGGAAGATAATGTATCAGAAGAAGAGAAGAAGCAACGCCTTTACATTCTTCAAGAACGAATCAATCAGCAAGCCATGCAATTTAGTCGTCGTATGTTAAATACTGTACAGCGTATTTTAGTTGAAGGTCCATCCAAAAAAGATCTTATGGAATTAACCGGTCGAACAGAAAACAATCGAATTGTTAATTTTGAAGGTCGCCCTGAGATGATAGGTAAGTTTGTTGACGTTGAAATTACTGATGTTTATCCAAATTCATTGCGTGGTAGAGTTGTTCGTACTGAAGATGAAATGGATTTACGTGTTAGTGAATCGCCAATGTCAGTTATTTCACGCACTCGTAAAGAAAACGAGTTAGGGGTTGGGATCTATCAACCTTAAAGTAATAATCATTAAGCCACAATGAGAGTGGCTTTTATAATTTTTATAAAATAATAAAATAACTTACAGATGAATTTAAGGAAAAGGGGAATAATATGTTTATAATATTTGGAACTCGCGGAAGAGAAGTTAACGAACGTAGTGGACAATTTAATTGCCCAAATTGCTGTTCGCAACAAAACACCACTACCGACGAAAAAAAACAAAAATATACACAAATAAAAATCGCAAAATATTTTACGCTATTTTTTATTCCTATTTTTAGTTACGAAACATTAGGACGTTATATAAAGTGTAATGAATGCAATAATGATTACAACGAAAAGGTGCTCGAATATGTACCACCAACATTTGAAGAACAAATTGCATCATATGTTGAGCAAGAGTTAAAAAGCGGAACACCTATTTCAATGTTAGTCAATAAATTAAAAGCACAAGGATTTGATGAACAACAATCAACAAACGCAGTTAATAATGTTGTTAAAGGAAACATCGTTTCTTGCCATCAGTGTAAAATGGACTTTTTAAAAGGTGTTGAAAAGTGTTCTTTATGCGAAGGGCGTATTAGCGGTTAAAATTAATTATTTGAGGACTTACATTTGAATATTACGACACATGAAACCATGCTTGAACCAGCCGACAATCATCGGCTTAATAGTCTTTGTGGTCCTTATAATGACAATATTAAACAGTTAGAACGCAGACTTGGTATAGAAATTAATCACCGAGGTAATCTATTTTCAATAACTGGTGAGCAGCTTTGTGTTAAAGCTGCTGGTGATATTTTGCAGTCTCTTTATAAACAAACCAAAATAAAAGATAAAATTATTGATGTTGAACCTGAGCAAATTCATTTAGCTATTAAAGAAACAGGTGTGCTTGAAAAAGTAAGTGAACACTTACCTGCTTATATTGATCATCAAGGTGGAAAGTTAGTGATGATCAAAACTAAACGAGGTGTGATAAAACCCCGAACAGCGAACCAAGCACAATATATTGCTCATGTTTTAGATTATGATATTTCATTTGGTATTGGACCTGCTGGAACAGGTAAAACTTATTTAGCGGTAGCTGCCGCAGTTGATGCCCTTGAAAAGCAACAAATTCGTCGTATTGTACTAACCCGTCCAGCCGTTGAAGCGGGTGAAAAGTTAGGATTTTTGCCGGGCGATTTAAGCCAAAAAGTGGATCCTTACTTACGTCCACTTTATGATGCCTTATTTGAAATGCTTGGCTTTGAAAAAGTCGAAAAACTAATTGAAAAAAGTGTGATTGAAGTAGCTCCACTTGCCTATATGCGCGGGCGAACGCTAAATGATGCGTTTATTATTCTTGATGAAAGCCAAAATACCACAATAGAACAAATGAAAATGTTCCTAACTCGTATTGGCTTTAATTCAAAAGCGGTCATCACAGGCGACATCACCCAAATTGATTTACCTCGTCATCAAAAATCGGGTTTACGCCATGCGATTGAAGTGTTAAGCAAAGTTGATGAAATCAGCTTTAATTTTTTCAATAGCGAAGATGTGGTACGTCATCCAGTGGTTGCTAAAATTGTTAACGCTTATGAAAAATGGGAAGAACAGCAACATAAGCCACAAATAGAAAAAAGCATTTAGTAGAAAGAGTATGATTACCCCTATCTCAAGTAAAAAAAAGAAAACTAATATTCGAGATCATTCAGCTGAAGCAAACTTGTTTTTACGCCGAGCACTGTTTTCTTTTATTGTAATTATTATTTTGATTGTCGTATTGATTACAAAATTAGCTGATTTACAGATTTTGAATTATGGTTATTACACTACGAAATCTAATGATAATCGCATCGAAATTATCCCTATTCCACCAAATCGTGGCATGATTTATGATCGTAATGGTACGCCATTAGCGATTAATAATATTACTTACCAATTAAATATCATTCCCGATAAAACTAAAAACCTCAATGAACAATTAGAGGAATTAAAAAAAATTGTTGATTTGACTGATGAAGATATTGAAACTTTTCAAAAAGAACGTCGCAACTATAGAGCTCATCGTCCGGTACCATTAAAAGATAATTTGACCGAAAAACAAATAGCTCGTTTTGTTGTAGATCAACATCGTTTTCCGTTTGTTTCCATTGTTGGTATACAGCATCGTTATTATCCTTATGGTGCATCACTGACGCATATTCTTGGCTATATTTCTAAAATTAACAGCCAAGATAAACAGCGTTTAGAAGATGAAAATAAGACTAGCGATTATGTAGCAACGTTTAACATCGGCAAAATGGGTATTGAAAAGTACTACGAAGAAGTATTACACGGAACACCGGGTTATGAAAAGGTTGAAGTCAACAGCCGAGGCCGTATTGTTCGCCAACTAAATCAACATCCGCCGCAAGCTGGTGAGGATATCTATTTGTCTATCAACCTTAAATTGCAGCTTTATATTGAGCAATTACTAGCTGGACGCAAAGCGGCTGTAGTTGCTATTGATCCGAATAATGGTGAGATTTTAGCCTTGGTTTCTAGCCCAAGCTATGATTCCAATCCATTTGTAGGTGGGATATCAAGTGCTAAATATAGCGAATTGCTTAAAGATCCAAGTAAGCCTCTTTTTAATCGGGCTTTACTGGGTGCTTATCCGCCCGCTTCGACAGTGAAACCTTTTATTTCTATTGCGGCTTTAAGTGAAGGTGTTATTTCACCAAAAAGCGTGGTTAATGATCCCGGTTGGTGGCAATTACCTGGTACTGAACGCCGTTATCGAGACTGGCTTAAATGGGGACATGGTCGTGTTGATGTATTAAAGGCAATTGAAGAATCAGTTGATACTTACTTTTATCAAGTTGCTTATGACATGGGCATTGATCGTTTAAATTTATGGATGACAAAGTTTGGTTATGGTGAACGAACAGGCATTGATATATCACCAAACGAAGAAACACGAGCGGTTATGCCGAGCCGTGAATGGAAAATGAAGCGACATAAAAAATCTTGGTTACAAGGTGATACTATTCCAGTTGGCATAGGACAAGGCTATTGGACTGCAACCCCAATCCAAATGGCGAAAGCATTAACGACCTTGATCAATAATGGTAAAACTTACACACCACATTTTTTATTATATAAAAAGAGCGATATTTTAAACTCTAGTGAACACCAACCACAGGTTGATTCAGATAATTATATCGAAAAAAATAGCTTAGTTGATGTCAATCCAACTTATTGGTCACTTGCTAAAGAAGGAATGCACCGAGTCATGTTTGGATCACGAGGAACTGCCCGCAAAGTTTATGCTGATGCAAAATATCAGGCAGCAGGTAAATCGGGCACAGCACAAGTTTATGGTTTAAAGCAAGACGAGATCTATAATGCCCATAAAATTCCGGAGCGTCTGCGCGATCATGCCTTATTTATTGCTTACGCTCCATATGATAAGCCAAAAATAGCCTTAGCCATTGTTTTAGAAAATGGTGGTGGCGGTAGCTCGAACGGTGGTGCGGTAGCGCGTAAAATATTGGATTTTTACCTTTTAGGCAATAATTCAACAGAGCTTGATGAATCATCATCCAATACAGGAATAGAGGACTAATGATGAATAATATCAAAAAAAGTTTTTGGCAAAAAATACATATCGATCCCCTGTTCTTTTTATTTACTACATTATTGCTTGCTTATAGCCTTTATATTCTTTGGAGTGCAACAGGGCAAAGTATTGATATGATACAAAAGCGAGCAATACAAATATTGCTTGGTTTTGTTGTAATGATTGTGTTGGCGCAGTTTTCACCCAGAACTTATGAAAAATGGGCACCGTATCTATATGTTTTTTGTATTTTAATTTTATTACTTGTGGACATTTTTGGTTACACAAGTAAAGGCGCACAGCGTTGGTTAGATTTAGGTGTATTACGGTTCCAACCCTCTGAAATAGCTAAAATTGCCGTACCATTAATGGTTGCTAAATTTATTCATCGTGATGGATGCCCACCGCCATTAAAAACCACGCTACAAACACTTGCTATTATTGGCGTACCAACATTACTGGTTGCTATGCAACCCGATTTAGGAACTGCTATTTTGATAACCATGTCTGGTATTTTTATTATCTTTTTAGCAGGCATAAACTGGCGTTATATTCTTATTGCGCTTATTTTAATTGCTATATTTTTACCGATTATGTGGTTCTGCTTAATGCACGATTACCAGCAAAAACGTGTACTTATGCTCATTAATCCTGAACTTGATCCAAACGGAGCTGGCTATCATATTATTCAATCTAAAACAGCAATTGGGTCAGGTGGTATATGGGGTAAAGGTTGGCTTGAAGGCACACAATCGCAACTTGAATTTTTACCAGAACGACATACCGATTTTATCTTTTCAGTTATCGCTGAAGAATTTGGTTTTATTGGCTCTATTATTTTATTAATTCTGTTTTTATGTTTAATTGTACGAGGGATGTTTATTGCTGCACAGGCGCAAACAACCTTTGGACGGATCCTTTCTGGTGGACTTATTTTAGTATTTTTTATTTATATGTTTATTAATATTGGTATGGTCAGTGGAATCTTACCTGTAGTTGGTGTACCATTACCGCTAATAAGCTATGGTGGCTCATCTTTAGTCGTATTAATGGCAAGTTTTGGCATTATGATGTCTATTCATACTCATCGATACATGTTATCTAAAAATATTTGACGGAATTTAAATAAATGAAAAGTAAATTTAAATTATCTTTTGCTTTATTAGCGCTTGCTATTTGTTCATCTGCATCGGCTGAAATGGCTTTTCCTATTCCAGCTATTCCGCAATTAGATGCAGAAGCTTATATTTTAATTGATGCAAAATCAGGCGAAATTTTAGCGCAGTATAATGCCGAGCAACAGCGTGATCCTGCAAGTTTAACTAAAATGATGACTAGTTATGTCGTTGGGCAAGCATTGCAATCAGGTCGCATAAAAAATGATGATATGGTTGTTGTTAGTAAAGATGCTTGGGCAACGGGTAACCCTGTATTAAAAGGGTCGTCACTAATGTTTTTAGAAGTCGGTAAAACAGTTTCCGTTTCCGATCTTAACAAAGGTATTATTATTCAATCAGGTAACGATGCGTGTATCGCCATGGCAGAACATGTTGCTGGTAGCCAAGGTGCTTTTGTTAACTTAATGAATGATTACGCCAAAAAAATTGGACTAAATCATACCCATTTTGAAACTGTACATGGACTTGATGCCCCGGGCCAATACACCACAGCCAAAGATATGGCATATTTAGGGCAGGCCTTAATTCGTGACTTACCTGAAGAATATTCTATTTATAAAGAAAAAGAATTTACCTATACTCTATCAAAACCCCAACTTAATCGAAATGGATTACTTTGGGATACCACATTAAATGTAGATGGCATCAAAACAGGACACACCAATGCAGCAGGTTACAATTTAGTTGCTTCAGCGGTTGATGGCAATACTCGTTTAATTTCAGCGGTACTGGGTGGTCGCACTTTTAAAGGTCGTGAAGAAGAAAGTAAAAAGTTATTAGTTTGGGGATTCCGTTTCTTTGAAACCGCAAACCCTGTTAAGGCTGGAACTCCAGTCGCTACCGAAACCATCTGGTATGGCGACCAAAACAAAATCCAACTGGGTGCAGTTAATGGCGCATTTATTACCGTACCAAAAGGACGTGCGGCTGATGTACAAGTCGAATATAAAATTGATGATTACATCTATGCACCTATCACCAAAGGTAATGCGGTAGGTAAAATGCAGTTTTTATTAGATGGAAAAGTCATTAACGAACAACCGCTTGTTGCTTTACAAGATATTGAAGAAACAGGATTCTTTGGTGGAGTATGGGATTGGATCTGCCTACAATGCCATAAGTTATTTAGCTAGTTTTATTATCATTGTTCTGTAAGCGTTCGCTTACAGAACGACCTTTGATGAAGTAATGCAAAACTTAGAACAGCAATGCCCTAATTATCGCCACTATTTAACGCATATCTACTTACCTAAAACACTCATCTATGACGACGAACTGCTGGAAGCCATATTCAACGTTGGGATTTAAATACTGAGTCAGTAATAGATTATTCGGTATGGATATCAATACTTTATGAAGAACCAGATAATACAGAATTATCGCTAATATTAGTATACCAATATAGTGATAGAACCTACCATCATCACAGTAAATTTATCAGCTAATATCAATCAGTTTTTTGCTTATATACAACTACCTGTTGGACATGGGCCCTCTTATAAAAGTAAAATCAGTCGAGAATTCACCCTTCGAGCCATTGTTGACATTATGTATAAGGTAAAAATAAATGATTAATTTAACTAAATTTTATAAATATTATTTCGGTCTTATTGTTGGTTTGTTGGTGCTGATCGTTTTAATCTGTTATCAGATCTTTAACCAAGATATTCGCATGATCAAATTATCACCAACACAACAGCAACAAGTAAATAAGTTATTAGAAAAGAGAGCAACACGCTGTATTGGTACCTATTTAATTGATTTGCCTGCTGAATTTAAAGTCAAAAAAAAGGGGAACTTTGATTATAAAAGTAATCATGATGTGACCATTACCACAAAGCAACAATATTTACCCCCCTTTAAACAGATGATAGCTAGGCGTGAGCAAGAGTTGAAAAATACTAAACCAGTTGATCCAGTGGATGGTGATTATTTAAAGGCCATTTATCCCGTAGATACAAATGACCCAGAAAAGATGCAAGGTATTATTTTTGAACGTATGGAAAGTATTGGTACTGCTGATATTCTTAGAGTGTTAGAAGGTTATCGCTGGCAAGATGAAGTAACGTTAAAGATCGAAATGAAAGCAAAAAATGGCCTAGGCGAACAATATGCTAAAGATAGGCAAATTAAGCCTGAATCCTATGGTAATAACGTGCCCCAAAAATTAACTGAGCTGTATAAACTGTTTGAACGAATTCAGCCACGCGATGATTTAACTATCCCAACAACACCTGGGTTTTGCATGTTTAACAGTTTTATGCAAGGAGAAGATCGCGAATGGAAAGATATGAATTATGGTTATTGGCATGATAGTATTGAAGATTTTTCTTTCTATTTTGAATTTAATGATTTTGCAAGCGATTATGCACTACTTGATAAACCTGAAGCTTATTTTACACAAGGGGATGGTTATACCATTTATAAAGGTACTCGTGAGAGTAATAGCTTAAAATTAGAAGAGTGGGTGGTTAAAGGTAAATATTTTGAAGACGATTTTGGATTTAATGCTGACAAGTTCGGTTATATTTTTACTTTAGGCATTCATGTAACAGATCCGACATATAAAACGCCTCGATTACGGGTAGAAATGTTCTACAAAATCCCTTTGGATCCTAGACAGGCGTATAGCGAAGAACAATTAATGGTGTTTTGGCGAGAAATCACTAATAGCATTAGAATAAGGGAAAGCTCTTTTGAAAATGAATAAATATTACTGTGGTCTTATTGTTGGTGCTGATCGTTTTAATCTGTTATCAGATCTTTAACCAAGATATTCGTATGATCAAATTATCATCAACACAACAGCAACAAGTAAATAAGTTATTAGAAAAGAGAGCAACACGCTGTATTGGTACCTATTTAATTGATTTGCCTGCTGTACTATTTTAAGAGATAGTTACAAAACTTACCTACATCTAAATAACGTTAATTAGCTTCGCTAACAGTCTATAAATAGAAATAAAGCTGGTAATCTTATACTATTTATGGTATAAAACGCGCGCTACATTTGACATTATTTTTTTGCGAAAGTAATGACGAATAAAAGCATTAAATTTAATGATTAATTAACGTTATAACACACACATATTATTACACTTTTCCGGGGTGCCTTTTACCTTGTGTAATTAGGTCGGTTAAAGCGGATATGTGGAGGCATAACCCCAACGTCAAAATGAGGAAATCATGACTACAGTATCAATGCGCGATATGTTACAAGCGGGTGTACACTTTGGACACCAAACTCGTTATTGGAACCCAAAAATGAAACCATTTATTTTTGGTGCACGCAACAAAGTTCATATTATCAATCTTGAAAAAACAGTACCATTATTCAACGAAGCATTAGCTGAATTAAACAAGATTGCCGCTCGTAAAGGTAAAATTTTATTTGTTGGTACAAAGCGTGCAGCTAGCGAAGCAATTAAACAAGCAGCTGAAAGTTGTGGACAATACTATGTTAATCACCGTTGGTTAGGTGGTATGTTGACTAACTGGAAAACAGTACGTCAATCAATCAAACGCTTAAAAGATTTAGAAACACAAGCTAGTGATGGTACATTCGATAAATTAACCAAAAAAGAAGCACTAATGCGTGCTCGTGAAATGGCTAAATTAGAAAATAGCTTGGGCGGAATTAAAAATATGGGTGGCTTACCTGATGTGATTTTTGTGATTGGTGCAGACCACGAACATATCGCTATCAAAGAAGCTAACAATTTAGGTATTCCAGTCATTGCTATTGTTGATACTAACTCAGATCCTGATGGAATTGATTACATCGTACCAGGTAATGATGATGCAATCCGTGCAATTCAATTATATGCAAATGCGGTTGCTGAAGCAGTGCGTTCTGGTCGTGAGCAAAACCAATCTCCAGTATCTGAAGAAAGCTTCGTAGAAGAAGCTCCAGCAGCAGAGTAATAAACTCAAATATTTTCAGGGTCGATATTTAGTAATATCGACCCATTCTAATGAAAATCATCACAATGGTTAAATAGAGGATTAAAAAATGGCTGAAGTTACCGCTTCTATGGTAAAAGAACTGCGCGAAAGAACAGGCGCAGGTATGATGGAATGTAAAAAGGCATTAGTTGAAGCTAATGGCGATATCGAACTTGCAATTGACAACATGCGTAAATCAGGTCAAGCAAAAGCTGCTAAAAAAGCGGGTCGTGTTGCGGCTGAAGGTGTTATTATTTCTAAAATCTCTGCTGATAAAAAATTTGGTGTTATCTTAGAAGTAAACTGTGAAACAGACTTTGTTGCGAAAGATGCAGGCTTCTTAGCATTTAGTGATAAAGTTGCTGAAGCAGCATTAACTGATCGCACTAGCGATATTGCTGCACTGCAAGCTAAATTTGAAGAAGAACGTACAGCGTTAGTTGCTAAAATTGGTGAAAACATCGGTATCCGTCGCGTTGCTCAAATCGCTGGTGATGTTGTGGGTAGTTACCAACACGGTGCGCGTATTGGTGTATTAGTCGCAGCTAATGGCGCTGATGATGAATTAGTTAAACATATTGCAATGCACATTGCTGCAAGCAAACCAGAATATGTTGATCCAAGCGATGTTCCAGCTGATGTGGTTGAACATGAACGTAACATTCAAATCGATATCGCAATGCAATCAGGTAAACCACGTGAAATCGCTGAAAAAATGGTTGAAGGCCGTATGCGTAAGTTCACTGGTGAAGTATCACTAACTGGACAACCATTTGTTATGGATCCTGCAAAAACAGTTGGCGACTTATTAAAAGAGAAAAAAGCAGCAGTTGCTTCATTCATCCGTTTTGAAGTGGGTGAAGGTATTGAAAAAGTCGAAGTTGACTTTGCTGCAGAAGTTGCTGCAATATCGAAACAATCTTAATCGTTTCAAAAAAACCGCCGTTAAGGCGGTTTTGTTTATCTACAAAATATTTTAAAATTACTATAGGCTAATTTTTTAGCTTATTGAGTAATAAAACAACGAAATAGTGAGACTTCAATATGGTGACCCCTTTCTATAAACGTATTCTTCTTAAACTCAGTGGCGAAGCACTACAAGGTGACGAAGGTTTTGGTATTGATGCAACCGTTCTAGATCGCATGGCGCAAGAAATCAAAGAACTAATTGAAATGAATGTTCAAGTTGCTGTTGTTATTGGGGGCGGTAATCTATTTCGGGGTGCAGGGCTTGCTAAAGCAGGGATGAACCGTGTTGTTGGCGATCATATGGGGATGCTAGCAACTGTAATGAATGGTCTTGCGATGCGCGATGCGCTGCACCGAATTGAAGTTAATGCCCGTTTAATGTCAGCCATTCCATTAAACGGTGTATGTGATGATTATCGCTGGACCGAAGCAATTAGTTTGCTTCGTCATGGTAGAGTCGTTATTTTGTCTGCTGGAACAGGCAATCCATTTTTTACCACCGATTCAGCAGCATGTTTACGTGGTATTGAAATTGAAGCTGATGTTGTTTTAAAAGCTACCAAAGTTGATGGTGTTTATTCAGCCGATCCTGTTAAAGATCCAACAGCAACACTTTATAAAACATTAAATTATGATAAAGTGCTTGATGATGAACTTAAAGTGATGGATTTAGCTGCATTCACATTAGCAAGAGATCATAATCTACCCATTTGTGTCTTTAATATGAATAAACCTGGTGCATTGCGTCGTGTTATTTTAGGTGAACAAGAAGGGACATTAATTAATAACAAGGCAACAGTAACCAGTTAATTATCTTTATTTTAAATAAGGCTTTTATTATGTTAAACGAGATTCAAAAAGAAGCGCAAACGCGCATGGAAAAAAGCATTGATGCGTTTCAAAATCATATTTCTAAAGTTCGAACCGGTCGTGCATCACCAAGTTTATTAGATGGCATTATGGTTGAATATTACGGCAGTCCAACGCCACTGCGTCAACTAGCTAACATCGTTGCTGAAGATGCAAGAACGCTAGCTATCACAGTATTTGATAAATCATTAACTCCTGCTATTGAAAAAGCAATTTTAACGTCTGATTTAGGGTTAAACCCAGCATCAGCAGGTACCGTTATTCGTGTACCATTGCCACCATTAACAGAAGAACGCCGTCGTGATTTGACTAAAATTGTTCGTAACGAAGCGGAACAAGGTCGAGTATCTATCCGTAATATTCGCCGTGATGCCAACGATCAAATAAAAGCGTTACTAAAAGATAAAGAAATTTCAGAAGATGATGAGCGTAAAGCACAAGATTTAATCCAAAAAGCGACAGATGCCGCAATTAAAAAATTAGATGCAGTGCTTGCCGATAAAGAAAAAGAGTTAATGGAATTCTAATTCTTCTATTTTTCCCTTTCCTTCCAAACGCTCTGTTTTATAAAGCAGAGCGTTTTTTATTCCAATAGTTTTCTAATTTTGAAGTGAATAGCTATAAAATACAACACGCAAAATATACCTAATCTAAAAATCAATTTTCACAACAAACCTTTCAATGTAAATGTTTAACTATATGAATTATTTTTTAAAAAATATAATTCAATCTAAATTACAAAAAACAATTTATGCTTTTAAGGCATATCTAACTATAAAATATAAGTATTTTACATAGATTGATGAAGTGCCTATACTTTTTTGAAGTTAGCTATTTAAACTATTTCTGCTTGTTTTATCCGCTCTGATTTTATCTATATAGATAAGTTGGTTTTTTGTTTAGAGGCATTTTACTGACCAAGGTTTCAACGTTAATGCCGCTATAGAGCTAGTTGAATAAAAGGTACTTTATGTAATGAAAACACTATTATCGTGTCAGGGAGAACCAGAAAAAACATCCCATTGGTCTGCTGTTTTTTCATTATTTATGGGGGTAACCAGTCTTATTGTGGCTGAGTTTATTCCTATTAGTTTGTTAACGCCTATTGCACAAACATTAAATATTACTGAAGGAATGGCAGGGCAAACGGTCACTGCTGTGGGTATTTTTG
This sequence comes from Gilliamella sp. ESL0254, assembly GCF_013344985.1. Lineage (NCBI taxonomy): Bacteria > Pseudomonadati > Pseudomonadota > Gammaproteobacteria > Orbales > Orbaceae > Gilliamella > Gilliamella sp. ESL0254. The sequence goes on from NZ_JAAEDU010000004.1 coordinate 32,411, forward strand.
CTGTTATTGCAAGTTTGACATTGGCGCCATTAACAAAAAAAATAAATAGACGGTTAGTATTATTAACGCTCTCTATTTTATTGGTGATTGCTAATATATTGGTCGCATTTACCCCTAATTATATCATTCTATTGATAGGGCGCTGCATATTGGGGATATGTGTTGGTGGCTTTTGGTCTATGGCTTCAGCGGTAACGCTACAACTTGTACCGGCAAAAGATATATCTCGTGCATTAAGCATTATCTATGCTGGTGTTTCAGTGGCAACGATTATTTCGCTACCATTAGCAAGCTATTTAGGCAATCTGATTGGTTGGCGAAATATCTTTTTGTTATCGGCATTACTGGGGGTTATTGCCTTTATTTGGCAATTTATAGCATTGCCTACTTTACCTGCACAGCAAGGTAATAGTTTTAACAATATGTTTTTTCTCTTAAAACAAAGCTGGATAACGATAGGAATAGTAGCCACGATATTTAGTTATGGGGGATATCATATATTTTTCACATATTTAAGACCATTTTTAGAACATAATCTTGCCTTAAAAACAAAAACTCTCTCTACGCTTTTACTTCTATTTGGCATTGCTAATTGTATTGGCACCGTTATTGCGGGTTTTGTGATGGGTAAACAATTTAAAATAACGATGATAGTTATTCATTTTATTTTATTGATGCTTGCTATTATTTTAATGTTTATCGATAAAAATATAAAATTCAACATGTTACTTGTTATTGCTTGGGGATTTATGTTTGGTTTTATTCCGGTGGGTTGGTCTACTTGGATTGTACGTACACTTGCTGATAAAGCCGAAATGATGGGTGGATTATCTGTTGCGGCGATTCAGTTTTCTATTGGATTGGCAGCGGCAATGGGAGGAATCATCTTTGATCATCAAGGGATACTAGGCATATTTTTTAGTGCTGCACTTATTTTTTTATGTGCCTTGATATTAACTCATCTCTGTTTTCGATTATTTACTCGTGTAACAGGAAATCGTATTGCATAGTAATAATTTTTAACTATTTATTGCTTGATAATATCGAATTAACATTTACTTATTAAAGGGATCACATTAATGAAAAAGGTTTTATTTTATTTCAAAGATAGCACTGCTTTAATCGTCTTTTTAAGTCTTTTTGGGTTATTTTTATCACCATCAGTAATGGGAGCCGATATGTCTAATAATGCGAATAATTTTTATCAAAGCGATAATGTCACTATGCAAAAAGTGAGTTTTCTAAATCAATATAAAATGAACGTGGTTGGAAATTTGTTTATGCCTAAAACGCTTGATCCAAAAAATAAATATCCAGCCATTATTGTTGGACACCCAATGGGTGCAGTTAAAGAACAAAGTGCCAATTTATATGCGACTAAAATGGCTGAACAAGGCTTTATTACATTAGCCATTGACTTATCTTTTTGGGGCGAGAGTGAGGGGCAGCCACGTAATGTTGTATTGCCCGATATGTATGCAGAAGATTTCAGTGCGGCAGTTGATTATTTAGGTACTCAAACTTTTGTGGATCGTCACAATATTGGCGTAATTGGTGTTTGTGGTAGTGGTAGTTTTGTTATTAGTGCCGCTAAAATTGATCCACGTTTAAAAGCCATTGCGACGGTAAGTATGTATGATATGGGGTCAGCCAATCGCCATGCTCTTCACCACTCGTTAACACTTGAACAGCGAAAGCAGATTATTAAACAGGCGGCAGAACAACGTTATGTTGAATTTTCTGGGGGGCAGACATTATATACAAGTGGTACGGTTAATAAAGGGCAACTCAAACCAGAAGATGGTCCAATTGCCCATGAATTTTACGATTTTTATCGTACGCCTCGTGGTGAATATACGCCTGCAAGTTCAACGCCAGAACTAACGACTCATCCAACATTAACCAGTAATGTAAAATTTATGAATTTCTATCCATTTAACGATATTGATACCATTTCACCACGACCAATGTTATTTATCACAGGTGATCAGGCTCATTCTAAAGAGTTCAGTGAAGACGCTTATAACCGCGCGATAGAACCGAAAGAACTTTATTATGTAAAAGGAGCTGGGCATGTTGATCTTTATGATCGAATCGATTTAATCCCTTTTGATAAATTAACAACCTTTTTTAAAACGCATTTAAAATAGCCACTAATTTTTAATGAAATGTTGTCCCATAGCAAAGGGAGTAAGAATTTATGTTGCTCCCTTACTTTTGCTCATCATTATAAAATAGCAGATGAATATCAAAAATTTTCTTTTAGCTGTTTTAAAAACAGTTCAGCAGCTTTAGAAAATACATGATATTTTTTCCAGACAATATTCACATCCACTTTTAATTTTGGATATAAAGGTCTAAAACAAAGTGGGTTATCGCCCGCTGTATTAATCAGTTTATCTAAACACAAGGCATACCCAATATGTTGTTCAACCATTAATGCGGCATTAAATATTAAGTTATATGTTGCAATAATATTTAATTTGTCATAGTTTCGTTTAAACCATTGTTCAATGCTATCACTAACATATTTTTGTTGGGAAACAATCAGTGGTAATGACCATAAATCAGATGGAGAAATGACCTCAAGGTTTGCCAACGCACAATCTTTTCTCATCAATACTCCCCACGTATCTTGTTGAGGAAGGCACAATGATTCATATTTTGTTAGATGAGTTGGTTCAATTAACACACCAAAATCAAGTAATCCCTTATCAATACGTTCGGTGACATCATTTGCATTACCACTATAAATATGGATTCGGATATGAGGGTATACATCTTGCATTGATTTAATAACATTTACTACCAACTTCATTGCATCGGTTTCACCACAACCAATATAAATATCACCACCAATACTTTCGTTGGTTGCTTGAAACTCTTCTTCTGTTTTATGCACAAGTTCCAGTATCTCCTCGGCACGTTTACGTAATCGTATTCCTTCATCGGTCAAGGTAATTCGCCTACTGCCGCGAATAAATAGGGGGGTGCCAAGCGTTTGTTCTAACTCCATGAGTTGACGAGATAAGGTAGGTTGAGTTAAATGCAAATGGTTAGCGGCAGCGGTAATACTTTCTTCTTTAGCAAGCGCAAGAAAATAACGTAAAATTTTTATATCTATCATTTTCCTTTCCCATTATTCTTGTTTAACAATTCTTCAAATTTTATATTTAAAAGATGCTATGCCAGAAAATGAAGTGTGCCTACTTTTCATTATTAACATAATCTTTTAAAAATCATCAGATGTTTTATCACAAATCACTTAAGTTGGATAGGTTACTCTTTATTACTGTTCAGTATTGCCGAGCGAGTTAATTGGTATAGAGCATTTTGCAAAAAGTCCAATAAGCCTTGGACTTACACAGATGAGTGTTCTAAGGTGGCTTTTTAAATGCCAATTAGTGAATGAAGCGGAGGCAAGAGATAACTAAAAATATATAAAATCAATATGTTGCTTGAATATTTTTTGATGTTTTTTGTTAAAAAATGGTCAGGAAAGATACTGATTTTATTAAATTTTTTGTTTGGTTGTTTTTACTCAAAACAACCGCAAAAAAACATTCTCCAAGACATCGCTTCTATACAAAACTTTACAAAAATCAACAAAAAAAAGCTAGTTGTTTATTCTGATGCAGAATATAATTTTGTTTAATGGACAAAGGTCCGGATAATTAAATAAGCAAATAATTCTAAAATTATTATAAAAAGTTCACTTAAAAGGTGGGTCGTTATGTATTGTAATTACTCAACGTATCTTTTGGGTTATCAAAGTTGCAGTTATCAAAATTTCTCACGAGCTTTATTTTTACCTATGAATTTCGCGAAATTATTAGCATTCTTACTGACATCAATATTTTTATCACCTTTGTTATTACTTTCTTCATTTAGTGTACAGGCGTTATCGGTTTATACATCACAAACTATTGAAGGTTCTGCGCCGTATTTGACGTTTGATGGAGGCCGAACTAGGGTAACTTCAACCGAGAGTTTACTGGCTATTGAGTTGCCTGATGGTACTACCCTTACGCCATCAACTAATCCATCAAGTTCAACAAATCCAATAAGATTACCTTATGCAGGAAGTACTTTGGGAGATATAGATATGTTAATCCCATCATCAGTGAATTCAGTGGATTTAAGTGATTTAGTCACTAGGTATAATTATTGGGGAGATGATGATGGAGATGGCCAAGGTTCAGGTGGTGTTACCGCATCAGGGAGTATATCGGTATCGTTTACGGATAAGGATAGTAATACAGTAAGTCGTAGTGATGCATTAGATAAATGTAAGGCTCCTTATAAGGTAACCTTAAGTAGTGTAGGGGGTTATTTACAAACACAGTACGGAGTTCCTAATAGGACTAGTTTTAGTGGAGCTATGGTGGATTATTATATTAATCCGTATGACAGTAGTCCTAGTGTTTGTTACGCAAGGCCTAATTTGTTGTTGGGTGGTACTACTGGCATCAATTCTAATGATGAACCTCGTTACGCAGGCCCAGCTAACATATGGTCTCCTACAAAGGGTTTTTTAACTCAGTCAAATGATTCATCATCTTACGGCCGAAATTTTCCTACAACGGGTGCTAATGGGTTGTATTTTGATTTGCTCATAGGTGGCGTCGATGCAAGTCAGTTGACGTGGTCTCCGGTCACTCGTGGTGGAATAACGGCTACGGTGACAAGTGTAATAGCTTATAATAATTGGCTTCCTAGTGTTGATAGAGGAAAAGTTGTCGCACGAGTTAAGTTAAGCGGTCCTAGGGCAATTAGTACTCAAATAAACTCAAATAATCCTAGTCCGCTTACTCCGTTGCCATCTTTGCCGCAGACCTTTGAATTGGTGGGCAGGGATAGTCGTGGTAATGAGGTGAGGTATGGATTTGTGTTAAAGCAGTGGTTCGTCAATCGGGGTAGTAAACTCGATACTCAGTCCAACCAATCCACTTGGTGTAGTAGTTTGGGGTATCGTCTTGCTAGTGTAAGTGATTTAACTAATGCAGTCAAAACAGATAGTCCTTCTATTTCTGGCGCCTTGCCATCCTCATCTGATAATTATTACATGCGTCACATAGGTGCTGGCTTTTTCACGGAGTGGGGCTACATGACCTACTCCGCTGATGCGGGCTTCGTCCCCGGCGCCATCGACTGGACAAGCGACACAACAGGTCGCAATGTCTTCAGTGTCAACTCAAACAACGGCCACGTCGGCAGCGGCTACGTTTACTACAGTGGTTACGCTGTTTGCACCGCACCTTAGCTTTTATACCTTAGTCTTTGGACCCGCGGGGGCGGTTATGGTGCAGATAGAGGATAATTTATCAAAGAATAAAGCCCCCGCGTAAGTTGAGCATTTCCCTTAAGGTTATGCTGTAGCGGTTTAAATTCGTGGTCTATTTATAGTACAGCAAGGTTTCGGACGTTTTAACTTTGGGTGAATAAAATAGCTATTGTGACCACCCAAGGTCAAAACGTCCGAAACCTGCGCACTTAATTTCTTCTATTCACCAAAACCCAAAAAAGACCTAATTTTCCGCCCAAAAATCAGTCAGAAAACATATTGATTTTATTAAATTTTTTATACAGTGTTTTTTAGTCAAAAAACACCACCCAAAATCCTCCCCCAAAGCCCGCCAACGTATGTTGACTCAAACTTTAACAAAACTTTACAAAATTTTAACGGAAAAAGTAGCGCATTATTAACCAAGCGGCTATAATTTAAGGGCTTTCAAAGCAAAGGAGTGCTCGTTAGTCGAGCAGTTAGTTACAAAAAATGTAAATAAAACAAAAATTTACTTGACAGGATGATCGAAATGCGCTACCATTTATGGCATCTGGCATCTGGCCTGCCAAACCTACGCCCTAAATCTTTTTCAATTTCACCGTAGTCGAAATCAGACACAGTTCTTATTTTCATCACCGAAATTATCAAACTCATTGCGCTTGGCGAGGTCGTCGGGGTGTTCGTCGTGGTTAGGTTTTTTACTTAGCTCGCTTAGTTTTTCTAATTTTTCTATCTTACTTAAGTTACCAAGCTTACTTAGATCATTTAGCTTACCTAGATTGTCGCTGTTCTTCGTGCTGTTGTTGTCATATACACAGAGTTCTGTGGCATTAACGGCGCATACATCAAGAGTAATTGAAGGTACTCTGCCGTATTTAATGTTTGACGGTGGTTGGACAAAGGTAACAGATACAGACAGTTTATTGTTTATTAAGTTGCAGGATGGTCGGGTAATCACGCCATCTACTAATCCATCAAGTGTGACAAATCCGATAATTTTGCCGTATGTGGGGAGTAACTTAAGTCATATAGCAATGGTTGTTCCGTCGTCACAGAGTTCAATTAGTATGAATGATCTGGTTGTTCAGGGTAATTGGGGAGATGATGATGGGGATGGACAGGGAACAAATGGAGTTACCGCATCGGGGAATATATCGGTATCATTTACGGATAAGGATGACAATACAGTTAATCGTAACGATGCATTAAGTATATGTAAGGCTCCTTATAGGGTAACTTTAAGTAGTTCAGGGGGATATTTACAAACACAGTACGGAGTTCCTAATAGGACCAATTTTAGTGGTCAGACGGTGACATATTATATCAATCCGTATGGTGGTCCTGTTGTTTGTCACACAAGGCCAAATCTTAGTTATGGTACAGACGATTTCACCGGCCCATCTAACATATGGTCTCTTACAAAGGGTTTTTTAAGTCAGTCAAATGATTCATTATCTTACGACCAAAACTTTCCAACTACAGGTGCCGATGGATTGTATTTTGATTTGCTCATAGGTGGAGTGGATGGAAGTCAGTTGACATGGTCTCCGGTCACGCGTGGTGGAATAACGGCTACGGTGACAAGTGTAGCAGCTAATGATAGGTGGATTCCTGGTGTTGATAGAGAAAAAGTTGTCGCACGGGTAACGTTAAGCGGTCCTAGGGCTGATAGTACTCAGATAGGGTCAGATAATCCTAGTCCGCTTACTCCATTGCCATCTTTGCCACAGACATTTGAGTTGGTGGGTAGGGATAGTAGGGATAATGTGGTGGTTAAATATGGATTTGTGTTGAAGCAGTGGTTCGTCCATCGGGGTAATAAAGACGCTAGTCAGTCTGACCAAATATCTTGGTGCAATCGTTTGGGTTATCGTGCGCCACAGGTTAAGGATTTAACTAATGCGGTTTGTTCTGGTTGGCATTCAGGATTTTGGTGTCGAGGCGCAGTAGGTGCCACGCCGTCGTCTAGTAATAATCATTACAAGCGTCACATAGGTGCTGGGTTTTTTACGGAGTGGGGCATCCTTTACCACTACGCTGATGCGGGTTTTGTCGACAACATCTACTGGACGAGCGACGCTTCAGGTGGCAATAGCTTCACTGTCGCTTGGGACCTCGGCGACATTAACAGCTTCAGTGCCGGTTACAGCCTTTATGGCCTTTGTACCACACCTTAGCTTTTATATCTTAGTCCTTAATCCTTGGGCAGCGGGGGTGGTTATGGTGCAAATAGAGAATAATCTAACAAACAACAGCGCCCCCGTACTGTGAAGCGCCGAGTTAATAAGATTGGGAGTGAATATAAAACAAATAAGAATAACCAAGCAGTTGGTGGGATAAGTGTTTGTTGTGTACTTTGAAATAGTGGTGTTAATTTAATGAATGGAATCAATTAAATACTTGGCATAATATGCCTAACAGTAAAATGAGCACTACTAGCACAGCATTTATTCATCACCCAAGACTTTCAACCTAAAATTGTCATGCAAGCTTGCTGATAAAAGGGAAGAAAGTTAGGGGGATATGGCTAAATCAGCGACATACGCATCTTAGGTTGCAACTTCCCGACTGGGGTGCGAATGATTTTTGATTTTAGTTATACACCAACTGACTTGGCCCTCAAAACAAAGTTAAAAGACAACCATACGGCAACCCATAAAAAAACATAGTAAAAATCGGTCAGAAAATGTATTGATTTTATTAAAGTTTTTTTGTTTATATTTTTAACAAAAAAACAAAGGATTATTTTCTTTGCCTCATTCCGGCATCAAAATTTGCCGAAACCTAAGCGTTGACATAAATGTTACTTATTTCAAAAAAAGCTTAAACTCAAACACAGATTTTTATCTGTACTATTTCAAACAATTTCGCCATAATGTTATAAAAATAACAACATTTAGCTATATTTGTTATTTTTATAACATCTCTATTTATTTACATACTAACAATATTTAATTAAACATTATTACAAAGACATTTTAAGGATCTCGTTATGAATTATGCAAAGTATATTGATCATACTTTACTCGCAATGAATGCGACAGAAGATCAAATTCGTAAGCTTTGTGATGAAGCTAAGGAATATCATTTTTATTCGGTTTGTGTAAATTCAGGCTATGTACCTTTAGCGGCAAGCTTACTTAATGGCAGTGATGTAAAAGTGTGTGCGGTGGTTGGCTTTCCACTTGGTGCCATGCTCACTAGCGCTAAAGCGTTCGAAACCGAAATGGCGGTTAAAGCTGGCGCTCAAGAAATCGATATGGTTATTAATGTAGGTTGGTTAAAAAGCAATGATTTCGATGCGGTTAAACATGATATTGAAGCAGTATTTAAAGCTTGTGGCGTTGTGCCATTAAAAGTTATTTTAGAAACCTGTCTATTAACCAAAGAAGAAATTGTCAAAGTTTGTACTATTTGTAAAGAAATTGGCGTTGCGTTTGTGAAAACATCAACTGGCTTTAGCGTGTCGGGTGCAACTGTTGAGGATGTTAAATTAATGCGCGACACTGTAGGTAAAGAGATGGGTGTTAAAGCATCGGGTGGTATTCGCGATCGTGCAACCGCTGAAAAAATGATTCAAGCTGGGGCAACGCGTTTAGGTGCAAGCGCAGGCATTGCTATTGTATCGGGTGATACCACATCATCAAGCAGTTATTAATCAATAAACTTATCAATAAGCGACTTTATGTCGCTTATTGATATTGATGGAATCTGAATGGAAACGCAATCGCAAAAAAGAATTAATGACCTCATTCAAATTTTAAAAAAAACAGATAAGGTTCATTTAAAACAGGCGGCTAAGTTGTTAGCGGTTTCAGAAATGACCATTCGACGAGATTTAAATAATATTCCTACATCATTAACGGTTTTAGGCGGTTATATTGTTAGTGAAGCTCGTTATCAAGCAACGCAATATTTTGTTTCAGATCAGCAAGATAAACAAGTTAACGAAAAGCTACATATTGCTAAACTAGCCAGCAAACTTGTTTATGCAAATGATACTGTCTTTTTTGATTGCGGTACCACAATCCCTTTTATCATTGATGCTATTGATGATGAAATAACCTTTACCGCTATCTGCTATTCATTAAACGCATTTTTAGCATTACAAAATAAACCTAATTGTAAGACAATTTTATGTGGTGGTTATTATCAGGTTAATAATGCTATTTTTACCTCTATTGGACAGCATTGCCAATTAAATTCGATTTGCCCAAATAAAGCGTTTATTTCCGCTGCTGGGGTTGATATATCACGAGGAGTCACTTGTTATCATTTTGATGAACTTGATATGAAGTTGCAAGCCATGAAACAATCTGACCTGCGTATTTTGATTGCCGATCATACTAAATTTAGTCAAGTTAAACCGGCTTTAATTAGTGAATTAACGCTGTTTAATCAAATTATTACCGATAAAGTCCCCACTAAGGAATTTATCTCTTTTTTCAATAACCATAATTTAAAACTAATGTATTAATATGAAAAATATCACAATTTTAGGTTCGACTGGTTCAATTGGTTGCAGTACGCTAGCGGTTATTGCTCAAAATCCACATCTGTTTAAGGCATATGCCTTAGTGGGTGGCAATAATGTAGCCAAAATGACTGAGCAATGTTTGGCATTTAAGCCTAAATATGTTGCCATGGCAACAGAACAAGCAGCTGATGAGCTAAGAGCAAATCTTGCCAATCTAAAATTGGATATTGAAGTGTTAAGCGGTGAGCAAGCCATTTGTGATTTAGCGCAGTTACCCGAAGTCGAGCAAGTGATGGCCGCTATTGTTGGTGCTGCTGGGCTAAAACCAACCCTTGCGGCAATTAAAAAAGGTAAACGTATTTTACTTGCCAATAAAGAATCACTTGTGACTTGTGGGCATCTGTTTATGCAAGCAGTTAAAGAGTATGGCGCTGAGCTGTTACCGGTAGATAGTGAACATAACGCGATTTTTCAAAGTTTGCCAATGACGGTACAGCATAATTTAGGTTTTGCTAATTTGGCTGAACAGGGTATTACTAAAATAGTTTTAACGGGTTCTGGCGGGCCGTTTCGCGATTGGGAAATAGATAAGCTTGCATCGGTTACGCCAGCGCAAGCGGTTGCACATCCTAATTGGTCGATGGGTAAAAAAATTTCTGTGGATTCGGCAACCATGATGAACAAAGGACTTGAGTATATCGAAGCACGTTGGTTATTTAATGCAAGTGCTGACGAAATGGAAATTATTATTCATCCGCAATCGATTATTCACTCCATGGTACGTTATCAAGATGGTAGTGTGGTGGCAGAACTGGGGGTGCCTGATATGTGCACACCTATTGCTTATGCCATGTCTTATCCCGATCGTGTTCCATCTAGTGTACCACCTTTGGATTTTTGTCAAATTTCGGCTTTAACGTTTAAACAGCCTGATTTTAATCGTTATCCTTGTTTAAAACTGGCAATAGAAGCGTCCAATCAAGGGCAAGCTGCCACAACGGCACTTAACGCAGCCAATGAAATTGCGGTAGAAGCATTTTTGCAACATAAAATTGGTTTTATGGATATTGCCAAAAATGTAGCAAAAGTATTAGATCAATTAGCTTTTCCTGAGCCAACCACCATTGACGAAGTTTTTATAATTGATCAGTGGGCAAGATCGCAATGTGGCGAGCACTAAACGCGATTTGATTTTTATAAACAGTGAGTTAAATAGGCAATAAGGGCAGCTGAGCACAATTTTATTTTGAAAATGTGGTTGGCTGCCCTTATTCATGCTTTTCTTGACTAAGCGATTTGTTTAGCCGTTAATGTTGGATTATCGCTAATAAATGATTGTAAAAATGTGCTATCGGGTAGTGCTGTTAACGCGCCTTTTTGGGTAGTCGCTAAGGCACCGCAAGCACTAGCTATCGTCATCATGCTTTCTAACATGAGTTTATCTTCAGGCATTCCTGATGAAGCAATACTACTAAGTAGCCCTGCTACAAAGGCATCACCCGCACCGGTGGTATCAATACTATTTACTTGGTACGAATCAAACGAAAAAGTTTTACCTTGCCATAATACAATACTGCCATCTTTACCTTTAGTGATTAACTTTAATGGTGCTTTATAGTGTTGTTGTAGTTTACTTAATGCTTCATGCCAGTCATTGCATTGCGTCAGCCAAAATAATTCTTCATCTGATAGTTTAAGGATATCGGCATCATGACAAAATTGAGTAATAGTTGTGCGCATTTCATCTTTATTTGCCCACATCTGCTCACGCAAGTTAACATCAAAGCTAATTAATCCATTTTTAGCGGTAAGATTTTCAATGGCTGTTTTAAGCGTTTGCCGACAAGTGTGACCAACGAGTGCCAAAGAGCAAAAATGTAAAATATCTTGGTTAAAATCAGGTATCGCTTGCTGAGACAAAAATTGATCAGCAGAAGGTGAAACAAGAAAAGTAAAACTTCGCTCCCCATTTTGACCTAAATCAACAACAACAGTACTTGTTTTATAGTGTTCGTCCTTTTCAAGGCTTTGGCAATCCACATGATATTCAAGGAACGTTTTTTCCATAAAATGACCAAAGGGATCATTCCCCACACGACCAATAAAAGCGGAGGGTAGCCCCAATTTTGCAATACCAATTGCGACATTAGCCGGTGCGCCGCCAGCACAAGCTTTATAATTCATATCACCAAATGGCAATAAATCAATAACAGCATCTCCAAGAGACCAAACTTTAGTATTATTCATTTTATGACTCAATTTGTGGTTAGTTAAATTCAGTGAATATATTTTGGTTTTTGTATAAATAAGTTAGGGTTTTATTGTTTGATATATATTGATCAAAGGTTAATAATAGGATAAATCGTCGATCAAAAAAATCATGGATAATATTTAAAAAGTATGACATTTGTCACATTGTTGGTGAGCTATTTTACCATAGGTTAATGTTAACAGGTAAATCCGGCTACGATTAATGCTATCAAATATTGGGTTAATAAGGGGATTGTATGTCTAGTGCTATCGATAAAGCTAACCAAGCAGTTAACAAATTAGCGCAGCTTGTTAATAAACAGTATTACCCACATTTTCATTTAGCGCCACAATCTGGTTGGATGAATGACCCTAATGGCTTGATCTATTTTAAAGAGCAATATCATGCTTTTTATCAGCATCATCCTTACGATGAAAACTGGGGGCCAATGCATTGGGGGCATGCTGTTAGCGATGATTTGGTGACATGGCGTAGATTACCAATCGCAATTGCCCCTGATCAAGAATTTGATAAAAGCGGTTGTTTTTCGGGCTCTGCTGTTGATAACGATGGTGAGCTGTGTTTATTTTATACTGGACATGTTTGGTTGAGTGGCCAAGGTGATGACGAGCAGATAAGCCAAACTCAATGCCTTGCAAGTAGCCAAGATGGTATTCATTTTGAAAAACACGGTACGGTACTTGCGCCTAAAGTCGGGATTATGCACTTTCGTGATCCCAAAGTTTGGCAACAAGATGGTCAATGGTGGATGGTGGTAGGGCAACGAACCCCAGATAATGTGGGCGAAGTATTGCTTTATCGTTCAGGTGATTTAACAAATTGGACGTTCGATCATGTTGTTGTTAGTCATATCGATCCAAATGTGTATATGCTTGAATGTCCTGACTTCTTTCCCCTTGGTGATAAGTGGGTGTTGATGTTTTCACCACAAGGTATGCAAGCGAAAGGCTATCAATATCGTAATTTGTTCCAATCAGGTTATATTGTGGGTAATTGGCAACCAGGCGAGCGATTTTCAATCATTAAACCGTTCCAAGAAATGGACTTTGGACACGATTTTTATGCACCGCAATCATTTCTTGCGGCTGATGGGCGTCGTATTGTTTTCGCTTGGATGGATATGTGGGAATCGACCATGCCAAGTAAAAAAGATAAATGGGCAGGCGCTTTTACTTTGCCGCGTGAATTGATTTTAGATAAGGATAATTATGTCCGTAATCGCCCTATTAAAGAACTTGAAGCATTGCGCGAAAAACCAGAATCGCTAAATAATATCCTCTTAAAAAACGAGCTTAAAAACACCGATATTCAATCGATTAGCTGTGAGATTAACGTTGAGTTTGATTTAATCCAAAGCGATGCCGAGCGTTTTGGTTTGCAGCTTGCAGCCACAGAAGATGGTAAACAAGCAACATTACTATATGTTGATTTACAATCCGAGCGAATTATACTTGATCGCAGTTTATCCGGTCTTGAATTAACCGGTTATCGTAGCGTACCGCTACCAAAAACAGATAAGCTAACTTTGCATATTTTTGTTGATGCCTCATCTGTCGAGGTTTTTGTTAATGATGATTTGTATAGTCTCACTAGTCGTATTTACCCGCAATTACTCGCTGAGCGAGTTATCAACCTCTTTGCTGAAAACGGAAAAGCGAAAGTGACAAACTTGCAAAGTTGGCAATTGCAGTCTATTTATGCGTAATGTCTATTCACTGCCTATTGGCAGTGAATTTTCGTTTTAAAATCTGCATTTTTATTGTTTCATTCCACATAATCATAACCAATAAGTCATGATGTAAAACTATCAATGCAGCTATTTTTATTACCTATTGGTTTAGTGATTATTTAGTGTTTGTTTCGCCTTGGGTTTATCATAAACGCCAAAATGGTCTACAATTGTACTACTGGCTTTATTTAGCCCTAACACTTCCACTTGTGCCCCTTCTTTACGGAATTTAATCACCACTTTATCTAACGCTGCTACAGCGGTTATATCCCAAAAATGTGCGTGGGTAAGATCAATTGTTACCTTTTGTACAACTTCTTTTAAATCAAATGAGCTAATAAATTTGGTAGAAGAGGCAAAAAATACTTGTCCATACACGGTATAAATACGTTGTTCATTGCTAGGTTGCTCTGTTTGAATTTGTAGGTAATGAGCGACTTTATTGGCATAAAACAGTGATGCCAGTAATACCCCAACAAATACACCGTAAGCAAGGTTATGGGTAAATACAACGACAACTACAGTTGCCAGCATCACAATATTGGTTGAAAGTGGGTACGATTTAAGGTTCTTAATCGAGTCCCAGCTAAAGGTTCCTATGGAAACCATGATCATCACAGCTACTAACGCAGCCATTGGAATTTGGCTTACCCAGTCTTGTAAAAAGACAACTAATAATAAAAGTACAGTTCCGGCTATAAATGAGGATAGACGCGTTCGTCCGCCTGACTTCATATTGATAATTGATTGCCCAATCATTGCGCACCCCGCCATACCGCCAAAGAAGCCTGTCACGATATTGGCAATACCTTGCCCCTTGCATTCTCGGTTTTTATCACTCGGTGTATCGGTAATATCATCTACAATGGTTGCGGTCATCATTGATTCTAATAAGCCGACAATGGCTAATGAAAGGGAGTAAGGCAGAATAATCAATAAGGTATCAAGGTTAAAAGGAACATTGGGCAGTAAAAATGTAGGCAAGCTAGTGGGTAATGTACCCATATCACCCACCGTGCGTATATCCATGCCAAAATACATATAGATACCGGTAAGAATAAGAATGCAAAGTAGTGGTGAAGGAATCATTTTTCCTACTTTGGGGATATAAGGGAACAGATAAATTATGCCAAGCCCAGCAATGGTCATTGCATAGACATGCCATGTGACATTGGTTAGCTCAGGAAGTTGTGCTAAAAAAATTAAGATGGCTAATGCATTAACAAAACCTGTTACCACAGAACGAGAAACAAAGCGCATTAAGTTCCCTAATTGAAGAAAACCGGCAATAATCTGAAAAATGCCGCATAAGATTGTCGCAACAAGCAAATATTCAACCCCATGTGCTTTAACCAGTCCAGCAATCACTAGCGCCATTGCACCGGTAGCGGCAGAAATCATTCCTGGGCGACCACCGGCAAAAGCAGTAATAACCGCTATACAAAAAGCCGCATACAGCCCCATTTTAGGGTCAACACCGGCAATAATAGAAAAAGCAATTGCTTCAGGAATAAGGGCAAGTGCTACAACGATGCCCGATAGAACATCATTTTTGATATTGGAAAACCATTGTGTGCGTAAAGATTGCATTGAATTTAATCACCACTGAAAAAAAGGAAAATTGCCGCGTGAAGCAATGCATTTATAAGGTTATCAAAAGTTGATAGGAAAGATATGACTTCTGTGCATCACGCGAGTAACTATAATTATTATTAATAGAAAGAACGCGCAAAAAGTTACACAGGTATACTCCATAATGAAATTATATTTTTATAATAATAGAACTTAACCCATTGTACAATGGCTAATTTTCTTATTATCGTTGAAAGTTATAATATTTTATTGTTTTAAAAATTTTAATCTAACCATACAAATTTAAATGATGCCGATGTCATAGATCTATTTATTATAGGATTTAATGACGGAATTAACCGTCATCATTAAAAGTAAAATAGACAAAATTGAAAATGGGATTAGGCATTGGCGGTTAAACAATGTTTTAGATCTGTTTTTCTATGCCTTTATTTGGTTTGAGCTAATATACTTTATTTCACTTACAAAGAGGCTTTTTTTAAATAAGGTTATGCTATCTATATTGGCTCTTTTTGGCTTTTTAACGCGATGATAAATGAATACAAAACTTGCTTCTAGGTTAAGTTTGCGAAACAATGTGAATAATTTTAGTTATTGTGTATAAGGACTTGTTGTGAGCGATGCAAAAATAGTTGTAAAACCCGAACGGCTGTGGCAAACCATTCGGCAAGAAGCCTTTGAGTTAGTCGAAAGCGAGCCAATGCTGGCAAGTTATTTCCACGCGACTTTACTTAATCACGAGGATTTAGGCAGTGCATTAAGTTATATTTTAGCTAATAAACTGGCAACACAAGTAATGCCTGCTATTGAGATTCGTGAGATTGCTCGGCAGGCTTATCAAGCTGATCAACGCCTTATCCAATCTGCAGTAAGTGATATTATTGCGGTTTATATTCGTGATCCTGCAACCAACTATTATTCAACCCCTCTTCTTTATTACAAAGGTTTTTTATCACTACAAGCTTATCGAATTGCACATTGGCTTTGGAAGCAAAACCGTAAATCATTGGCCATTTTTTTACAAAGCCAGATTGCGATAGTGTTTGGTGTGGATATTCACCCTGCGGCAAAAATTGGCTGTGGGGTAATGTTTGATCATGCGACAGGCATTGTGATTGGTGAAACCGTGGTAATTGAAAACGATGTTTCTATTTTGCAATCTGTCACCTTAGGTGGCACCGGTAAACAAAATGGTGATCGTCATCCAAAAATTCGTGAGGGTGTAATGATTGGTGCGAATTCCACGATTTTAGGCAATATTGAAATAGGCAAAGGGGCTAAAATTGGTGCGGGTTCTGTGGTGTTAGATCCTGTACCACCACATACTACCGTTGCCGGTGTGCCCGCAAAAGTGGTGGGTTGCCCTGATTGCGATAAGCCTGCTTTAAATATGGATCAAGATATTTAATTGCGATGCGTATAATGAAAAATGCCGTTGATTTGTATCGACGGCATTTTTATAACGGATTATTTATTGTTAAGATTTACATCCATTGTTGGATATGGAATATTAATATTATTTGCAGTTAATCCATTTTTGATATTTTCAAGCAGATCCCCTTTTACTGCTCCGTAGTTTTCATTTAATGTCCAAACTAATACATTAAAATTCATTGAGGAAGCATCTAACACATCTAATCGAATCGTTGGCTCTTTGGATGTTAATATGTTTTGTGTTTTATCAACCGCTTGCTTTAACACTTGGTAAACTTTTTGAATATCAGAATCATAGCCGACATTAATGACCAAATCTAAACGCCTTTCTGGTAAACGGGTATAGTTGATAATATTGGTGTTGACGACCTGACTATTGGGTATCACCACTAATTCGTTAGTTGATGTGATCATCGATGTTGAAAAGATCTGTATTGAATCAATCACGCCTTGTTGGCTATTTATTACAACTGTTTCGCCTACTTTAAATGGGCGGAAAATAATTAAAATCACCCCAGCCGCAAAGTTAGATAGCGAACCTTGCAACGCCAAACCAACAGCTAAACCAGCCGCACCAATGATAGCAACAATAGAAGCCGTTTGTACTCCTAATTGGCCTAAAACCGCCACTAATGTCATAACAATAACGGCATAGTACGACAAAGCACTGACAAATTTAACAACCGTTGGGTCAACGTGCCGTTTAAATAATATCCGTTTTAATTGGTTGCTAATAAATCTAGCAATAGTTCTACCAATAACAAAAATAAGAATAGCAAAGCAGAAATGAGCGATATAGCTAAATACAACCCCATCATATCGTTTGATAAAGTTAAGGGTGTAATTTAAGAAACCTTCAAAATTCATCTTATTATCCTCAGTAATTCGGAATAGTAATTTCTATCAATGTGTTTTAGTGCAAAATTGGCTAAACCAATTGTTTAACTAATAAAGTCCAACGTGTATCAAAATTAGTAGTTGGTAGATATTTAAAACCTGAACGAGAATAACGCGCCATCATGCCTTCGCAAAAAGCCAATAACTGACTAGACAAAATCCGTTCATCTGTGATGAAAGCAACACCTTCACGTATTTTGCGCTCCCGTAAAACTTGTTTGATTTGGATTTCAATTCGTTCAAAGAGTTGGCTAATACGTTCTTGTAATTGGTCTTGTTCAAACATTAATGCATGCCCCGTCATAATTCTGGTTAATCCTGGGTTTTTTTCAGAAAAGCCTAATATCAACGCAAGAATAAGTTGTAAGCGTGTAAAGGTATTGGGCTCTTCTTGCATAATGACATTAATGCGAGACAACAAAATATCTTCGATATAGACAATTAAGCTTTCAAACATTTTTGTTTTGCTTGGAAAATGTCGATATAACGCCGCTTCAGAAACACCTACTGTTGCAGCTAATTTAGCTGTTGTAATGCGTTGCGTGCCTTCGTTGGACTCAAGCATTTTAGCTAATGCTTGTAATATATCTTCTTTACGATTTTTATTTTTGCTTGTCACAATCATTTTTTACCCGAATGCCCAAATCCACCTTCCCCTCGTGCTGATTCAACAAATTCATCAACAATATTAAATTCGGCTTGTACAACCGGAACAATAATTAATTGGGCAATTCGATCGCCTGCTTCAATAACAAAAGGGGTTTGACTACGATTCCAAACAGGAACAAATAACTGACCTTGATAATCCGAATCAATCAAACCAACCAAATTACCAAGCACAATACCATTTTTTGAACCAAGTCCAGAACGTGGTAAAACCAATGCCGCTAAACTAGGATCGGCAATATGCATTGACAAACCGGTTGGGGTTAAGATGGTTTCGCCGGGCTTGATTTCGGTGGTTTTATCAAACATTGCACGCAAATCAATACCTGCTGAACCTTCGGTTGCATAGGTAGGTAGTGGAAATTCATTTCCTAAACGTTTGTCTAATACTTTTATATCAATTTTTCTTTTCATCATGACTCGCTTTATATCGTGTTGTAACTGCTTCAAGTAACTGTATTGCTAATTGTTGTTTGTTGCTTAATGGTAACGTTTGCTCACCATTTTGCCAATATAGTGTTAATGCATTTTGATCAGAATTAAAGCCGATGGTTTTGTCTGAAACATCATTAGCGCAAATTAAATCTAGATTTTTTGTAGTTAATTTTTTTAGTGCATAAGTTTTGACATCATGAGTTTCGGCAGCAAATCCTACCACAAAAGGACGATTCGTTTTTAGTGCTGCGACACTTGCTACAATATCGGGGTTTTTCACTAATTCAATAATAAGTTCATTGTTATCGCTAGCTTTTTTGATTTTTTGTGTCGCAATTGTTTTGGCATGATAATCGGCAACCGCCGCGCACGAAATAAAAATAGTTGATTTTTGCGCATAATTTAATGCTTCTTCATACATCTGTTTAGTGCTTTTAACGTTAATTCGGTTGACACCATTTGGCGTATCTAAATGAACCGGTCCACTAATTAATGTAACGGTAGCGCCCATTTGCGCTGCTGCACTTGCAATTGCAAAGCCCATTTTTCCTGAACTGTAATTACTAATGTAACGAACTGGATCGATTTCTTCGATCGTTGGGCCTGCCGTGATGGTTATAGATATACCTGAAAGCGCAGCAGTGGTTGAAAAATACTGCCTAATATTTTCAACAATCGTTTCAGGCTCTAACATTCGCCCAGGCCCTATATCACCACAGGCTTGAAAGCCGCTGTCAGGCCCTAAAATTAAGGTATTTCTTGATGCCAATACTGATAAGTTATGTTGCGTTGCTGCCGCTTTATACATTTGTTGATTCATGGCTGGCGCTATAACAATTGGCGATGGGGTTGCTAAGCAGACTGTTGACAGCAGATCATCAGCAATGCCGTTAGCCATTTTGGCAATAATATTGGCCGTTGCTGGGGCAATGAGGACTAAATCAGCCCATTTGGCCAGTTCAATATGGCTCATAGACAGCTCGGCTGATGGATCAAAGAGATCACTGGAAACCTGATTGCCAGAAACAGCTTGCAGAGTCATTTTAGTCACAAAATGGCTAGCAGAATCAGTCAGAACAATATGCACTTGCGCACCCGCTTTTTTTAAATGGCGAACAAGGTCAGGACATTTATAAGCGGCAATACCACCAGTAATGCCTAACAAAATATGTTTACCCGATAGACTCATGATCAAGCTTCCTTCACATCAAGATGAAAGCGCTATATTACCACAATTCAGCTAGATAATAAGTAGCTCTTTCGCATTGGCTAATGTTGCGTCAGTAATTTTGTCTCCTCCTAATAAGCGAGCAAGTTCGTTTAAACGTCCAGTATTATCTAGCTTTTGCATATCAGTTGAAGTCTGTTTGCCATTGGTTTGTTTGTTAACAAAATAGTGCTGATTTGCTTGCCCAGCAACTTGTGGCAGGTGGGTTACAGTGATCACTTGCGTTGATTCACCCAGTTGCCTTAATAACTGACCGACTTTAGCGGCAGTTGGTCCACTAATACCGACATCAATTTCATCAAATATTAATGCTGGTGTATCCATTTTTTGCGCAGTTAAAACTTGAATAGCTAAGGCAATACGTGATAACTCACCACCAGAGGCCACCTTAGCAAGCGGTTGTGGACTTTGCCCAGCATTGGTGCTGACTAAAAAGGTGACTTGATCGGCACCGTCTTCATTTAATCGGTTTTCGTCAAAAGTGACATCGATACTAAATTGTCCATTAGGCATGGATAAGTCATGCATAATAGTGGTTACTTTTTTGGCTAAAGTTTTGCTTATCGTTAATCTTTTTTGATGCAATTTTGTGGCAATTTCAACCGCGAGTTGATGGTATTTGGTAATATCGGTTTTAAGTTGTTCGCTTTGTTCATCTTGCTGATTGATCTGTTTAAATTCAGTTAACAAGGTTTGATGTAAATCGGGCAATGCTTCAGGGGTGACATGGTGCTTACGCGCTAAAGCAATTTGTTTTGATAACCGCTGTTCAAGTTGCATGACTCGAGCAGGATCGAGCTCTAAACGTTCACTATAATGACGAAGTTCATCGCTTGCTTCTTTAATTTGGATTGATGCCTCTTCCAGCATATTACAAACACTATTTAAAGTTGGATCGAGCTCAACCAATTCTTGAACGCTATTTTTAACACTACTAAGCAAATTACTGACGTTATATTCATCGGCTTCATCTAACAACATCACAGATTGTTGGCTTAGATTGATTAATTGTTCACTGTTAGATAATCGTTTGTATTCTTCGTCAATTTGTTGATATTCCCCTTCAATTGGCGAAAACTCATTAAGTTCTTTCAATTGATATTGTAAAAGCTGCATATGCGCATCACGCTCTTGTCGTGAGGTTTCGTACTGCTGATAAGCTCGTGTTGCTTCTTTCCACTGTCTATAGGCTTGCTGCATTTGGGCAAGCAAGGTGGGCTCATTCATATAATGATTGAGTAACAGTTGTTGATAATCACTGCGTAACAGGCGCTGATGTTCATGTTGCCCATGAATTTGAATCAACATTTGCCCCAAATCTTTTAATTGCGAAATAGGTACCGCACGACCATTAATAAATGCTTTAGAACGCCCATCTTGATTAATCACTCGGCGTAAAATGCACTCATTACCCTCATCAAGTTGATTTTCGCGTAACCAAGCAAAAGCCGCTGGCGTATCATCAAGCACAAAACAAGCCGAAATATCAACACGATCAGCGCCATGCCGAATAGATGAAGCATCAGAACGATTACCTAAACATAATCCCAATGCATCAATAGCAATCGACTTCCCTGCGCCCGTTTCACCCGTAATAGCGGTCATCCCAGTAGTAAAGTCGACAAGAAGTTGATCTACAATAGCAAAATTATTAATAGTTAGTTGAGTTATCATAATAAATTAATACATAAGGCTAGTTATCATATTGGCAGTATAGCAGTAAAAATACTGTAAATAAATACAGGATGTTGTTTTTGTTTTTTTGAAATTTTGGGGAAAAGCATACGGGGTGGTTCTGTCGTATTAATATTGACAATAATGATTAGGTTTAATTTAAAAAATGAATTAGTTGAGATTGTGCATAAATTACGGTAAGTTGAGTGTAAAGAGATAATTCATTCTAAATTAGATTGATTTATTATTTTTGGATAAAAATTAAATAAAAGAGAAATAAAATGGGATTACCAGAAGGATTTAGGACTGAAAAAACATTAGCATTGGAAAATGAATTTAAAAAATTTGAAGTTGATTTGTTAGAAAATTTAACTAATGAAGACTTTAGAATATTAGGTATGTATATACAAACTTACAATTTTATTGATTTAAACATTAGGCGTTGTTTTAATGTATTAAACGAAAAGGGAATTTTAATTACAAGTCAAAAAGAATTAAATATTATTCCTAATTTAGTTAATAAAATTATATCTTGCCTTTCAGAATTAAGCCTAAACTATGAACAAAGAAAAGAAGCAGAAGAGAAACTTGAAGAAATAAAATTTCGAAGAAACCATAGAAATATTTTTGCTCATTTTGCTGCAAAAAGAATTCCTAATCAAGATGCAATAGTTTTTATGACAAATGATCCAATAGACATGAAAAAGATATTCAAACGAATAAGCCCCTCTGATGCAATTTTTTATGCTATATATGATATTGCTGATATAAGGGGGTTAGTTAAACACATGTTATCGTATGAAAATTGGTTAGCTGAATTTACTTCAATGATTATTAAAATATAAGACTATATGAAATCTTTTTAATATTCTAAATTGCCAACTTTCGTTAATCAAATAACCCACCTGTTCACATTTTAATTTTTTTGTAAAAATATTCAGTATTCTATACCTTTTTAATAATAAATAATTATACTCAATAATTTATTTAAGCTAAATTTATCTGATTTTAGTGCTTGATTATTTATCAACAAAACAGATTGCTCCAAAAATTACCTTTTCCAAAAAGCGGTGCAAAAATAACCACCACCACTCATCAAAATACTTTTACACCTCCCCCCAACTTATTCTTCTTTTATCTAAAATTACACAGTAGTATAATTTGAACACCTATTTATTATAACTATGGGAAACTAAGTATGTTTGGAAATAAAACAAATCGCCAAGTAATTATATGGACAACAATTATCGGCGGATTTTTCAGTTCATTAGTAAAATGGGGTTCAGAAGTTAATATGCCTCCACGAGTACCTGGTGAAATTTCGCCACCTGCGGCACATATTGATGCATGGCTGGGTTGGCTTGGGATTAATTCTCACTCGCTCGATTACCTTTATCAAGGAGCAAGTGTTTTAGGTGCGGTGACACTTTATCACTGGTTATTTAGTTTTGCTTTTGCCTTTGTTTATGTTGCAGGTGCATATTATTGCAACAAAATCCGCTTATGGTATGGGGCATTGTACGGCATTATTATTACTGTTGTGATGCACGGTTTTTTAATTCCATTGCTTGGTTTCCGTCATCCTGCTTATGATGCGGAAGGTACGGTTGGTTGGTTATGGAACTTAAATGGTTATGAACTTTGGAGTGAAATTCTAGGTCATATCTATTGGGGTGTATCGATCGAAGTGTGTATGATTGCAGTACTTGCTCATTTTGCAAGACCAATTCATGGTGAGTGGCGTCAATAATTGGCTTAGCTTTCATCAGTTAATATTAAATCCTACTATTTAACCATAGTGGGATTTTTTATTTGAATTGATATAGTTAAAAACTATAACAATCAATAAAAAACTAGAATTATTCAATACCTATTTTTTTTGTTATCTTTTTATCACTATAAGAAAATGGATAAAAGGAAATAAAAATGAATACTGCTGTTATTGGATATCCTCGTGTTGGTAAGCTTCGTGAACTTAAATTTGCAACAGAAGCCTATTTTAAAGGTAATAAAACTCAAGCCGAATTATTAAACGAAGCCAAAGCGTTACGAGCTGAGCATTTAAAACAACAAGCTGCTCAAAAAATTGCTTTTATCTCATCTAATGATTTTTCATTCTATGATGCGGTGTTAGATACAGCGTGTTTACTTAATGTTATTCCAAAACGTTACCAAGATTTAGGTTTACCTGAGCTTGACCGTTATTTTGCCATGGCACGTGGTTATCAGGGCGAAAAAGGTGATGTGCGCGCGCTGGCTATGAAAAAATGGTTCAATACTAATTACCACTATTTAGTACCTGAAATAGAAGATTCAGTACAAATTAAGTTAACAGGTACTAAACCTTTTGACGAATATCAAGAAGCTAAAGCGCTAGGTGTGCAAACCAAACCGGTTGTGGTTGGGCCGTTAACCTTTTTTAAATTAGCGCAGTATTTAGGTAAAAAACAGTTTGGTGATTTTAAAGCCGATATTATTAAAGCTTATCAAGAAATCATCCAAAAATTTACAACGCTTGGTGCTGAGTGGATCCAAATTGATGAGCCAATTTTAGTGACCGATCTAAATAAAGACGATATCGCTTTATTTACCGAACTTTATCAAGCGATTTTATCGGTTAAAGGTAACACCAAAATTGTTCTGCAAACCTATTTTGGTGATGTGCGTGATTGTTATAAAGAATTAGTGGCACTGCCTTTTGATGGTATTGGGCTTGATTTTGTCGAAGGTAAGCAATCATTAGCTTTACTTGAAAATAATGGCTTCCCTGCTGATAAAATATTATTTGCCGGTGTTGTTAATGGCAAAAATATCTGGAAAAACAATTACCAAAAAACTTTAGCTTTACTTGGTAAAATCAAACAAAAAGCCACAAATATTGTCATTAATACATCTTGTTCATTACTGCATGTTCCTTATACATTGCAAAATGAAACCAAATTAACCATTCAACAACGTGCTTATTTTGCTTTTGCCCAAGAAAAGCTGCAAGAGCTTGCTGAACTAGGTCAGTTATTTAAAGAAGCAAATCCTGAAAATAATGCGACTTATAAAGCTAATCAAACACTATTTACCCGTGAACGTGAAGGTGCAAACCACGCGGTTCGCCAAAAAGTGGCGGCATTAAATGCGTCTGATTTTACCCGTTTACCTGAGTTTTCAGTGCGTGAAGCGGCGCAGAAGAAAGCCTTTAATTTACCACTATTACCAACTACAACCATTGGATCATTCCCGCAAACACCTGATGTGCGTTTAAATCGTGCTAAATTCAAAAAAGGCGAAATTTGCTTGAATCAATATACTGAATTTAATCAACAAAAAATAGCTGAGTGTATCAAATTGCAAGAAGAGATCGGCATTGATGTGTTAGTGCATGGTGAATTTGAACGTAATGACATGGTCGAATATTTTGGCGAAAGCTTAAATGGCTTTGTGTTTACCGAAAAAGCTTGGGTACAATCTTACGGTACACGTTGCGTTAAGCCACCGATTGTGTGGGGTGATATTTCACGATCTAAACCGATTACGGTTGAATATTCAAAATATGCGCAAAGCCTGACTGATAAACCAGTTAAAGGGATGTTAACTGGACCGGTAACGATTCTTAACTGGTCATTCCCACGTGAGGATATTTCGCAAAAAGAATCGGTATTCCAAATTGGATTGGCCATTGGTGATGAAGTGTTAGATCTTGAAGCTGCAGGCATTAAGATTATTCAAATTGACGAAGCCGCGTTAAAAGAAAAATTACCACTGCGTAAAGCGGATTGGAACAGCGAATATCTTGATTGGGCGATTCCGGCATTTAGATTAGTACACAGCAAAGTCCAAGCTGATACTCAAATTCATACACATATGTGTTATAGCGAATTTGCTGACATCATTAAAGATATTGATGCCATGGATGCTGATGTAATTTCGTTCGAAGCTTCTCGCTCTAATCTGCAATTAATTGATGTGCTCAATGCCAATAATTTTAAAACCGAAGTTGGACCAGGTGTTTACGATATCCATTCGCCACGCGTTCCACCTGTTGCTGAAATTAAAGCGACGATCGAAAAGTTACTGGCGAAGATCGATAAACAAAAATTATGGATTAACCCAGACTGTGGTTTAAAAACACGTGGTGAAAAAGAAGTGGTTGAAAGCTTACAGCATCTTGTTGAAGCTACATTAGCAGTAAGGAAAACACTCAATTAAGCACTGTTTTATAAAGAACTGAGCTTATTTATTAAGACATCGTATTTTACGATGCTGACAATTCCGCCGCCTATTTGGGCGGCGGAAATGTCAATAAGGAAAATAAGCGATATAACGAATGGATGATAAAAATGAAAACAAATCTATTATTTAATAAAAAAACGGTGTTCTCTTTTGAAGTTTTTCCACCTAAAAAAACATCACCTTTAGAAACCATTTACAGCACTCTGCGAGAGCTTGGTTATTTTAAACCCGATTTTATCAGTGTCACTTATGGTGCGGGTGGTAGCTTAAATGGACAAACCACCATTGATATTGCCCACTCGGTAAAACACACTTATGGTATCGAAAGTGTTGCTCACTTACCGGGCATTAATTTTGATAAAGCCGAGATGCAAAAAATCCTACACGATCTTAAATGTGC
Organism: Gilliamella sp. ESL0254; assembly: GCF_013344985.1. Taxonomy (NCBI): domain Bacteria; kingdom Pseudomonadati; phylum Pseudomonadota; class Gammaproteobacteria; order Orbales; family Orbaceae; genus Gilliamella; species Gilliamella sp. ESL0254. Next base: position 58,727 of record NZ_JAAEDU010000004.1, read on the forward strand.
AGGGATTGATAATGTGCTTGCTTTGCGTGGTGACATCAGCCCGAATGTACCGCCTAAAGATGATTTTCGATACGCCAGCGAACTGGTGACATTTATTAAAGAAAACGGTGATTTTAACGTGATTGGTGCATGTTATCCAGAAGGACATCTTGAAGCATCAACCCTAAAACAAGATCTGATCCACCTAAAAGAAAAGGTCAATGCGGGTACTGATCAACTTATTTCACAGCTATTTTTTGATAATGACTATTTTTATGCATTTTTAGATAAAGCACACGATATGGGCATTAATGTGCCAATCGAAGCCGGCATTATGCCAGTGACCAATAAAAACCAAATTGAGCGCATGGTATCGATGTGTGGGGTGAATTTACCTAAAAAATTCAAACAAATGATGGAAAAATATGAACATCATCCCGATGCATTTCGTGATGCGGGTATTGCTTATGCCATCGATCAGATTGTTGATTTAGTTTCACAAAATGTGGACGGCATTCATTTGTACACCATGAACAATAGCTACATAGCCAGACGCATTAGCGAAGCTGTTGCAACATTATTAGCTGTGCCAAAAACAAAACAGTGATTTAGAAAAAAGGATATATCAAGGATTGATAGGAATTGGTTGCGGGGGCTGGATTTGAACCAACGACCTTCGGGTTATGAGCCCGACGAGCTACCAAGCTGCTCCACCCCGCGTCAAAGAGGTGACCATATTATAGTAATTAAATAATAAAGCAATACTTATTTAACGCAATCGCGCCATTTTTAAACACTATTGAGTAAATATGTACTATTTTTTTACATAAACACAAAGTGACATAAAAATTTTTAACAATAACTTTAGTCTTTCATTAAAGCTAAAAGGTATATAAAACCTAGCGGTTTAAAAATAGAAACTTTCCAATAGCTATTATGATCTTACATAAAAACATTAATTTTTATTATATAAATCTAAATATTTCTTGTACAAATTAATAAAAATATTATCTATAAGAGATAGTGTGGCAAACTATATAAAATAATTTTCATATTTATAATCATTATCAACAAGTGTTTTTAATGATGGCAAGTGTTGTTGAACACACAATATATTATGAGCACATCTATTTCTATGACGATATAGATGTTTTTCATATATTTTTTCTTTTAAAAAGTTATTTTTATTTTCAGCTAAAAATAAAGTACCTTTAGCAAAATGATCTATTGTAATAGTCTTCCAAAAATCTTCAAATTCATAATATTTTTTTGTGCTCCAGTAAAACAAATTAGTATTTTTGAAAATATTATGTATTTCGAGTGTTGTATCTTTTAATATTTTTTCTCTTTCCTCGTCAGAAAAATGTTCAAAGCTTGGATCATGTTTTTTAATTTGTTCAACAAGTTCTGTATATATATTATTTTTGTCTTTATATTGAGAACATTCTCCTAAACCATTTCTAAATTTCTGATATCGATAATCGTAATCGTCTGTTGCTAAATCCCAACAAATACACTTCATTTTTTGTTCTTGAAATCCAGTCATTTTGAGAAAAATTGATTGCATTATGTAGTCACATAGGGGAAAAGTTTCAATACCATTACCGATACCTGAGCAGGAAGTCACTGCAATTTCTAAATTGCTTGTAATAGGAGTTAAAATAAAATTTTTATGCATTTTCATTATCTATAATTTTTTCATATAATTTTATTGATTGTTCCATACGTTTTCTTAAATGTTGTAAGTTGCTAGGTGATTTTTTATGAGCACCTTTTTTAAAAATATTAATCTTCTCATCTAGTTTTGTTTTAAATTCATCAATTTCAATATACTTTATTGAATCGCCATCTTTAAATTTTATTTTAGTATTATCTATGATAGGTATTTCATTTTTATTAAAGATAATTTGATATATTAGACCAAAAAAATATACATCTAGATCAATAATTGAACTATATTCATTAGGGATTTTGAGATTGTTTATTGTTTGTTTTAATAGTTCAAAACGTGAACTATATTCTTTATTAGGAAAAATTTCTGAAAATTTGCCGAATAATTTTGATTCTTCATCATTAACTACACAATAGATATATTGTTCATAATATTGTTCCATTTTAGATTTATAGCTACGTGCAACTATATTTTTATTTTGACTTTTAAAATAATGCGAAAGAAGAGATAAATATCTAACAAAATCGAATTTAGCCTTATTACCAAAGTTTTTTACCGTTATTTTTTGACAAAAATCTGGTGTAAAAAAATTTGTTAATTCTTTATCCAAAAAATATAATGAGGCTCGACTTTCTTGGGGTAACAGTGTTTGACCTTGAATATTGATATTTCTAAAAACGGAAGAATAGTATTTTTGTTGGATTTTAGCGTCATCCGATATATCAGGAACTAAATAAGAAAAACCCAAAAAATTTTTTTCAAAAAATTCATCGTCCAGATTGAAATCTAGCGATTTATATTCTGCATTTTCTGCATTATTTATATTTATCTTCTTAATTAAATCATCTCTATTGCTGCCTTTTTTTGTAAGCTCTCTAAAAGTCCATTCACATATACATGGATCTTCATCATCATCATCTTCATCATCATTTTCACTAACATATGATTCTAACGGCTTAGAATATTTGTCTTTATTTGGATATAGACCTAAATAAGCTAATAAAATACTTGTTAAGCGTTGTTGTCCATCAAGAATTAAATTATCATTTTTACCATCGATTTTAAAAGCGCCGATTGTTACAGGAGGTATAAATTGTTTATCTGAAAAAGTTTGTATTAATGTTTTTACTTTTTCATCACTCCAAACAAAATGTCGTTGATAATCAGGTAACACAATATTTTTATTCAAGATTAATTCAATCCAATGTTTTAAAGTATACTCTCCATAATAAACCCTATTTTCCATAAAATTACCTGCCATAAATTTTTCATGATTAACAATACGAAAACAACTATCGCGGTTTTAATTAACAAATCTGCTATATTTTGAACGAATTTATTATATACGTATAACGGATAATTTTTCCAATATCCTGTATCATAATGAGGTTTAGAATGTTACCAAAATTCCTAAATCCCAATGTACATCACTTTATAACCATATGATTTTAATTTAAAAAGTTAAAAAGTCAAAAAATAAAAATTCAATAAAATCAAAATTCTACCTGAACTATTTTTATAGTAAACACGTTAATTTTTTACAAAAGAGTAAGGTTATTATAGCTAATCTATTTAGCTTAATACTGTTCTGGTGAAAAGATGTTGGTGTAGTAAGCCATAAATAATCATCCAATTGTAATTAACATAATTTTTTAATTGCTTAGTTTTATTTTAGAGCGATCAACTAAATGAGCCATTTTTTTATCTGCTTTTCCCTGTGGTGGATTCGGTGTCATTGAAAAACCTGCTTTGCCCTATTTTTGGTATATTTTAAACCAGTGGCCTACATATCGAAAGTGTATATCAAACGCCAAAGCAGCTTGGTTTTGTGACGGGTTTTAGTTCTTCAATGCCTTTTCTTTTATATAACTTTACCCACGACTCCACTGTACCGACAGGCACTTGAAAGTGCCAAGCGGTTAAACCATAACCATCATGACTCTTAAAATAATGTTCAATAACTTGTTTTTTAAAATCGAATGTATATTTTTTTGCCATAATTTTGTTCCCAAAAGTAGATTTAAACAATCCAACTTTTGGGGGGCAGTTCAGAAACCTGCGCACCCAATTTATTCTATTCACCAACCCCAAAAAGGCCTGATTTCCCGTCCAAAAATCGGTCAGAAAAGGTATTGATTTTATTGAGGTTTTTTGGTTGTTTTTTTAACAAAAACTGCCTTACAAAAACACAACAATCCTTCCCAAAACGATGGTTATGTTATTTGTCTTATTCCGGCGTCAGAATGTGCCGACAACAGAGTGAGGTTAGCACGCCAAACAAGGATGTTTGGCGAGTTTGTGGTGCGTCTGACAAATTTGTCTGGAACAAATTTGAACACCTGAGCATAGCGAAGGTGGCCTCGTAGAGGCGAGTATCAGGATGATACGAGTAATCCCACAAACGGTGCGTTAAGACCGAGCGACGGCGTCGGACAAATTTGTCTGGAACAAATTTGAACATCTGAGCAAAGCGAAGATGGCCTCGAAGAGGCGAGTATCAGGATGATACGAGTAGTGCCACAGGCCACATTCTGCAGCCTTGCGCGGGGTTTTTAGGGGATTTCGCAAAAAATTCCCTAAATCGGACGTGGTCACTGTGGCTATTTTGTTTATTATAGGTCAAAACGTCCGAAACCACCGCACTCAATTTATTCTATTCATCAAAACAAAAAAGACCTGATTTTTCGTCAAAAATCGAAAAATATTATTTATTTACTTTCTGATTAAATGTATTAAGCTCCTCTACCGTATTGATATTGATAAAACAAGCTGCTTTATCACTAAAATCAACAGATTTAGCACTGATTTGTTCTAAAAATAGCATCAGTTTACGTTCACCTTGTTCTAAATAAGCTTGTAGCTGTGGAATAGTTGTTTTATGAATAAGCAAGATGGTTGGATGGTGATGTTGTCCATCATATGGATAAATAGCACTGTTATTTGCCGTATAAACAGCTAAGCGGTCAATTAAGTCATCTGGCAAAAAAGGCGTGTCACAACTGATAAATAAGTTCCAATCGGTTTTGCTGCGTAGTAAGCCACTATAAATCCCCGATAATGGCCCACAAAATCCTGCCAGATCGTCACTAAATACAGGATAACCTGCTTTTTGGTATTGTTGGATATGGCGATTACAATTAATCATGAGTGCGTCAACGTGAGGTTGGATGCGATCAATAACATGTTGATAAAGTGGTTTTTGTTGTAATAATAACAGTCCTTTGTCGTTGCCATTCATACGGGTACTTTTACCGCCGGCTAGAATGATTGCAGTAATAGAGGGTTTTTCCATAAATTATTTCTCTTTTACGTTGCGAAAAAACAAAATAACATTACTATATAGCAAAGTTATTGCAAGTCGTAGCGTATCATTTTTTGATGATTGCTTATTTATCATTATCTTCGAAAGGTTTGAAGATCTACTAAAGGTAACAATTATGAAATGTCATCGTATTGATGAAGTAGTGGAATTATTGCAACCCGCATGGGAAAGCGATTCTGATCTTAACTTATTACAATTTTTAGCTAAATTAGGTCAAGAGGCTGGTTTTGAAGGTGAATTAAAAGATTTGAGCGATGAAGTTTTAATTTATCATTTAAAAATGCGGGGTTCGGATAAGAATGAGGCTATTCCTGGTCTAAAAAAAGATTATGAAGAAGATTTTAAATCCGCATTGTTAAAAGCTCGTGGAATTATAAAAGAATAAGGAGAATTATTAAAATGAAAAAAACACTTATTGCAATTAGTATTTTGCTTTCTTCTGTAAGTTGTTTTGCCGATGAAGGAAAAACAACAACTAAAACTGATGAATCACAAACTGTCTCTACCAATGCACCAGCGCCGATCGAATTAGGCAAACAATATGCTGCACTGCCAACTAATCCATCACCCGATAAAGAAGTTATTGAGTTCTTTTCGTTTAATTGCCCAAGCTGTTTTAGATTTGAAATTCAAAATAATGGCTCACAAACTATCAGTAAGGCTTTACCAGAAGGCTTTAAATTTAAACGTTATCATTTAGAGAACTTTGGGTTATTAGCTAAAGAGCTTTCACAAGCATGGGCGGTGGCTAATGTACTTGGTATTCAAGATAAAGCTTCAGATGCACTTTATAATGCAGTTCAAAAAGATAAAACAATAAAAACAGCTGATGATATTAAAGCGGTTTTTGAAAAATTAGGTATCAGTGCTGAAGTGTATGATAAAACGAAAGATAGCTTTTTAGTTAAAGCGTTTATGGCACAACAAAGTGATGCGATTAGAGAGATGAAACCAGAGTCCATTCCTACTGTTATTGTTAATCGTAAGTTTTTTATCATAGCAAATCAACTTAATCTAACTAGTGATACAGCCTTTATTCAGGATTATGCAAGAGTGACTTCATTTGTTGCTGGATTAGATCCTAATGCAAAAATAGAAGAAAAAACGGATTCTAATAAAAAATAAATGATTATCAGGGTTAAAGAAAAACCTGTATCAATTAATTTTTAAATCCCTTTGCATCATTATTTGGTGCAAAGGGATTTTTTATTATATTAGGATGACTATTCTCGCTCTAATGCATAAATAGGATCGAGTTTTGCGGCACGTTTTGCTGGAAAGTAACCAAAGATAATGCCAATTATGCTTGAGCAGCTAAATGCCGCAACAATGGCAAGTACGGAAAAACTCATGGCAAATGATGTAACAAAAGCGTTAAAAATAAATCCAATAGCAAACGAAAGTAAAATACCTATTGTGCCACCGGTTAAACAAACTAATACGGCTTCAATTAAAAATTGTTGTAATATGTCGCTTGAACGCGCACCAACGGCCATACGTACGCCAATTTCTCGCGTTCTTTCTGTGACCGATACTAGCATAATATTCATTACGCCAATGCCTCCCACAATAAGTGAAATGAGTGCTATAGCCGAAACCAAGAGTGTCATTACCCAAGCTGATGAGTTAATGGTTTCTCGTATATTGTCTGAGTTGAAGATGAAAAAATCTTTTGTGCCATGTCGTTTTAACATGATTTGATTAATGGCTTGTTCTGCAATTGATAAATCAACATGATCTTTAACGCGTACTGTGATGCTTTTTAACGAAGTTTGACCCACCATTCGATTAATAACGGTGGTATAAGGTAACCAAATATTCAAGCTTTCATTACTACCAAACCCTTGTTGTTGTTTAGTCGCAACGCCAATGATTCTTACAGGTAGCTGGCCGGCCATTAAAATTTTTCCGATAGGGTTTTGATCTGCAAATAGTCGTTTAACGGTGTTTTCATCAATTACCGCATCTTGTGCTGAAGTAATAATGCTGGTTTCATCAAACGATTTTCCTTGAGAAATAGTATAACCACGAACAGCAAAGAATTGCTCTCCAACACCGTTTACTGTTCCTGTTACCGCTAAGTTGTTAATTCGAAAATAAACACTGGTTGCAAGATTTGGTGTGGTGCTGTGAACAAAACTTTGTTGCGCTAAAAAATCGGCATCAGATGAGCGTAGTGTCGTGATTTTATCTGCATTGCGATCGCCAAAGCCTGAGCCTGCATAGATTTCAAGTGTGCTTGTTCCTAACGAATTAATGTTAGATAAAATTTTCTGCTTTGTGCCTTGTCCTAATGCAACGACTGATACCACAGAAGCAATACCAATAATGATACCTAACATCGTTAATACAGTACGTAATCTCTGTGAAAGCATTGATAATATAGCCATCTTAAACGCATCACGAAAACGATAATATTTTGCCAAGAAGTTATCTTGGGTTTTAGTCGCTTCGATTTGTTTAATTTGACGATTATCACTTTGTTCAGATTGGTATTTGGGGTTAATAGAATCAGAAATAATATTACCGTCACTAATTTCAATAATTCGCTGGGCATTTTGGGCAATATTTGCATCGTGTGTGACAATAATAACTGTGTGGCCTTGTTGGTGTAACTCTTGTAATATGGCCATCACTTCTAAGCCACTTTTGCGGTCGAGGGCTCCGGTTGGTTCATCTGCTAAAATGATTTGTCCACCATTAATTAAAGCTCGGCCAATACTGACACGTTGTTGTTGTCCTCCTGATAATTGACTAGGTTTATTATGTATTTTATCGGCAAGTCCTAAACGTGTTAAAATTTCGTTCGCTCTTTTTTGTCGCTGTTCACTGGTTACACCAGCATAAATGGCTGGGATTTCTACATTGCCTTGTGCAGTTAGTGCATTTAACAAGTGATAACGTTGAAAGATAAAACCAAAATGTTCGCGACGTAATTCGGCGAGCTCATCAAGTGACAATTTACTAGTTGTTCGTCCGCCAATGGAGTAGGTGCCAGTGGTTGGTTTATCTAGGCAGCCTAATATATTCATTAAAGTGGATTTACCAGATCCTGATGCCCCAATAATCGCCACCATTTCACCAGCATTAATTGTCAGATTTATGCCTTTAAGAACTTGTATGGTTGAATCGCCTGCTGGAAATTCACGAACAATATTTTCAAGTTTGATAAGAGGTGTATTATTTGCCATATTAGAATCGAATCCTTGGGGATCTTGCATTATTACCTATTGATGCTCCATTAGTACTACTTACTACAACAATATCACCTTCTTTTATACCCGATTTTATTTCAACATTGATATTATTATCGATACCTAAAATAACTTCGTGTTCTTCAATTTCTTTATTTTTATTTAATAGATAAACAATGGCTTTATTATTGCTTAATTTTTTTTGGACTGCTTGAGAAGGAATGGTTAATACATCTTTTGCTTCAGATAGGACAATATAGACTTGTGCTGTCATTGAAATTCTTAAAATATGATCAGGATTATCCACATCAAATAATCCATTATAATAAATCGCGCTTTTTGTGGTTGATGATGAACTTGATAAGGTTGTTTCGGTATTAATTGAATCTGGTGCGGGCTCTATCGCACGTAGTGTTAAGCCATCAAAACGTCTATTAGGCTGTCCTAAAATGGTAAAATAAACAGGCATGCCTTTTTTGACATTGACCACATCGGCTTCAGAAATTTGCGCTTCAATCGTCATTTTATCAAGCTGAGCTACTTTAACAATGGTTGGTGCACTTTGGACGGAGTTTACTGTTTGTCCTTCATCGACTGGAATTGCGACAATTACACCATCAATGGGCGAGCGGATTTTAGTATATCCTAAGTTAACTTTCGCTGTATCAACCGCAACTTGCGCCTTAACTATGTCGGCATTAAGCGCAGCAATATCGGCTTTGATTGCATCAAGTTCGGCTTTTGCTGTATCCAAATCCGATTGAATACCCACACCCTTACTGACCAGTTTGTGCTGACGATCATAGGTTAACTGATAGTTGATTAGTCTTGCCTTTTTGGCTTCACGTTGTGCTTCTAAACTATTAAGTGAGGCTTCTGATTGTTTTAAATCGTTGCTTTGTTTTAGATCGTCGATTTCGGCAATCATATCGCCTTGTTTAATTTCATCACCCAACTCAACATAGAGTTTTTTTATTTGACCAGAAACCTGAGCACCCACACTAACTTGTTTAAAGGCACTAATTGTGCCATCGGCCAGTACTGTTTTTTCAATATTATTTTTTGTTACAGGCGATGTAATGTAATTGACTGTCGGTTCTGAACGTGATGTGATGAAATATGCAATACAAATAATTACAAAAGTGGCAATAGCCATAAATATATATTTAATTTTTATCAATTTTAACAATCTTTTTTATCCTTTAATGTTCTTATTATGATTTTAACATTCTATCGCAATAAACTAAATGCTATTGATAACCATTCTTAATAAATTGTAATAATTATGAAAATATACCCGATATAAGTTATTGCTTTGATACATAAAATATATGTTTAATCGGCATTTTAACTAGTATGTATGTTGTTCAATAAGCAATAATAGGATCCTTATTCGGATTTATTAGCGATTGCGCTATAATGTCGCAAATTTTTTATAGTCGGTAAAGATAAACTGTAATGGCATTAAAAATAACTAGCAAATGTATTAATTGTGATATGTGTGAACCCGAGTGCCCAAACGAGGCTATTTCAATGGGATTTGACACGTACGAAATCGATCCCAATAAATGTACTGAGTGTGTGGGATATTATGATCATTCGACTTGTCAGCGAGTTTGCCCTATTCAAAATGCGATTATTGCTGATCCTGAACATATTGAAACAAAAGAAGAATTATTAGTAAAATTTGAGGGACTGAAGTCTTCTTAATTCAAGTTGATTTAATGTCAATTCGAAGTTCTTTTGGAATTTCAAAAGTGATATTTTCTAAAATGCCATCTGTTTCAATAAGAGATGTGCAACCTAAGCTTTTTAAATGATCAATCACCTGTTGCACTAAAATCTCAGGTGCAGAAGCGCCTGCTGTTACACCTATCGTATGTGTATTTACTAGCCACTCTTTTTTGATGTCAGATGCAAAATCAATTAAATAAGCTTGCTTGCTGTTTCGCCTTGCTAGCTCGGCTAGGCGATTTGAATTAGATGAATTTTTAGATCCTACGACTAAAACAATGTCTGCGTGTGATGATAGTTGTTTCACTGCTTGCTGGCGATTGGTTGTAGCATAGCAGATATCATTTTTGCGAGGACTGCGAATATTAGGAAAACGTTTTTTTAAAGCAGTAATGATTTCGGCTGTATCATCAACCGATAACGTTGTTTGTGTGGTAAAGCAAAGATGATTTTCGTTTTTTACTTGCAGTGTTTTTACATCATCAATTGATTCGATTAAATAGATGCCACCTTCGGGATTGCTATATTGCCCCATTGTACCATCTACTTCGATGTGACCAGCATGACCGATTAAAATCACCTCTTCGCCACGATAGCTTGATCGAGCAACTTCCATATGTACTTTGGTTACGAGTGGACAAGTTGCATCAAAAATGCGCAGTTTACGTTGTTTTGCCTCCTCTCGGATCGCTTTAGACACGCCATGTGCTGAAAATATAAGAATGGTGTTATCAGGTACTTCGCTAATATCTTCAATAAAAATCGCCCCTAACTCTTTTAGACGATTAACAACATAGCGATTATGTACAACTTCGTGGCGTACATAGACCGGTGCTCCAAAGAGTTCTAGTGCACGTTCAACGATGGTGATAGCTCGATCAACACCAGCACAAAAACCACGAGGATTGGCTAAAATAATTTGCATATTATACGGTCTTCTTCGGTTTTTTATAACTATAGAAAATAAATAATCCAATACCTACGCAAATGGCACAGTCTGCGATATTAAAGGTTGGATAGTGCCAATCACCAAAATTGACATCAAGAAAGTCGACGACAAAACCATGATAAAGGCGATCAAATAAATTACCTAATGCACCACCTAAAATCAGCGATAATGAAAAGTTTTCTAATTTTTGCTGGCGAGTATTGCGGTATAACATATGCAAAATTACAGCACTGATAATTAAGGCGATAGCAGCAAGCATCATACGTTGGCCCTCAAAAATGCTAAAGGCAGCACCAATATTACGTACATAAGTAATTGAGAAGAAGGGTAAGAGGTTCACTGATTCAAATAGTGAGAAGTTATTTAAAATCCAAAATTTACTTGCGATATCAATGATAAAAACAAGGATTGCAAATAATAACCAGTAAAGTCCGTTATCTTTTTTCATATAAGTCTGTGCTCATTATTATATTTCCGCCGACAATTGTCGGCGGAAAGGGTACTAGATAGCTATAAGGCGTCGCTATAGCTTATTTTAATGTGCTAAATAGCTTAGCATTATGCAAAATGCCGCACTTCGCCTTGGCCGTGAATATTTTCTGCACAACGTTTGCATAAGTGTGTGGTTGGCTCATTATCGACGGTATAGTGCCAACAACGAGGGCATTTATCACCTTGCGCCTTAGCAAGTTCAATTTTCAGTCCTTGAATATCGCTTTGCACAGCATTAGCCGGCGCTGCTTGTAATGGTTTTACACTTGCTTGTGATGTGAGTAAAACAAAGCGTAATTCGTTTTCTAACTTAGCTAATGCCGTAGCAATATCTTCATTAGCATAAAGTGTAACGGCAGCTTCAAGTGCACCACCGATCACTTTGTCATTACGACCTTGCTCAAGTACTTTATTTACTTCACTACGAATAGTTAAAATTTTTGCCCAATATTCGCTATTTAACGCTTCGTTATCTGATAACGTAAACAGTGAGCAATACCATTCATCTTCAAATACAAATTCTGATTTTTCTGAACTAGGTAGATATTGCCAAATTTCATCGGCAGTAAATGATAAAATCGGCGCGATCCAGCGAACTAATGCTTGTGCAATATGATATAACGCAGTTTGACAACTGTGGCGAGCGATGCTGTCGCTTTTCGCTGTGTACTGACGATCTTTGATGATATCTAAATAGAATGATCCCATCTCAATTGAACAAAATTGCATAATTCGTTGTACCACTTTATGGAAATCATAATTTTCATAAGCTTGAATAATTTGTTCTTGAGCTTCTTTTGCCATACTAACCGCCCAGCGATCAAGGACAACCATATCTTCTGGTTTGACCATATCTTTCTCTGGATCGAAACCATTTAAATTCGCCAGTAAGAAACGTGCGGTATTACGAATGCGGCGGTAACTATCAGCGGAACGTTTGATGATTTCATCTGAATAGTTCATTTCGCCAGAATAATCTGTTGAGGCAATCCATAAACGTAAGATGTCGGCACCAAGTTTATTCATTACATCTTGTGGAGTTACAATGTTACCAAGCGATTTAGACATTTTGCGTCCTTGCCCATCAACCACAAAACCATGAGTCAATACTTGTTTGTAAGGTGCTTTGTTATCAATTGCCGTTGATAACATTAATGAAGACATAAACCAACCACGGTGTTGATCTGAGCCTTCTAAATACATGTCGGCTTCATGTCCTTCAAATTCTGGGCGAACGCGAACCACTGACGAAAAAGTAGATCCTGAATCAAACCAAACATCTAATGTATCAGGTACTTTGCGATAATCATCAGCATCAGGGCCTAAGAGATCTTTAATATCAGCATCCCACCAAGCTTGAATACCATCTTTTTCAACTAATTTAGCGACTTTTTCAACTAATGCTAACGTATCTGGATGAAGTTCTTCTGTTTCTTTATGAACAAACAACGTCATAGGCACGCCCCATGTTCGTTGACGCGAAATACACCAGTCTGGACGATTAGCTACCATGGTTTCAATGCGAGCTTGTCCCCAATCAGGGATCCAACGAACTTGTTTGATCTCTTTTAATGATTGTGCCCGTAAACCTTGTTTTTCCATGCTGATAAACCATTGCGGTGTTGCTCGGTAAATAACAGGGGTTTTATGACGCCAACAGCATGGATAACTATGTTCAATATTTTCAAAGTGTAATAATGCGTTGTGTTCTTTTAATATTTCAACGACTACTTTGTTTGCTTTGAACACAAATAGACCATCTAGCCCTGCGCCTGTTCCCGGTAAGTAACAGCCATTTCCTCCAACAGGGTTAGCTACTTCTAGCCCATATTTTTGTCCTACTATAAAGTCTTCTGTACCGTGACCTGGTGCAGTGTGCACAGCACCCGTACCGGCATCAATAGTTACATGATCGCCAAGCACAACCGGCTCGTCAAAATCAAGGAATGGGTGCTTAAAGCGTAATAACTCAAGTGCATTGCCTTGACAGCTACCTAACACTTTCCATTCGCTGATATTAGCTCGCTTCATCACTGTTTCAACTAAATCAGTGGCTAAGATTAAGCACTCTTTATCATTGATTTGAACGAGTTGGTATTCAAAATCTGCATTTAAAGCAATCCCTCGGCTAGCAGGTAGAGTCCAAGGCGTGGTTGTCCAGATAACTGCATAAATGGTTAAATCGGTATTGATACCAAATTTATTTGCAACAGCTTGATTATCAACCGCTTTAAATTTTACATCGATTGCTGGTGATGATTTATCATAATATTCGACCTCGGCTTCCGCTAAAGAAGACATACAATCAGTACACCAATAAACCGGTTTTGCACCTTTAACTAAATGACCATTTTCAATCACTTTACCTAAAGCACGAATAATGTTGGCTTCAGTATCATAATTCATGGTGCGATAAGGGTTTTGCCAATCACCAAGTACGCCCATACGAATAAAATCGGCTTTTTGTAGTTCAACTTGTGAGGCCGCATAATCACGGCAAATTTGGCGAAATTCAGCCGGAGATACTTTAACCCCAGGCTTACCAACTTGCTCTTCGACCTTTTGTTCAATTGGTAAGCCATGACAATCCCATCCTGGAATATACGGGGAATCATAACCGCTTAAGCCTTTTGATTTGATAATGATATCTTTGATAATTTTATTAACAGCATGACCAATATGAAGTTTACCGTTTGCATAAGGAGGACCATCATGCAAAATAAAGGCTTTTTTGCCTTTTTTCACTTGGCGGATTTTGCGATAAAGTTCTTTATCGTACCAATTTTGTAACATTGCAGGTTCGCGTTTAGCGAGATCGCCTCGCATTGGAAATCCTGTTTCAGGTAAATTCAATGTGTTTTTATAGTCTGTCATGCTGATTTATTCCAGTTAAATTTGTTGATACTACTTTTAATTGGTTAATTGTGCACTGATCTTTTTCGCAGTGCAAATATCTTGTGTAATTTGTTGTTTTAAATCTGTTAATGAATCAAATTTTTTCTCATTACGTAATTTTTGGACGAATGTTATGTCTAAATATTGTCCATAAATATCCTCTGAAAAGTCAAATATATTCACTTCTAAAATAGCCTTTTTCCCATTAATGGTTGGTCTTAAACCAATATTGGCGATACCATGATAATGTTGGTTGTTACAGATATTTTTTACTTTAACAAAATAGACACCTTGTAGCGCAGGCTTTTTTCGGTGTAGGTGAATGTTGGCTGTTGGGAATCCTAATTGTCTAGCTAAAGCATTACCATGGACTACGCGACCTTGTATTGTATAATCACGCCCTAACAGACAATGAGCCAATTCAAAATCACTATTTAAAAGTGCTTGGCGAACGGCGGTACTACTTATGCGGAAATTATTCCAAACAAATGTTGGCATGCTTTCTACTATAAAGTTGTTGTTGTGCGCATATTGTTGTAGAAGATTGATATTCCCTTTACGTTCAAACCCAAATTGAAAATCATCACCAATAGTAATATATTTAGCTTGTAGCTTATTAATTAACCAATCTTGGATGAAATGATTTGCTGACATGTGGGCAAATTTTTTTGTAAATGGAATAACAAGAATATAGTCAATACCTAACTTTTCAATCAGAATGACTTTTTCTTGAAATGAAGTTAACCGTGACGGTGCCCTATCTTGTGTAAAAAACTCTAGTGGTTGAGGCTCAAATAACATCACAACCGTAGGCAAGTTTCTCTTTTTTCCTTGTTTAATAATATGGTTAATTAATTGCTGGTGCCCTAAATGAACCCCATCAAAATTTCCCAAGGTTAAAACACATTGAGAGAATTGATTTTTTAAATTAGTTATACCACGGATAATCTTCATGAAAACAATGTTATTTATATTGAGTAGCCCAGAATTATACCAATCTTTCTTTAAGATGCACGCAATATAAAGTGGCTTTTTGCGCTAGATGTTTGGTTTTTGTGATAGCTTAAGGAAGAGGTACTGTATTGACAGTACCAAATAGCATCAAATGATTAATAGTGATTTAACGTGCGTAAAAACTCTTGTCTTGTGCTTGGATTAGTCTTAAATCCACCACCAAGCGCTGTTGTTGTTGTCATACTGCTTGAGTCTTTAATGCCTCTTGCTTTTACGCAATAGTGGGTGGCATCAATTGAAACAGCAACATTGACTGTGCCAAGTAATGTTTGTAGCGCAACTAAAATTTGTTGGGTTAGTCGTTCTTGTACTTGAGGACGCTGTGAGAAAAACTCAACAATGCGATTGATTTTTGACAGTCCAATCACTTTATCTTTGGGGATATAAGAAACCGTCGCTTTGCCGTCTATTGTTACAAAATGATGTTCACAAACACTGGTTAAAGTGATGTCGCGGACGGTTATCATCTCGTCAACTTGCATTTTGTTTTCGATTAACGTGATTTTCGGGAAATTTTCATAATAAAGACCCGAAAAAATTTCATCAACATACATCTTTGATACTCGATGAGGTGTTTCTGCAAGGCTATCATCTGTCAAATCGAGCTCCATAAGTTTCATTATTTCACGAAAATGAGCTTCGATTTTTTCTTTGCGCTCACCATTATCCATTGCCAATCGGCATGATGGTGTTTCAAGGTTTTTAGCCGCAAGCGCCGCTTTTACTTTTTGCGCAGCAAGACTTAATTCTGTCATTTATTACATACTCAGGCGAAAATAGATACAATATTATATAATACTCCTTATACAATATATAGTCGTTTACATATGGTTTTATATGTGAAACATTTATACTTTTTTGAAAATTCTTTACATTATATAATGGTTCTTCGTAAGAATATTATTGTTAATTAGGTTATACTACTTAAACAATTGTATTGAATAACGTTTAGGTGACTGTAATGCTAAATAACACACCGATTATCTTAATTGATGGCTCTTCTTATCTTTATCGTGCTTTTTTTGCATGCCCTCCGTTAACCAATGCTAGAGGTGAACCAACAGGGGCTATTGTTGGTGTGATTAATATGATTCGCAGTTTGATTAATCAATATAATTCCTCTCATGTTGCTGTGGTATTTGATGCTAAAGGTGGCTCTTTCCGTAACGAAATTTATTCTGACTATAAAGCAACACGTGAAGCGATGCCTGAGAATCTTCGACCACAAATTGAACCAATTCACGCTATTTTAAAAGCAATGGGTTTACCACTGCTTTGTATTGATGGAGTGGAAGCCGATGACGTTATTGGTACACTAGCTAGACAAGCAGAAAAGGAAAATCTTGACGTATTGATTAGCACTGGTGATAAAGATATGGCTCAGTTAGTGAGTGACAAAATTACATTGATTAACACCATGAATGATACCGTCTTAGATCCGCAAGGCGTAATAGATAAATTTGGTGTGCCGCCTGGCAAGATTATTGATTATTTAGCGTTAAGGGGGGATGCGTCAGATAATATTCCCGGTATTGCTGGTGTGGGTGAAAAGACCGCACAAAGTTTGTTAGCCGAGTTTGATGGTTTAAAAGATATTTATAATCGGTTAGACGATATTGAAAAATTGACAATCAGAGGCGCTAAATCCTTAAAACAAAAACTGTTAGACAATCAAAAAGAAGCCGAGCTTTCTTATTTACTTGCGACGATAAAAACCGATGTTGAATTAGATTTTACTAGTGAACAACTATTATTGGGAGATATTGATGTTAAAGCACTCATTGAGCTGTTTAATTATCATGGCTTTCATCGTTGGCAAAAAGAGCTAATTTCAGGCACTTTTTTGAAACAGCAAAACAATACCCCTATTGATGATAGTTTGCTTTCATTTATGCAACAATCTACACCTGATTTACAAACAAACGATTATCAGTGCATATTAACCAATAAACAACTAGATGAATGGATTGCAACATTAACAAATTGCAAGCAATTTGCTTTTAACATTGAAAGTGATGGTATTGATCATGTACATGCTCAATTAGTAGGAATTTCATTGAGTGTTGAACCTAATCAAGCGGCTTATATTCCTATTTCTCATCAATATTTAGGTGCTCCAAACCAGTTGCCAATAAATGAGGTGTTGGATAAATTAAAACCAATATTTGAAAATCCAGAAATCAAAAAAGCCTCCCAAAATGCGAAGTTTAATTATAGCGTTCTGGCAAATTATGGTATAACCGTGCAAGGCATTGCGTTTGATACAATGATTGAATCTTATGTATTAAATAGCACTGAACGTTATGATATGGATAGTTTGGCAAACCGCTATTTAAACCACAAAACTATTACTTACGAAGAGCTAACTCCAGCTGAGAAAATACAACTCAATATTGATGCCATAGAAGTAGAAAAAGCCACACTATATGCCGCCGAAGATGTAGATATTACTTTACAATTGCACAATAAGTTATGGATAGATCTTGAAAAAGACCAAAAATTAAAAAATCTATTTACTGATATTGAAATGCCATTAGTTATTGTGATTGCCGAAATGGAAAGAACGGGGGTTTTGGTTGATACTAATTTATTGAATAAATACTCCGCTGAGTTGAACAAAAAATTAAAAGAACTGAAAGAAAAGTTACAATTTCTAGCTGGCGAAAAATTCAATCCTAGTTCGCCTAAACAGATTCGAGCTATTTTATTTGATAAACACCAACTACCGGTTTTAAAAAAGACACCAAAAGGCGATCCAGCAACCAGTGAAGATGTGTTGAGTGAACTGGCTAATCAATACGAATTACCGCGCATGATTTTAATGTATCGTAGTTTAGCTAAGTTAAAAAACACATATACAGATAAATTACCATTGATGGTGAGCCCTATCGATCATCGGATCCACACTAATTATAATCAAATCGGTACGGTAACAGGGCGATTATCGTCAAACGAACCAAATTTACAACATATTCCAGTGCGTACCGAAGAAGGGCGACGAATTAGACAAGCATTTATTGCACCAAAAGGTTATAAGATTATTGCTGCCGATTATTCTCAAATTGAATTACGTATTATGGCGCATTTATCACAAGATAAAAGTTTACTTAACGCTTTTGCCAACGACAAAGATATTCACCGTGTAACAGCAGGCGAAATTTTAGAAAAACCCGAATCTCAAGTAACGTCTGAAGAACGAAGGTGCGCTAAAGCGGTTAATTTTGGTTTAATCTATGGTATGAGTTCTTTTGGTTTATCTAAACAAATTAATATTAGCCGTAAAGAAGCCAAATTTTATATTGATCGTTATTTTGAACGTTATCCTAGTGTACAAACCTATATGGAGCAGACTCGCCAGCAGGCTGCTGAGAGTGGTTATGTTGAAACCTTATCGGGTCGACGTTTATATTTATCAAAAATTACTTCAACCAATGGTGTTGAGCGTCGAGGCGCGGAGCGGGCGGCAATTAACGCACCAATGCAAGGTACAGCGGCAGACATTATTAAAACCGCAATGATTAAAATGAATGAGTGGATTAAAAGTCAGCCTGTCGGCAATATTAGAATGTTAATGCAAGTTCACGATGAATTAGTATTTGAAGCTAAAGAGGAACTAATCGAGCAGTATTGTGCTGAAATTAAAAAAATTATGGAAAATTGCTATCAATTATCCGTGCCACTAAAAGTGGATATCGGTGTGGGTGAAAACTGGGATGAAGCGCATTAATCATTCTAAATCAGTGTGAAACAAAAGGATAAAATACTAACTGCCTAACATTAATGGAACTATTGCCGAAACCTTTCGGCATGTTAGAATAAGCAACTAAATTGAATTGATATCAACATGTTATTTTGCTTGTTGATTCTGGCAGAATTAAGGAAAAGGGCGCTAGCAGTCTTTTTGTTGTTTAAGCTCGTTTTACTGTTATTATTAGGATTATTTCATGAAAATCAAAACCCGTTTTGCACCTAGTCCAACAGGCTATTTACATGTAGGTGGTGCACGTACAGCGCTTTATTCTTGGCTTTATACTCGTCATGCAAAAGGTTCGTTCGTGTTACGTATTGAAGATACTGATCTTGAGCGTTCAACACCAGAAGCGATTGAAGCAATAATGGAGGGTATGAATTGGTTAAAATTATCATGGGATGAAGGTCCTTATTATCAAACTAAACGTTTTGATCGTTATAATCTCGTTATTGACGAAATGTTAGCTAAAGGTACCGCTTATCGTTGTTACTGTTCTAAAGAACGTCTTGAAAAATTGCGTGAAGAACAGATGGCGAAAGGTGAAAAAGCGCGTTACGATGGTCATTGCCGTTGTGATTCGGTACAAAAAGAACATTCTCATGATGAGCCTCATGTTGTTCGTTTTGCTAATCCTATTGATGGTACTGTTATCTTTAATGATTTAATCCGTGGACCGATTGAGATTGCCAATAAAGAGCTTGATGATCTTATTATTCGTCGCACAGATGGTTCACCAACTTATAATTTCTGTGTGGTTGTTGATGATTGGGATATGGAAATTACCCATGTTATTCGTGGTGAAGATCACATCAACAATACGCCTCGTCAGATCAACATTCTCAAAGCGTTAGGTGCACCATTGCCTGAGTATGGGCACGTATCGATGATTTTAGGAGATGATGGACAAAAATTGTCTAAACGTCATGGCGCGGTAAGTGTAATGCAGTATCGTGATGACGGTTATTTACCTGAAGCATTACTTAACTATTTAGTTCGTTTGGGTTGGTCGCATGGCGATCAAGAAATTTTCTCAGTGCCAGAAATGATTAGCTACTTTTCATTAGATGCAGTGAGCAAATCAGCTAGTGCTTTTAATACCGAAAAACTACTTTGGTTAAATCACCACTATATTAATCATTTAGATGCAGATTATGTTGCTCAGCATTTAGTTTGGCATATGAACCAACAAGGCTATGATTTAGCTAATGGTCCCGATCTTATTACAATTATTAAGCTATTTGGCGAACGTTGTAAAACACTGAAAGAAATGGCTGAATCTTGTTCTTATTGTTATCAAGACTTTGCTGATTTTGATGCAGATGCAGCTAAAAAACACCTTCGCCCAGTGGCTAAACAGCCATTAGAGACTATTAAGGCTAAAATTGAAGCTATTGCTCAGTTTGACTGGCAAATTGATAAAATTCACCATGCTATTGAAGCGACGGCTACTGAGCTTGATATCGGTATGGGCAAAATTGGGATGCCACTACGCGTTGCTGTAACCGGTATCGGGCAATCCCCATCGGTTGATGCTACTGTTTTTGCCGTTGGTAAAAAGCGCACGCTTGCTAGAATCGATAAAGCTTTGGCATATATTACTCAGCGTGAGCAATCTCAAAATTAATCTATTTATTGCAGGGTAATCCCTGCAATTATTTTCGCCAAATCGAGAACTTCTATGGTTCGCTTAAAAAAACGCTATTGGATCTCACTTAGTATTTTATTTTTGATTGTACTGTTTTGCTTATATGGGTGGCACTATTGGCAGTCATTTAAGCAGAAACATGGAATTATGGTCGATTGGCATGGTGCTAGCCTTGGTTTTGAAGGGCTTACTTTTGATGAACTTACTGTTAGCAAGCAATCTCAAATCTCTATAACAGCTAAAAATCTGTTAATTTCGTGGTCATATTTATCTGCAAATAATTTGGATATCCACTGGCAAGTAAATCAATCTGAAACGGTCGTAGATTCTGTCGAAAATGTAGTTGATACTGCTACTGATAATCTTAATCAATCTGATTTTGATCTCTCTTTGATTTCAACTGCTGTTTATTGGTTACCTAATAATATTCATATAGATACACTGCGATTTTATGAACAAGATAAAAAACAATTCGATTTAAAAGTCGATATCAGTAAACAGCAAGAAGCGATACAACTGGATGTATCAACCAATACCCAAGAGATCGCACAATTATCGGCTACTTTGTTTGTTAATCAAACAGCTTCGCGTGTTGATATACAAAACGGTCTTTTAAAAACATCTTTAAATCAATTAGGTCTAGAAAATAGTAATTTAACATTGCCTTTTACTGGTTGGGTATCTGGCCATCAATTGGCATTAACAACTTCAGATAAAGCCTCAATTAGCTTAGAAAAAGCAAATCTTTCTGACGATTTATTTCTTGGATCGTCCTCTGGGCAATTGAATATTCAACTAGAATCAAAAATTCCATTTGATAGTAATAAATTGTCTGTTATAGCAATGCTAACGGTTAATAAGCTCAATGGTACTTATAAAAGTAGTGAAATTAAATCGGTGACAGGTGATGTTAATATTATTATAAAAGATAACCAATTTACGGTTTCGACGCCCGCGTTAAATGTTCAAGAAGTAAATATGGGTATTGCCTTTGAAAAGCTAAAATTAGTGGGTAGTTATTCCGCTTCATTTAAAGCACCTAGCAAAGGTATAGTTACTTGGAACAAGCTTGAAGCTAATGTTTTTTCTGGTTTAGTTTTTATTGAAGAAAATAAATTGAATTTAGCCAAATTACCCCAACAATTTAATTTAGGGTTAAAACAGATACAACTAAAAGATATTTTTGATAAATACCCTGCCGAAGGGCTTGCCGGTGCGGGCGTAATTGAGGGGGGTTTACCTATTACCTTATTAGAGGTAAAGAAAAGGGGCGAAACAGCATTAAACCTTGTCATTAAAAATGGTCGGTTAGCTACGATTAATGAAGGTTATCTACAGTTTGAAAATTCAACCTTGAAAAATTATGCACAAAGTAACCCAAATATGAAAATACTCACTGATATTATTAAAAATTTTCATTATACTAAGTTACAAGGTACAGTTGATTATGCTAATGACATTGCTAAACTAGGATTGAATATTCAAGGCAGCAATTTAGATGTCGAAAATGGCAAAGCCGTGAATCTAAATATCAATCTTGAAGAAAATATAACTAAATTGCTCATGAGTTTACAGTTGTCCGATCAAATTAGCGAACCTATCCGTAAACGTATTGAAGATAATTTAAAAAAGGGATCTTCAAAATAAGGAGTTATTTTATGGTACGAAATGTTATTGTAATGATGGCACTAGCGGGAGTGTTAATTGGCTGTTCACCAACAGTTAAGGTTCAAGCTCCAAGCGAGCCAATTAATATCAATTTGAATGTTAAGATAGACCATGAAATTAATATTAAGGTTGATAAGGCGTTAGATAATATTATTAATAAATCTGGATTATATTAAACCAATAGGTTCTATTTTAATCGATGTATTTGATTGTGGACAAAAGGCGCCCCACATTCGAATTAATAAAATATGATGTATTTATTAAGGAGTTTGTTATGACTATCTATAAAAAAGTAATAATAACGTTATTATCAGCTGTTTTATCTTTTTCTGCATTTGCATTAAATTTAGAACAAGCGATGGATTCATTAGGTCAAGCTAAAGCACAAGGCATTGTTGGTGAACAGGCTGATGGTTATTTAGGCGTAGTGAAAAATGAAGGTAACGCTACTGAAATTGCACAACTCATTAATCAGGCTCGTAAACAACAGTATCAAAAAGTATCCGCTGAAAGTAATATCCCTTTAAGTGAAGTAGAAAAAAAGGCGGGTAGTAAAGCGCAAGAAAAGACCCCAGCAGGTCAATATATAAAGCAACAAGGTCAATGGATAAAAAAATAATTATCGCTTTTTAGTAACAATAACAAAAGTATAATGACATTGTACTTTTATTGTGTATCAATAATGTGTATCCTGTTTGTTTAAATATCTGTTCATAGTGTTTTTATATTAAATAAAAAATGGTATGAAATCTTATCTAGTTAGTTTTTATTTGTAACAATATCGCTTATGCGATTTGAAATGGAGAAAATCAATGTGTTCGATTTTAGGTATTCTTGATATTAAATCAGATCCAGAACAACTACGAACAAAAGCATTAGAGCTATCATGCCTACAGCGTCATCGTGGTCCTGACTGGTCTGGTATTTTTGCTTCTGATAAAGCTATTCTTGCTCATGAACGTTTATCTATTGTGGATGTTAATACCGGATCTCAGCCGCTTTATAATAAAGATAAAACATTAGTTTTAGCAGTAAATGGCGAAATTTATAATCATCAAGAACTCCGAAATCAGTACAAAGATCGTTATGAATTTCAAACCGGTTCAGACTGTGAAGTGATTCTTGCTTTATATCAAGAAAAGGGTATTGACTGTCTTGACGAATTACAAGGCATGTTTGCGTTTATTCTTTATGATATCAATAAAGGCACTTATTTTATTGGCCGTGACCATATTGGTATTATTCCAATGTATACTGGTCGCGATGAAAATGGTACATTTTATGTTGCTTCTGAAATGAAAGCCTTAGTGCCTGTTTGTAAAACAATTGAGGCTTTCCCTCCAGGATGTTACTTATCTAGTACCGAAGGTGAAATCAAAACCTACTACAAACGTGACTGGATGGATTATGAAAATGTTAAGGATAATAAAACAGACATCAATGAACTTCGTGTTGCATTAGAAGAGTCAGTAAAAGGTCATTTAATGTCTGATGTACCTTATGGTGTGTTATTATCAGGTGGACTTGATTCTTCAGTCATTTCAGCAATCACTAAAAAATTCTCTGCTCGCCGCGTTGAGGATCACGAAAAATCAGAAGCATGGTGGCCGCAGTTGCACTCATTTGCTGTTGGTTTAAAAGGCGCACCCGATCTTAAAGCGGCGCAAGCTGTTGCGGATCATTTGGGCACTGTCCACCACGAAATTAACTTTACCATTCAAGAGGGTATTGATGCGATCCGTGATGTGATTTATTTCATAGAGACCTATGATGTCACTACTATTCGTGCCTCTACACCGATGTATCTAATGGCACGTAAAATCAAAGCTATGGGCATTAAAATGGTACTATCTGGTGAGGGTGCTGATGAAGTGTTTGGTGGTTATCTTTATTTCCACAAAGCACCAAATGCCAAAGAGTTCCATGAAGAAACCGTACGCAAATTAGCGGCACTGCATATGTATGATTGTGCTCGTGCTAATAAAGCGATGGCGGCATGGGGCGTTGAAGCTCGCGTTCCATTCCTTGATAAGAAATTCTTAGATGTTGCTATGCGCATTAATCCAAAAGATAAAATGTGTGGTAGTAATGGCAAAATGGAAAAACACATTGTCCGCGAAGCATTTGAATCTTACTTACCAGCATCGGTTGTTTGGCGTCAAAAAGAGCAATTCTCTGACGGTGTCGGTTATAGCTGGATTGATACATTAAAAGAGATTGCCGAAAGTAAAATTACTGATCAGCAATTAGAAAATGCAAAATTCCGCTTCCCGTACAATACGCCGACTTCAAAAGAAGCCTATATGTATCGTGAGATTTTTGATGAACTATTCCCACTTGAAAGTGCAGCGCATTGTGTGCCAGGTGGTCCAACAGTTGCTTGCTCAACCGCTAAAGCGATTGAATGGGATGAATCTTTCAAAAACCTAAATGATCCATCAGGCCGTGCAGCGGTAGGTGTGCATAATGATGCTTATAAAAAATAAAGGATTAGACTCAAGATAATATTATCTAATTCAAATTTGTAAAAAGGGCTATATGCCCTTTTTTTATATTTAGCTAGAACATTCTGATTAATCTACTTTTTGTTAAATTCATTTTAACTAAACTATCATAGTTTAGTGACGACAAATCTCCCATTTTTCATTCAACGATAATTTAATCATTTATTAAAAACTTTTCATTATTTTAAAATTTAGTTCATTAATTTCATTGATTGGTATACGTTTTAAAAAAAATAACGCAATTTTCTATACTTCATGTCTTGGATTTTTTATGAGCATTTTTTATTAAATATGTGATCTAAATTCATTTTTTTGTAAATCTAATAAACTATACTTAATGTTACCAGTCACATAACGACAGGGTGGAAAGTAAACAATGTTTATTTTCCAATAAATATAATTGTAAGAGTGGTGATTTATTAACTAGGAGCATTGAGTGAAAAATTATAGAATTGCAATAATCAACTCAAGTAGTTTTGGAAAATATTTTCCAGATCATTTAAAACGACTAGAAAAAATAGGTGAAGTAAAACATTTTATTTTTGAAAATAGTATTTCTGGAAAAGAATTAGCTGATGCATTGCAAGGATTTAATATTGTAATTGCGAGTGTCAGACCATTTTTTGATAAAGAGTTTTTTGATAACAAAAAAGATCCTTTACTTTTACTTTCTCGCCATGGAATAGGGTTTAATAATGTTGATGTTATTGCCGCTAAAGAGCACGGTACGATCGTTACTATTGTTCCCCCTTTAGTTGAGCGAGATGCGGTTGCTGAAAATGCTGTAACCAATTTACTAGCATTAATTAGGCAAACAGTTCAATCTCAAGCAGCTGTTAAGTCAAATGAATGGAAAAAAAGAGCCTCTTTTTTAGGCATTAATGTTACGGGTAAAGTTGTTGGTGTTATTGGATGCGGTAATATTGGCAGTCGAGTAGCAGAAATATTTAAACACGGCTTTAATACTCGGTTACTTGTGGTTGATCCTAAAGTCAATAAAGAATGGGCAAATAAAAATAATATCGAAATTGTTGAATTAGATTATTTGCTTCAAAATTCCGACATCATCTCTTTAAATGCATCACTGAATGAAACAAGCTACCATATCTTAAAAGAGCCTCAATTTTCTTTAATGAAAAAAGGTGTCTATATTACGAATACTGCACGAGCTGAATTGATTGATGAAAGTGCATTATTAAACGCACTTGATAGTGGTATTGTTGCGGGACATGCAACTGACGTAATGTATGTTGAACCTTCATACAATGACCATCCTTTAGTTAAGCATCCTAAAGTACTTGTTACACCTCATACTTCCGCTTATGCCATTGAATGCCTGCAAGGTATGGGGGAAAAGTGTGTACAAGATGTAGAAAACTTTGTTAATAATTTAGAACTA
This sequence comes from Gilliamella sp. ESL0254, assembly GCF_013344985.1. Lineage (NCBI taxonomy): Bacteria > Pseudomonadati > Pseudomonadota > Gammaproteobacteria > Orbales > Orbaceae > Gilliamella > Gilliamella sp. ESL0254. Next base: position 84,945 of record NZ_JAAEDU010000004.1, read on the forward strand.
CAATCAGTTGTTTCTTAATAAATTGTTTTAAATTTTAATTAATAATAAAAAATATTAAGGAGTTTATATATGCAAGAAATGCATGTAACGTTTCTTCAAGCGGCGATTATTTCCATATGGGTTGCAATGGTTATGTCACGGGGATTGGGTGGCGCAACCTTAACGTTAAGGTTTACCCCAATGATGACAGGTTTAATTGTTGGTGTTGTTTTTAATGATATTCCAAATGCCATGATAACAACTGCAGCAATACAATTAATTTACATGGGCGTTTTTTCGCCAGGTGGTCAAATGCCATCAGAGCCTGCTATTGCAACTGCAGTTGCTGTTCCTGTTGCGTTGCTTGGAAATATGGAGCCAACCGCCGCGGTTGCAGTTGCTGTACCCGTTGGTTTATTAGGATCTTACTTGTATCAACTAAGATTTTTCTTTAACACTATGATTATGAAATTAACTGAAAGATATGCGCAAGAAGCAAATAGTTCAGGATTAACTTTTTCTATAATTATATTACCAATAATTTGTAGTTTTGCCTTGTTTGTTCCGTTTATGTTTGTTGCACTATATTTTGGAGCACCGATTATTGCTGATGTCATTAAATCCAATGCCGGAGGAGTGGTTTTCCATATTCTTAACGTTATTGGTGGTGGGCTTGCCGCAGTTGGTATTGCATTAACCATTTATGTTATTGGTAAAAAGAGCTACATCATTTTCTTCTTATTGGCTTATTTTATGGCAGTAATGGCCAAACCACTGAATATAACAATGGTAACTTATGCGATTGTGGGAGCTATTGTTGCCTTTATTTTCGTTCTTGCAAAAAGTGAAGCAGTAAATTCTGCGGCGGATCAGCCTAGAAATAATTCAAATAATAACAATCAAGATGATGACGATTATTAATCTACAGTGATTTGATGAATCAATTAGATAGAGGAATTTTATAATGACAGAAATAGTACAAGAAAGCATTGATCTAAAACCAGAAACTATTACTAAAAAGGATATAACTTTTGCTTGGTTACGATGGTATTATGCCAACGAAATCCCACACTCATTTGATCGTTATCTTGCGGCATCATTGATGTGGGGGTTAATGCCAATCCTTAAAAAATTATATAAATCAAAGAGCGAACTGGCAGCAGCTTACCAACGACATTTATTGTTTTTTAATACTCAAATAACTTGGGGGGGAGGAACAATTTCAGGAATTATGGCCTCACTTGAGTCAGTTCGAGCCGATGAGGTTTATCAAAACAAACCAATTAGTATTGATGATGATGTACTTTATAATACTAAAGCGGGTTTAATGGGAGCATTAGCCGGTATTGGTGATGCGATTGACTCGGGTACTATACAATATATTTTTATTGCAATTGCACTTCCTTGGGCACAAGAAGGATTAGCAATTGGTGCCTTGTTCCCTTTCTTTGCTTTTGTAATATATCAACTTTTTGTTGGATATTATTTTGCACAATTAGGATTTAAATTAGGTAGAAATGCTGCTACAGAAGTTGTGGGTAACAAAATGCAGATGCTTATAGAAGGCTTATCTATTTTAGGTCTGTTTATGATGGGGATTTTAGCCGCGAGCTATATTAAAGTCTCATCAAGTTTAAAATTTACTTTATCAGGTAAAGAGTTTGTTATACAAGATACATTGGATAAAATTTTACCAGGTGTGTTACCGCTTGTTGTTGTCATGGGGCTTTATTTTTATTTTTCTAAGAAAGGTTTAAAAGTCACCAGAGCATTAGTTGGGTTAACCATCATACTGGGTGTTTTAGCTGCAATTGGCATTTTATAAAATAGCGATATAAAAAATAGAGGTTATAAATTATGGGAAAAGTTGTTTTAGCTCGTGTAGATAGTCGTCTCATTCATGGTCAAGTTGCAACTAACGTTTCTAAAGCGGCTGGGGCTAATGCCTTATTCGTTGCCGATGACTATTCAGCAAATGATGAGTTCACAAAAAATATCATTTTAGGTGCCGGTGCTAGTACAGGCCATAAAATCAGAGTATTAAAAGAAGATGGCGCGGTAAGATATTGGAATGATCGCAAATATGATGATTTTAATGTTATCTTAATTACTAAAAATATTGAGGTAATGTATAAAATTATTAAAGCTGGGGTACCAATAACCAACCTTAATATTGGTGGATTACCGCTAGTGCCTGGTGCAACTTCAATAATCAAAGAAGTATCCATTAACAAAGAGCAACTTGATCTATTGATTGATTTACAAAAGAGTTTCCCTAATATGGATATCTATTTTCAAGCAACGCCTTCATTGAAAAAAGTAACACTAAATGAAGCAATTAAGATGTTTGAATAATCTAGGATGGTAAAAATGATAGGTGTCTTATTAATTAGCCATGGCAAAATGGCATCAGGAATGAAAGATAGTGTAACAATGATTGTTGGAGAACAAGACAAATTTGAAGCATTATCACTTAACCCAGGGCAAGATATTAATCAATTAAAAACAGATTTATTTAATTGTACCAAATCGTTAGATTCTGGCGATGGTGTTTTAGTTTTTGTCGATCTGTATGGGGCTTCACCTTATAACGCATCAATGCAATGTGTGCCACAATGGCATGATCTTGGCATGAATGTTCGCGTTATTACTGGTATGAGCTTGCCAATGGTAATTAATGCAGTATGCAATAGAGATTCGCTATCACTCCAAGAGTTGACAAAAGAGTGTATTGAATCAGGGCATGAAAACATTCAAGATGCTATTGCAAATATTATGCATTCCAACAAATCTGAAAGTGAAGACGATTATTAATTAGTTTAATTTAACTAATATTATTTATTAAGTTGATAGTTTTTAGTTTATACCTATCAACTTATTTTTTATCTTCATAGTTAATCGGATTGTATAAAGGTTTATTCACTATATTATTTTAAATTTAGATAGTTTATTAAAAATGGAAATACTTAAAGATCTTGTTCTACGATATTGCGTCATCTTTGGCAAACGGTTTTCTTCTAAAGAAAAGATTGCTTTTTTAAGAGTGATATCTAAAGAACTCAGTCAATTAGGCTATATAGTTGATGCAAAACTGGCTAAATTAAAATTAGCCACAAGACGGTATGAAAACTACTACAATGCTTATATTGGTGATTTAAATAAAGCCGAATTAATCATCTGCACTTATTATGATACGGCTATTAACTGTTTTAATCTTCAAAAAAACTATGCATTTACACCGCAATTTAATAAATTAAATTACTTTATCAGCATTGCGCCTATTGTTTTTTTATTTATTATATCGCTGATATTAAATTATTTTGTCTTTCTTCCAAATATTAGTACTCAAGGCTTTTTTAGTTTTTCTGGCATCAGCTCAATTATTTCAACCGTTTTGCTATTTTTTGTTGTATTTAAATTTAAAAGCGGCATTCCTAATCAAAAGAATTTTGTTTGTAATTCATCAAGTATTATTACTATTATTAACTTAATTAATCAACTCGACAAAAAAGACAAGAAAAAAATAGCCTTTGTTTTATATGATGGAGGCAACAGCGGCCAATACGGCTTAAAAATGCTGGAAAGTTACTCTAGCCAAATGAAGGACAAAAAATTTATTTTTATAGACAGTATTGGTAATGGCAATGATTTAATTTATCTAAAACCCGAAGGATCTAGTCTACAAATAGAAGGTAAGACTATTTATACAGGAAAAATGGAAACCCAATTACCCAATTACATCATGATCACATCTGGTAATATAGATAAAGAGGGTAAAATTGTTATTAATAATGCTCATTCATCAAAAGACAACTACTTATCTAACGAAATAATCGAAAAACATACCCAGTCGCTTCATGATGTATGCCGTTCATTAACAACTCGTTATGCCAATAACAATCAAAAATAGTATTTGAGTAGAGGGAAAGCGATCACATCTACCAACCGATTGGGTAGATGTGATAGAAAAATTAATGTGCAGCGCCTTTTGGTGCACCAATAGGTAAAATGGTACGACCGTATTGTTCATTAATCACTTCAGCCATTGCTAAATAAACAGCACTTGCTCCACAAATAATGCCTTCAAAACCGGCAATATGGATAATGCCATGGTTACCAGAAATATTACCAATGGCTAATAAAGCAAATAAAACCGTTAAACTAGCAAAAACAAATTGTAATGCGCGGTTACCTTTTAATGTACCAATAAACATAAAGCCAGTAAAAATTCCCCATAAAGCAAGGAAAATACCAACAAAGGTAGCATCAGATGGTGCTGTTGCTGGTGAAGTTGGTAAATACCAAATACCCACTAACGCAATCCAAAAGAAACCATAAGAAGTAAATGCCGTTGTACCAAACGTATTACCTTTTCGAAATTCTAAAATACCAGCAATGACTTGTGCAAGGCCGCCATAAAAAATACCCATTGAGACGATGACTGTCATAGCAGGGAAAAATCCAGCATTATGAATATTTAATAAAATTGTTGTCATACCAAATCCCATTAAGCCAAGAGGGCCAGGATTTGCAAGTTTTGTTTGTTCCATAAGGATCCTATAGGTTAAATTTGATGATTAAAAAAGAGCGGCAATGATAAGTGCAGAAAACGCGATAATCAAGATTTCAGAGAAAATTATTTTTTTGCCCCCCTTGATATTAATAATAATGTTCCCATTTATGTGAAAACAAAAACATTTCTTTGTGAAATAAAGGCTTGAAAATTAATATTTAAGACCTATATACAAGAAATAAAATACAGATTTTGAGGAGAAAGACTATGGGTAAAATTATTGGTATTGATTTAGGTACAACAAATTCATGTGTTGCTGTCATGGACAATGGCCAAGCAAAAGTATTAGAAAATGCAGAAGGCGATCGCACAACCCCTTCCATTATTGCTTATACTCAAGATGGTGAAATCTTAGTTGGTCAACCAGCAAAACGTCAAGCAGTAACCAATCCACAAAATACATTATTTGCCATTAAACGTTTAATTGGTCGTCGTTTTGAAGATGCCGAAGTACAACGTGACGTTAGCATCATGCCATATAAAATTGTAAAAGCCGATAATGGTGATGTATGGGTTGATGTTAAAGGTCAAAAAATTGCGCCACCACAAATTTCTGCCGAAGTATTAAAGAAAATGAAAAAAACAGCAGAAGATTATCTTGGCGAAGCAGTGACTGAAGCGGTAATTACTGTTCCTGCTTATTTTAACGACGCACAACGTCAAGCAACCAAAGATGCTGGTCGTATTGCTGGACTTGATGTAAAACGTATCATCAACGAACCAACAGCTGCAGCCCTTGCTTATGGTTTAGATAAAGATGTAGGTAACCGTACTATTGCTGTTTATGACCTTGGTGGTGGTACATTTGATATTTCTATTATCGAAATCGACGACGTTGATGGCGAAAAAACCTTTGAAGTACTAGCAACAAATGGTGATACTCACTTAGGTGGTGAAGATTTTGACTCACGCTTAATCAACTATTTAGTTGACGAATTTAAACGTGAACAAAACTTCGATCTAAAAAATGATCCGCTAGCAATGCAACGTTTAAAAGAAGCAGCAGAAAAAGCAAAAATTGAATTATCATCAGCACAACAAACTGATATTAATTTACCGTATATCACTGCTGATGCAAGTGGTCCAAAACATTTAAATATTAAAGTAACACGCGCTAAACTTGAGTCTTTAGTTGAAGATTTAGTTAAACGTTCAATGGATCCTGTAAAAACAGCATTACAAGATGCAGGTCTTTCTGTTTCTGACATTAAAGACGTTATTCTTGTTGGTGGTCAAACACGTATGCCAATGGTTCAAAAAGCGGTTGCTGACTTCTTTGGTAAAGAACCACGCAAAGATGTAAACCCTGACGAAGCGGTTGCTGTTGGTGCGGCTGTTCAAGGTGGTGTACTTGGTGGTGATGTTAAAGATGTGTTATTACTTGATGTTACGCCATTGTCTTTAGGTATTGAGACTATGGGCGGTGTAATGACCGCTTTAATTGAAAAGAACACAACTATTCCAACTAAACATAGTCAAGTGTTCTCAACTGCTGAAGATAATCAATCAGCTGTAACCATTCATGTGTTACAAGGTGAACGTAAACGTGCGGGCGATAACAAATCATTAGGTCAATTCAATCTAGATGGTATTCAACCTGCACCTCGCGGTATGCCACAAATTGAAGTTACTTTTGATATTGATGCTGACGGTATTTTGCATGTATCTGCAAAAGACAAAAATACTGGACGTGAACAAAAAATTACGATTAAAGCCTCTTCAGGATTAAGTGAAGAAGAAATTCAAAAAATGGTAAACGACGCAGAAGCGAATGCCGATGCAGACCGTAAATTTGAAGAGCTAGCTCAAACTCGTAACCAAGCCGATCATCTTGTTCACACAACACGTAAACAAGTGACTGAAGCCGGTGATCAGTTATCAGCTGATGATAAAAAAGCAATTGAAGATGCAGTCAGTGCTTTAGAAGTTGCCGCTCGTGGCGAAGATAAAGCAGAAATTGAAGCAAAAATTAATGCATTAATGGAAGCTTCTAAAAAATTGCTTGAATTAGCACAACAACAAGCCCAAGCAGCTCAAGGTGCGGGTCAAGCAAATAGTGGAAACACTAATGCGCAAGATGATGTTGTTGATGCAGACTTCAAAGAAGTTGATGATGATAAAAAATAAACATTAACTACAATGTTTTTTAATGAGTTATTTCAACAAGTTTTAAGCATATAACAAGTTAAACGGGCGCGAGGTAACTCAAGCCCGTTTAGTTGTTTATACAATCATAAAAAAATAAAGGTTAATTATGGCGAAGAAAGATTATTATGAAACATTGGGCGTTAGTAAAAGTGCCAGTGAAAGTGAGATAAAAAAAGCCTATAAACGCCTAGCGATGAAATATCATCCTGATAAAAATCAAGATAACAAAGCCGAAGCCGAAGCAAAGTTCAAAGAAGTGAAAGAAGCTTACGAAATCCTAACTGATCCGCAAAAAAAAGCGGCTTATGATCAATATGGACATGCTGCTTTTGAACAAGGACAAGGTGGATCGGGTGGATTCGGCGGATTTGGTGGCTTTGGCGGTGGTGCGTTCGACGATATATTCAGCGATTTCTTTGGTGGTGGTCGTGGGCGCAGTCAAACCGCATCTCGCGGCAATGACTTACAATACAATATCACTCTAACATTAGAAGAAGCAGCAGCAGGTGTTAGTAAAGAAATTAAAGTACCAACTTGGGTAAGTTGCGATACTTGCCATGGGCAAGGCACCGAAAAATCCTCTGATGTGGTCACGTGTAATACCTGTCATGGTGCAGGTGTTGTCCAAATGCGACAAGGATTTTTTGCCGTGCAACAAGAGTGTCCAACTTGTCATGGACGGGGTAAAGTGGTTAAAAACCCATGTAAAAAATGTCATGGTGAAGGTCGCGTTGAAAAAACGAAAACATTGTCTGTTACTATTCCAGCCGGTGTTGATACAGGCAACCGTATTCGACTATCTGGTGAGGGCGAAGCCGGTTTAAATGGCGCACCAGCAGGTGATTTATATGTTCAAATGCAAATTAAACCACATGCTATTTTTGAGCGAGACGGCACCAATCTGCATTGCGAAATTCCAATTAATATTGCATTGGCATCACTCGGTGGCGAAGTTGAAGTACCAACTCTTAATGGCAAGGTCAGCTTAACGATTCCTGCTGAAACACAAACCGGTAAAATGTTCCGACTACGAGGCAAAGGCGTCAAATCATTACGCGGTAGTGCGGTAGGTGATCTTTACTGCCATGTTGTGGTTGAAACACCCGTTAACCTAACGAGCAAACAAAAAGAGCTGCTTAAAGAATTAGGTGAAAGCTTTAAAGCCGATAAAAACTCTAAACACAGCCCCAAAGAAAAAAGCTTCTTTGACAAAGTGAAAAAGTTTTTTGGTTAATTTGATATAGCAAAAGCACGATTGAACAGTAAAATAACTTGTTCAATCGTGTGTTAGCCAACATTCAGACCTCTACACCCATCCCTATTTATTCACAAAAACAAAAAAATTTTAGCCAAATTAACTGTTTATGTAACTATTTCGTTTTTTACTACGATCCTGTTTTTTGCTTACGATATTTTTCGGTCAAAATTTCAACAGAAAACTTACCGTTATTTTCTCGGGATAGATTTAAAGAGTATGGTTTGTAGCTCCATATTTTATCCCCTACTATGTTTTTATATTCTTCTTTACCATATTTTTGGGTTAATTCTTTATAAACTTTCTGTTCTATTTCTGCTGTGTATGTCATTTTTTTATAAACATTGAACACAACCAATTGGGTAGGGTTACGCTCTAAGTCATCTTCAAGTCTAATGGTTAATTTTTCGTCTTGATTGTTGGCATTTAAAGTTATTTCATAGCTTTTGATTGTGCCTTCGGTTATCGATTTTTCGCCTATTTTTGATGGCGGTAATCGCATGTTCTTTTCACTAACCTTTATGTCCTTTTCAGAAAGGTGATATTGGTTTTTGAGTAATTCAACCAGTTCCGGTTCGGTTATTCCAAGCTTAACCCCTGCAAGCTCAAGATTTTCCGCCTGCTCTTTTGTTAAACCATCAGCCCAACAGGTTGGGATACAAAATAACAAAGTGAATAATAAAAAGTACTTTTTTAACATTGTTTAGCTCCTAGTTGTGTTATAGTCCATTGCTCCGAATAGATACATAGAATTTACCCTCAGTTTTTGGGGATAAGCCTAAATGGTATGCGTTGTAACGCCAGACTTTTATTCCGAAAAAGTTTGTTGTTTCTTCCTTACCATATTTTTCGGTTAACTCCTTATAAACCTTCTGCGCACTTTCTACTGTATATGGCATGGTATGATAAATACTATAAACCACCATTTTTTGTGGAGGATTATGCGTGATATCGTCTTTAAGTTGAATTGTTAACGTTTCTTCTGGATGGTTGGTATTTAAAACGACTTCATAGATCTTAATTGTGCAAGTAGTTATGCTTTTTCCATCTATTTTGGTTGGCGGTAATGCCATTTGCTGCTCACTAACAGTAAAGTCATTTTCAGAAAGGTGATATTGGTTTTTGAGTAATTCAACCAGTTCCGATTCGGTTATTCCAAGTTTAACCCCGGCAAGTTCAAGATTTTCCGCTTGCTCTTTTGTTAAACCATCAGCCCAACAAGTTGGGATACAAAATAACAAAGCGAATAATAAAAAGTAACTTTTTAGCATTGTTTTTTTCCAATTTTTATATTAATTCCTTAAGTTATTATTTTATTATAATAAAATAATAACTTAGGCACCAGTAAACAATAAAAAGCAGTCATAGTGCAAAAAAACAGCAAAATAAATCTACCAATCAGACTGATTATTTAGCTATCTACACACTAAAATACGTCAGAAAAAATATTGATTTTATTAAGTTTTTTCTGGTTGTTTTTTAACAAAAACCGCCTTATAAAAACACAACGGCCCATCCCAAAAAACGATGATTATGTTATTTGTCTTATTCCGGCGTCAGAATGTGCCGACAACAGAGCGAGGTCAGCACGCCAAACAGGGATGTTTGGCGAGGCTATGCTTCGCCGGGAGCGAATCATAGCCGGTGCGTTAAGACCGAGCGGCGGCGTCGGGTAGCCGCAGGCCACATTCTGCAGCCAAAGCGTGGGTTGTCAGGGAATTCGCTTTAATTCCCTGACTCGGACGTGGTCACTGTAACTATTTTGTTAGCTAAAGGTCAAAACGTCCGAAACCACCGCACCCAATCCATCCTATTCACCAACCCAAAAAAGACCTGATTTTCCGTCCAAAAATCGGTCAGAAAAGGTATTGATTTTATTAAAGTTTTTATTTGATGTTTTTTATTCAAAAAACATCACCAAAACCATTTCCCAAAGCCCGCCAACATAAGCTGACTCATCCTTTAACAAAACTTTACAAATTTTTAACAAAAAAGGTAGCGCATTATTGGTCAAGCGGTTATAATTTAATCGCTTACAAAGCAAGGGAGTGCTCATTATTAGAGCAGTAAGTTATAAAAAATCGAAATAAAACAAAAAATTACTTGACAGGATGATCGAAATGCATTACCATTTATGGCATCTGGCATCTGGCATCTGGCCTGCCAAACCTACGCCCTAAAACTTTTTAATTTTCACCGTAGTCGAAATCAGACACAATTCTTATTTTCATCAGCGAGGTCATTTCGCGTAGCGAAATCGGAGACGTTATCGGTAGGGTTATCACCGAGGTCAAGGCGTTTACCTCTTCTATCTAAATTTTCAGGTTTACCAAGTTTACCAAGTTTACCAAGCTTATCAGGCTTATCAGGTTTACTCAGCTTACTTAGATTATTTAGATTCCTTAAATCGGCGTTGTTCTTCGTGGCATTGTTGTTGTTGTCATATACACAGAGTTCTGTGGCATTAACGCCTTGTTCACAGCCATTCATGGCGTGTACTTCAAGGGTAATAGAGGGTAGTGCGCCGTATTTAGCGTTCAACTATGGTCGAACAAAGGCAACAGATACAGACAGTTTGTTGTCTATTCGGTTGCAGGATGGTCAGGTAATCACGCCATCTAGTAATACATCAAGCGTATCAAATCCAATAAGCTTACCTTATGCAGGAAGTACTTTGGGAAGTATAGGAATGATATTCCCACGAACAACAGCTAGTTCAGTGAGTTTAAGTGATTTAGCCACAAGGTATAATTATTGGCGAGATGATGATGGAGATGAGCCGGCAGCAAATGGTATATCAGGGAGTATATCGGCATCCTTTACAGATAAGGATGGCAATGATGTTAGTTTTAATGAAGAATTAAGTGGATGTAAGGCTCCTTATAGGGTAACTTTAAGTAGTACAGGGGGATATTTACAGACCCAGTACGGTGTTCCTAATAGGACCAATTTTAGCAGTCAGGCGGTGACATATTATATCAATCCGTATGGTGTTACAGGTCCTGTTGCTTGTTACTTTGTGAGTTACGCAAGGCCGAGGGTCGCCCGTGGCACAGACGATTACGCCGGCCCAGCTAACATATGGGCCCCTAATAAGGGTTTTTTAACTCAGTCAACTGATTCATCCTCTTACGGCCGAAATTTTCCTACAACGGGTGCTGATGGGTTGTATTTTTTCTTAGAGATGCCTGCAGGAGTGAATGGAAGGCGATTTACGTGGTCTCCTGTTACTCGTGATGGAATAACAGCTACAGTCAACTGGGAGTCAAATAGGGCAAGGACAAGGGTAAAATTAAGCGGTCCTAGGGCTGATGATACTCAGAAAAATTCAAGTAATCCTAGTCTGCTAGATGTGCCCTCTTTGCCACAGACATTTGAGTTAGTCGGTAGGGATAGTCGAGGTAATGAGGTGAGGTATGGGTTTGTCTTAAAACAGTGGTTCGTCAATCGGGGTGATAAACGGGATACTCAGGCTAACCAATCCACTTGGTGTAGTAGTTTGGGTTATCGTGCGCCACAGGTTAAGGATTTAACCAATGCAGTCAGAACTGGTCGTAATCCTATTTCTGGCGCCTTGCCTCATTCATCTGGTAATCATTATATGCGTCACATAGGTTCTGGTTTTTTCACGGAGTGGGGCGACCTGGCCTACTACGCTGATGCGGGCTTCGTCAACGACCACGGCTTCTGGTCGAGTGACGCAACAGGTGGCTATGGCTTCGATGTCTACTCGGACTACGGCAACGTCGGCAGCTTCAGCGTTTCCAGCAGTTATTACGCTGTTTGCACCGCACCTTAGTTTTTAGCGTTTAGTCCTTAATCCTTGGGCCGCGGGGGAGATTATGGTGCCTGAGAGGACAATCTAACCAAGAATAACGCCCCCGCGCAAGTTGGGGCACTTTCCTTAGGGTTGTGCTGTTGCGGTTTAAATTTGTGGTCTATTTATAGTACGGCAAGGTTTCGGACGTTTTGACCTTTAGTGAACAAAATAGCTACAGTGACCACGTCCGAGCAAAGGGAATTAAAGCGAATTCCCTTTGCAATCCCACGCTTTGGCTACAGAATGTGGCCTACGGCACTACTCGTATCATCCTGATACTCGCCTCTTCGAGGCCACCTTCGCTATGCTCAGGTGTTCAAATTTGTTCCAGACAAATTTGTCCGCCGGCGCCCTCGGTCTTAACGCACCGTTTGTGGACGCGTTCCAGACGCACCACAAACTCGCCAAACATCCCTGTTTGGCGTGCTAACCTCACTCTGTTGTCGGCACATTCTGACGCCGGAACAAGACAAACTACATAACCTTTAGTGCTTTTTGTGAGTTATTTTTGTGTTAAAAAGCAATGCAATTACATCCAAAAAGTGGTCAGGAAAGGTATTGATTTTATTGAAGTTTTTATTTTGCTATTTTTAAGCTAAATCAATCAATTAAACAACCTAAGCAAAGCGCCGACATACAACAAATCAACAAAACCACAAATAGCGCCCCAATAACAGCAATTTAACCGCTCCAAACCCTTTTTTTAACGATAATTTAAAATTAAATAAAATCAAAACATTATAAAGCACCTCAAAAAAAGGGTTTTCAAAGATGAAATTGTTGTTTATCTTTATACAGCAAGATTTATCAAATCTTGAGTTCTACTTTAACGCCGTGTAGGTGGTTTAGAAATAACTTATTATCATAATGCCCGTAATGAATATCTTTAACTCCGTGTAGGCGTTTAATCAAAATAAAATCAACGATATAATTATAAAAACATAACAATCTTTCCCAAAAACGATGGTTATGTTGTTTGTTTTATTCCGGCGTCAGAATGTGCCGACAACAGAACGAGGTTAGCACGCCAAACAGGGATGTTTGGCGAGTTTGTGGTGCGTCGGGAACGCGTCCACAAACGGTGCGTTAAGACCGAGCGGCGGCGGAGGGCAGCCGTAGGCCACATTCTGCAGCCAAAGCGTGGGATTGCTAAGGGAATTCGCTTTAATTCCCTTAGCTCGGACGTGGTCACAATAGCTATTTTGTCCACCCAAGGTCAAAACGTCCGAAACCTGCGCACCCAATTTATTCTATTTACCAACCCCAAAAAGGCCTGATTTTCCGCCCAAAAATCGTTCAGAAAAGGTATTGATTTTATTAAAGTTTTTATTTAATGGTTTTACCAAAAACCATAAAAAAACCCAGCCAAAGCTGGGTTCTTATTTTAACCAACTAATTAAATTTTAGTTGTAAATGTACGAGCAATAACGTCGCGTTGTTGTTCAGCAGTTAGTGAGTTAAAACGCACCGCATAACCAGAAACACGAATGGTTAATTGTGGGTATTTTTCTGGATGTTGTACGGCATCTTCTAAAGTTTCACGACGAAGAACGTTTACATTTAAATGTTGACCACCTTCAACTTTAACAGTTGGGGCAACATCTAATGGGACTTCACGATATTCGAATTTACCTAGTTCTGCAGTTGGGATCACTTGATCTTCTTTATAAACTGATTTAGCAGCTACACAACGTGCTTCTTTTGTAGCGTTGTCTAATAACCAGAAAGAGTTAAGAAGTGCTGCATTGTCTGCTTTAGTAATTTGGATACCTGTAATCATTTTAAATCCTCCTAACGGGGCCTTATTGCCCTAAAATAATTAGGGTTAATATAGCACTTTGGATATTTGATTAAAGTCAAAAAAAGCTATCAATTCAATAAGCAATACCTTTGTTTAGCATTTTAGCTATGGTTGTATGAAAACTATTTATTACATTAATTATTTATTTTCTTTGTTAATTGTCCTTTTAGCAATAAAGGAGCACGACTGAATATTTAATACTCTTGATGTAGTGAGGTTTAAGCTGATTAGCATTAGGTTTATTATGATTTTTAGGTATAATTATTGTAATCAGCAAGTAGCATTGTTGAGTCATATAAAATTATAGTATAGGTATTGTATGAGTAATCAATTAACATGGCATGACGTCATCGGCGGTGAAAAAGAGAAGCCCTATTTTCAACATATAATACAATTTGTGGCATCTGAGCGCGCTAATGGTAAGATTGTGTATCCGCCCCAGCATGATGTGTTTAATGCGTTTCGTTTTACGCCATTTGACCAAATCAAAGTCGTAATTTTAGGGCAAGATCCTTATCATGGTCCTAATCAAGCCCACGGACTTTCATTTTCTGTTTTACCGGGCATTAAGCCACCACCATCGTTAATGAATATCTATAAAGAGCTATCAACAGATATTGAGGGATTTACAATTCCTTCCCATGGTTATTTAGCTTCTTGGGCGACTCAAGGCGTATTATTATTAAATAATGTGCTCACTGTTGAAGCAGGGCAGGCGCATTCTCATGCAAAAATAGGTTGGGAAACCTTTACTGACCATGTGATAGCAGCAATTGATAAACATCTTGAGGGTGTGGTTTTTTTATTGTGGGGATCGCCAGCACAAAAAAAAGGGCAGTTTATTAATCGTCAAAAACACCATGTATTAACGTCAGTGCATCCATCGCCGTTGTCTGCTCATCGTGGCTTTTTTGGTTGTAAACACTTTTCTAAAGCAAATGATATTATTACGCAGCAAGGTAAAACGCCAATTGATTGGCAACCAAGGCTACCGGAAGATCATAAATGAATACGAATAAAAAACGTCGAACAAGCTTGCAAGAGATCGCTAATTTAATTGGGATTAGTAAAATGACGGTGAGTCGTTTTTTGCGCGATCCTAATTTAGTATCTAAGCCTCTTCAATTACAAATTTCTGCTGCGATTGATAAGCTTGGTTATATTCCGAATAAAGCGCCTGATATGCTGTCTAATGCAAAAAGTAATGCAATTGGCGTTGTGTTTCCTTCGTTAACTAATCAGGTTTTTGCTGATATCTTAAAAGGTATCGAAAAGGTTACCGATGTTAGGGGTTATCAAACTATGATTACCCATACTGGCTACAGTGCAGAAAAAGAAGAGTCTCGATTACGTTCACTGCTTTCTTATAATATCGATGGCCTAATTTTAACCGAAAGAATACATACCCCTGCAACATTAAAAATGATCGAAATTTCTGGTGTCCCTGTGGTTGAAATTATGGATAGCGTTTCTCCTTGTATTGATATGGCTGTTGGATTTGATAATTTTACTGCGACTAGAAATATGATCCATCGTATGATAAATAAAGGGCGTCGTAATATTGTCTATTTTAGTGCAAGGCAAGATCAGCGCAGTATTATTCGTCAACAAGGTTATGAAAAAGCAATGGAAGATGCGGGATTAAATCCACGAACTCTAGCGACTAAAGAAGCATCATCTTATGAATTGGGTGCAAGATTTTTACATCAAGTTTTAAATGATTTTCCTGATGTTGATGGTATTTTTAGTACTAATGATGACTTAGCTTTAGGGGTATTGCTTGAATGCCAGAGAATTGGGATCGAAGTGCCAAAACAAATCGCGATTGTCGGATTTCATGGACACCAAATTGGTCAATTTATGAATCCAAAATTGGCGTCTATCCATACCCCAAGAGTTGAAATGGGGCAAATTGCTGCCGAGCTGTTATTAAAACGAATTAATGGTGAAAAAGTCGAGCAAAAAGTGGTTGATTTGCCGGTTGAGTATTTAGACGGCGAAAGTATCTGATCAAATAATTTTAATAAAACAACTGTTAATATTAAAATTGATTTTACTTTATCCAGCTCGTTGATTTCAGGTTTTCATAAAATGAGTTCTATGTTAGAATTATCGCTCAGTGGTTATTTATACCTACTAATAGATTATAGAAATAACACTGAGGTTCCCTCCCATGAAAATAGTTGAAGTAAAACACCCTCTCGTTCGCCATAAAATTGGTTTAATGCGTGAACATGATATCAGTACCAAGGACTTTCGCGATCTGGCCAGTGAAGTTGGTAGCTTATTAACTTATGAAGCAACGGCTGATCTCCCTACCGAAAAAGTCACCATAAATGGTTGGTGTGGACCGGTTGAAGTTGAGCAAATTAAAGGTAAAAAAATTACTGTCGTGCCTATTTTGCGTGCCGGCTTAGGTATGATGGATGGTGTGCTTGAGCATATTCCAAGTGCTCGTATTAGTGTTGTCGGTTTTTATCGTAACGAAGAGACACTTGAACCAGTTCCTTATTTCCAAAAGTTAACCTCAGATATTGAAGAGCGAATGGCTTTGGTTGTTGATCCAATGCTGGCAACAGGCGGTTCTATGGTTGCGACGATCGATCTGCTTAAAAAAGCAGGCTGTAAAAATATTAAAGTATTAGTTTTGGTTGCTGCACCAGAAGGCATTAAAGTGCTTGAACAAGCTCATCCTGACGTTGAACTTTATACCGCATCAATCGATGAGAGGTTGAACGAAAAAGGCTACATATTGCCAGGACTTGGGGACGCTGGAGATAAAATCTTCGGCACAAAATAAAATCTCAAATTTTAGACCGGTTAATCCGGTTTTTTTATGCCTGTCAATTAGGCAAGTTATACAACAAATTAGTTAAGTAAGAGAGGCGCGATGTGAGCAATATCACAACAGACAAAACAAAAAATATAACATCACTGCATAAGCATTCTTGGCAGGATATTTTTACTGGCGCACAAATGTTATTTGTCGCATTTGGTGCATTGGTGTTAGTACCATTGTTAACGGGGTTAAATCCCAATGTAGCGCTTTTTACTGCTGGGGTAGGTACTTTACTATTTCAATTAACCACTAAAGGTAAAGTGCCGGTATTTTTAGCTTCATCATTTGCTTTTATTGCCCCTATCTCATTTGGTGTTGCTCAGTGGGGGATCCCCGCTACGTTAGGTGGTTTAGTTGCCGCTGGTTTTGTATTTATGCTTTTGGCTTTTTCAGTCAAAATGAATGGTAGACATGTTATTGACCTCATTTTACCGCCGGTTGTGACCGGTCCAATTATTATGGTTATTGGTTTATCGCTTGCACCGGTTACTGTTGGGATGGCAATGGGTAAAAATAGTGGGCTACAAGCTGAAAATTATCAATTGATTCTTATTTCAATGGCTTCACTATTAACAACGCTAGTAGTGGCTATTTGGGCAAAAGGTTTTTTAAAATTATTACCAATTATTTCCGGTATTGTGGTTGGTTATGTGCTTTCTTGTGTGTTCGGTATTGTCAATTTTCAACCGGTGATTGATGCGCCATGGTTTAAAGTGCCTGATTTCACGTTTCCTGAATTTCACTGGCAAGCGATTTTGTATATGTTGCTAATTGTGATTGCTCCAACCATTGAACATGTTGGTGATATTATGGCAATTGGTGCTGTTACAGGTAAAGATTATACGCGTGATCCTGGTTTACATCGCACATTACTCGGTGATGGACTAGCAACTTCGGCAGCTGGATTTTTTGGTGGACCACCTTGTATTACTTATGCCGAAGTGATTGGTGCGGTTACATTAACGCGTAATTTTAAAACTCGCGTTATGACATGGGCGGCAATTTGGGCTATTTTAATGTCTTTTATTGGTAAAATCGGTGCACTTTTAGGAACAATTCCAACTGTAGTCATGGGGGGAATTATGGTGCTATTGTTTGGTTCAATTGCATCAGTAGGCATTAATATTTTAGTCAAACATAAGGTAGATCTATCCGTGCCTCGAAATATGTGTATTGTCTCATTAGTTTTAGTTTTTGGGATTGGTGGAATGATTTTTGATTTTGGGTCATATGCATTACAGGGTATAAGCTTGTGTGGGATTTTAGCCATTGTGTTAAATCAGATCCTACCACATCAAGGAAGCTCAACTGATATTCATTAAGTCCTTCTCCTATAATCGTTGGCGCTATTATGGTGGCCAACGATATAGATAAATCAACGTGCTAATCTATCGTGGTATTGTGCATTTTTTATGGCTTGCATGAATAGTTAAAAGTGAATAATTACTCACTTCTTTATTTTTATTGGACACAGTTAAGAACACCTATCTTTATTTCCTTATAATGAGCCCCCTCAACCAATTTTCCCTTCGTTTAGTTATGTTATTTTTGTTGTTCTATTAGCATAATGTATATTGTTTTTTTGAGTATGTAAGTAAAAACTCACAACTGATCATGGCTTTTATATATTGAGTATTAAATAAGGTTTAATTTAGATTTAAGTAATATTAATGGGTGCGCCTTTGGGGAGAATGATGCAGATCTGTTTATCTTAATTGTGGGCGAAGTGAGTGCTTAAGCATAAAAACTCACTTATCAAAAATAAGTGAGTTTTAAGTAATAATTGACTTTATTTGATTGGACGCATAGTCGGGAATAAAATCACGTCACGAATAGTGTGACTATTGGTAAATAGCATCACGGTACGGTCAATCCCAATCCCCAGTCCTGCTGTAGGTGGTAGGCCGTGTTCAAGTGCGGTGATATAATCTTCATCATAAAACATGGCTTCATCATCACCCGCATCTTTTTGTGACACTTGGTCAGCAAAGCGCTGTGCTTGATCTTCCGCATCATTAAGTTCTGAGAATCCATTGCCAATTTCACGACCACCAATAAAGAATTCAAATCGGTCAGTAACAAATGGGTTTTCATCGTTACGGCGAGCAAGTGGTGAAACTTCGGCTGGATATTCAGTAATAAACGTTGGTTGAATTAAATTTGCTTCAGCCACTTCTTCAAAGATTTCAGTAACAACGCGACCAAGTCCCCAGCCTTTTTCGATTTTGATGCCAACAGATTGGGCAATGGCACATGCTTTATCAAAATCATCTAAATCGGCATTATTGGTTTCAGGACGATAATGGCAAATGGCTTCACGCATGGTCATTTTAATAAATGGTTTACCAAAATCGAAAGTATGCTCGCCATATTGCACAACAGCATCACCTGTTACGGCAATCGCTAAACGACGGAATAAGGCTTCGGTTAATATAATTAGATCTTTATAATCGGCATAAGCCATGTACATTTCCATCATGGTGAATTCTGGATTGTGTCTTGGCGATACCCCTTCGTTACGGAAGTTACGGTTAATTTCAAAGACACGTTCAAAGCCACCCACCACTAAACGTTTTAAATAAAGCTCTGGCGCGATTCGTAGATACATATCTAAATCAAGCGCATTGTGATGCGTAATAAATGGTTTTGCTGATGCACCACCTGGAATGACTTGCATCATTGGAGTTTCAACTTCCATAAAGTGATTTTCAAGCATAAAGTTACGGATTTCGCTAACCACTTTTGAACGAGCCTTAAACGTCTCTCTTGACTCTTGATTGGTGATAAGATCCAAGTAACGTTGACGATAGCGCATTTCTTGATCGGCAAGTCCATGAAACTTATCAGGCAATGGACGTAGCGCTTTGGTTAGTAAACGAATTTCTTCACAGTGAATAGAAAGCTCGCCTGTTTTTGTTTTAAATAGGTAACCTTTCGCACCGACAATATCGCCTAAATCCCATTTTTTAAATTGTTCGTTATAAAAACCTTCAGGGAGATCATCGCGGGTAACATAAAGTTGGATCTGTCCAGCAACATCTTGCAAAGAAACAAATGACGCTTTCCCCATAATACGGCGCATCATCATACGTCCTGCGACCGTTACGGTAATTTTGTTTTCAATGAGTTCTTCGTTAGTTTTATCGCCATATTGTTTGTGGAGATCGTTTGAAATCGCATCACGGCGAAAATCATTAGGAAACGCAACACCTTGTTCGCGAAGATGAGCGAGCTTTTCGCGACGTACTTTTAGTTCGTTATTTAACTCTTCAATTTGTTTTTGTTGATCTTGCTGCTCTGTTGACATAGTTTTACCTTTTATTTATAGCCAAGCGGTTTATAAGCCTGCTTTTAAGCTTTCTTCAATAAATTGATCTAAATCGCCATCTAATACGGCCTGCGTATTACGCGTTTCAACACCAGTGCGTAAATCTTTAATACGTGAATCATCAAGCACGTAAGAGCGAATCTGACTGCCCCAGCCGATGTCAGATTTGTTTTCTTCCATCTGTTGCTTTTCGGCATTTTTTTTCTGCATCTCAAGCTCATACAGTTTTGCTTTTAACTGTTTCATGGCTTGATCTTTATTGCTATGTTGTGAACGGTTATTTTGACACTGCGTCACAATACCGGTTGGCACATGGGTAATACGTACAGCAGACTCGGTTTTATTCACATGCTGTCCACCCGCACCTGATGCACGGTATACATCAATGCGAAGATCAGCTGGGTTAATGTCGATATCAATATCATCATCAATTTCAGGATAAACAAACACTGACGAAAACGAGGTGTGACGTCGATTACCTGAGTCAAATGGACTTTTACGGACAAGGCGATGTACGCCTGTTTCAGTACGTAACCAACCGTAAGCATAATTACCGGATACTTTAATCGTTGCTGATTTAATACCGGCAACATCGCCATCAGAGACTTCCATCACTTCGGTTGCAAAGCCTTTTGATTCCGCCCAACGCAAATACATTCTCAGTAGCATTTCAGCCCAATCTTGTGCTTCAGTACCGCCCGATCCAGATTGAATATCCAAATAACAATCTGCACTATCGTAATTACCTGAAAACATACGCCGAAATTCAAGGCCGGCCAGTTTTTTTTCTAGTTGTTCAAGTTCGCTATTTGCTTCATCGAAAGTCTCTTGATCGTCCGCTTCGATAGCTAGTTCAAGTAAGCCTTCAACATCGTCAAGACCTTGCGTTAATGAATTGATAGTATTAATAATTTCATCTAATGCAACGCGCTCTTTACCTAACGCTTGCGCTTTTTCGGGATCGGCCCAAACTTCGGCTTGTTCTAGTTCGGCATTAACTTCTTCTAGCCGTTCCTTTTTGACATCATAGTCAAAGATACCCCCGAATCACGGCCGTGCGTTCGGTAAGTTCTGCTATCTTTGATCTAACAGGATTAATTTCAAACATGATTTAAATTGGTTTGCTCAGTTTTATGATTTTTTAACAAGCGTTCATTGTAGCGGATTTGGGCATAATTTAGCAATTGCCAATTGCCATTTTGACTTGAACTTGATGAATAAAGTGCTCAGCGAAAAGCAAAGATAGCGCATAAAGCGCTATCTTTTTAGTTGAAGATATTTAGTGCAAGTTGGGTTATTTTTTTGCTTCAGCGTATAGCTCAGCAACTTTATCCCAGTTAACCACATTCCAAAATGCACCGATGTAATCAACACGACGATTTTGGTATTTCAAATAATAAGCGTGTTCCCAAACATCAAGCGTTAAGATAGGTGTACCAGAAACGCCAGCAAATTTTTCGCCCATCAATGGTGAATCTTGATTAGCTGTTGAAACAACTTCAAGTTTACCATTTTGTAATACTAACCAAGCCCAACCAGATCCAAAGCGAGTGGCTGCCGCTGCTGCAAATTTTTCTTTAAATGCATCAACTGAACCAAAATCTTTTTCGATGGCTGCTTTAAGTTCACCTTTAAGTTCGGTACCAACTTTTAATAGTTCCCAGAAAAGGGTGTGATTAACATGACCACCTACGTTATTTTTAATGCCTGTAAGTTTATCAGCGGGCACTTTATCTAAATTTTTTAATAAATCGCTTGGGCTAAATTGTTTAATTTCAGCAGATAAAGTTTCAATGATAGCATTGGCATTGTTGACATAGGTTTGATGATGTTTATCGTGATGAAGATGCATTGTTTCAGAATCGATATAAGGCTCTAATGCATCATAAGCATAAGGTAAAGGGGGTAAAGTATAAGCCATGAAATTTGCTCCTTTCATATATTAGGTATTATTAACTACTTTATCTTATGAGTATACGGGCTATTAGTATAGCCCTCAAACTATCACTTAGATAGTTAGTGGCTATCTGTGATTGGGGTGATTATTATTTTCCCAATTAGCTTTCATTACTTGCGATAAATGGGGTATACATCATAATTGCGTGGTTTTCGCTGATGAGCTTTTCTTCGACATGGTTATCAATTAAATGTGTTTTGCGTTGCCATATTTTATTATGTCTGGTATAGCCTCCCCACCACTGTTGTTCAATGCGATGATCGGTTTCTAGGATTTGATAATGATGAGTTAATGGGATATTAGCAAGTAATTCACCATGTAAATATTGATCATCAAGCCAAAGATTAAGCCGGTAAGTGGTATTGGTTTTATTGATTAATTGTAAATCAACATAGTTATAAGACAAGGTTGCGCCACAAGCAAAAGGAATTGTACGATTGATATCAGGGAAAACATCAAAACTATGCCGCCAACGCTCCATAATGGTGAGATCAGAATGTAACACAATCCAATAAATCAAATTACCTAATTGGCATAATCCTCCACCAATATCTTTGCCTATCTGCCCATTATGTAATGATAGTCCTTCTAAAAATCCTCGTTTTTTGGATGGGCGTCCTACTTTTTGCCAGATCGAAAAACGTTGATTGGGCTTAATGATTGAACCATTAAGTTTTTCAATGGCTAATCTAAGATTAGTAATTTTATTATACTGTAAATACATATCCACATCTTTTAGCGGTCTTAATAAAACAGACTGATGTTTTTTGTGTGAATAACAACAGGTATTATTATTTATGTCGATAGTGCTATAGGCGTGACGATGTCGCCACCACTCAAATTTTCGTTTTAAGATAAAATACTCTTTGCCTAATTTTAGCCTTAATTTACTGCGCTTTATCGGTTTATCGACAATGATATCCTTCATATTTTTCCATTCCTTTATCTACAATATATAATCAGTTATTTTTTTAAAGATGATTGATAGCGCTGGCTCAACTTGTCGAGAAAAGTGAAAAGTTTTTGATTCATTGCCGTGTAATCATGCGAGCGAAGCGTTTCAGGCGTATCAACAAAGCGGTAATTTGCAGCTTGATTAAGCTCTTTTTGCGAATGGACAATCAGCAATTCAACGACTTCAGGCGTGAACTCCATATGGCATTGAAATCCATAAACGAATTTATTATAAGCAATAATTTGCCGAGGACAGCCTGTGCTATAAGCTATAATTTGGGCATCTTTGGTTAAACCAGGCATATCATTGTGCCAATGACCGACTTCTAATGTATTGCCAAAATCAGTAAATAAAGGATTTGTTTTACCGAGTTGCGTTAATGTAATTGGGAATTTTCCAATCTCTTTTTCTGGGCTTTGGGCATGACTTGCGCCTAACGCCTCACCAATTAATTGAGCGCCTAGACACACACCAATAACTATTTTACCGGCATTTATCATTGATAAGATCACAGCTTGTTCTGCTATAGAATCAAAATGAGCGCATTCTTGTTTGGTTGTTGACGGTGATTGTGGACCACCCATCACAATAAGAAAGTCGATATCATCAATGCAATTAGGAAGTGGTTCACCAAGATAAACGCGAGAATAGGTTATGGTGTGATGATGCATCCTAGCCCATTGTTCATAGGCTCCAGGTGCTTCGAAAGCTTCATGGATAATAAAATGGATATGCATTAATAAAGGTTCCTTGCCTATAAATATTATCACCAAAAATCATGGTTTAATGACATTATATATATCTAAAGATAAATTTATTATTGAATTATTATGAATAATTTTTTCGCAAATACAATATAGACTTTTGATATCAACAGGATAAAAATTTGGAAGAAAGAAAAGAAGTTTGGTATAAGAAGTAATTTATCTAAGATGGTTTTAGAATTTAGAAGTTGGCTCCTCCAACAGGACTTGAACCTGTGACATACGGATTAACAGTCCGCCGTTCTACCGACTGAACTATGGAGGAACCGAAATGTAGCGCGCATATTATAGATTTTATGGCGCTATGTCAATAGTTAAATGCTTTTTTTGTATGAACTCGCCTCCTTTATAATCATTCAAGTGTTAGGATTGTCTTGAATAAGTGTTTTTGTCTGAGTAATTGTTGTGGATGCGAACCAAGCTCTTGTTGTGGGATGCTCTGTTTTAGATCGCGATAATAATCAAGCCAATAAGGCAAAATTTGATTTGTTGTTATATCCTTAAAATTCATTGGATATAATGCGAAATAATCATTACCTTGTTTAGTTTTAAAGGCATAAGTAATCAGTTCACTGCAATAAAAACCATCTGCATTTTGATGAAAGCTATGATTGTAAGGTAAACCTAAGCAATGTTTAGCTCGCTTTAATGCATTTTGAATAACGGCCAAATCATGGATTCTACCAATGATATTACGTCTAGCCGCACCAACAAAGTCAATCAAAGATTGTTCAATTACGCCATGCTTTTGTGTCGCTTCGATGACGCTATTATTGCCAATATATAAACCGACATGATTGATATTTTTTGTTATCTCATCCATGTTAGGCACTGCGCCAGAACGGTTTATTGCGTGACTAAAATCATTATCTTCGTTAAGGCTTTGGAAGATGATATCGCCACTTTGAATATTATTGATTTTTAGCACGATAACGCCATAGAGAAAACATTACACAAGTTGCAATAATAAATTTAAGTGCATCAATACCAACAAATGGAAAATAACCCACTTTTAATGCATCAATAAGTGTAATATGCAAATAACCCATTAAATAGACAACACCAAATATAAATAACAATTGATGTGCACAAGCAAATGCAATTAAGCCTAAAATAAAGTGACGATCATATCCCTTTTCTGCTGCAAAACCAGCTAAATAGGCACTAAATACATAGCCATATAAGTAACCGGAAGAAGGTGACGCTAATGCCATAATCCCACCACTGCCATTAGCAAATAGCGGTAATCCCATCGCGCCTAAAAAAAGGTATTGAATTATTGCTAATGCACCTAATTTACGACCTAAAAAAGCGCCAATTAGCAATACTGCCAATGATTGTAATGTAAATGGAACCGGATATGTCGGAATACTAATATTAGCAGCTAATCCTAAAAGTAATGCTGCACTAGTGGTGGCCAGTAATTTACGTTGCCAAGAAGATAAATTAACCAGTGTCGTGATAAATGTTGGATAATACGAAGTAAGTTGTTGTTTCATTATTTTCTACCTTTGATACATAAATAGTAGAACTATAATAGCGCAATGTATTTCAATGTAAACTATTTTTTATATAAAAAGTTTACATATAGGTTAAATTGTTGCTATCACAGCCCAATACAAAGAGCGTGATAACAAAAAATAAGGTTCTACTTAAACTAAGTAAGGATTGCTGATTCGTTCATGACCAAAACTTGACATAGGGCCGTGTCCTGGTACAAAAATAAAGTCATCACCAAGTGGTAATAATTTGTTAGTGATTGATGAAATTAAATCGGTATGGTTGCCTCGAGGAAAATCTGTCCGTCCAATACTGCCTTTAAATAATACATCGCCGACAAAAGCTAGTTTATCCAAATGATTAATAAAAACAATATGTCCAGGAGTATGGCCTGGGCAAAAAAGCACATCAAGAGTTATGTTACCTACTTGAATTTGGTCGCCTTCTTTTAACCAACGATCAGGTAAAAAGCTGTCAGTATGAGGAAAACCAAATTGTATGCATTGTTGTGGCAAACTTGTTAGCAAAAATTCATCTTCTTGGCTTGGTCCAATAATTTTTACATCATAATATTGAGCTAATGTGGTTGCCGCACCAACATGATCTAAATGTCCATGGGTTAATAAAATCTGTTTAATATTTACACCTAGTTTTTCAACGGCTTTTTTCAGTAGTTCTGGTTCACCACCAGGATCAATCAGTGCGCCTTCCATGGTTTGATCACACCAAATAATGCTACAGTTTTCTTGGAAAGCAGTAACAGGGACGATTTGATATTGAAACATTTACTTATCTCCTTATTTCTTGGCGATGGGTGATTAGATTTTTGCCGTCTTCATTTTTTAGTTGCGCAAAAATAATGCTTGATAGCACTGTAACCACACCGAGTATAACAAATGTTAATTGAAATGCGTGAATAGTACTAGCAGAGTTGCTAATTAATCGCAGTAAAACTGCACCAAATCCTGTACCAAAACTAATAGCAAGTTGTTGATTAACTGCCATTAAACTATTGCCACTACTCGTATTTTCCTTTTCTAAGTTCGCTAAAGTTATGCTATTCATCGCGGTATATTGCATAGAATTAATACCACCAATACAAAATAGCAATAAACTAATTAATATAAGTGGTGTTGATAAATTTAACAACGACATTAAAACAATCATGATGCCCGCTAAAATGGTATTAGCAACGAGCACAAAACGATAGCCTAAACGAGCTAAAATACGTGGAATAAAAATTCGAGTACAAATTGATGCAATGGCCATTGGCATTAGCATCACACCGGCAAAAATGGCTGAGTAGCCAAAACCAACTTGTAACAACAATGGAATTAAAAAAGGCACACCAGATATACCTAATCGGCAGATTAAATTGCCAATAATGCCTATTTTAAAAGTATGGATCTTAAAAAGTGATAGTGGGAATAATGGTGTTGGTTTCTTTTTGGCATACCCATAATAAATAATTAGAAAAACGAAGCTGATTACGGCAAGTAGCAATGGAAAATCATATGTCTGATTTTGGTTTAAAACCTCTACACTTAAAGTGGCACTAATAAAGGCAATCACAATAAATATAAAACCAAACAGATCAAAAGGCATATGTTCACCCTTTAGATTAGGCATATATTTCCAACTAATTATCACACCTAAAATACCAATGGGTAAATTAATAAAAAACACCCAATGCCAACTCACCACATCAACCAAATATCCTCCTAATACTGGTCCCAAAACAGGTCCAATTAAACCGGGAATAGTGGCGGTATTTAAGGCAGCTAAAAAATCACTACGCTTAAAAGATTTAATTAATACTAAACGTGATATCGGCACCATCATTGAGCCACCAATACCTTGAATAACACGTGAGATATCTAAAAAAATTAATGAATTGGATAAGGCACAAAGCAATGAGCCAAGGGTGAACAGTGAAACTGCCATCACAAAAATATTTCTAGTGCCAAATTTATCCGATAAAAAACCACTGACTGGAATAAATAATGCCAAGGTTAAAGCATAGCTTATCACTGCTGATTGCATATTTAAGGGGGATTCATTAAGATCTTTAGCCATCGTGGGAAGCGCAGTGTTTAATATCGAGGTATCAAGCGATTGCATAAAAAATGCAAATGCTGCAATCCATGGTAATATTCGATAAACAAAGGGTGGTAACTGTAATTCGCTATTCATTTTAATTTTGCCTAAAATTAATTTAAATGCTGGGTGAGCAGTTGGCTATAAGCACTGGAAATTAAGCTCTCTTACTACTTATTTTATTAAGAAAGAGAGCGATGGATGCCATTTTACAATATTATTTATTAATTATTGGCTTTTTTCTTATTCTTAACAGATTTATCTTGCCAATAGCCAGCTAGTAATGAACCAGAGATATTGTGCCAAACCGAAAATACTGCCGCGGGCAGCGCTGATAAGGCCGAAAAGTAGGTAGTACCTAAGGTAGCGGCAAGGGCGGAATTTTGCATTCCCACTTCAAGTGACATGGTTCGGCAAGTTGACTCATCAAAACCAAATAAACGACCACCCCAGTAACCGCCAAGTAAACCTAATGCATTGTGAATCACAACTGCAAAAATAACGGTGCCCCCCACTTGACCAATTTGCGTATGGCTACCTGCTACGACAATGCACAGAATTAATAAGATACAGAGCATTGATAAAAGTGGTAAAAATTGTTCACATTTTTTGACGATAGGATATAAAAAATGGTGAACAATTAAACCTAATATAATCGGTATTAAAACGATCTGTACAATATGCAAAAGCATGTCCCAAACAGGGACTTCAACAGTTGTTCCTACTAATAATAGTGTGAGTAGAGGTGTTACAACCACGCCTACTAGTGTTGACACTGATGAAATTGTCACCGATAACGCAACATCGCCTTTAGCAAGATAAATCATCACATTTGAAGCCGTACCGCTGGCAACGCTACCGACTAACACCATTCCAACTAATAATTCTGGTCTCATTGTAAACAGTTTGGCTAAGATTAAAGCAGTTAGTGGCATTACAATATAATGTAGTAAAGTGCAAATTATTACTGCTTTAGGCTTGGTTACCACACGTTTAAAGTCATCAATACTTAATGTAACTCCCATGGTAAACATTACAAACATAAGTAAATGTGCGGTGTGGGGGCGTATAGGAATAAAGGTATAAGGAAAGAAATAGGCAACACCGGCGCACAGTATTGCCCACAAAGGAAATAATCGGGTAAGAGAGATAATAGATCGAATCAACAGCTGATTAAATTGTCTGGTCATATAAACCTGCTATGGGTTTAATAAAATAATTCTAGAATAATGATAGGGTTATTTTATTTGTTTTGTGTAATTTTCATTCTATTTATTCTATTAAATAGCGTCAAGGTATTTATTAAAATCGTGCTGCGTATGTGTTCTGCTGATTCATTGCGTAATTGGGTTAATATTTTAAAGACTTCGGCGATATATTCAGGGCGATTTATTTGACCTTGACGGCCATTTAATGGCATATCAGGAGCATCCGTTTCGAGCACAAGGCTCTCTAGCGGTAATTGAGCAATCGTATTGCGCGTTTTATTCGCTCGTTCATAACTTATTACGCCACCTACACCAATATAGTAGCCCAACTTAACAAATTGCATAGCTTGCTGATAGCTACCTGAAAATCCATGTATTACACCACGGCAAGGTAAGTTGGCGCGGTGTAATTCGTGGTACATAATATCGTGCGCTTTGCGTGAATGAATCAAAACAGGTAAATCAAACTGTTTAGCAAGCGCTAATTGTGACCTAAAAAATGATAACTGCTGTTGCCAATCAATACTTAAATCATAGCGATCCAGTCCTATCTCACCAATGGCAATTAATTTTTTAGGTTTGGTTTTAACGATATTGGTTAACAGCTCTAAATCCGCCATGGTATGTTGATAAATAGGATGCAGCCCCAAAGCAGCATAGATCTCGCAATAATTATCAGCAAGTTGCAAAACGGTATTAAAATAGTTAGCGCTAACTGCGGGTATGATTAACCCAACAATATCCGCTTGGCGAATTTTATCTATTGAATCGGCCAGATGATCAGTAAAAGGCGGAAAATCAAAATGACAGTGTGTATCAATAAACATAATGCCCCTTATTCTACGGTTGCTTGATGTAATAAAATTGGTAGTAAAAATCGTTGGGCAGCAAAAGTAATTTGTTCAATTAATTCATCCGTTAATTCAGGATAAAGTCTAGCGTAGTAGCTATCACACTCAGCCGATTGGTATAATCCACCTTGCCAAGTATTTAACAGTTGATTAATTGCTTTTTCACTCGCGATAACCTCACCTGTTTTTTTGTTATAGGCTGCAATTAACCAATTCCATGCGCATTGTACAGGTAGTAATAAAGGTTGATTGATACCTTGTACATAGCCTTCAATTAACGAGGTTAAAATTGCCATAGCCTCATTACTTGGAAAGTGTGAAAAACGCCATTCGTTTTCTTCTCTGCCATAGATACGGCTTTGACTTTCAACTTTATCTGGATTTAAGATGCAATAAACCAAATGGTCGATCCACAACGAAATACCATCTCGAATTGAAAGTTTTGAAGGGCGCCATGTTAAAATACCATCATCTTGAATATGGGGTAACCAACCTTGTAATTGGTAATGTTGTTGATTTAGTGAAATGGCTAAGTTCACTTCTTGAGTTGTTATTTCTAGGCGTTCTTGGCAGATTTTATTAGCTAATGATTGCATTGCTTCATTTTGTTCATGATAAATAATCTGTCCAAATGCGCCATCTGGCAAGTCACCAGTTAGCGCTAAGTGTTGATAACAATCATTGGATTGTTGTGATTCTTTGGTGATAAGTTGATTTAAAATCTGCAAGTTCAATTGATAACGCTGTAAGCTATCAAGATTAAAGTTTTCCGCATCGGGTAATGTATCATCAAGATAATTAATATAAAAATTAAAACGTTTTTGTAAAAATAGCCTAATTGAGTGCTGGTAAAATCGTTTTAGTTCGTCAAGATTGATATTATCGACGCTAATAGCGGCTATTTCACTAATAAAGTCTTGATTTTCCCCTCGTTGTAATGCAGCGGGTAACCATTCATCAGCATAACTTTTGGGATCTTGCAAAAAGTTTTGGGGGTTAAATGGTGTGCGTGTATGGTTTACACGTAAAAAATCCAAGTTATTTGTCGAGCTATCAACTTGATTAACAGGCTTGTTATAATATTGTGCAATATACTCCCAAAGCTCATCAACTAGTATTGATGGGTAACGTTCACTATCATCTTTTATATCTCGCCCAATATAGCTAATATATAACTGGTTTTGCGCTGATAAAATAGCCTCTAAAAATAAATAGCGGTCATCATTACGGCGACTGCGATCGCCTCGTCTTGGATGATGAGCAATAAGATCAAAGTCGAGAGGAAGCGATGTTCTTGGATAATCTCCGTCATTCATACCCAGCAAACAGACCACTTTAAAAGGAATGGATCGCATTGGCATCATGGTACAAAAGTTTATCCTACCAACTAAAAAACGATGCGCTAGATGATTTTGCTCTAAGCGCGATTGCATTGCATCATGCAAAATTGTGATAG
Source organism: Gilliamella sp. ESL0254 (assembly GCF_013344985.1). NCBI lineage: Bacteria > Pseudomonadati > Pseudomonadota > Gammaproteobacteria > Orbales > Orbaceae > Gilliamella > Gilliamella sp. ESL0254. Next base: position 115,476 of record NZ_JAAEDU010000004.1, read on the forward strand.
AAATATTATCAGTATAATTAGCAGCTAAACCACTATTAATTAATTTTTGCCATTCCTCTTCGATCATTAATAAAATTGATTCACGTTGTGGGGTATCGACAAAAAAATCGTTAATTAGTTCAAGACAGCAACTTTGCCATTCAACTAATGTTTTTTCTTCGCTTAAAGCTGTAAACCATTTACTTACAATTTTAATAAACTCAGCTAATTGGCCGATTAATTCGGCATCTAAGCCTGTCGCGCCATCATACGGCAAGATCTGTTGCCAACCGCCTTGTTCACTACTCATGGTATAGCCTAGTAATAAACGCTCCAGTCCAAATAACCAGCTATGTGCACTTTCAAGACCAAAACGAATGCCTGATTCAATAATCCAAGTACGTAATAAAGTTAACTGTGATTCACTAATTGCAAATTTTTCTGAAATAGCTGGTATCTCTAATAAATTAAACAGCTCTTCAGCAGTAAATCGACTTTGTGGAAAATTTAATATAGTAAAAAAACCTTGTACAATCGGATCAATGTTACGTGCTTTTTGATCAGATATAGTAAAAGGCAAATAGCGTTTTTCATAAGCATTACCAAAAACAGCACGGATATAAGGGACATATTTATCAATATCCGATACCATCACAATGCAATCACGTAATTCTAATGTAGGATCAGCATCAAAAACAGATAAAAGATAATCATATAACACTTCAACTTCACGTTGTTCGCTATGGCAAGCATGAAAAGATACGGATTTATCTGCTAGTTCAACGGGTTGTTGAGCATCTACCATTGGATAAAGATCAAGGATATCTTGTTGAATTGCATGTAATAAACAATCTCGGTTTTGATCGGCAAACACATCAATATCTTGCTTATTATTGAAGTCCTGTAATAAAAACAGATTATCACGCCCAAGTTTCCCCCACGAAGTTAAAAGTGGATTGGGGCTTTTTTCAGGGGTATTGAAGATATCTGATAACTGCTTTTCAACAATATCGCCCCAATACCATTTACATGGATTATTAAACATCAAATGGACATCAATATGTCGTCCAAGTGCTGAAAGTAGTGAAAGATAGATCGGTGGTAGCGAAGTAATACCGAAAATAAAAATACGGCTAGGTAACGGATCTAAACGTGAACGATCAAAGTTATTATCTAACAAAATTTCAAGCATTTGTTGATAAATATTAGCGCGATGATAAGGTTGACTTATGGATATTAGCTTTCGCCATAGCTCTGCTTGCCAAACTTCGTCAGAATGATGATTTAATTCGGCAACATTTTGGTTGGCTTCCCATTTGGCTAACCAATCGGGGCGATAAACTAAATATTGGTCAAACAAACGGGCAATTCGTGTTGCAAGTTGGTACTGCTTTCTATCTTGCTTATCAATATCAAGATAATGTTTAAGTGCGCTAAACTCAGGTTGTTTAATAACTTGAGGCAACAAATAATACAAACGCCAACTCATTGATTCAACATTATAACTATTTTCAATTGGCGCCTCGGGTAACAAGGTTTGATAAAGTTGCCAAATAAACTGCGTTGGAAAAAGAAAATCAACATTAGCCACAATACCAAGTTCATCCGCTAACGCAATTTGCAACCATTGTGCCATACCTTGGCTTTGCACCATGACTATATCAGGTGTAAATACATCCTCTAATGGTTGCCTGCGCATCAATTCACTTACAATAGACTTAAGTAGATCGACTTGGTTTGAATGATAAATGGTAAACATAGCAATACTAATTATTGGTAAGATTGGGTTAAGATTATCGCTGATCGTTACTCATAAATCTAGTCGCTATTATAGTATCAATTTTATAATAAAAAAGAGTAATTAGCGGTTATGTAACTTGCTTTGTTTATTCTAATTTTATGAGCTGATGTAATGAATGTGCATAAAAAATAGCCTTAACCAATTTGGGTAAAGATTTTATGATCAGCCCTCGACAATCTATAACGAGATAAAAATCTATTAAAGATAAATTAAAACGGCAAGTTAAATGTGATAACAAAAATTATTCGAGTGGAGTGCTAGATATCGAAACCTAGCGTTTACAGTTAACCGAGCATCACAAAACCAAAGGCTTACTCAATAAGGGGTCAATTACTGAAGATATTGAGGTGGATAATATCACGCAAAAAGGCAGTGGGATTTATGGTGATAGGGTGAACATTAATTCGGGCAACTACTTAACAGTGACGGGCAGCGAAGTGGTTGGGACGCATAATGTGAGTCTTAGTGTAGGCAAAGATATCACGATTTGACATGGCGGTAAGCCTTATCAACGGCTTAATCAGTGGCGACATAAAAGGGGCAGCCGCAGGGGCACTCGCACCAAAAATTGCCACCATTATCAAACAACAGACCGAAGGAAACACTGTTGCCAACACGGTCAGCCATGCCATACTCGGAGCGGTGGTTGCTGAGCTGCAAGGTAACTCTGCACTTGTGGGTGGCATGGGTGCAGCGATAGGTGAGCGGGGTGCTGAAGTTATTGCGGGTATCCTTTACCCCGATAAAGACATCAAAAACCTAAACCAAGAAGAAAGACAACAAGTCAGTGCATTATCATAACTTGCGACAGGTCTTGCCATTGCGGCGATGGGCGGAGATATCCAAGATGTGAATACTGGGGTAGCTGCGAGTAAAAATGCGGTTGAGAATAACTTATTGAATAAAGATCCATATTGGACAGAACAAGATAAAAAAGAAGCTTCAGAAAGAATAGAACAAGTATTTATTAATAATTATTGTGGTGGAGTTGATGATGCAGCTTGTACTCAGAAAAGGCAAGAACTAGTTATTGATAATTTAAAAACAATAGGTGGTATAATTGTTGATTTTACACCAGTGGTTGGTGATATAAAAGGATTTGCTGAAGCTGAGGATAGTATCGATTATGTCATTGCAACTGTTGGATTAATACCTGGTTTAGGTGATGCTGTTGGTAAGCTCCTAAAAGAAGCTAAAGTGGCATTAAAATTAGGTGATACAAAAAAAGCAAGTGAGTTGGTTCAAGAGGCTCAGAATAAAGTAAAAGCTCTTGATGTTGGTTCTTATAGAGAACTAAAAGCTAATGAGGTAGTTGGTGATATGTTGGAGCATGACCATATTCCATCTTTTGCAGCATTGAAGAAAGCAGAGGAAGCTAGACTCGGACGTCCTTTAACTCCTACAGAGTCAAAGAAACTTTATAATGAGGCTACAACAGTAGAAGTGCCTAGAGATGTTCATCAAAAAGGGCCTACTTATGGTGGTAAAAATACACCAGAACAAATACAAAAAGATGCGACAGATCTTTGTGGTGCTGTTTGCCGAGATACTGATGCATTACGTAAAAATATGATTGAAAAGGGTTATGATCCAAATCAAGTTGAAGATGCGATAAATAAGATAATAGCTCGTAATAAAAAAATGGGGATTTATTGATAATGATAGAATGGCAAAAGTTTGTTAATGCATTAGGATATGCTGAAATATCAGAAGAGTTTTTGAAGTTAGAAAACTCTATTGGTGAAAAACCTGAAATTTCTGAGGATCCTATTGAATACAATGATCCAGATCAAACTAAATATTATGAATTTTTTCGTACAGGTATTCTTATTGGTTTTAGAAAACAACACTTAAATCATATTCAATTTTTTTTTAAGGCAGAAAATAATTATTCGATATATAAAGGGAAATTATTTAGAGAAATAGATGGTAATTATACTGAAAAAATGATTATTGAATTATTAGGAAATCCATCAAAAAAAGGAGGAAATGAGCAAAGTCCTTTTTTTGGTTATATAAATTCTTGGGTATTATATGATATGGGGTCTTATACTATTCATTTTGAATTCACAAAAAATGAAGTTCTTAGTTTAGCTACAATAGCTGTATTATCAATTTAATTGTTTTGATTTAGTTCTGCGATTTTTATCGCAGAACTAAACTAATTATTTACTGATTATGGATGGTTTTGAGCTTGATGATTATGAAAGCCTATTTACCTGAACAGCTAGAAAGCAGAATTAATGAATTAATTATTAGTTTAGTTAATATGATAAAAAATTAGCCTAAATTTGGTCGAATGATCGATAAAGATACCAATGTTAAATAAAGGGTATTAGCTCAAACTTAACCTGACAATCCTGACACTATATCAGTTTATTTGTTATTAAAAGTGACATTTAATACTGTCACTAAATTCTATAATTAATTTTTTAATTACTAATTTTGGCTTAGCACCAATTTTTAGCCATTATTGTTTTCATGCACCATTGTAGTAAATAATGGCCACCCCTGTTGTATTACTCATTGAGCCATATTTCTTTCTATTTAAAACATAAAAACACACTATTTACCTATAAAAAAATCGTTCAAAAATGTATTGATTTTATTTAATTTTTTTGCTGGCCGTGACGTGATATCGACAACAAAGCAAGGTTTGATGTTAGCCACGTATCGGTCAGTGGTGGCACTGGCGGTGCAAGTGCTCCGTGGATAGCCGAACAGATAAAACTGCACACAGGGCATATGGATAAAGACGGCAACTGGGTGAGTGATAACGAAACGGCAAGATTAGTATCGCATGCTATACTGGGTGCAGTGGTAGCGGAATTACAAGGTAACTCAGGGATAGTCGGTGGAGCAAGTGCCGTAGGCGGCGAGCTGGCGGCAAAAGTCATCATTGATAACCTCTATGGTGGAAGAGACATCAAAGACCTCTCTGAAGCTGAAAAACAAAACATCAGCGCGTTAACTCAATTAGCGATGGGGCTATCAACTGCAGTGGGTGGTGGAGATGTGGGTGACATAAGTACTTCGATAGCTGCAAGTAAGAATGCGGTTGAGAATAATGCCATTTTAGGGCAATTCGTAGGAAAAACAGACGAAGAAATTAAAAAAATGCTCCACGCTCAATCTAATTGTGAAAATGATAGGGAAGGATGTAAATTAGTAGGTACAATTGTTATTGGTACTATATTAGCACCAGTTGTGCTAGCATTCTTACCAGAAGAGGCAATTATTGGTGGATTTTTAAGTGGCACAGCTAGCATTGGTGGTCAATATTATTTTAATGAAGATGGTAGTATCAGTTGGAGAGATGTAGGAATAGCAACAGGAACGGGTGCTTTTACTGCTGGATTTGGCACTAAATTTTGGGGAACAATCAGTTGGAATGCTGCTGGGGGTGCATTATCGAATCAATTAGATGGTAAAGATCCTGTAACAGGTGCCATAATTGGTGCTGGCTCATCAACAATTGGTTATGCCGTTGGGAAATATGCAGAAAAAGGACTCCGTCCAATCTTTAATCCAGCAGCAAATAAATATATTCATGAAACAAACAAAGGCTTTTTAGGAATAACAGGGCATTATACAGAAAGCTCAATTCCTGCTATTGGGGGAAATGTAACTGATTCTATACTTGGTACAATGACAGAAAATTATATTAAAGAAAAAGTTGGTAAAAACAAAAATGAAAAAAAATAGAAAATATTTGGCATTATTATATTGTGTAACAGTAGTTCCTTTTCTGTTTTTTTGTAGTGCAATTATAATTGAATTAACCATCTCAATAATACTGTTTATTATGTATAATGTAGATTTTATATATGGCGTTAATGATATATATATAGCTTGTAAGGTAGCTTGTTTTGGTATTCCTACAGGGATAGCATTTTGGTATTTAGAGTGTCGTCGCTATGGAATTAAAATATTTGGTAAATAATATTATCCCAGCTTTAATGCTGGGATTTTACCCTATCCAAAATTTTGTATATTTGTTATTTAAAGATAGTAGTTAATTCTGTGACTAAATTCTTAACTTCGCCAAAATATTAGATAGTGCTCACCTCTATCATTTTATCGTTTTTGTAATCAATCATAATGCGGTAGACTGCCAATTACAAGCCAACCAAGCGACCAAAAACCTAGGCACCATGGGGGGAGATGTCAGCAAAGGGATTGACACAGCGACATCGATTATCACAGGCATTATTACCGGTGACATTACAGGAGGCCTTGCGGGGGCCAGTGCTCCATGGATAGCCGAGCAGATAAAACTGCACACAGGGCATATGGATAAAGACGGCAACTGGGTGAGTGGCGGAGATGCAGGAGACATCAGCACCTCGATAGCTGCGAGTAAGAATGCGGTTGAGAATAATGCCATTTTAGGACAATTCGCAGGAAAAACTGAAAAAGAAATAATGGAAAAAATTCATGCTCAAGCTAATTGTGAACATGATAGGGAAGGATGTAAATTAGTAGGTACAATTGTTATTGGTACTATATTAGCACCAGTTGTGATAGCACTCTTACCAGAAGAAGCAATGATTGGTGGATTTTTAAGTGGTACAGCAAATATTGGTGGTCAATATTATTTTAATGAAGATGGCAGTATCAGTTGGAGAGATGTAGGAATAGCAACAGGAACGGGTGCTTTTACTGCTGGATTTGGCACTAAATTTTGGGGAACAATCAGTTGGAATGCTGCTGGGGGTGCATTATCGAATCAATTAGATGGTAAAGATCCTGTAACAGGTGCCATAATTGGTGCTGGTTCATCAACAATTGGTTATGGTGTTGGGAAATATGCAGAAAAAGGACTCCGTCCAATCTTTAATCCAGCAGCAAATAAATATATTCATGAAACAAACAAAGGCTTTTTAGGAATAACAGGGCATTATACAGAAAGCTCAATTCCTACTTGGGGGGGGAGGCTTATTTGATTCTGTAATAAGCACAGGTTCTGAAAAAATTATTCAGACACAAACTAAGAGTAATAATAATGAAAAAAAATAGAAAATATGTAGCACTCTTCTATTTGACAGTTGGTACTCCTTTTGTGCTTTTTTGCGCACAGGTATTATTTTATTTAATGATTTCAATAGTCATTATGGCTATTGAACAAAGTGATTTAAAGTTTTTTATTGAATTTATAAAAGAATATATATATACAATTTTTAAACTTTCTTGCTTTGTAGGTATTTTATCTGGAGCTATCATCTGGTATGCGGAGTGTCGTCGCTATGGAATTAAAATATTTGGTAAATAATATTATCCCAGCTTTAATGCTGGGATTTTACCCTATCCAAAATTGGATATTTGTTATTTAAAGATAGTAGTTAATTCTGTGACTAAATTCTTAACTTCGCCAAAATATTAGATAGTGCTCACCTCTATCATTTTATCGTTTTTGTAATCAATCATAATGCGGTAGACTGCCAATTACAAGCCAACCAAGCGACCAAAAACCTAGGCACCATGGGGGGAGATGTCAGCAAAGGGATTGACACAGCGACGTCGATTATCACAGGCATTATTACCGGTGACATTACAGGAGGCCTTGCGGGGGCCAGTGCTCCATGGATAGCCGAGCAGATAAAACTGCACACAGGGCATATGGATAAAGACGGCACTTGGGTGACAGATAATGAAGCAGCGAGATTAGTATCGCATGCTATACTGGGTGCGGTGGTAGCGGAATTACAAGGTAACTCAGGGATAGTCGGTGGAGCAAGTGCCGTAGGCGGCGAGCTGGCGGCAAAAGTTATCTTAGATAACCTCTATGGTGGAAGAGACATCAAAGACCTCACTGAAGCTGAAAAACAAAACATCAGCGCATTAACCCAATTAGTGATGGGACTATCAACTGCGGTGAGTGGCGGAGATGCAGGAGACATCAGCACCTCGATAGCTGCGAGTAAGAATGCGGTTGAGAATAATTCTGCAGCAATGCTAGCATGGGAGAATGAAACAAGACTCAATGAACAACTACGGCTTCTAGAATTATTTGATGGAGATGGTGAAAAACTCAGTGCATATGTTCAAGGTGAAGGGACAGGACAGCTTGACGGAGTTTTAGACGGAGCTGCTAATACAGTATCAGGTATTATAGATACTATTATACATCCTATAGATACAGCTGTAGGTATGTATGAAGTGGTCACGAATTTAGATAAAGTTTATGATAATATAAAGATTTCGGTAACTGAATGGCAAGAACTTTATGAATATGCTTTAGAACATGATCCTGAATCAGCTGGGTATATGATCGGATATGCCAAAGGAAGAATTGGGAGTGAAATTACTGGTGGATTTGTGTTGGGAAATGCTGCTTCAAAAGTTGTTCAAAAGGTAGCCCGATTAAAAGTATTATCTAATGCTGGAAAGTGGACGAATATAATTGATAGTAATAAATTTAATTATCTTTTTGGCAACTCAACCAGTAATGCACATAATGCAGCTAGATTAAATCAGCTTGCTTTAGAAATGAAAAGACTTGGAATTTTTAATGATGTACAAGGACAACAACTATTAGAAAATCACTTCCAATTAGCTACTCAAGGAACAAAAAATATAGTAAATAGTTTTTCAAACTCACATGGTACTTTTGAAGTAAGGCAATCATTACTTATAGGGCCGTCAGGAAAAGCAACAATGCTAGAAACTACATTCCAAGTTATGCCTGATGGTTCTAGGCGATTTGTAACAACTATTCCAAAAAGTGGAGCAATAAAATAATGTTTATAGAACAATATCCAAATGAAATAGATTTATTCGTTTTTTTTGAAAGTAAACCTTTTTATAAAAATAATGATGATATGGATTTCGCATATAAATTCAGTCAACATAATGGATTATCTTTAATTTTTTCTTTTAGTATTACTAGTGGTTGGATTCAATCAATTATTGAATATAACGGAAAAGAAATATCTCAGTATTTGATTGAAAATGTGAATAGCTTTTATCTAGATAATGATAAAGAAGGGGAGTATTTGTCCGCAAAAATAATAAATAACGAAACTATTACAAGTATACAGATAAGGATTAAGCCAGATATATCAGTAAAGTGGAATACTCTTATCAGATAATTAAGTAGATCAAACTAAGTTTTTCAGCTTATATTTTTTGTTATTAATAATTGAAATTAGCTAAATACATTAAGGAAATGGACGAAGGAAAATCTTCAAATGACGAGGCTTGCAAATGGTCTTAGGAATATAGAATTAAAATTTAGGTAAAATAAAAATACGCTAACATACACAAGATGTATAATCGTATAAAAAAATTGGATTTTTTACTTTTAATTTTGGGGTGCAGTTCAAGCCACTTTAAAATTTTAAATTATTAATGACTAACCTAAAAATAAAAAAGGTTACTAGATATTTTAGTAACCTTTATTATTTTGATAAGATACTAAAAAGCAAACTATTGACCCATGCGGCGAGTCAATTCGATAACACGAATTTTTGCCAACGCTTTTGATAGTTCTGCAGAAGCTTGAGCAAATGACATATCATCGCTTGGGTGATTAATATGCTCTTGCGCTTGTCTTACTGCTTCTTGTGCTCTTGCTTCATCTAGATCTTCGCCACGGATAGCGGTATCCGCTAAGATGGTTACGATGTTAGGTTGTACTTCTAATATGCCACCAGATAGGTAGATAAACTCTTCTTTACCATCCGCTTTCACAATGCCAACCATACCGGGTTTTATGGTTGTCAGTAAAGGGGTGTGCCCAGGATAAATTCCAAGTTCACCTTCTTTACCCGTGATTCTGATTCGCTGAACATCACCTGAAAACAAGTGAGATTCAGCACTAACAACTTCTAATTGATAGGAAGTTAGTGCCATAATACGATCTCCATTAAATACGATCTTCGCTCAATGAATCTCTTAGAGAGATTTTGCCTTCTCAATCGCTTCATCGATTGAACCAACCATATAGAATGCTTGTTCAGGGATGTGGTCATAATCACCGTTCATGATTCCTTTAAATGCACTGATCGTGTCTTTTAAAGGTACATATTTTCCTGGTGAACCAGTAAATACTTCTGCAACAAAGAATGGTTGAGATAAGAAGCGTTGAATTTTACGAGCACGAGCAACGATCAATTTATCATCTTCTGATAACTCATCCATACCAAGAATGGCAATAATATCTTTCAATTCTTGATAACGTTGTAGAATTGATTGAACGCCACGGGCACAATCATAGTGCTCTTGACCAACAACTAAAGGATCTAATTGACGGCTGGTAGAATCTAGTGGATCCACGGCCGGATAGATACCTAAAGAAGCAATTTGTCGACTTAATACGATTGTTGCATCTAAGTGAGCAAAGGTTGTTGCTGGTGATGGGTCAGTTAAGTCATCTGCTGGTACGTATACGGCTTGGATTGACGTTATCGAACCTGTTTTAGTAGATGTGATACGTTCTTGTAGTAAGCCCATTTCTTCGGCTAATGTTGGTTGATAACCTACCGCCGATGGCATACGACCTAATAATGCAGATACTTCAGTACCGGCTAAGGTATAACGGTAAATATTATCGATAAATAATAAAACGTCTTTACCTTCATCACGGAATTTTTCAGCCATGGTTAACCCCGTTAACGCAACACGTAAACGGTTTCCTGGTGGCTCATTCATCTGACCATAAACTAACGATACTTTATCAAGTACGTTTGATTCTTTCATTTCATGGTAAAAGTCGTTACCTTCACGAGTACGTTCACCCACACCAGTAAACACTGAGTAACCCGAGTGTTCGATAGCGATATTACGGATTAACTCCATCATATTAACGGTTTTACCTACACCCGCACCACCGAATAGACCCACTTTACCACCTTTAGCAAATGGGCAAATTAAGTCGATAACTTTAATACCTGTTTCAAGCAATTCAGTTGAGTTTGCGAGTTCTTCATAGGTTGGCGCTGCACGGTGAATCGCCCAACGCTCTTCTTCACCAATTGGACCTGCTTTATCAACAGGATCGCCAAGCACGTTCATAATACGACCAAGTGTTTTAGTCCCCACTGGTACTTCGATACCGTGACCTGTATTTACAACTTTAAGTCCACGTCTTAAGCCATCAGATGATCCCATTGCGATACAACAAACAACGCCACCACCTAATTGTTGCTGAACTTCCAGAACTAATTTTTCAGTGCCAGTTTCCACTTCTAATGCATCATATACCTTTGGTACTGCATCTTCTGGGAATTCGACATCAACCACCGCACCGATGATCTGGACAATCTTTCCAGTAGCCATTTTTAATCCTCTACGTCTTTTTCTTAACTATAAGCCAATATTTAGCACTAACCTGAAACAGCGGCTGCACCGGATACAATATCAATTAATTCATTAGTGATAGCACCTTGACGTGCTTTGTTATACACAATTTGTAATTCATTAATTAGGTTTGCACCGTTATCTGTTGCTGCTTTCATGGCCACCATTCTTGCTGCTTGTTCACTCGCTAAATTATCAACCACTGCTTGATAGACTTGTGATTCAATATAGCGACGTAAAATCACGTCTAATAGCGATTTAGCATCAGGCTCATAAATATAATCCCATGATGAAGCTTTGAGCTCTTTATCTTCTGATGGCGGTAAAGGTAATAATTGCTGAATTGTTGGCTTTTGTGACATGGTATTAATAAATTTATTCGTCACAATATATAATTTATCAATTTTACCATTATCATATGCCTCAAGCATTGTTTTTACCGGACCAATTAAATCGGATAAATTGGGTTCATCCCCTAAGTTAGTCACTTGAGTTAAGATGTTTGCTTTTATTGATGAGAAAAACGAAACACCACGAGAACCAACTAAAGCAACATCAGCTTCAACACCTTTTTCCTGCCATGCTGACATGTCAGCAATGACAGTTTTAAAAAGATTGATATTTAAACCACCACATAAACCACGATCGGTTGAAATAATAAGGTAGCCAACTCGCTTTACATCTCTTTCTTCTAAATAAGGATGTTTGGCGCCTATTTGAGCTAACGCTAAATGTCCAATTACTTCGCGGATCATTTCGGCATAAGGTCGACTAGCGGCCATTCTATCTTGCGTTTTACGCATTTTAGAATTGGCAACCATTTCCATTGCTTTTGTGATCTTTTGCGTACTTTGGATACTGGCAATTTTTGTTCTAATCTCTTTTGCATTAGCCATTTGTTACCTCACCCTTACCAAGTTTGAGTTGATTTAAAGCTTTCAAGTAATGCTTTTAGCTTACTTTCAATCTCATCATTGTAATTACCCGTCTCGTCGATTAATTTGACAAAATCGGCATATTGACTATGGGCATAAGCAAGTAGCGCTGTTTCAAATGATAATACTTTAGCCAGTTCTACATCTTCAAGATAACCACGTTCAGCAGCGTAAAGCACAATTGATTGTTCAGCAACAGTCATTGGAGAGTATTGCTTTTGCTTTAACAATTCGGTTACTTTTTCGCCGTGACTTAATTGGTTTCTTGTTGCTTCATCTAAGTCAGATGCAAATTGAGAGAACGCAGCTAACTCACGATACTGCGCCAGTGCGGTACGAATACCACCTGATAATTTTTTCATTATCTTCGTTTGCGCAGCACCACCCACACGTGAAACCGAAATACCCGGGTTAACCGCAGGACGGATACCTGAGTTAAATAGGCTAGTTTCAAGGAATATCTGACCATCAGTAATCGAAATTACGTTAGTTGGTACGAATGCCGAAACGTCACCTGCTTGAGTTTCAATAATTGGTAATGCTGTTAATGAACCTGTTTTACCTTTAACTTCGCCTTTTGTGTACTCTTCAACATAAGCTTCGTTCACGCGCGCTGCACGTTCAAGTAAACGAGAGTGAAGATAAAATACATCACCTGGATAAGCTTCACGTCCAGGTGGACGACGAAGTAGTAATGAAATTTGACGATAAGCAACGGCTTGTTTAGATAAATCATCATAAACAATTAATGCATCTTGACCACGGTCGCGGAAGTATTCACCCATTGCACAACCCGCATAAGGTGCTAAGTATTGTAACGCAGCTGATTCAGACGCTGATGCCACAACTACAATAGTATTTTTAAGGGCACCATGTTCTTCAAGTTTACGCACAACATTTGCAATAGTTGATTGTTTTTGCCCAATGGCAACATAAATACATTTTACCCCTGAGTCACGTTGGTTAATGATGGCATCGACAGCAAGCGCTGTTTTACCTGTTTGACGGTCACCAATGATCAGCTCACGTTGACCTCGTCCAATTGGAATCATTGAGTCAACGGCTTTATAACCGGTTTGTAATGCTTGGTCAACGGATTTACGATCGATAACACCTGGAGCAACAACTTCGACAGGTGAAAAGCCATCATGTTGAAGTGAGCCTTTACCGTCAATTGGTTCGCCTAGTGTATTAATAACGCGACCTAATAAACCTTCACCAACTGGTACTTGTAAAATACGACCAGTACATTGTACTTTCATACCTTCAGACAAGTCTTCGTATGGTCCCATAACTACCGCACCGACAGAGTCTCTTTCAAGGTTTAATGCCATTGCATATCGGTTGCCAGGTAATGCAATCATCTCACCTTGCATTACATCAGTTAATCCGTGGATTCGAAGAATACCATCACTTACAGATATGATAGTTCCTTCATTGTGAGCATCACTCACAATATTGAACTGAGCTATCCGCTCTTTAATTAGTTCACTTATTTCAGTTGAATTTAGCTGCATTATCAGTCCCCTTAAGACTGTAGAGCGTCATTTAAACGATTTAAACGCCCTCTGATACTACTATCAATAACCATATCGCCCGTACGAATAATAAAACCAGAAATGAGCGACTTATCTATATGACATTTTAGTTTTACTTTTCGTGATAAACGTTTTTCGACAGCGACAGAAATCTTATTAAGTTGTTCATTAGATAGCTCACTGGCAGAAATAACATCTACATCTGCTTGTGCTTCTCTATCTAAACAATATTGTTCAAACAAGGTTAAGACTTCAGGAAGAAGTGATAATCGCTTGTTTTCAGCCATAATCTTAATAAAGTTAGTACTAAACTCATCTAACACATCTTTACAGATGTTGATGAGTAAGTTAGCCACCGAATCGGTTTTCATGTCAGATGTTAAAACACTTCTTATTTGAGCATCTTTACTCACTTCAGATGTTAACACTAACATGTTATGCCATGATTCGATGCTGTTTCTTTCTACTGCAAAATCGAAAGCGGCTTTAGCATAAGGGCGAGCAATTGTAATTAAGTCAGCCATTGCTCTATTCTCCTTATAGTTCAGCTACGAGTTTATCAATGATGTCGCTATTTGCGGCTTCATTAACAGAACGTTGAATAATTTTTTCTGCACCAGCAATAGCAAGTGTAGCGACTTGTTGTTTGAGCTCTTCTTTAACTCGTTTGCGCTCGGCCTCTACTTCGGCAAGTCCTTGCGCAACAATTCGTTCTTTTTCACGAGAAGCTTCTTGTTTTGCTTCTTCAAGAATGGCTGCTTTACGTTTGTTGGCTTGCTCAATAATTGCATTAGCCTCAACCTTAGCCTGTTGCATTATGTCAGATGTATTTGCTTTGGCTAATTCCAAATCTTTTTTTGCTGTTTCTGCTGAAGCAAGTCCTTCGGCGATCTCTTTTTGGCGTTTTTCAATTGCGCCAATAACAGGAGGCCAAACAAACTTCATACAGAACCAAACAAACAATACAAATGTAATTGCTTGGCCGAGGAGAGTTGCGTTCATATTCATGACACGATTCCTCTTAAATTTTTATTAACCTGCGACAGCAAAAATAACATAAAGCGCAATCCCCACACAGATCATTGGGATCGCATCAACTAGGCCCATAACGATAAAGAATTGAGTACGTAACATAGGCATCAATTCTGGTTGACGAGCAGCACCTTCTAAAAATTTGCCACCTAATAAACCAATACCAACTGCACCACCAATTGCAGCTAATCCCATCATGATGCCTGCGGCTACAAATAACATACTATCCATTATATACTCCAGTTTATTATCAAAAAAATATTAAAATTAATGATCTTCCGTTGCCGACGCCATAGCTAAATAGACGATCGTCAACACCATAAAAATAAAAGCTTGTAACGTAATTATTAAAATATGGAAAATGGCCCATGGTAACGATAATACCCATTGTGACCACCAAGGTAATAATGCAGCAATTAGGATGAAGATAAGTTCACCTGCGTACATATTTCCAAAAAGTCGAAGTCCTAAAGAAACAGGTTTCGCTAATAGACTAACTAATTCAAGTACTAAATTGATAGGCGCAAATGCCCAGTGGTTAAATGGGTGTAAGGTATATTCTTTGATAAACCCTGAAATCCCTTTGTACTTAATTGAATAAATGATGATAAGTGCAAACACACCTAAAGACATTGACATGGTAATGCTAACATCTGCAGTTGGCACAACTCTTAAATGCGATAGACCTAAATATTGACCGGCATAAGGGAGAAAATCAACCGGGATAAGATCCATTAAATTCATCAAGAAAACCCAAATAAATACCGTTAATGCTAACGGTGCAATGAGTTTATTCTGACCGGTGAACATATCTTTGACAGTATTGTTGACAAACTCAAAGATCATTTCTACTGCACATTGTAGCTTACTTGGTACGCCACTGGTTGCTTTTTGGGCAACACGATGAAAAATCCACAAAAAGATAACACCAAGTAGAATCGAAAAGAACAATGAGTCAAGATTAAAGGTCCAAAAACCGGAACCTACTTGCAAGTTCTCAAGATGATGCTTGATATAAGCTTGTGGTGAAGCTGGAGAGGAAACTGACATATAACCCTCTTAACCTATTTCTAAAAATAAAATATTGCTTATAGTTTCATTCAAAAAGGTATAAGCAATCGCTGTAATAATTTGAAGTTACTATTTTAAACCTAATAGCCTATACCAAGTCAACCTTTGATTAGCTAAATTAAGAATTTAAACACTTTTTACTAATTTTTCGTAAATATGTATAACTTCTTTTATTATTTTAATCCGAATATTAGCCTATCAATGGTTAAATTAATGGGTATAAATTGTGCTATTTCAAACGTTAACTTTAAGCTGTAAGTGCTGCTGCGATATTTTGGGCCAATTTTTGCACTTCGTGTTGATTACTTCCTTCCACCATGACACGAATTAACGGTTCGGTTCCTGATTTACGAATTAACACTCGACCGTGATGACCAAGTTGTTTTTCTGCTTGCTCAATCGCCGATTTTACTGTAGTGCTATTTAGTGGATCATGCTCACCCGAAAGTCTAACATTAATCAACACTTGTGGTAACATTGTCATACCGCTACATAAATCAGCTAATGACATGTCATTGCGTACCATTGCGGCTAGTACTTGTAGGCCAGCAATGATACCATCTCCTGTTGTCGTTTTATCTAATAATAAAACGTGACCCGAATTTTCAGCGCCTAAGCGCCAATCTTTTTCGACCAGTTTTTCAAGCACATAACGATCTCCAACTTTGGCACGAACAAAAGGAATACCAAGCTTTTTAAGTGCTATCTCAAGCCCCATATTGCTCATTAATGTGCCGACAACACCACCTTTTAGTTGACCTTGTCTTAATGCTTCGCGTGCAATGATATAGATAATTAAATCACCATCAACTTTGCGACCTTCATGATCAACCATGATGATGCGATCGCCATCACCATCTAATGCAAAGCCTAGATTGGCTTTTTCGTCAATAACACATTTGGCTAGTGCTTTTACGTCAGTTGCGCCACAATTTTCATTAATATTTACTCCATCTGGCTCACAGCCAATTTTAATCACTTGCGCACCAAGCTCTCGTAATACTTTAGGGGCAATGTGATAGGTGGCACCGTTAGCGCAATCGACGACAATTTTTAATCCTGCCAAACTTAAATCATGATCGAATGTACTTTTACAGAATTCAATGTAGCGGCCTGCGGCGTCAGTAATACGGCTTGCTCGACCAAGTTGTTTGGACTCTACGCAATCGATCTCTTTTTCAAGTTCAGCTTCAATTTCTAATTCGATGGTGTCATCAAGCTTTTTCCCTTCAGTCGAAAAGAACTTAATACCATTATCATAAAAAGGATTGTGTGAGGCAGAAATAACTACGCCGGCATCGGCCCGGAAAGTACGGGTTAAATAGGCAATCGCTGGGGTTGGCATTGGGCCAGTAAAGGCCGCAGCAACACCTGCCGAGGCAAATCCTGCTTCGAGTGCCGATTCAAGCATATAGCCTGAGATGCGAGTATCTTTACCGATTAATACTTTTTTCACGCCATCTTTGGCAAGCACACGACCTGCTGCCCAACCTAATTTGAGTGCAAAATCTGGTGTGATAGGATATTCTCCAACTTTACCGCGAATCCCATCTGTACCAAAATATTTTCGATTAGACATTTTACTCCCTCACACTAAATTATTTTTGATAAACGCATATTTTAATTTGTAAAAAACTTTCAGGAAAGTATACCGCTTTGTATAAAGTTACTCTCTATTATCATTGGCAAATTTTAATAATACTTGGCTCTCTTTAATAAAGCGCTCTGCGTAAGAGCCAAACCAAGTAGTTACTTCATTAAAATTTTTGATAAATTTTGCTTTGTCTCGCTGTTCAATTAATTTAACCATTTGTCCAAAGCGTTCGTAATAGCGTTTAATTAATTCGATATTATCATCCGATGCCATAATGATATCAGCATAAAGCTCGGGATCTTGAGCAAACAAGCGCCCAACCATCATCAGTTCAAGACGATAAATAGGCGAGGAGAGCGCAATGAGTTGTTCTAAATCAGCCTGTTCACGTTGCAAATTAACGCCATATGAAAAAGAAGTAAAATGGCGCAGAGCTTGGATGAACGACATGCATTTGTCATGCTCTTTGGCATCAATTGCGCATAAATTAGCGCCCCATATACGCATTTGCTCAATTAGCCATTGATATTTTGTTTGATCGCGTCCATCGCAATAAACAATGATTTGTTTAGCTAAATTAGGAACGTCGGGACCAAACATTGGGTGCAACCCGACTACTGGACCTTGATGTTTATCAAGCATGGCTTGGAGTGGCTTGACTTTTATGGATGTGAAATCTGTTAAAATACAATCTTTAGGTAATGGTGGTAATTGTTTGATGATTTCGCAAGTTTTGTTTATTGGTACTGTCACAATCACAGCCGCTGCATCAGCAACCACTTCGGCGGCTTGATGCATGGTTTTTGATCCCAAGGTTTTAACCTGATAGCCAGATAAAGTAAATAATCGAGCAAACAACCGCCCCATTTGCCCATTACCGCCAATAATCACGACTGAACCTTCACCAGTATAGACTTTTTTGAAACCTTTGTTGTTTTCACTAATATAAGATTCACGCATTAAACGACGTAAAATATCTTCAATTAAGGCAGGGGATACACCTTGAGCTTCAGCCTCTTGCCGTCTTTTAGCTAGCATATCGGCTTCACGCTGAGGGGCATAAATGGGAATACCATGCTTGCTTTTCACCTCGCCAACTTCGGCAACTAATGCTAATCGTTTGCTAATTAAAGATAAAATAGATTTATCAACTTCATCAATTTTATCGCGTAAGGCAAGTAATTCCGTAGACATATGCGGTGATTCCTTATTATCACAAAGGTTGCTTTTTCTGTAATAGCTTAACAGTATAACGTATTTTTGATACGATGCGTATTTAGAACATCAAATCAAAGACAATAAATCAGTATGAAGATTATCTCTTTTAATATTAACAGCCTTCGTGCTCGCATCCACCAATTATCCGCTATTATTGATAAATATCAGCCCGATGTAATTGGTTTGCAAGAAACTAAAGTGCATAATGATCAGTTTCCCGTTGCCGAACTTGAACAATTTGGTTATTACCTCAACTACCATGGGCAAAAAGGACATTATGGTGTTGCGTTGCTAACAAAACAAAAACCGTTGTCAGTACAATATGGCTTTCCAACTGATGGTGATGATGCGCAATGTCGCTTAATTATGGTTGAACTACCCACAAGTAAAGGCAATTTAACGGTAATTAATGGTTATTTTCCTCAAGGTGAAAGTTTACATCATGAAATAAAATACCCTGCAAAGCGTAAATTTTATCAAGATTTGAATAATTATTTACAAGAAAATCAATTAAATAATCAGTTATCTTTAATTATAGGTGATATGAATATTTGCCCAACCGACTTAGATGTTGGCATTTCGCAAGAGAGCCGTAAGCGTTGGCTACACACCGGTAAATGTTCATTTTTGCCCGAAGAACGCGAATGGATGAACAGTTTAATGTCGCTAGGTTTTGTTGATACTTACCGCCACGACCACCCAACTGCGCAAGAGTATTCTTGGTTTGATTATCGCTCAAAAGGTTTTGAAACGGATACAGGGCTTAGGATTGACTTGATCTTAGCCAGCCCCAAATTACTAGCACATTGTCAACAAACGGGGATTGATTATGATATTCGTGCAATGGAAAAGCCATCTGATCATGCGCCAATTTGGGCTAAATTTGATTTAGTATAAACCTATCTCGTCATAACAAAGGATCATCACATGCAAAACAGCTCCGTTTTATCGGTCAAAGATCTTAATCAAATAGTTAAAGATTTACTTTCTGATGCGATCGGACAGGTTTGGTTAGTGGGAGAGGTTTCTAACTTTTCGCGCCCTTCATCAGGGCATTGGTATTTTTCATTAAAAGATGATAGCGCACAAGTGCGTTGTGCCATGTTTCGCAATAGTAATTTTCGTGCTGGTTTTACTCCACAAAATGGGCAACAAGTTTTGGTTAGAGCAACGGTAACGCTGTATGAAGCGCGTGGTGAATATCAACTGGTGATTGATAAAATTCAACCCGCAGGTGCAGGGCTATTACAACAAAAATTTGAACAGTTAAAGAAAAGGCTATCTGATGAAGGGTTATTTGATGCCATTTATAAAAAGCCACTACCCGAAAATATCCGCACCGTTGGGATTATTACCTCCTCAACGGGAGCCGCGTTGCATGATATTTGCCAGATATTAAAACGTCGTGATCCAAGTTTGCATTTGATTATCTACCCAACACAGGTACAAGGCAGTGAAGCGGCAGGGCAAATTGCTAAAATGATTCAAATTGCCAACATTCGTCAAGAATGTGATGTATTAATCGTTGGGCGAGGCGGTGGCTCGCTTGAAGATTTATGGTCATTTAATGAAGAAGTGGTGGCAAGGGCTATTTTTGCAAGCCAATTACCTATTGTCAGTGCGGTTGGGCATGAAATTGATTTTACCATTGCCGATTTTGTGGCTGATGTCAGAGCCGCAACACCATCTGCTGCGGCAGAATTAGTTAGCCAAGATAGCTTAGCTCAAGTAAAACGCCTACAAGTTCAAGAACAACACCTATCTATGGCAATGGATTACTATTTAATTCAGTGTCGTGAAAAACTCAACAAATGGCGTCATCAATTACAAACTCAACACCCACAAGCAAAACTAGCAAAACAGCTAAATATGTTACTAACTTATCGCCACACATTATACGACAACATTCAGCAATATTTGCTCAGACAGTCAAACCGCCATAATCAATTAGACAAACGATTATCGCGCGTCTCACCGCAAAATAAGATCCATTATTTACAGCAACTTGTTGGCCAAAAGCAACAACAAATTACTCATTTAGCACAACAAAAACTGACTCAATCTCAACATCAATTTGTGTTACAAACCTCACAACTTAACAGCGTTAGCCCACTGGCGACACTTGAACGAGGTTATTCAGTTACGACCAACCAAAACAAAGCAGTGGTTCGTTTTTCTGAGCAAGTTACTGTGGGTGAATTAATTATAACAAGGTTAAAAAAAGGAAAACTCATTAGTCAAATTACAAAAATTGATGAATAAAATTATTTTGCAAATCAATATCTACAAGGCATAATAATGACAAATTTATTGGAATTTGATTATTACTAAGTAATAAGTCATAAGGAGTGATAATGAAAAAAGTGACCTTAATGGTAATGTTAATATCTTGCACATTAATATTACAAGGCTGCGTTGCTGCCGTTATCGGGGTAGGAGCAGGGGCCACGGCAAAAGTTGCCACAGATCCTCGTACAGCAGGTACTCAAGTGGATGATACAACACTCAATTCACGTATGAGTATGAAAATTAAAGACAATGGACCTTTCTTTATTGGATCGCGTGTTATTTCGAGTACTTATAATGGCAACATTCTTTTAACTGGGCAAGCAAATAATGAACAAGCTGAAAAAGCTGAAAGTCTTGCTTATCAAGTTGACGGGATAAAAAAAGTCTATAATCAAATTCGTATTGGTGAACCTGTTGGCGCCGGTACAATTACCAATGATGCTTGGATAACAACACAAGTTAAATCTCAATTAATTTTAAATGCGCAGACAAAAGCACGCAATATTAAAGTTGTTACTGAAAATAGCGAAGTATTTTTAATTGGTATTGTCACATCAGAAGAAGGCAAAGCAGCGGCTGAATTGGCAAGTAAAGTCAATGGTGTGAAAAAAGTCATCACACTATTTACTTATATTGAAAACTAACCAATACCGAAAATATACTAAAAATAGGGGCTAATTAGCCCCTTTTTTTATGTGATCGATTTAATACGCTCAATTAATTTTGCAAGTCCTTGCAAACGGGATTGACTGAGTTCGTCAGTAATTTTTAATTCATGCAAAATCGATTGAAAATCAATAGCAGCAATTTGCTGTGCTGTTTTGTGATTAGCAATAATGATTAAAATTGCCAATAACCCTTTCACAATTCGCCCTTCGCTATCGCCGCTAAAAATATAGGTATTATCGGCCTGCTTTTGATAACTAAGCCAAACTCGATTTTCGCAGCCATTGACTTGGTTCTGCTCTGTTTTTTGCTCGTCAGGAAAATCAGGCAATTGCTTTGCTAACAACACTAACTGTCGATAACGATCTTGCCAAGTATGTTGCTTTGCAAATAACTCGGTTAAATTTTGCTGTGATAGCATAATATTGACCTATTTATGGTTGACTATTTTGTAAAAAACTTTCAGGAGTCTATACCGTTTAGTATAGAATTACACCAATATTTCAATTGCACTTTGCAACTCTGAAATAAATTTATCCACATCTTGCTGATTATTATAGGGCATTAATGATAGACGAATCGCACCATGGCAACCTAATTTATTTATTAAAGGCTGAGCACAAAGCTCACCAGTGCGGATGGCAATATTTTGTTCACTTAACAAAATAGCAATATCATTATGATGAATATTGTTGATATTAAACGTGATAATTGGGCTATTATCCACACTATAAAATTGAATATCGGTCAGTTGGTTTAGTTGTGATTTAGTATAGAAAGCTAGCTGCTTTGTGTAGTTTTCTGCTTGCTTATTATCCCAACTTTTTAACCATTCAAGTACTGCGTTAAAGCCAAGAATGCCTGCAATATTGGGGGTGCCTGCCTCAAATTTATAGGGGAGATCTTCTTGAATAAAATCATCAAATGAGGCGCTTTTTAGCATTTTACCGCCACCATGCCAAACCGACATTTGCTCAAGTAAAACCTGCTTACCATATAAAACACCAAGACCCGTTGGTCCATACAATTTATGGGCAGAAAAAGCATAAAAATCAATATTTAATTGCTGAACATCAAGCGCATGATGAACAATACCTTGAGCACCATCAACAACTAAAATAGCATTATGTTGATGAACAATGTGGCTAATTGTCGCTAAATCAGGGCAAAATCCAGTGACGTTTGACATTTGGGTGATGGCAACAATTTTGGTCTTTACTGACAGTAGCGATGATAATTCATCAATATCTGATGACCATTTTATGACTTTAGCACCTGTTTGCTTAGCAATAATTTGCCAAGGTAATAAATTGCTATGATGCTCTAACTCACTCACAATAATTTCATCATCAGGTTGTAGCAACGGGCGAGCATAGCTTTGTGCGATTAAATTAATTGATTCGGTTGCACCCCGTGTCCAAATAATTTCAGCACTGTTGTTGGCATGAATCAAATCAGCAACATTTTGCCTTGCCTTATCAATTGTTGTTGTGACTTGCAAAGCATCTTGGTACAAACTACGTTTTGCGGTGGCTGTATTTTGTGCATAATATGCAAGTGTTGCATCAATCATCACTTGTGGTTTAAGTGCAGTTGCAGCCGAATCCAGATATACGCTTTCATCATTAAGCGCAGGAAAATCTCTTCTAAATTGCTCAGGCACAAAATGCTTATTGGGTAAGTTCAAGTCCGGCAATACCATTCCAGTAACCATTACAATCCCGTTTATGTTCAATTTGTAGTGGATTTAATCCATCTTCATTAGCTTTGAACTGTTTGACAATATCGAGCGTTTCAAGACCAAGTGGTGAAATTCTAACAATATCCACTAATCCTTTCATCTCTTTGAGATTATTGCCCAAGTTATAACAATAACCACTTTGGGTCTGAATACCATTTAGCACAAATACTTTTTGCTGTTCTTGCGAGAACACTTCCCGCCCAACAGGATAGTTAATGCAACAAGTTTCACATTTATCTTTAGGCTTGTCTTCTGATCGAGCGGTAAAACAACGTGCTGAATAAGCTAAAGGTAAATAACCGTAACTGAATACTTCAACTTCAAAATTTCGCTTAATATTTAAATTTTCAAACTGATTAAGCACATTGGTTAACCAATCACGAGAAAGCTCAACCGGCATACACCAACGTACCATTCCTTGTTTTTGTAATAATTTTAAAGTTAAGGCGTTATAACAGTTAATGGCAGGACCTGCAACAAACGGTAATTTATGTTCTTGCGCAATATTAATGGCAGCTAAATCATTTGCTTCCACTAAAAAATCACCATTATTGACCAATTGTCGTAAATCGTTTAATTCTGATGGTGCTTCAAGTAATGCTAGGGTTGAAAGTACCACTTGTTTACCCGATTTAGCAATTTCTTTTGCCAGTTCAAGCCAATTGGCAACTTTCATTTCACGACGTTTGGTGCAAACGGTTTCGCCCATATAAATAATATCCGCTTGACTATCTTTAGCGGCATAATAAAAAGCTTCTGTTTCAGTTTTAGGCCAATAATAGAGCACCGGTCCTAATGCGTATTTCATAGTTTTGCTCACAATATTTTTTATGTCAGATCAATTAAATCATTAAGATAATACTTTATCACCTGCATGTATTGACAAAAAACAGAAGATATAAAAAGCGAAATATTACCTTAAAACATATATTTTTTAATTATTTAGGTAGATAAATTACGTTATTGCCATTTACGGTGATAAGCGCCTAATGTTGTCTGTGTCCCTTCTGAAACAGAGCCAAGCGTATCCATCCAGCTTTTTTCTGCTTGGAATGACTCAGGATTGGCTTTATAACGATCGATGGCTTGGCGCCACACTTTTGTCACTTGCTCGACATAAGCAGGACTACGTTGACGACCCTCAATTTTAACCGAGGCAATATTAGCAGCAAATAGCTCAGGTAATAGCTCAATCGTATTTAAGCTGGTTGGCTCTTCGATAGGATGGTAAAGCTCTTCACCAACAAAATACCGTCCTTTACATAGCGTTGGGTAGCCTGCATTTTCGCCTTTTTTATGGCAATCAATTAACACATTATTGAGTCGTGACTCAAGTCCTTTATCGGTCTCTTCCCAGCGAACAAATTTAGCTGGCGAACAAGCCCCAACAGTATTGGGTGATTCACCAGTTAAATACGATGATAAATAACAGCGTCCTTCCGCCATAATGCACAAGCTACCGAAAGCAAATACTTCAAGTGGAACAGGAGAAACTTGAGATAATTGTTTGACTTGATGCATCGAAAGTACACGCGGTAACACAATACGATGTACCTGAAAATTGTTATAGTAAAACTTAATCGACTCTTCATTAGTCGATGATGCTTGCACCGAAACATGACGTTCAAGATCAGGGTACTTTTCAGCCGCATAATCAAGCATAGCAAGATCAGCAATAATTAACGCATCAGCCCCAATATTGGCTGCAGTATCAACCGCATATTGCCAACGCTGAAAATTTTCAGGATGGGCAAAAGTATTAATGGCAATATGTAATTTTTTGCCGCGTTTATGTACATAATCAGATGCTTCAATCAAGCGCTTCTCGTTAAAATTCAAACCAGCAAAATGGCGGGCATTGGTATCATCTTTCAAACCAATATAAACAGCATCAGCACCGTTATCGATAGCCACTTTTAGTGACGGTAAAGATCCTGCTGGGCAAAGAAGTTCCATAATTATTCCTAACTTTAGTTTGGTCATTTATACGCAGTGTATTATGCAATAATTCTGAAAGTAATGCGAATGGAAAGCAACAGGGTTAGCTAAAAAAACAGCAGACGCGAGTGTATTGTATAACGTTGCTTGACCGTAGTCTGATTTGAATACTAATACACACTTGTTTGATTAGTTTTTATTTTTAAAATAAGACAACATATAGTTAAACACATATTGATGCAATTTTGAATAACGATCTTTTTTAGGGTGACACAGCAACACCTTCCAATCAATGGGATCGACAAAACGCCGTTCGACAATATTATGATTCGAATAAATATCCAAAATAGGCGAAGGTAGAATAGTCAAAAACTTCGAATTTGTGGCAAGTAATAACAAAAAATCCCATGATGCTGACATGGTACATTTTTGTGGTTGAATATTGTATTCACCGAATTTTTTCATCAATTTATGGTGAATCATAAAACTTGGTTCAAAAATGGCCAGCATCTGATCATTTAAATCTAACCATGTTAATTTTTCTTTTTCGGCAAGAGGATGCTCACGATGAAAAAAAACTGACAATTCACTTTGTTGTATTAAATGTTCATCAATAATAGAAGGATTGATATTAGTTGGATCAAGTAAAATAGCAAAATCCAGCTCATCAACCATAAACATACGACCTAATTCGTACGCGCCTTTTTCGATAATTTCGACTTCAATATTGGGGTGGTTAATAATCAAATCAGCAATAATATCAGAAAACACCGCTCCCAAAATCAATGGTGGTATTCCGATTCTCACTTTACCTTTTAATTGCCCTGCATCTTCCCGAATTGCTGTTAGCATTGAATTATATTGTAATAACAGCTGTTTAACTTGCTCATAAAAGAGTTCACCAGTTGGTGTTAAACCTTGTAAACGGCCTTTATAACGTTCAAACAAATCGACCTTTTCTGAATCCTCAAATTGTTTAATAAATTGACTCAAAGCTGGCTGAGAGATGTAAAGCCTTTTAGCCGCTAAAGACAAATTAAAATCCGCCTTCACAATTGCAACAAAATATTGAAGATGCCTGATATCCATACTTTATTATCACTTTTCAACGTTAAATAACAACACATTCTATAAGATGAACTTATAGATACTATAATAAACCAGTCTTGGACAAAGATAAATCCTTCACTTAGCATAAGTTAAATTTATTGTTTAGGCTAAAAAGGATGATATCGTATGAAAGAAGTTGTAATCGTATCTGCTGTTCGAACACCGATTGGTAGTTTTGGTGGCGTATTTAAAAATGTATCTGCTGTTGATTTGGGGGCGACGGCGCTGAAAGAAGCGATGGACAGAATCTCCCTTAACCCTAGTGAAGTTGACGAAGTCATTTTGGGCAACGTATTGCAAGCAGGGCTAGGGCAAAATGTTGCAAGACAAATTGCCATCAAGGGCGGCGTGCCTGACAATGTATCGAGTTTTACCGTTAATAAAGTGTGTGGTTCCGGTTTAAAAACGGTACAACTTGCTGCTCAAGCTATCGCAAGTGGTGAGGCTGACGTCGTTATTGCTGGTGGGGCCGAAAGCATGAGCTTGTCACCGTATGTCATGCCCAATGTACGTTTTGGTCTAAAAATGGGCAATGCACAAATGGTTGATACCATGATTAACGATGGATTAACCGATGCTTTCAACCACTACCACATGGGCATCACGGCCGAAAATGTTGCTGAACAATACAATATTACACGAACCGCTCAAGATGAATTAGCTTTTGCTAGCCAACAAAAAGCTGCAACCGCACTACAAAGCCAACGATTTAAAGACGAAATCGTACCAGTATCTATACCCAACAAAAAAGGGGAGCCAACTGTCATTGATACAGACGAATACCCAAAACCCAACACAACATTAGACAAATTATCTGCATTACGCCCAGCCTTTAAAAAAGATGGTACTGTTACCGCAGGTAATTCATCGGGCATTAATGATGGGGCTGCAATACTTATTTTAATGAGTCGAGAAAAAGCAGAAAAATTAGGACTTGAACCACTTGCCACCATCACCAGCTCGGCATCGGCTGGTGTTGCTCCAGATGTGATGGGCATCGGCCCAATTCCTGCTACGCAAAAGGCACTGCAAAAAGCAGGATTGACTGTCGACGATATTGATTTATTCGAAGCTAACGAAGCATTTGCCGCACAAGCACTAGCCGTTTGTAATACCTTAAAATTGCCAGCCGAAAAAGTGAATGTCAACGGGGGCGCTATCGCCTTAGGGCACCCAATTGGTGCTAGTGGTGCTCGAATCTTAATTTCACTTATTTACGAAATGAAAAAACGTAATGTAAAAAATGGTTTGGCTACACTTTGCATCGGTGGTGGTCAGGGTATTGCAATGGTTGTTTCTCGATAAGGACTGGAGGCGTTATGGATAAAGTAGTAAGTATTGAACAGGCGTTATCTTTGATTAAAAATGATACAGTCATGATGGTAGGCGGATTTATGGCAAACGGATCACCTGAAATGCTGATTGATTTTTTATGCCAACAAAACATCAAAGATCTAACATTAATTTGTAATGATACTGGCTTGATCGACAAAGGTGTTGGAAAAATGGTGATGCTAAAACAATTTAAAAAAATTATTGCATCTCACATTGGACTAAATAAAGAAACAGGTAGACAAATGAATACCGGTGAAACCGAAGTTGAACTTGTTCCACAAGGCACGCTAGCCGAACGTATACGATGTGCAGGCTATGGTTTAGGTGGTGTTTTAACACCAACGGGCATAGGAACATTGGTCGAGCAAGGCAAACAAAAAATCACCGTTGATGGTAAAGATTATTTACTTGAAAAACCATTATTTGCCGACGTTGCTTTATTGTATGCAGCAAAAGCTGATCGTGCAGGCAATCTCATTTATAAAGGCTCAATGAATAACTTCAATAATGTCATGGCTAGCGCAGCCAAAACAACGATTGTTGAAGTAGGAGAAATTGTTGAAGTTGGTGAACTTGACCCACAAGAAATAGCCACACCAGGGATTTTTGTTGACTACATTGTAAAAGGGAGAAGTTGCTAATGGATAAAGAACAATTACAAAATTATATTGCAAAACGTGTTGCTAAAGAGTTACATGATGGTGATATTGTTAATCTTGGAATTGGTTTACCGACTCGTGTTGCTAACTTTATTCCCACAGGGATTGAAATTATCTTACAATCAGAAAATGGCTTTTTAGGACTAGGTCCAACCCCATCAACAGACGAAATCGACGAAAGCATCGTCAACGCAGGGGGGCAAGTTGTCACCATTTTACCCGGTGGCAGCTTTTTTGACAGTGCCACCTCGTTTGGAATTATTCGCGGGGGGCATGTTGATGTTTCTGTACTTGGCGCACTACAAGTAGACCAATCTGGTAATATTGCTAATTATATGATTCCGGGCAAAATGGTGCCGGGCATGGGGGGCGCAATGGATTTAGTGACTGGCGCTAAAAAAGTCATTGTCGCAATGGAGCACACCTCGAAAGGCACACATAAAATTCTAAAAAGTTGCACATTACCATTAACGGCAGTTAATGCGGTTGATCTCATCATTACAGAAATGGGCGTCATCGACGTAACACCAGAAGGGCTCAAACTAATTGAAATAAACCCTGAATATTCCATTGACGACGTTATTGCTGCAACCGAAGCGCCATTAATTATTGCATTATAAATTAGTGTATTATAATTATTGCAACATCATGGCAATTCACTACCAACAAAACCATTCATCACAGTGAGTGGTTTTGTTATTCCACAACGCAAGGTAAGCAATATTTTTATAAAAAACAACAGAAAAAACTTGAATAAAATCAATACATTTTCTGACCGATTTTTAGCGGAAAATCAAGCCTTTTTTTGTTTTGGTGAATAGAATAAATTAAGTGCGCAGGTTTCGGACGTTTTGACCTTTGGTGAATAAAATAGCTACAGTGACCACGTCCGAGTTAGGGAATTAAAGCGAATTCCCTAACAACCCACGCTTTGGCTGCAGAATGTGGCCTTCGGCTACGCTACTCGTATCATCCTGATACTCGCCTCTTCGAGGCCACCTTCGCTATGCTCAGGTGTTCAAATTTGTTCCAGACAAATTTGTCCGCCGCCGCTCGGTCTTAACGCACCGGCTATTATCCGTTCCAGACGGAGAATAGCCTCGCCAAACATCCCTGTTTGGCGTGCTAACTTCGCTCTGTTGTCGGCACATTCTGACGCCGGAACAAGACAAACAGCATAACCTTAGGTGTTTTTTGGTGAGTTTTTTTGTTAAAAAACAACGCAATTACCGCCCAAAAATCGGTCAGGAAAGGTATTGATTTTATTAACGTTTTTATTTATTGGTTTTTAGCTAAAAACCACCACCCAACCCCCTCCTTCCAAAGCACACACGCATAAGCTGACTCATCCTTTAACAAAACTTTACAAATTTTTAACAAAAAAGGTAGCGCATTATTGCTCAAGCGGTTATAATTTAATCGCTTACAAAGCAAGGGAGTGCTCATTATTAGAGCAGTCAGTTATAAAAAATCGAAATAAAACAAAAATTTACTTGACAGGATGATCGAAATGCGTTACCATTTATGGCATCTGGCATCTGGCATCTGGCCTGCCAAACCTATGTACAAAATCTTTTTCAATTTCACCGTAGTCTAAAACAGACACAGTTCTTATTTTCATCAGCGAGGTCATTTCGCGTAGCGAAATGGACGCCGTCATCGAGGTATTTTCAGGCGATGTTTTCGGCGGTTTCTTCGACAACATCCTCGGAAATCTCTTTGGTCAGGTCATCGGCCACATGTTCGGCAAAATTATCGTCGATATCCAAGTGGTTATTAGGGCCGTCATTACTATTCAAACCGAGGTTATTGTTTAAACCTTCATTGTTATCTAAATCGGCATTGTTCTTCGTGGCATTGTTGTTATTGTCATATACACAGGGTTCTGTGGCATTAACGGCACATACATCAAGAGCAATTGAAGGTACTCCGCCATATTTAACGTTTGATGGGGGACAGACAAAGGCAACGGATACAGACAGCTTTTTTGCAATAGAGTTGCCGAATGGTAGAGTTATCAGGCCATCAACTAACACATCAAGTGCTACCAATCCGATAATGTTACCTAGTGGTAATTATACATTTAATGATATTCATATGGTGATACCGTTGGAGGCAAGATATACCACTTTAAGTCGTCTAATGAGCGAAGGGAAGTGGGGAGATGATGATGGAGATGGCCGGGGGGTTAATGGAGGAGTAACAGCATCAGGTATTATATCGTTATCAATAAAGGATAAAGATGGCAGAACTGTTAGTAGTCGTGGTGAGACATTAAGTAAATGTAGTGCCCCGTATAAGGTAACTTTAAGTAGTGCAGGGGGAAGTATAACTACACGATATGGTTTGCCGAATAGTACTACTTTTAGTGAAGGTGCTGCGACGTATTACATCAAGCCGGATTCTTCTGGTGGTTGTTACTTTGTGCAGTACGCAAGGCCGGTTTTGGTCTTTGGTGGTACTGGTAATAGTGTTTCTGTCCCTGGGATTTATAATGTCCGTGACGATTTCAGGTACGCAGGCCCAGCTAGCATATGGAATCCTAATAAGGGTTTTTTAACTCAGTCTACAAATCCATCTTCTTACGACCAAAATTTTCCTACAACGGGTGCTGATGGGTTGTATTTTGACTTAGGGATGCCTACAGGAGTTAATGCAAGTCAGTTGACATGGTCTGTTGTCACGAATGGTGATATAACAGCTACAGTCAATAGTTATGGTAAGGTAACATTGCATGGTCCTAGGGCGAGTAGTGCTCAGATAAATTCAGATAGTCCTAGTCCGCTAGATGTCCCCTCTTTGCCACAGAAGTTTGAGTTGGTGGGTAGAGATAGTAGTGGTAATGAGGTTCGGTATGGATTTGTATTAAAGCAATGGTTCGTCCATCGTAGTAGACGGGATACTCAGTCCAACCAATCCACTTGGTGTAGTCGTTTAGGTTATCGGGTGCCTAGGGTCAGCGATTTAACCAATTCAGTCAGAACTGGTAGTAGTCCTATTTCTGGCGCCTTGCCTCATTCATCTGGTAATTATTACCAGCGTAATATAGGTTCAGGATTTTTCACGGAGTGGGGCTACATGTCCCGTTACGCTGGTGCGGGCTTCGTCTTCAGCGGCTACTGGACAAGCGGTAGCGGTGGGTTCAATGTCTACTCGCACTACGGCCTTGTCGACAGCGGCACTGCTTTCGGCAGCGTCTGTGCTGTTTGCACCGCACCTTAGTTTTTAGCGTTTAGTCCTTAATCCTTGGGCCGCGGGGGCGGTTATGGTGCCAGAGAGGACAATCTAACAAAGAATAAAGCCCCTGCGTAAGTTGGGGCATTTTCCCTTAGGGTTGCGCTGTTGCGGCGAAGCCACAATCGCGCCGCCCCCGCCGCCGACGACGCTGAAAGTGTCGATGGCAATCCTAGTGGATAATGCTGTGGCGGTTTAAATTTGTAGTCTATTTATAGTACGGCAAGGTTTCGGACGTTTTGACCTTGGGTGAACAAAATAGCTACAGTGACCACGTCCGAGCAAAGGGAATTAAAGCGAATTCCCTTTGCAATCCCACGCTTTGGCTGCAGAATGTGGCCTGCGGCACTACTCGTATCATCCTGATACTCGCCTCTACGAGGCCATCTTCGCTGTGCTCAGATGTTCAAATTTGTTCCAGACAAATTTGTCCGCCGTCGCTCGGTCTTAACGCACCGTTTGTGGACGTGCTCCAAGCGCATCACAAACTCGCCAAACATCCTTGTTTGGCGTGCTAACCTCGCTCTGTTGTCGGCACATTCTGACGCCGGAACAAGACAGACAGCATAATCTTAGGTGTTTTTTGATGAGTTACTTTTGTGTTAAAAAGCAATGCAATTACATCCA
Organism: Gilliamella sp. ESL0254; assembly: GCF_013344985.1. Classification (NCBI taxonomy): domain Bacteria; kingdom Pseudomonadati; phylum Pseudomonadota; class Gammaproteobacteria; order Orbales; family Orbaceae; genus Gilliamella; species Gilliamella sp. ESL0254. Next base: position 147,543 of record NZ_JAAEDU010000004.1, read on the forward strand.
AAAATCGGTCAGGAAAGGTATTGATTTTATTAAAGTTTTTATGGGGTGATTTTTAGCCAAAAACCACCACCCCAAATCATTCCCCCAAAGTCAGCCAATGTTAGCTGACTTTTACTTAACAAAACTTTACAAAATTTTAACAAAAAAAGTAGCACATTATTAATCAAACGCTTATAATTTAAGCGCTTTTAAAGCAAGGGAGTGCTCATTAGTTGAGCGGTCAATTATAAAAAATTTAAATAAAACAAAAATTTACTTGACAGGATAATCGAAATGCGCTATCATACTTGGCATCTGGCATCTGGCATCTGGCATGCCAAACTTACGCCCTAAATCTTTTTCAATTTCACCGTAGTCGAAATCAGACACAGTTCTTATTTTCATCACCGAGGTCATTTCGCGTAGCGAAATCGGCGACGTTATCGCCAAGGCCGAGACACTTATCTTCTCTATTTAAATTACCAGACTTACTTAAATTATTTAGATTACCTAAAGTGTTGTTCTTCGTGCCATTATTGTTGTCATATACACAGAGTTCTGTGGCATTAACCGCGCATACATCAAGAGTCATTGAAGGTACTCCGCCGTATTTTACGTTTGATGCGGGTCAGGTTAAGGTAACTTCAACGGATAGTTTATTGTCTATTAAGTTGAATGGTAATCGACTTATCACACCGTCGACAAATACATCAAGTCCGACAAATCCGATAATATTACCAGTAGCGAGTGGTTTGGATAATATAAGAACGGTAGTTCCATCATCAGCTAGTTCAGTAAGTTTTAGTGATTTAGTGGATAGATATCTGAATTGGGGGGACGCTGATGGGGATGGTCAGGGTAGAAATGATGTTACGGCATCTGGGAGTGTGTCAATATCATTTACGGATAAGGATGGGAATACTGTTAATCGTAGTGATAGATTAGATATATGTAATGCTCCTTATAGGGTAACCTTAAGTAGTACAGGGGGATATTTACAAACACGGTACGGGGTTCCTAATAGAACTAATTTTAGTGGTAGTACAGTGACATATTATGTTAATCCGTATGGTGGTCCTGTTGTTTGTCACGTAAGGCCGAATTTGTACTTTGGTGGCACTGGTGTTAATATTTCTTTTCCTTGGGGTATGATGTATGACGATTCCAATCAGGCCGGCCCATCTATCATATGGTCTCCTAAAAAGGGTTTTTTAACTCAGTCAATAAGTTCATCATCTTACGGCCAAAATTTTCCTACAACAGGCGCTGATGGTTTGTATTTTGATTTGCTCATAGGTGGAGTTGATGGAGATGGGTTGTCGTGGTCATCTGCCACGACCGCGAGTGGTAGTATAAGAGCAACGGTGAATCAGAGGGCGCTGCCAAACCAAGGCGCAAACGAAGATAGATGGATTACTGATAAATCAAAACGTGTAGTAAGAGTAACGTTAAAAGGTCCTAGGGCAAGTAGTTCTCAGATACAGTCAGCTAATCCTAGTCCACTAACTGTGCCATCTTTGCCACAGACATTTGAGTTAGAGGGTCGTGATAGAAATGGTAATGTAGTGAGGTATGGATTTGTGTTAAAGCAGTGGTTTGTCAATCGGGGTGATAAAGGGGATACATCGTCTAACCAAGTATCTTGGTGTAGTCGTTTAGGTTATCGTATGCCACGGATTAAGGATTTAACTAACGCGAAGTGTGGTGTTTATAATAGTTTCCCATGTAGAAGTGGCATAGATGGAGCCACGCCTTACTCATCTGGTAATCATTACATGCGTAACATAGGTGCTGGTTTTTTCACGGAGTGGGGCAGCATGAATGACTACACTGATGCGGGCTTCGTCTACTTCTCTTATTGGACGGGCGAATCTGTAAGTAGCTATGTGTTATCCAGTGTCTCTTCGTTCAACGGCTCTGTTGAAGCCTATGGTGCCAGCAACTACTTTGCTGTTTGCACCACACCTTAACTTTTATATCTTAGTTATTAATCTTTAGGCCGCGGGGGCGGTTATGTTGCAAATAGAGGATAATCTAACAAAGAATAAAGCCCCCGTGTAAGTTGGCGAATTTTCCCTTAGGGTTATGCTGTAGCGGTTTAAATTTGTGGTCTATTTATAGTACGGCAAGGTTTCGGACGTTTTGACCTTTAGTGAACAAAATAGCTACAGTGACCACGTCCGAGCAAAGGGAATTAAAGCGAATTCCCTTTGCAATCCCACGCTTTGGCTACAGAATGTGGCCTACGGCTGCCCTCCGCCGTCGCTCGGTCTTAACGCACCGTTTGTGGACGCGCTCCAAGCGCACCACAAACTCGCCAAACATCCTTGTTTGGCGTGCTAACCTCGCTCTGTTGTCGGCACATTCTGACGCCGGAATAGGACAAATAACATAATCTTAGGTGTTTTGGGTGAGTTGTTTTTATGTTAAAAAGCAATGCAATTACATCCAAAAAGTGGTCAGGAAAGGTATTGATTTTATTTAAGTTTTTTCTGGCTGTTTTTTAACAAAAACCGCCTTATAAAAACACAATAACCCATCCCAAAAACGATGGTTATGTTATTTTTCCTATTTCGGCGTCAGAATGAGCCGACAACAGAGTGAAATTAACATGCATTTTCTTCAGACATAAAAAAAGCTCGCATTTGCGAGCTTTAGGTTCGATTTTTAATTTTTAATAGAGCTCATTAATTTTTCAATAGAATACGCATTACTAACACAAAGAGTGCGCGAATCAAATTCGTGTGACCAATAATAAAGCCAGTTTTCTAACTCCTCTATATTATATTTTCCTGTAGCGATTCCCACACCCATTTCAACAACTTCTGCATCTGGAGCTTTTAACTCTTGCCCATTTAATAGTAAAAATAGATAACCAGAAAACATAGCTGTTCTTTTATTTGCATTTGCAAAAGGATGATTTCTAATTAAGCTTTCAATAAGAACAGCTGTTAACTTAAAAATATCCTCAGTTTGTTTGTGATACCTGTAAAGACTTGGTCTAGCTTGGGACGATACCTAAGGTATTCTCATCACGAACATATATAGGCTCTTTAGGTGTCTGTAGTTTAATTAGCAATGAATTGATAAGCTTTATATCATCAACTGAAAGAAAAATGATTCCATCAACTATTTCCCCAATTTGTGATACTAGCATTCGTTAAACCTTGGATAATTCTCTCATGGCTTTTTTGTAGCGAGTGAACCCAAAAGCAAAGGCGTTTAAAACTTGCTTATTATGACTACAGTCATTACTTAACGCAGGTTTTGCTTTAATCTCTACATGTTTGTCACGTGGAGGAATGTAAAGACGATCTTCCTTTATTTGTGCGTGACCCATAAATTCACCTCATTAGTTTAAAATAAAAATGGCTGAGAACTAATAAGATCCCAACTTTAGGTTGATTATAAATACCATAAGGTAAAGAGTAAATAAAATTTATACAAATCACAAAAATTAATAGGTGCTATATATTTGACGGCTAATTACTTTCTAAACCACCTATACAGCGGTTTAAAAAACTACAATAGGATATTAACAGCACTTACTGGTACTGGTGGTAATTAAAATAAAATCAATTAGATAATTATAAAAACACAATAACTATCCCAAAAGACGATGGCTATATTGTTTGCCATATTTCGGTATCAGAATGCGCCGACAACAGAGCGAGGTTAGCACGCCAAACAGGGATGTTTGGCGAGGCTATTCTCCGTCTGGAACGGATAATAGCCGGTGCGTCAAGACCGAGCGGCGGCGGCGGACAAATTTTTCTGGAACAAATTTGAATACCTGAGCATAGCGAAGGTGGCCTCGAAGAGGCGAGTATCAGGACGATACGAGTAATTGCAGAGGGTACCGCAGGCCACATTCTGCAGCTAAGCGCGGGATTGCAAAGGGAATTCGCTTTAATTCCCTTAGCTCGGACGTGGTCACGATAGCTATTTTGTTCATCCATGGCCAAAACCTCCGAAACCACTGCACTCAATTTATTCTATTCTCCAAAGCAAAAAAGGCCTGATTTTCCGCCAAAAATCCCTCAGAAAAGGTATTGATTTATAGTATTATGAACTAAATCCACTAATAATAAACTTATACATAGTTTTAGGGTATAAAAGGAAATATTAAATAATGATAAGCCGAATAATGGTTATCGTTAAAGCAGACTTTTTGTGACAGATATGTTTTGAGTAATAAAATAAAAAAAAGGTGCATAAAAGCACCTTTTTTTATTGTGGTAAGTCGATTACTTAATAACTTTAGCAACCACACCAGCACCAACAGTACGACCACCTTCACGAATCGCAAAACGTAAGCCGTCTGCCATCGCGATTGGGTGAATTAATGATACTGTCATTTTGATGTTATCACCAGGCA
>NZ_JAAEDU010000005.1:0-130314 GCF_013344985.1 Gilliamella sp. ESL0254
GTTCGACTTGCATGTGTTAAGCCTGCCGCCAGCGTTCAATCTGAGCCATGATCAAACTCTTCAATTTAAAGTTTGATGCTCAATAACTGTCTCTGACATATTCAAATGAATCTTCAGTGTCACTTATTAAGACTTGATATTTTTAAGTCCGTAGACTTTTAATTCTTCGTCTTGCAAGTGCCCACACAGATTGTCTGTTTCTTATTTTTAAAGAGCTAACAGCTTCAACTTTCAATCAACATTTTGTTAATTTAGTTTACTGTCTCAAGGGCTGCGTATACTACGCTACACCTTTTCATTCGTCAAGATCTTTTTTTAAAATTTTTGACCTCGCTTTCTAACTCACTGTCTGCTTGTCGCTGACTGCGTGTCAGTGGATGCGCATTATAGGGACTTCTTTTTTTTTGGCAAGTAAAAAAGATAAAATATTTATTCGTTAGCGCAACATTCAAACACATCAAGCTTTAATTAATTGATATTTATTAAGATTGTAATTAGATAATTTTTTAATCAACTTTTCTACAGACTGGTTATAGTTTGTACTTAGCACAATATTTTCAGACGCATCTGAAGTTTTTTGTTTCAGATCGTATTTATCATTTAACAAATTATAAACCCTGGTTGCAATCGCATAACCTGAATCTATAAAGGTAGCTTGAGAAAAAATCATCTGTAATTCTTTTTTAATAAAAGGATAATGCGTACAACCAAGCACAATTGTATCGGGGACTGTTTGTAATTCAAGCCAAGGTTGCATTAATTCTTTTAGTTGTTGCATATCTACAGTAATACCCTGTAATTTATTTTCGGCTATAAGTGCTAATTCAGAAAGACCTAACAATTGAACACTACAATTTGCTGCAAATTGCTGAATTAAATTGGTTGTATAGGTTCGCTCTATTGTAGCTTTGGTTGCTAATAACCCTATACATTTGTTTTTAGTAAGTAAGCTAGCTGGTTTAATAGCCGGTACAACACCAATAATAGGAAAAGAAAATTTAGAACGTAAGCTAGGTAAACAGACAGTACTAGCCGTATTGCAGGCAATAACCGCTAAATCAATTGTATAAAATTTAGTAATAGTTTCTATGACTGAATTGACTCGATTAATTAAAAACTCTGCTGATTTATCTCCATAAGGAAACAGTTCATTATCAAATGCATAGATATAGTGTGCATTAGGCACTTTATTATAAATTTCATTATAAACAGTTAATCCACCAATACCTGAATCAAACACTAACACCGACGGAGATTGTCTTACAATATTCATTTTTAGTTATAGGTTATTAGATAATAAATTAGAAACGCGCAATATCGTAAATTGATTAAAAATTAATGCAAGCAATTTTGTGTTAGGGAAGACTGGCTTTTTTAGTAATAAATTATTAAAATAGACGTCTAGATGGTAAAACTGCTAAAATTAAAGATCTTAAACTATAGTATTGTAGTTCAAGCATTGCATTCAATAAGTTAAAAGGGGATATATTATGTCAGAATTTTTATTTACTTCAGAGTCCGTTTCAGAAGGACATCCAGATAAAATCGCCGATCAAATATCTGATGCTGTGCTTGATGCTATTTTAAAACAAGATCCAAAAGCACGAGTCGCATGTGAAACTTATGTAAAAACAGGTATGGCTTTAGTTGGTGGTGAAATCACAACTTCAGCTTGGGTAGATATTGAGGAATTAACAAGAAAAACCATTAATGATATTGGTTATACCAGTTCAGAAATGGGATTTGATGCAAATTCATGTGCGGTGCTTAATGCTATTGGCAAGCAATCTCCTGACATTAATCAAGGCGTCGATCGAAAAGATCCACTGGAACAAGGTGCAGGCGATCAAGGTATAATGTTTGGTTATGCGACCAATGAAATGCCAAACTTTATGCCTGCAGCCATAAGTTATGCGCATGATTTAATGCGTCGCCAAGCAGAAGTCAGAAAAAATGGTACACTTCCTTGGTTAAGACCCGATGCAAAAAGCCAAGTCACATTAATTTACCAAGACGGTCAAATAAAAGGGGTTGATACTATCGTTTTATCTACTCAGCATTCAGAAGCCATTGACCAAAAAGCATTACATGAAGCTGTTATGGAAGAAATCATTAAACCTACATTACCAACCGAATGGTTAACGTCAAGGACTAAATACTTTATTAATCCAACTGGACGCTTTGTTATTGGTGGTCCTATGGGAGATTGTGGGTTAACTGGCCGCAAAATTATTGTAGATACTTATGGCGGAGCCGCGCGTCATGGAGGTGGAGCTTTTTCAGGAAAAGATCCATCAAAAGTTGACCGTTCAGCAGCTTATGCTGCACGCTATGTAGCAAAAAATATTGTTGCAGCTGGACTTGCTGACAGATGTGAATTACAGATATCTTATGCAATTGGTATTGCCAATCCTACATCAATTTATGTTAATACTTTTGGTACTGAAAAAATCGATCACCATAAAATTGTTACACTTATCAAAGAATTTTTTGATTTAAGACCTTATGGATTGATTCAGATGCTTGACCTTATTCAGCCAATTTACCAACAAACTGCAAGTTACGGTCATTTTGGGCGAGATATCTTTCCTTGGGAAAAAACCGATAAAGCAGCACTACTTCGCGATGCAGCTGGACTATAAACGCATACCAATTTATTTACATAATCAGGTAATGGCTTGTTTAAGAACTCACTTAATACAAGCCAATCAACTTCTACATACTCAATATACAGAACCTAAAATCATCTATAAACCGAAAGGGAGCATTGCGGGCAGTGCATTTTTAGTACGTTGGGAAATTCAACTTAATTCAATTATGTTACTAGAAAATGGTATGCATTTTATTGAGGAAGTGGTACCTCATGAATTAGCCCATCTAATTGTTTTTAAAGAATTTGGAAAAGTAAAGCCACATGGTAAACAATGGCAATATATTATGTCAGAAATATTAGGCAAAATCCCAACGACCACTCATCGTTTTACAGTACACCGCAATACTTATTTATACTACTGCAAGTGTCAACAACATCACCTAACATCCATAAGACATAATAAAATTCAAAATAATAAAACTAGTTATTTATGCCGTAAATGCGATACTATACTCAAACTTAAAAACACTACTTGATATTAAGATATACATGTGTAAATTAGATTATCATTTTTACAAAAGTTCCTTATCGATTATTATTCTTGGTATTACTCTTTATATTATAGGTAATTTTTTTATACCTTTATATAATGGACTTACTGTCACACTTATTGAACATGTTCAATCACTCTTTTTATTATTTATGTGCGGCTATACTTACTGTTATGCAAAAAAAATGGCTGAACATTCAAATCTATATAAATTTTGGATTTGGACAATATTTTGGTGGTTGATGCTTTTTGGTCGGGGGATTAGTTGGGGGCGAGACTTTTTTCCTGAAGTACCGCGTTTTTATTATAAAATTATTGCTAGTTTTTTAATAGTAATTCCAATACTCAGTATGTTTTTACCCACAATCCGTCAAGAAATTGTTCGTCGCTACAAATTTGAAAAAATTCCAGTGTGGCATATATTTTTGGCTTTTTTATTCTTAGGTATAGCTGATATTGCAGAACACCACCGTATTGGCCATCAATTCTTAGTTATAACAAGGGAACGAAAAGATTTAATAGAAGAATTAATGGAGATCCCCTGCCTTCTTTGTTTAGCTTTAACGACCTTCTATATGCAAAAAAATGAACAAAAGAAGGAGAATTTATAATGTTAAGCTATCGTCATAGTTATCATGCAGGTAATCATGCGGATGTATTAAAACATATTGTTTTAACATTCTGTATTGAATCATTAAAAGAAAAAGAAAAACCTTTTTTATATTTAGATACACATTCAGGCGCAGGTCGATACCTATTAAAAAGTGAACATGCTGCAAAAACAGGTGAATATTTATCAGGAATTAATTTGATTTGGCAACAATCTAATATCCCTGCATTGTTAAATACCTATATATCGATACTAAAAAGATATAATCCTTTTGAAGAATTAAAATATTATCCTGGCTCACCATTAATTGCCAAGCAATTATTACGTGAGCAAGACAAGCTCAATCTTACTGAATTACATCCAACTGATTATCCTTTATTAAGGCAAGAGTTTAGTAAAGATAAACGAACAAAAATTTTACGTGAAGATGGCTTTTCTCAATTAAAATCGAAGTTACCACCAGATTCACGCAGAGGCATAATATTGATCGATCCTTCCTATGAAATAAAGGACGATTATCAAACAATTCCTACAGCACTGTTTGAAGCCTATAAGCGTTTTGCAACTGGTGTCTATTTAATTTGGTATCCTGTTGTGTCTCGCAGCCAAACACAAAAAATGATTGATGGCATTGTGAATTTAGGTATTAAACGAATTTCACAGTTTGAGCTAGCAATAAAACCAGATAACAATCAAAAAGGCATGACCGCATCAGGAATGATAGTAATTAATCCACCATGGAAATTACATGAACAAATGCATGCAGTTATGCCATGGCTAAAAACAACGTTAGATACAGAAAAAACCGGAAATTACATAATTAAAGAACTCGTTTCTGAATAGTTTTTTATTAGTTGTCTATTGTCACAAAGATTCTAAAAAAATCTATGTCTAAGTAAAAAGTCATGAGAAAAAGTGACAAGAAAATAGATAGATCCACAGGGTAATAGTCAATAATAACGACAAAAATACAGCAGCTGAACCATAATCCTTCGCTCGGCCAGATAGCTCATGTCTTTCATGGCCGATACGATCAACAACACACTCGATTGCACTATTAATTAACTCGGTAATCATCACAACACCGATCGAACCAAGTAACAAAATACGTTCATAAATAGAAAAATCAACCAGCATTACAATAGCATAAGCCACTCCTAATACAATTAACTCTTGACGAAATGCAGCTTCATGTTTGATTGCTGATTTTAAGCCTTTTAAAGAGTATTTTGTCGCATTAAAGATACGAAGTAATCCTGTCGATTTTTTCATTATAATGTTCCAGATTTAAAATTACCTTACATAACCATAGTTCATCAAACGTTGAAATCTTCTTTCTAGTAATACAGATAAATCCATACTTTCAAGTTCATCAAGATCACTAAGTAGCTGAGTTTTGAGTGAAACAGATATAGCAGTATAATCTCGGTGAGCCCCACCAAGTGGTTCTGGTACGATTGAATCAATCAAATTTAACTTTAATAAATTATCTGCTGTCATATTCATGGCTTCAGCAGCAATAGGGGCTTTGTCGGCACTTTTCCACAAGATAGAAGCACAACCTTCCGGTGAGATAACAGAATAAGTACTATATTGAAGCATATTTACTTTATCTGCTACGCCAATCGCTAGTGCTCCCCCAGATCCACCTTCGCCAATGACTGTACAAATGGTGGGCACTTTAAGGCGTGACATTTCTCTTAAATTACGTGCAATAGCCTCTGCTTGACCCCGTTCTTCAGCACCGATACCTGGGTAAGCTCCGGGAGTATCAATAAAAGTAATGATAGGCAATTTAAAACGTTCGGCTAATTGCATTAATCGTAAAGCTTTACGATAACCCTCTGGAGCCGGCATACCAAAGTTTCGATAAATTTTCTGTTTTGTTTCACGTCCTTTTTGATGTCCAATAACTACCACAGCTCGTCCATCAATACGAGCTATTCCACCAACAATTGCTTTATCATCGGCATAAGCCCGATCTCCAGCTAATTCATCAAAATCAGTGAAAATTTCTTTTATATAATCCAATGTATAAGGACGATTTGGATGTCTAGCTAATTGCGCAATTTCCCAAGGAGTTAAATTAGCAAATATTTTTTTTGTTAATTCACGACTTTTTTTATGTAATTGCTTAATCTCTTTATCTAAATTAATATCTAATTCAACTTGTTGTGAATCAATATTCTTTAAGGAATTAATTTTTGCTTCTAATTCCGCTATCGGCTTTTCAAATTCCAAAAAATTGTTCATAACGCTTGTAATTGCCTCTTAATTTATTTGGTATTTTAAAAAAATACACTCTTTAATATAGTATACTGACTAATTTTTAAGATAAAATTAAATCAATTCTACTATGTAATACTCATTGAAGTCACCTATATTTATATCATTAGACCTCAACAATTCCAATATCGTGCCACTTGCATTTACTGGAAGTAGCTTTATTTATTCAAACTCAAATTCAATACGATCAATACCAAGTAGTGTTTTTAATTCAATAATTAAAGCATCTTCTGGAATAACTCTCCATGTCGTGCCAAATTGAATCCTAACAACTGAATCATCTCGATGATAATATAAGTTAACAGGTACACTACCATGCCGATAAGGTTCAAACAGTTGTTGTAAACGTTGTAATATTGATTGATTTGTTTCACTTTCAGTTAAAGTAATCGACAATCCTTTCACATATTTAGCTCGAGCATCTTTTAGATCAACAATATCACGCACAGATATTTTAAAACCACCGTTAAAATCGTCATGATTCACTTGACCTGTAACAATCAATATTTTATCTTTTACAAGTAAATGTCCAAAATTTTCTAAAGACTCCGCAAAAAGCATACCATCAATTCGACCTGAACGATCGTCCAAAGTAAACAAACCAATTTTTTTACCTTTTTTAGTAATGCGAACCCGAGAATCAGCAACAATACCTGCAAAAGTGACCATCTTCCCCCAACCTGTTGGAGAGGCCTCACTAATTCGTAGTCCACCTGTATAACGATTTAATTCTTTTAAATATTGAGTTACTGGATGTCCTGTTAAATAAAGTCCTAAGGCATCACGTTCCCCATCAAGCAAAACTTGATCAGGTAATTCAGGAACTGCAGCATAAGCATGCTCAACTTGTTCAGGCTCTTCCGCCAAAACACCAAACATATCTTCTTGACCAATATCTTGCGCTTTAGCATATTGATCTGCCGCTTGCATTGCATCATTAATGCTATGCAATATAGCCGCACGATGAGGACCTAATTTATCAAAAGCTCCTGCCATAGTGAGTTTTTCAAGTACTCGGCGATTGATCTTCTTCATATCTGTTCGAGCACAAAGTTCGAAAATATTTTTGAAATATCCCCCACTGTTACGTGCTTCAACAATTGCCTCTATAGGACCCTCGCCAACACCTTTTATAGCCCCAATACCATAAACAATCTCACCTTTATCATTTACATGAAAGTGATATAGGCCGCTATTAATATCTGGAGGATTGACTTTTAACCCCATCCGCAAACATTCATCAACCAAACCAACAATTTTATCGGTATTATCCATATCGGCGGTCATAACCGCAGCCATAAATTCGGCAGGATAGTGAGTTTTTAACCATAAAGTTTGATAAGAAACAAGCGCATAAGCTGCCGAGTGAGATTTATTAAAACCATATCCGGCAAATTTTTCAACCAAATCAAATATTCGCATCGACAGCTCACCATCAATACCTTGTTTTTCAGCACCATCTTTAAAAACAGAACGTTGCTTTGCCATCTCTTCAGGTTTTTTCTTACCCATAGCTCGGCGCAATAAATCAGCACCTCCCAATGTATAACCAGAAAGAGTCTGTGCGATTTGCATCACTTGTTCTTGATATAAAATAATACCATACGTTGGTTCTAAAATAGGTTTTAATGAGTCATGTTGGTACTTAATATCAGGGTAAGAAACCTCTTCTCGTCCATGTTTTCGGTCAATAAAATTGTCGACCATGCCTGATTGTAGGGGACCTGGACGAAATAATGCAACTAAAGCGATCATGTCCTCAAAACAGTCGGGCTTTAGACGTCTTATTAAATCTTTCATACCACGGGATTCAAGTTGGAACACCGCTGTAGTTTCAGCTTTTAATAATAATTCAAAAGATTTTTCATCATCTAAAGGAATTCGGGTAATATCGACTTTTTCGCTACCCTCTCGCAGCTGACGTTCATTAATCATTTTGATTGCCCAATCAATAATGGTTAATGTCCGTAATCCCAAAAAGTCAAACTTTACAAGACCTGCATATTCCACATCATTTTTATCAAACTGAGTAACCGGATGATGTCCTTCTGGATCACAATAAATTGGAGAAAAATCAGTTATCTTAGTAGGTGAAATTACAACACCACCGGCATGCTTACCAGCATTTCGGGTTACCCCCTCTAATTGACGTGCAATGTCAATTAATGATTTGACTTCTTCATTATTATCATATAACTCTTGTAACTGAGGCTCAATTTCAAAAGCTTTGGCTAGTGTCATACCTGGATCTAAAGGTATTAATTTTGAAATACGATCGACAAACCCATAAGGATGCCCAAGCACTCTTCCAACATCTCGAATGACCGCTTTAGCTGCCATAGTACCAAAGGTAATAATCTGGGAAACAGCATCGCGACCATACATATCAGCCACATGATCAATAACCAGATCGCGTTTTTCCATACAGAAATCAACATCAAAGTCGGGCATTGAAACACGTTCTGGATTTAAAAAACGTTCAAAAAGTAAATCAAACGCAAGTGGATCTAAATCGGTAATTTTTAAAGCATATGCAACTAGCGAACCAGCACCAGAGCCTCGTCCTGGACCAACTGGAATATCATTATCTTTCGACCATTGTATAAACTCCATAACAATCAAAAAGTAACCAGGAAAGCCCATTTGGTTAATTACAGTTAATTCGGTTTCTAGACGCTCATCATATTCAGGGCGTCTTTGCTTTCTAACTTCTGGATCAGGAAATAAAAACGCTAGTCTTTCTTCTAATCCTTCGCGTGATTTATGCACTAAAAAGTCTTCAGTTGACATACCGCCGGTTGGAAATTTAGGTAAAAAATATTCACCCAATCGAATGGAAACATTACAGCGTTTTGCTATTTCAACACTATTTTCAAGCGCTTCAGGAATATCAGAAAATAGTTCGCACATTTCCTGTTCTGTTCGTAGATATTGCTCTGCCGAATAGTTTTTAGGTCTGGAAGGATCTTCTAGCGTATTACCATCATGAATAGCAACACGAATCTCGTGAGCATCAAAATCAGAGGATTTCAAAAATCGAACATCGTTAGTTGCAACAACGGGTAACAAATATTGCTCAGCTAAATTTACAGCACGATGAATAAATAGTTCTTCATTAGCTCGGTTAGTTCGTACCAACTCAAAATAAAAGTATTCATTAAAATTTTCGAGATAATAATTAATCGCATTATCAATGATAACTTGATTATTACGAATAATACCTATACCAACATCACTTTCTCGTCCAGCTAATACAATTAATCCAGCACGATGCCTAGTTAACCATTCCTGATCAACAATCGGTCTATCACCAAGATAACCACGTTGATAAGCTTGGGAAATCAATAAAGTAAGGTTATGATATCCTTCATTATTAGCAGCTAATAAAGTTAAATAATAAATATCATCAGGCATGTTTGAACTTTTTATAGCAAGATCTGCTCCAATAATCGGTTTAATACCTTTTGACATTGCCGAACCGTAAAATTTAACCAATCCACAAAGGTTAGTAAAATCTGTGATCGCAAAAGCAGGCATCTGTAACTTGCTCACTTCATTTACTAATGTGCCAACTTTCGCAATTCCATCAACCATCGAGAAATCACTATGTAAATGAAGATGAATAAATTTAGGTTCCACCATAATTACCAGATATGATTATGCTTAAAAAATTACATAGATTATAACACAAGCAGTAGGAATATTCTTACTCTCTTTAATTACAAGCTCTACTTGAATAAAAAAAGATAAGGATAGTTTCAATTATAATTTTTATAAATGAAAATTCCTATGTTAAAGGCATTCCGCCGATAAAATATTATCGGCGGATAGAGAAAACTAGATTTTTTTAAACAACACAGAACCATTAGTTCCACCGAAACCAAATGAGTTGCAAAGTGCATATTCTAAGTTTTTAACTTGACGAGCAGTATGCGGTATATAATCAAGATCACACCCCTCATCAGGATTATCTAAATTAATTGTTGGTGGCACAGATTGATCACGCAATGCAAGTACAGTGAAAATTGATTCAACAGCACCAGCGGCACCCAATAAATGCCCAATCATAGATTTAGTTGAACTCACCATCACTTTATTAGCATTTTCTTTAAAAATGCTTTTTACCGCTTGGGTTTCTGCTTTATCACCAGCTGGTGTTGATGTGCCATGAGCATTGATATAACCTACTTGCTCAGGCATAATTCCTGCATCGCGAATTGCACATTTCATTGCTAATGCGGCACCACTACCGTTTTCTGGGGGTGAAGTCATATGATAAGCATCGCCACTCATACCAAACCCGACAAGCTCAGCGTAAATTTTAGCACCACGCTTCTTAGCATGTTCATATTCTTCTAAGAACATGATTCCAGCACCATCACCCAACACAAAACCATCACGATCTTTATCCCAAGGACGACTTGCTGCTTTAGGATTACTGTTGTTGGTTGACAAGGCTCGAGCGGCACCAAAGCCACCAATTCCAAGTGGAGTACTGGCTTTTTCGCCACCTCCAGCTAACATTGCATCCGCATCACCATAAGCAATCATACGTGCAGCATGACCAATGTTGTGCACACCAGAAGAACATGCTGTTGCGATAGTAATACTAGGACCTTTTAATCCATAAATAATGGATAAATGACCTGCAATCATATTAACTATTGTTGATGGAACAAAAAACGGACTAATTTTGCGTGGTCCACCATTGACTAATGCACTGTGGTTTTCTTCAATTAGCCCGAGTCCACCGATACCTGAACCGATCGCACAACCAATTCGTTCTGCGTTTTCTTCCGTGATCTCAATGCCAGCATCTTGCATTGCTTGCATACCTGCAGCAATACCGTATTGGATAAAATAATCCATTTTACGTGCATCTTTACGTGAAATATTATAATCTTCGCCATTAAAGTTTTTAACCATTGCGGCGAAGCGCGTTGCGAAAGGGGCAGTATCAAAGTGTTCTATGAGCTCAACACCACTTTGGCCTGCTAAAAGTGCTTGCCAAGTGGACTCAACTGTATTACCTACTGGAGATATCATGCCCATTCCGGTGACAACAACTCTGCGTTTAGACACATTGTCCTCCAGAAAAGGATTGAAATGAAATTTGAATCATTGAAAATTTTATTTTAAATTTTCTACCAATTTATACCAAATCTTCTCTAATTTAATAATTAAAGTTACTGATACAAACTAGGCGATCATTTGACCGCCTATGGTGAAAACTCTGCTAACCTTATTGATTCGCAGTAATATAATCAATTGCTGATTGAACAGTTGTGATTTTTTCAGCTTCTTCATCAGGAATTTCAGTATCAAATTCTTCTTCTAAAGCCATAACTAATTCAACTGTATCAAGAGAGTCAGCGCCAAGATCTTCAATGAAAGAAGATTCGTTTTTAACTTCTTCCTCTTTTACACCAAGTTGCTCAACAATAATTTTCTTAACTCGCTCTTCAATAGTGCTCATACTCTTTTTTTTCCTATAAAAATCGCCGAAAGTGGCGGTGAATGTAAGTTTATAAAATGTTGAAAAAGATGCCAATCATTTTCCAACCCAACTGCTTATTTTTTGTTCAAAATATCAAAATATTGCTTTATTTTACACTATTCTACTCAATTACACCATATACATGCCGCCATTGACATGTAAAGTTTCACCAGTAATGTAAGATGCTTCATCTGAAGCCAAAAATGCCACAGCATTGGCAATTTCTGCAGGATCACCTAAACGACCCGCTGGAACTTGAGATAATGTCAGTGCTTTTTGTTCATCAGTTAGCGCATCCGTCATATCCGTTGCAATAAAACCAGGTGCAACCACATTAACAGTAATTCCTCGCGATGCAACTTCGCGAGCTAATGATTTACTAAAACCAATTAATCCTGCTTTAGCTGCTGCATAGTTAGCTTGACCTGCATTTCCCATTGTCCCTACTACAGAACCAATAGTCACAATTCTGCCATAACGTTTTTTCATCATTGTGCGCATTAATGCTTTAGATAAACGGAACACAGACGTTAAATTGGTATCTAAAATATCTTGCCATTCGTCTTCTTTCATTCTCATTAACAAATTATCACGAGTAATACCTGCATTATTAACAAGAATATCAATATCACCAAATTCCGTTTTAATTGTATTAATCACAGATTCGATTGATTCTTCATTGGTCACATTTAAGGATAAACCTTTACCATTTGAGCCTAAATAGTGGCTAATAGCCTCAGCACCTTTTTCTGTTGTTGCGGTACCAATAACAGTTGCACCACAAGAAACAAGTTTTTCAGCAATAGCCTTGCCTATACCACGACTTGCACCTGTAACTAAGGCAATTTTTCCTGATAGATTCATAACTACCTCTTTATTTTTACTTTGTATTTTCTAATGCTGTTTCTAATGATGCTTTATCATTAACCGCAATACCGGAAAGTGTATCAACAATACGTTTAGTTAATCCTGTTAATACTTTACCTGGCCCCATTTCAACTAAAAGTTTTACATCTTGTTTTGCCATATTTTCTACAGTTTCAGTCCAACGTACTGGGCTATAAAGTTGAGCAATTAATGCCGCTTTAATTTTTTCTGCAGATGTTTCAACTTTTACATCGACATTATTGATAACCGCAAACTTTGGTGCACTAAATTCAATATTATTTAATGCAACGGCTAACTTATCTGCAGCAGGTTTCATTAATGCACAATGAGAAGGTACACTAACCGCAAGAGGTAATGCTCGCTTGGCACCAGCTTCTTTACATAATATACCTGCACGTTCAACTGCCTCTTTATTACCAGCAATAACGACTTGTCCAGGTGAATTAAAATTCACTGGTGCAACAACTTGACCTTGAGCAGCTTGATCACATGCATTACGAATTGAATCATTATCAAGTCCAATGATTGCATACATAGCTCCTGTACCGCTTGGTACAGCTTCTTGCATTAATTTACCACGTAATTCAACCAATTTAATGGCATCTTTAAAATCAATCACACCAGCACAAACTAACGCAGAATACTCACCTAAACTATGACCCGCCATAAAATCAGGTTGTACACCATTAACACTTTGCCATACTTTAAATATTGCAACAGATGAAGCAAGCAATGCAGGTTGGGTTTGCCAAGTTTTATTTAATTCCTCTGTAGGACCTTGTTGTACTAAATCCCACAAATTGTAACCGAGTACTTCAGAGGCTTCATCAAATGTTGATTTCACAATTGGAAAGTCATCAGCAAGATCTTTTAACATACCGACTGCTTGTGAGCCTTGTCCTGGAAATACCATTGCAAATTTGGTCATTATAAAATCCTTGATCATAAAAAATACATCATAAATTAAAATCTAACTAGCGCAGATCCCCAAACAAACCCACCACCAAAGGCCTCTAATAAAATTAGATGACCTCGTTGAATTCGCCCATCTCGCACACCAGTATCTAAAGCACAAGGCACAGAAGCAGCAGAAGTATTACCCTGCTTATCCAATGTGACAATGACTTTACTCATATCCATATCTAGGCGTTTTGCAGTTGCTGAAATAATTCTTAAATTAGCTTGATGTGGTACTAACCAATCTAAATCAGCTTTGTTAAATGCATTCTCAGTTAAAAGTTCATCAACCAAATTTGAAAGCTCTTTAACCGCCACTTTAAACACTTCATTGCCATGCATGGTCATGTAAACTGGATCATTTATATCACGGCGATCAACATATGGATATTTTAATAAGTCACCATATCGACCATCAGCATGAAGATGTGAAGCAATAATACCCGGTTCTTCTGATGCACCAACAACAACCGCTCCTGCACCATCACCAAAAATGATAACAGTCCCTCGGTCATTTGGATCTACACCGCGAGTTAGCATATCAGAACCAACAACCAAAGCATATTTAATAGCACCGCTTTTAACATATTTATCGGCAATATCTAACGCATAAACAAATCCCGAGCAAGCTGCAGACACATCAAATGCAATCACATCCCCTATTGCTAATTTAGCTTGTAATTCAGTTGCTGAGCTTGGAAAAGCATTGACTGAAGTCGCTGTTGCAACAATAATCATACCAATATCATTTTTATCAATATTAGCCATCTCAATAGCATTAATTGCTGCTTGATAAGCCATGCTCGTTACAGTTTCATCAGGAGCGGCAATGCGTCTTTCTTTAATGCCAGTACGGGTTGTGATCCATTCATCGCTGGTATCAACCATCTTTTCTAGATCAGCATTGGTTCTTATCTGTTTTGGAAGGTAACTCCCTGTTCCTAATATCTTTGTATACATCTAATTATTCGCTCTTGGGTAGTGCGGAAGAAAGACTCGTTGCAATCTTCTCAGGTATATTGGTTTGTATCGCAAAAATAGCTTGTTCAATTGCAGCAAAAAATGATTTTTGGTTGGCACTACCGTGACTTTTAATCACAATACTTTTAAGTCCAAGCAAACAAGCACCATTATATCGTCCGGGATCTAAATAACCAAAATTTTTTGACACCTTTCTTTGTAACCATTTACTTAATAGCTTCATTAATAATGAATTGTGATCAAAAGACGACTTAAATAACGACATGAAAATTTTAACTAATCCTTCTACTGTTTTTAAAGTCACATTGCCAACAAAGCCATCACAAACTAACACATCGGTCTTACCAGTCAGAAGCTCATTACCTTCTAAATAACCAATGTAATTAATTTGATCATTCGATTTTAAAATAGAAGCAGCTGCACGTATTTTATCCAATCCTTTAATGTCTTCTTCTCCAATATTAAGCAATGCAACTCGAGGATGTTCAATTTTAAGCAGCGTTTTAGCTAAAATTTGCCCCATTATGGCAAATTGCACAAGCATATCACTATCACATTCAGCATTCGCCCCTAAATCCAACACAACTGTATTTTGATTATTTAGAGCAGGAATTATAGCAACTAAAGCAGGACGATCAATACCTGTTAAAGAGTGTAAAAGTAATTTAGAAAGTCCCATCAGTGCGCCGGTATTACCGGCACTCACGCAAGCTTGGACATTGTTATTTTTAACCAGTTCAAGAGCTATTCTCATTGATGATCCTTGACTATGACGAATCGCATAAGAAGGCTTCATATCATTAGTAATAACGGCCGTTGACTCAGTCAAAATTAAACGCCTATCTTGTTGATATTGAGAAATAAGCTTTTTATTTTCTTTTGACAAAAAAAGACTAATTTCTGTTGGATCACCCACCAGAAAAATAGAAAGGTTTGGATAACAATTTAGAGCTTGTATTGCAGCAGGAACAACAACACGAGGACCTAAGTCCCCGCTCATAGCATCTAACGCAATGGTTAGACTATCCAAAATGTCACCTAATAATTTCTAATTTCAGAGTAATTATTTAGAAATTACTTTACGACCACGATAATAACCATCTGCGGTTACATGATGACGTAAATGTGTTTTACCTGATTCATCAACTGAGATATTAGCAACTGTTAATGCATCATGAGAACGACGCATACCACGTTTTGCACGAGTTTTACGATTCTGTTGAACAGCCATGGATTTACCCCTTATTCTTTAAACTAACTAAAATTGCAAATGGATTCGGTTTTTCATTCTCACTTGGAATGTCACCAAATACCATATCAGCCTCTGACACTTCGCAGTGTTTACTATTATGTACCGGCGCAATTGGTAACGAGAGAATGATTTCGTCCTCAAGTAACGCTAATATATCTACTTCGCCAAACTCGTTCATAAGAACGGGCTCATAATGTTCCGGTAGTGCCTCTGCTTGAGCATCGCTCTTAACAGGACTAAATTTATTCATCACATGAACTTCTGTGATAAAAGGTTTAAAACAACGTTGGCAAATCAGTTCTAACGTTATTTTTGCATCAATTGTAATAACACAAAGCCGCTGCTCATCAAACTTAAAAGATAAGCTGCACTCAATATCACTTTGTGGACTTTCAACCCTAGCTACACTTTTAGCTGGATAATATCCAATATAATCAAGCCTTTTTTGTGCTGCTTTAATTGGGTCAATTGTTAATGGCAATTTATTTTGCATAAAATATGCATGCTACCTTAAAGTTACTCTTATGTTCCTTCTTAAAAAGAACACAATACATAAGGCGCGCATATTACCTTTAAATAAGGTTTTCGTCAATGCTAGATTATAATATAATTTGATTTAAATATTGAACATTACTTTAATATTTTTTAATTTATGTAACTTTATTATTGTTATAACAGTTTCATCATAATCATACATTTTATATGATTGGATTTTTCTTGATTAGGCGAGTCCATAATTGTTCTGAAGGCAATTTGCATACGTAAATAGTTAAATTCAACATCTAAAATCACACTGCCTAGAAAGAAAAAAACCTTCAGGAATTTCACGAACAGCACTAATAACAGTCGTATTTATTTTAAGGAGTTCATATTTTTGAGTAATTCTAGTTATAAAAACCCAACAACTATAAAGTAAATACCCTTGCCTTCGGCATTTGGCTTTAATTCAATACATTCAAATTAGTTTGTCTAAGTCTATCTACCATTATATTATCTTCAACCATATGACTTCATCATAAAATAAGCTAAAGTTAGCTTTCCACTTAAAAGCACGCCTAGCCTAAGATTGACTGGGAAAATCTATTTATCCTTCAATTAAAAGCTCTAAAAACCGACAAAAACTTAAATAAAATCAATATCTTTTCTGACTGCTTTTTAGTCGTTAATATTTAACTAGATGTTGTGATAGGATTAATTGTATTACCAACTACCGGATGCCCCCCCACCTCCGCTGCGGCCGCCTCCACCACCGCTAAAGCCACCAGATCCTCCACCGAAGCCACCACCTGACCCACCAAAACCGCCACCACCACGGCGGTTACTGCCACCACCGCGACCACCTCTAGCAGTTAAAATGCCGCTTATCATGGTGCTGACAACGAAAGCTAAAAATAACAGAGGTAATGCGATATGTACTGGGTAACCTTGCCATAAAGTAAATCCACCAATAGACAGTCCGTTGAGTAAACCTGTTCCTAAACTTCGTTTGGCGCTAACTTTGGTGATAAATAGACTGGTTAGTAAAAAACAGATAAAAAATGATATTAGTCCATAGTTAATTAGTTTGGAACCAAAGTCCCCCGCCAATAAAGTATTGAGATTTTGGTCCTGAGTATCATCGTCTTTTGGGTTAGAATCATCAATTTTTTGTTTCAGTACCAACAATGCATTGTCAATACCTTGATAATAGTTATTTTTCTGAAACTGTGGAGCTAATTGTTCGCGAATAATATGGCTAGCAACTAAATCGGTAATGGTTCCTTCAAGTCCATAACCAACTTCAATGCGCATACGTTTGTCATCTTTTACTATCAGTAATAAGATGCCATTATCTTGCCCTTTTTCACCGATTTTCCATTGAATAAAGACTCTATCTGCGTATTGTTCTATGGTTTCATTATCAAGCTTAGCGATCATTAAAACCGCTATTTGTTTCCCGTCTGTCTGTGATTTTTCATAATCACTCAAATTTGCTTCAAGTGTGCTTAATTGTGACGATGTTAATGTATTAGTCGTGTCAATCACTCGATGTTTGAATGCGGGAATATCAGTTAGCCCATAACTGAGCCAACTAATTATGAACAATATGCTACATAGAAAATATTTTTTCACGATAATAATTATCCAAAATTCACTGCGGGAGGATTAGACATTTGCTTTTCATCATCTACCGTAAATTGCTGTTTTGGCTGTTTTCCTAAGCTATCAGCAATCCATTTAGTCGGTAACTTACGGATATAGATATTAAATGTTTGTACCGCTTCGATATATCGCCCGCGCGCAACAGTAATGCGATTTTCAGTACCTTCAAGCTGACTCATTAAATCTTGATAAAGGGTGTTGGCTTTCAGTTCTGGATAGTTTTCACTTACTGCGATTAAGCGACTTAATGCTGAACTCAATTCTGATTGTGCTTGTTGGAATTTTGAGAATGTAGCTGGGTTAGTTAGCTGATCAGCATTAATCTGAATCGATCCGACTTTTGCTCTAGCTTCAGTTACTTGGATTAAAACTTCTTTTTCGTGTGTGGTGTAACCTTTTACGGTATTAACTAAATTAGGGACTAAATCAGCTCTACGCTTGTATTGATTGAGTACTTCAGACCATGCGGCCACTACCTTTTCGTCCTTTGTTTGGATGCCATTGTAACTTGTAAAATAGATAAACGCCCCAATAACAACTAACACTACAATGATTAATAACGATTTGATTTTCATCCGTACGCCTGAAATTGTTGTTTATTTTACGAACAGTTTAAGAAAAGGGGAATGTTCCTGTCAAGAAATATAAAAACCTTTACACACTTGTGCTTGGCTATATTTTATTAGCTAGAAATCAGTCAGAAAAGGCATTGATTTTATTGGAGTTTTTATTTTAGCATTTTAAAATAAAATCAACTATTTATATAATAAATCCGACATTTACTGCTAGATTTTAGGCACCTTTGTTATTGTCATATCGGCGTCCAAATCAATTTATTATTGCTCACAAAACTTAGTTGGACTGACTGAATAAATGATAAATAGCTAAATTAGCTTTTTTGCATTTATGTCAAACTTGATATCTGAATTTATTATAATATAACGTCAAAACATTCTAATTGTGCCGACTCTAAATAAATATCACTGTTATTTGGTCGGTTATTCGTATTACGGTGGGTATGCTTAAAGTGTTCAGAATTAACCCAAGCTTCAAAATCAGCTTTAGATTGCCACTCAGTAAATGAAGAAAATAGTGTATAATTTTCTTCTGTTTTTCCTTGTAAAAAGTAAAAACGGTTAAACCCTTTCATTTCTTTCAGATGGCTATCACGATTTCGCCATATTTCAATAAATGTATCTTCGCTACCCCGTTTAATTTTAAAACGGTTCATTACAATGTACATACCAATCTCCTTTTATAGTTTTATAACATGACATAAAAAAATAGCACGCATGGCGTGCTATTTGTAAATTAAACCGAATGAGACTATTGATTCTCTTCAGCAGAGTTTAACAATTCAGCTAAATTAGCGGTTGCTTCTTCTGCTGAAATTGTTGTTTGAATCTCATCAGTTGATGGCATTGCGCGTTTACGTAAACGTTCTTTATGGTAAGCATACCCCGTACCTGCTGGAATTAATCGACCAACAATTACGTTTTCTTTTAAGCCACGTAATTCGTCATTTTTACCCGCCACCGCAGCTTCGGTTAAAACGCGAGTCGTTTCTTGGAACGAAGCGGCAGAAATAAATGATTCAGTTGTTAGTGATGCTTTAGTAATACCAAGTAAATCGTGTAAGTAAACAATTGGTTCTTTATTTTGCGCTTCAAGTTCACGGTTGATAATCTTCAAGCGTGAAACTTCAAGTTGTTCACCTTCAAGTAGACGAGAGCCACCTGGATGAATAACCGTTGCTTTACGTAACATTTGGCGTACGATAACTTCAATGTGTTTATCATTAATTTTTACACCTTGTAGACGATAAACTTCTTGAACTTCGTTAACAATATAACGTGTTACCGCATTAACGCCACGTAGACGTAAAATATCATGCGCAGATTCAGGACCATCAGAAATCACATCACCACGGCCAACTTGTTCGCCTTCAAATACGTTAAGTTGACGCCATTTTGGAATCATCTCTTCATATGGTTCACTACCATCTAATGGCGTGATAATTAAGCGACGTTTACCTTTTGTTTCTTTACCGAATGAAATGATACCATCAATTTCAGCCAAGATAGCTGGTTCTTTTGGTTTACGTGCTTCAAATAAGTCAGCAACACGCGGTAAACCACCGGTGATATCTTTAGTACCTACAGATGCTTGTGGAATACGAGCAAGTGTATCACCAATATTGATTTCAGCACCATCTTCCAACTGTACTAATGCTTTACCAGGTAAAAAGTATTGCGCAAGCATTTCTGTACCAGCAAGATAGATATCATCACCTTTAGCATCAACAATTTTGATGGCTGGACGTAAATCTTTACCAACACCAGTACGTTCTGCTACATCTAGTATAGCAATAGATGATAAACCTGTTAATTCATCGGTTTGACGCGTAATTGTTTGACCATCAACCATATCCACAAAACGGACAAAACCTCTAGTTTCAGAGATAACTGGCATAGTATGTGGATCCCAGTTAGCCACTGTTTCACCCGCATCAACCGCAACACCATTACCTTTACTTAAAATCGAACCATAAGGCACTTTATAGGTTTCTTTCATTCGACCTAAGTCATCAATAATGGTTAATTCAGCATTACGCGAAGTAATTACTAGTTTCTTATCTGGGTTAGTTACAAATTTAGCATTAGTTAATTTAATACTACCTTTGTTTTTAACTTGAACACTTGATTCTGCAGCTGCTCGCGATGCCGCACCACCAATATGGAACGTACGCATGGTTAACTGTGTACCTGGCTCACCGATTGATTGCGCCGCAATAACACCGATTGCTTCACCTTTATTGACCAAGTGACCACGTGCTAAGTCACGGCCATAACATTTTGCACACACACCAAAATCAGTATCACACGAAACCACTGAACGCACTTTAACACTATCAACAGATTCCGCTTCAAGTAAGTCACATTTACTTTCATCAAGTAATGTGTTACGTGGGATTAAGATATCCGCACTACCTGGTTTTAATACATCTTCAGCCGTAACTCGACCTAATACTCGTTCACGAAGTGGCTCTTTAACATCACCGCCTTCAATAACAGGTGTCATTACCACGCCTTCTAAGGTGCCACAGTCATCTTCAATGACCACTAAATCTTGTGCCACATCAACTAAACGACGAGTTAAGTAACCTGAGTTCGCTGTTTTTAATGCGGTATCAGCAAGACCTTTACGCGCACCATGCGTAGAGATAAAGTACTGAAGTACGTTTAACCCTTCACGGAAGTTTGCAGTGATAGGCGTTTCGATAATCGAACCATCTGGTTTTGCCATCAAACCACGCATACCAGCAAGCTGACGAATCTGTGCTGCAGAACCACGCGCACCAGAGTCGGCCATCATGTAAATACTATTGAAAGAAGATTGAACTTCTTCTTCACCTTCACGGTTAATTACTTTTTCAGTTGATAAGTTATCCATCATCGCTTTAGCAACGCGTTCATTCGCAGCAGCCCAAATATCGATAACTTTGTTATAACGTTCACCTGCAGTTACTAAACCAGATTGGAATTGCTCTTGAATTTCAGCAACTTCGATTTCAGCTTCGTTGATGATTTGTGATTTCTTCGCTGGAATTTCCATATCATCAATACCAACTGATACACCTGAACGCGCCGCATAAGCAAATCCAGTGTACATGATTTGGTCAGCTAAAATAACTGTATCTTTCATGCCTAACTGGCGATAGCAGATATTTAAAATTTTAGAGATCGCTTTTTTACCCAAAGGTTGATTGATAACAGAGAAGCTCATCCCTTTTGGCATAATTAACCATAAAATTGCACGACCAACTGTTGTATCAACCACCGAGGTGGTATCTTCCCACTCACCTACACTATTACGTTGGCTTTCAGTAATACGGACTTTAACCTTAGCATGTAATTCAACTAGACCTAAACGATATAGCTTTTCAGCTTCTTTAGGACCGGTTAATATCATGCCTTCACCTTTGGCATTGACTTTATCACGAGTCATATAGTAAAGACCTAAAACCACGTCCTGTGAAGGAACGATGATAGGCTCACCACTTGCCGGTGAAAGAATATTGTTAGTTGACATCATTAACGCACGTGCTTCTAATTGTGCTTCTAACGTTAATGGAACGTGAACCGCCATTTGGTCACCATCGAAGTCAGCATTAAATGCCGCACAAACTAATGGATGTAATTGAATTGCTTTACCTTCAATTAGAATCGGCTCAAATGCTTGAATACCTAATCTATGTAATGTTGGTGCACGGTTTAGTAATACTGGATGTTCACGAATAACTTCATCTAAGATATCCCATACAATTGCATCTTCACGCTCAACCATTTTCTTCGCTGCTTTAATGGTTGTTGCATAACCGCGACGTTCTAATTTACCGTAAATAAATGGTTTGAATAATTCAAGGGCCATCTTCTTCGGTAAACCACACTGATGCAAATGTAAGTATGGACCTACAGTAATTACAGAACGACCAGAATAGTCAACACGTTTACCTAATAAGTTTTGACGGAAACGACCTTGCTTACCTTTAATCATATCAGCAAGTGACTTCAATGGACGTTTGTTTGAACCTGTAATTGCACGACCACGACGACCATTATCTAATAATGCATCGACCGATTCTTGTAACATACGTTTTTCATTACGTACAATGATATCCGGCGCAGCCAAGTCCAATAAACGTTTTAAACGGTTATTACGGTTAATAACTCGACGATAAAGATCATTGAGATCTGATGTTGCAAAACGTCCGCCATCAAGTGGCACTAATGGGCGTAAATCTGGTGGCAACACAGGTAATACGTTTAGAATCATCCATTCAGGTTTGTTTTCTGATTGAATAAATGCTTCAATAATCTTAATTCGTTTGGTCAGTTTTTTACGCTTAGTTTCAGAATTAGTGGTTGATAGTTCATCACGTAGTGCTTCACATTCCGCTTGCACATCAATATTACGTAATAACTCTTGGATAGCTTCTGCCCCCATGCGAGCATCAAATTCGTCACCAAACTCTTCTAACGCATCTAAATATTGTTCTTCAGTTAAAATCTGACCACGCTCAAGATTAGTCATACCACCATCAAGAACCATAAATGATTCAAAATAAAGCACTCGTTCAATATCACGAAGTGGCATATCAAGTAATAAACCGATACGAGATGGTAATGATTTTAAAAACCAGATATGGGCAGTTGGTGATGCAAGTTCAATGTGCCCCATACGTTCACGACGTACTTTAGCTTGAGTTACTTCAACTCCACATTTTTCACAAATCACACCTCGGTGTTTTAAACGTTTATATTTTCCACATAAACATTCATAATCTTTTACTGGTCCAAAAATACGCGCACAAAACAATCCGTCACGCTCAGGTTTGAACGTACGATAATTGATTGTTTCAGGTTTTTTAACTTCACCAAAAGACCATGAACGAATCATATCAGGAGAAGCAAGCCCTATCTTGATAGCATCAAAATCTTCTGTTTTTGTTTGTGCTTTTAGAAACTTTAGTAAGTCTTTCACAATTGACTCCTATGGAGTTAAACCAATTAGATAACTTATTATTGCTAATAAGTTATCCCTATAAATAGAAATCATTTAAGTTAGCAAAAATTACTCTTCATCTAACTCAATATTAATGCCTAGCGAACGGATCTCTTTTAATAGTACATTAAATGATTCTGGGATCGCAGGCTCCATACGATGATCACCATCTACAATATTTTTATACATCTTAGTACGGCCGTTTACGTCATCTGATTTAACGGTTAACATTTCTTGTAAAGTATAAGCTGCACCATATGCTTCAAGTGCCCATACTTCCATCTCACCAAAACGTTGACCACCAAATTGAGCTTTACCACCCAATGGTTGTTGAGTAACCAGACTGTATGAACCAGTAGAGCGGGCATGCATTTTGTCATCAACTAAGTGATTCAATTTAAGCATGTACATATAACCTACAGTAACTGGACGTTCAAATTGTTCACCTGTACGACCGTCATACAACGTAATTTGACCAGAAGTCGGCAAATCACCCAGCTCTAGTAAGGCTTTAATTTCTTGCTCTTTGGCACCATCAAACACAGGTGTTGCTAGTGGCATACCATTACGCAAGTTTTGTGCTAAATTCATGACTTCTTGATCAGTAAATTCTGCTACATTAACTTTTTGTGCAGCCCCTAAGCCAAGATCATACGCTTTTTGAATAAATTCACGTAATTTAGCTAACTCTTGCTGTTCTTTTAACATCGCATCAATCTTCTGACCAATACCCTTAGCAGCCATACCCAAGTGAGTTTCTAGGATCTGTCCAATATTCATACGAGACGGAACACCTAGTGGATTTAATACGATATCAACCGGACGACCTTTATCATCATATGGCATATCTTCAATTGGGTTAATTTTAGAGATAACCCCTTTGTTACCATGACGACCAGCCATCTTATCACCAGGCTGAATTTGACGTTTAACCGCTAAGTAAACTTTCACTATTTTGAGCACACCTGGTTGTAAATCATCACCTTGTGTGATCTTCATGCGTTTAGCTTCAAGTTTTTTATTAAACTCAGCTTTGATCTCTTCGTGCTGTTCAGCAAGTTGTTCTAATTGAGCTTGTTTATCTTCATTTGCAATACCGATTGTTAACCATTTTTCACGTGGTAAAGCATCTAATTTATCAGCGCTGATTCCACCTGAAATTAGTACATCACGAATACGAGCAAATAATGCAGCCTCTAAGATTTTAAGTTCTTCAGTTAAATCTTTTCTTGCCTGTTTAAGTTGCATCTCTTCGATTTCAAGCGCACGTTTATCTTTTTGTACGCCATCACGAGTAAACACTTGAACATCAATAACTGTACCTGAAACACCATTAGGCACGCGCAATGAAGTATCTTTAACATCAGAGGCTTTTTCACCAAAAATTGCACGAAGTAATTTTTCTTCTGGCGTTAATTGTGTTTCACCTTTAGGTGTCACTTTACCGACCAAAATATCGCCACCTTGAACTTCAGCACCGATATAAACGATACCTGATTCATCAAGTTTAGATAGTGCAGCTTCACCCACATTTGGAATATCAGCGGTAATCTCTTCTGCGCCTAACTTTGTATCACGAGAAATACAAGATAATTCTTGAATATGAATTGATGTAAAACGGTCATCTTGTACCACTTTTTCAGAAACTAAAATAGAATCCTCGAAGTTATAACCATTCCATGGCATGAAAGCCACTCGCATGTTTTGACCTAATGCTAACTCACCTAAGTCTGTTGATGGACCATCGGCAAGCACATCGCCACGTTCAACTTTTTCGCCTAATTCTACACATGGAATTTGATTGATACATGTGTTTTGGTTAGAACGGGTATATTTAGTTAAGTTATAAATATCAATACCTGTTTCACCGGCATATATTTCATCAGCGTTAACATTAACCACTATACGTGATGCATCAACATATTGAACTGTACCACCACGGCGAGCAACGGCTGTTACACCTGAGTCAACGGCAACAGCACGTTCCATCCCAGTTCCAACAAACGGTTTTTCCGCTTTCAACGTTGGTACTGCCTGACGTTGCATGTTCGCACCCATTAAAGCACGGTTCGCATCATCATGTTCAAGGAATGGAATTAATGATGCACCAACTGATACGATTTGTTGGGTTGATACGTCCATATAATGAATTTGTTCTGGGCTATATAAGCCTGACTCACCGTTTAAGCGACAAGTCACTAATTCTTCTTTAAAACGCCCATCTTCATCAAGATTTGAGTTTGCCTGAGCAATCACAAATTCACTTTCATCAATTGCTGATAAATAATTAATTTCGTCAGTTACAATACCATCAATTACTCGACGATATGGTGTTTCCAAAAATCCATACTCATTGGTACGAGCATAAACCGCTAATGAGTTAATTAAACCGATATTTGGACCTTCAGGCGTTTCAATTGGACATACACGACCGTAATGCGTTGGATGTACGTCACGTACTTCAAACCCTGCTCGTTCACGCGTTAAACCACCTGGACCTAATGCTGAAATACGACGTTTATGCGTAATTTCAGATAATGGATTGTTTTGATCCATAAATTGAGATAGCTGGCTTGAGCCAAAAAATTCACGAATCGCTGCTGAAATTGGTTTAGCATTAATCATATCTTGTGGCATTAGTGAATCAAGATCACCTAAAGATAAGCGCTCTTTCACTGCTCGCTCAACACGAACTAAACCAATACGGAATTGGTTTTCTGCCATTTCGCCAACACTACGAATACGGCGATTACCTAAATGGTCGATATCATCGACTTCACCGTGACCGTTACGAATAGCGATTAATTTCTTCATTACCTCAACGATATCATCTTTCGTTAAAACGCTTTCGCCTTCAATATCATCACGCCCTAACGAACGGTTGAACTTCATTCGACCAACAGCAGATAAATCATAACGTTCGTCAGAGAAGAATAAATTATCAAATAATCCTTCAGCAGCTTCTTTCGTTGGTGGCTCGCCCGGACGCATCATACGATAAATTTCAACTAATGCACCTAATCGGTCACGAGTCGAATCAACATTTAATGTTTCAGAAATAAATGCACCATGATCTAAATCATTAGTGAATAAGGTTTCTATTTTTTTATATCCAGCATTGGTTAATTGAAGTAATAGCTCTAATGAGATCGGTGTATTAGCAAAAGCAATTACTTCACCAGTGTCTTCATTAACATAATTTTTAGCAAGAACTTTATTAACAATATATTCGACTGGCACATCAATTTTACTAACTTTATCTTTTTCTAATTCACGAATGTGACGAGCAGTAATACGACGGCCTTTTTCAGCATAAATTTTACCTTTTGATTCAATATCAAATAGCGCTGTATCACCACGTAAACGCTCTGGAACAAGATCCATTTTTAATTTAGACTTGCCAACTTCAAAAATAGTTTTCTCAAAGAAGATATCTAAAATTTCTTCTGTTTCATAACCTAACGCACGCAAAATGATTGTTGCAGGAAGTTTACGACGACGGTCAATACGAGCAAAAAGATTATCTTTTGGATCAAATTCAAAATCAAGCCAAGAGCCACGATAAGGAATAATCCGAGCATTATATAAAACTTTACCAGAAGAGTGTGTTTTACCTTTATCGCTATCAAAGAACACACCAGGACTACGATGTAATTGTGAAACAATAACACGCTCTGTACCATTGATCACAAATGTACCATTATCCGTCATTAAAGGAATCTCGCCCATATAGACATCTTGCTCTTTAATATCTTTAACTGTTCCTTCTGGCGCATCTTTATCATAAATAACTAAACGTAATTTTACGCGCAACGGTGCTGAGTAAGTGATCCCTCTAATTTGACATTCTTTAACATCAAACACAGGTTCGCCCATCTTAAAGCTCACATATTGTAACTCAGCGTTACCACTATAACTTTTTATCGGAAATATTGAACGGAATGCAGCTTCTAAGCCATATTGTCCTTCTGGATCTTGCTCAATAAATTTCTGGAACGAATCAAGTTGAATAGAAAGAAGATACGGTATATCCAAGACTTGTGGACGCTTACCAAAATTCTTACGAATTCGTTTTTTCTCGGTATAAGAGTAAACCATTAGTTCCTCAACTTGCTTATCTGCTATTTTAGCATGATTAAATATTCATCAGGAATACTACCACTAAATTGATAACACCTGACACCTCATCGAAAATATCTATAAATATCAATTGATTAGGCTTAATAAATATACTATTTCTTTATTACTTTTATTGATAATCTTCAAATAAAATTCTTTAACTTGTTATAGCGCAAAAAGGCTGGAGGTATAAAACCCCCAGCCATTTGCCTCGTTGTCGATAAACTTATTTAAGTTCAACAACTGCACCTGATTCTTCAAGCGCTTTTTTAAGTTCTTCAGCATCAGCTTTGCTAACGCCTTCTTTAACTGTTGCTGGAGCTGATTCAACAAGATCTTTAGCTTCTTTTAAGCCTAAACCTGTTGCACCACGAACTGCTTTGATAACAGCTACTTTATTAGCACCAACATCTTTTAAGATTACATCAAATTCAGTTTTTTCTTCTGCTGCTTCTGCTGGACCTGCTGCTGCAACTGCAACCGCTGCCGCTGCAGAAACACCGAATTTTTCTTCCATCATTGATACAAGTTCAACAACGTCCATAACAGACATTTCAGCAACTGCATCTAAAATTTGTTCTTTAGTGATAGACATAATATAGTTTCCCAAATTTACATTTTTTTAATTGATAAAATTCACAATCAAACTGCCAATTAAGCAGCTTCTTTTTGATCGCGAACCGCTGCAAGAGTACGAACCAATTTGCCAGCTGCGGCTTCTTTCATGGTTGACATCAAGCGAGCTAATGCTTCTTCATAAGTAGGTAATGTTGCTAAGCGATCAATGTTCGCTGCAGTAATTAACTCACCTTCAAAGGCTGCGGCTTTAATCTCAAATTTGTCATTTTCTTTCGCAAACGCCTTAAAAAGACGTGCTGCAGCACCTGGGTGCTCATTTGAAAATGCAATTAGAGTTGGACCTACAAACGTATCTTTTAAACACTCGTATTGAGTACCCTCAACAACACGGCGTAATAGCGTATTACGAACAACACGCATATAAACACCCGCTTCACGAGCAGATTTACGTAATGCAGTCATTTTTTCTACAGTTACGCCACGAGAATCAGCAACAACTGCAGATAGCGCACCTTTGGCGATTTCATTAACTTCAGCAACAATTTCTTGTTTATTTTGAAGATTTAGTGCCATTGGTATTGCTCCTGGATTACACTAGGCAAAAGCCTAGACTAATTTTCACTAGCTACAAATGTAGCTAGCACAATCACGATGAGCAGAATCCTTCTATTATATCTTATCAGGTTCTGTCACCGTCTACGTAGGAAAATTAAGTAGTCAAATTTCAACTACACCTACGGTCTTGGACGGGGTCTGGTTAAGGCCAGACACCAACCGATTTTTTTGTTTAACTATAAAATAATTAAACAGTTGCATTTAATGTTGCTTGATCAATTGCAACACCAGCGCCCATTGTAGTTGAAAGACTTACTTTCTTAACAAAGACACCTTTAGAAGATGCTGGTTTTGCACGTTTTAGGGCAACAAGTAATGCTTCTAAATTTTCTTTAAGCTTATCTGCATCAAAATCAGCTTTACCGATAGTAGTATGGATAATACCATTTTTATCATTACGGTAACGAACTTGACCAGCTTTAGCATTTTTTACAGCTTCAGCAACGTTAGGGGTAACAGTTCCAACTTTAGGGTTTGGCATTAAACCACGTGGTCCTAAAATTTGACCTAATTGACCAACAACACGCATAGCGTCAGGTGATGCAATAACAACATCAAAATCCATTTCACCTTTTTTGATTTGATCAGCAAGATCGTCCATACCCACTAATTCAGCGCCAGCCTCTTTAGCGGCTTCTGCATTTGCTCCTTGAGTAAATACGGCAACACGTACGCTACGTCCAGTACCGTGTGGAAGCACGATTGCGCCCCGAACATTTTGGTCTGATTTACGTGAATCAATACCTAAATTAACGGCAACATCAACACTTTCGGTAAATTTAGCGGTTGCAAGTTCTTTTAATAAAGCGATAGCTTCATTAATTTCGTATTGCTTAGTTGCATTTACTTTTTCGCGGATAAGTTTAGCTTTCTTAGATAATTTAGCCATGAATTAACCCTCCACTTCCAAGCCCATTGAACGCGCTGTTCCTTCAATAGAACGCATCATCGTTTCAATGGTAGCACCGTTCATATCTGCAGCTTTTAATTCAGCGATTTCGCGAATTTGAGCGCTTGTTACTTTACCTACTTTCTTTTTGTTAGGTTCACCAGAACCAGACTTAATTTTAGCAGCTTTCTTTAATAATACTGCTGCTGGAGGTGTTTTAGTAACAAATGTAAATGAACGATCAGAATAAACGGTAATTACAACAGGAATCGGTAAACCTTTTTCCATGCTTTCTGTTTTTGCATTAAACGCTTTACAGAATTCCATAATATTAACACCATGTTGACCAAGTGCTGGACCAACTGGCGGACTAGGATTTGCTGCACCAGCTGCTACTTGCAACTTGATGTAGGCTTGTACTTTTTTTGCCATTTTTAGTTTCCTTTGCTCGGGTGCAAACGCCTCTATTAATAATAATTATTAATAAATAGACAGCTCCCCTAAGTTAAATGAGGGCAAAATTATCCTATAACTAAAATAAAAATGCAAGACTTAATTTAATATAGGATAAATCAAAAGCAGGGCAATAGCCCTGTTTTAGTTTCAACAAACACAAAAATTACAGAACATTTATTGCGTTAAGTTCTTTAAATGCTAGCTCTAAACGCGCAATTAAAGAATCTTGTCCTTTACGTAACCATACGCGCGGATCATAGTATTTTTTGTTTGGTGCATCAATACCTTCTGGGTTACCTAATTGCCCTTGTAAATAAGCTTCATTTGCTTTGTAATAATCTAAAATACCAGACCAGTTTGCCCATTGTGTATCGGTATCAATATTCATTTTGATAACACCATAGCTTACTGCTTCAGCAATTTCTTCAGGTGTAGAACCTGAACCACCATGGAAAACAAAATTCAATGATTTTGCAGGTAAACTAAACTTCTCAGATACATATTTTTGTGAGTTATCTAAGATTTTAGGCGTTAATTTAACATTACCTGGCTTATAAACACCATGAACATTACCAAATGATGCTGCAATAGTAAAACGAGGACTAATAGCACTTAAACGCTCATAAGCGTATGCCACATCTTCTGGTTGAGTATAAAGTGCCGAGCTATCCATATGGCTGTTATCAACACCATCTTCCTCACCACCAGTACACCCCAACTCTAATTCCAAAGTCATTTTCATTGCAGACATACGAGCAAGATACTGACAACAAATGTCAATATTATCCTTTAATGTTTCTTCTGAAAGATCAATCATATGAGAAGAAAACAAAGGTTTACCTGTTTTAGCAAAATGAGTTTCACCGGCCTCAAGTAAACCATCAATCCATGGGAGTAATTTTTTAGCACAGTGATCGGTATGAACAATAACTGGAACACCGTATTTTTCAGCCATAAGATGAACATGTTTTGCACCAGAAATTGCCCCTAGAATAGCACACTCTTGACCATCTAATTTTAAGCCCTTACCGGCAATAAATTGAGCTCCACCGTTAGAGAATTGGACAATAACAGGAGAACCTACTTTTGCCGCTGTTTCAATAACAGCATTGATTGTATTAGTATCGACACAATTAACTGCGGGTAATGCAAAATTATTTTCGCGAGCGATTTGAAATACTTTTTGAACATCATCACCAGTTACTACACCAGGTTTAACGACATCAGAAATCTTTGTAGTCATTTTGTTACCTATAAATTTATCTATATAAAAATAAAGGATGAGTCTTTTCCCCATCCTTCCTATTGAACCAATATTACGCTTTTGCTCTAGCCTCTAACATGGCTACAGCAGGCAGTTTTTTACCTTCAACAAATTCAAGGAAGGCACCACCACCGGTTGAAATATAAGAAATTTTATCTTCAATACCAAATAAATCAATTGCTGCTAAAGTATCACCACCACCCGCGATTGAAAATCCTTGGCTATCAGCAATTGCTTTAGCGACAATTTCAGTTCCACGACGGAAATTAGCAAATTCAAAAACACCGACAGGACCATTCCACAAAATGGTTTTAGCATTTTTAATGATATCAGCCAATACCTCTGCTGATTTATCACCTAAATCAAGAATTTGTTCATTTTCTTTAACATCTTGAACTGACTTTTCAGTTGCAGTAGCTGTTTCGCTAAATTCAGTTGCAACACGCACATCAGTTGGGACAGGGATTTCACAGTTCGCCATTAATTTTTTAGCTTCAGGAATAAGATCTGCTTCGTAAAGTGATTTGCCTACATTATAACCTTCAGCAGCAATAAAGGTATTAGCAATACCACCACCGACAATAATTTGATCAGCAATTTTCGATAAAGAATCAAGTACGGTTAATTTTGTTGATACTTTAGAGCCAGCAACAATAGCCACCATTGGTCTTGCTGGATTATCTAGCGCTTTACCTAAAGCATCAAGTTCAGCTGCTAATAATGGACCTGCACAAGCAACTGGCGCAAATTTACCTGCACCGTGAGTTGAAGCTTGAGCACGGTGAGCCGTACCAAACGCATCCATCACATAAATATCACAAAGCGCGGCATATTTTTTAGATAAAGTTTCATCATCTTTACCTTCACCAACATTAAAACGGACGTTCTCAAGAACAACCAATTCGCCTTCTTTTACATCCACGCCATTAAGGTAATCTTTCACTAAACGGACAGGGAATGACACATGTTCTTTTAAATAATCAACAACAGGTTGTAGTGAAAACTCTGGATTATATTCACCTTCGGTTGGACGACCAATATGAGAGGTAACCATTACTTTAGCGCCTTTTTTAATGGCTTCCTCAATAGTAGGTAATGATGCTTTAATACGCGCATCCGAAGTAACCTTACCGTTTTTTACCGGTACATTAAGATCTGAGCGAATAAACAAACGTTTTCCTTTTAGATCAAGATCTTGCATTCTAATAATAGACATGATACTTCCTCTTGTAAAATATAAATAAAATAAAACTTTTACTATTCTAACATAAAATTTCTTTTTAGGTTATAGACATTATTGGTCGAATAGTAAACATTTATCGTAAACTAAAAATAATCAATTATAATTTTTTATACAACAGCATTGACAATAGAAAGAAAATCAGGCATATTCTGCGACCTTATTAATATCTAATTTTTATCTAAACTTGGGAGTTGACTTTGGCTAATATCAAATCAGCTAAGAAACGTGCGGTTCAATCCGAAAAACGCCGTAAACATAATGCTAGCAACCGTTCAATGATGCGTACTTATATTAAAAAAGTTTACGCAGCTGTTGCAGCTGGTGATAAACAAACAGCTGAAGTAGCATTCAAAGACATGCAAGCAGTTGTTGACCGTCAAGCGGCTCGTGGCTTAATTCACAAAAATAAAGCTGCACGCCATAAAGCAAATTTAATTAAGCAAATTAAAGCATTGGGTTAATAGCTTTATTTGTGAAATGTTAACTATCATAGTTAAAGAAAAATGACAAAAAGTGGTGTAAACCACTTTTTTTATTTGTATACTAATTATTTATGTAATGTTAATAAAATAGAAGAGAGTCTATTGTGGTTCAGCGTGATTATGTTAGAAAAAAGAGCCAGTCAAAAAAAAATAAGTCACGAAATAAGCCTAATTTAATGATATTTTTGGCTATTATTGTCATTATTCTATTTTCTGCTATTCTCTATTTTGTTGTGAATAATACACCTAAAAAAACCGTTGAAGCACCAAAAGCAAAAACTCAACCTCCAACGATAACTCTACCAGAGCAACCTCAAGAGCGTTGGACATATCTTAAAGAGTTAGAAACTCCTAATGCAAACTACTCTTCAACATCAAATTCAGTTGCGAGTGAAAGGCAGCAAATCTTAGATAGTTTTATTAATAATACTCAGACTACCGCATCTTCCTCGAAAGAAAACTCAGTAACACAAAATCAAACAACAAATATAACATCATCGCCAGCACAAACTGTTACCAATAAATGGTTACTACAATGCGGTGCATTTAAAGATAAATCTAATGCTGATACACTAAGGGCTAAGCTTGCAATGACTGGTATTAGTGCCAATATTTCTCCGGGCCAGTTGTATCGAGTCACGGTAGGACCATATACCAACAAAAAAGAAGCAGATAAGGCATTAAACTCATTAAATAGTAATGGGATTAATAGTTGTGTCATTTCTAACTAGAAAAAAATGATGAAATCACTTAAGCAAATACAGCTCTTTATGAAAATGTTATGGAATCGTATTAACCATGATCGTCTAACGACCTCATCTGCTGAGCTTGCTTATACTACAATACTTGCACTAGTACCTCTTATTACTGTTATTTTTTCCTTATTGTCAGCTTTCCCGATTTTTAATGAGGCTAGTCTTTCATTAAAACAATTGATTTATAACAATCTTGTTCCCACAGCTAGTGATTCTATTCAAAATTACCTAGAACAATTTATCGCCAATACTAAAAAAATGACTTTTTTAGGAGTAATTGGCTTAATTGTTACATCACTATTGCTAATTAACTCGATTAATACAACACTTAACCATATTTGGAAGACCAAACGAAAACGTTCCTTCATGTACAACCTAACCATATACTGGACAATTTTAACCTTAGGCCCTATCTTAGTTGGAGCAAGTATAGCGGTGAGTTCTTACATATTCTCACTAAATTGGTTTTCGACAGCTACAACAGACACTGTTTTACTTAGTACCCTCCCCTTTATTATTTCTGTATTCGGATTTTGGTTACTTTATAGCATTATTCCGACCGAGTCTGTACCTTTTAAAGAATCCATGATAGGGGCATTTGTAGCTGCAATATTATTTGAATTAGGCAAACGAGCGTTTGCGCTTTATGTTACTTCATTTCCAACATACCAACTCATTTACGGAGTAGTATCATCTATTCCCATCATGTTAGTTTGGATCTACTGTTCGTGGTGTATTATACTGTTTGGCGCTGAGTTTGCTGCAACTTTAACTGACTATAACCAACGAAAAAAACACATTACTAAGAATCAACCTTTACCAGAGTAATTAATTTATGATCGCCTTAATCCAACGAGTAAACCAAGCTAGTGTTACAGTAAACAATAACATTATTGGAAAGATTAATCAGGGGTTACTAATTTTACTCGGTGTTGAACAAAGTGATGACGAACAAAAAGCAATTCGTTTATGTGAAAAAGTATTAGGCTATCGGATTTTTAGTGATAGTGAAGGAAAAATGAATTTAAACGTTAAGCAAGCTAATGGTGAAGTGTTAGTAGTTTCTCAATTCACTCTAGCGGCAGACACTAAAAAAGGAATGCGACCGAGTTTTACAAAAGGAGCCAAACCAGATGAAGCTGATAGGCTTTATCAATTTTTTGTCGAACAATGCAAACAACAGATAACGACACAAACAGGTCAATTTGCTGCTAATATGCAAGTATCATTAATTAATGATGGCCCTGTTACATTTTGGCTACAAGTTTAATCACATAACTAAAGCCATATTTAGTGAATATGCAATAACTTATCGAAATATTTAAAACCTCATAATTGATTATCTTTCAACATTTCTTATATCTATTAATCATCAATTGTTAAATTTCGAGTAGTTAAATCAAATGGTGTTAACTGATAAACATAATAATTAAGCCAATTACTAAATAATAAATAAGCATGGCTACGCCATGTAGCTTTTGGTGTTAAATGAGGATTATTATTAGGGAAATAATTAAACGGCATATCAGGATGAATACCTGCATTTAAGTCTCGATAGTATTCATTTGCCAGTGTTGTAGAGTCATATTCAGGATGACCGGTCACAAATACCATCCGCTTATCTGTGGTTGCCATCAAATAAGGACCAGTAATATCCGATTCAGCTAAAATAATTAAATCAGTATATTTTTTTATTTTATCTATAGGGAAATCAGCATATCGCGAATGAGGAGCTAGAAAAGTATCGTCAAAACCGCGTGTTAAAATAGCATTAGGTTGATTATTTTGATGTTGATAAACACCAGATAGTTTTTGGGTACGGGTAAATTTTGGTAAATCATATAATACATTCAAAGCAGCCTGAACCCCCCAACAAACAAACATGGTTGAAGTAACATGCTCTTTCGCCCATGTTATAATTTCGGTTAATTTAGGCCAATACACAACATCAGAAAAAGCAACCTTACCTAGTGGTGCTCCCGTTATAATTAGTCCATCAAAATTCTGTTCACGAATATCATCAAAATCACAATAAAAACTATTTAAATGCTCGACAGGTGTATTTTTTGATTCGCGTTGGTCAATACGCAATAACTGAATATTAACTTGTAAAGATGAGTTAGAAAGTAATCTTAAAAACTGGTTTTCAGTCTCGATTTTTTTAGGCATTAAGTTTAAAAAAAGAAGCTTAAGAGGACGAATTTCTTGAGTATTAGCGCGTGATGAAGTCATAACAAATACATTTTCATTACGTAATACATCAACAGCCGGTAATGAATCAGGAATACAAATAGGCATAACAAAAGCTCCTAAAAACGATAAGTTATTTTAAACCTCTAAAATAGACGTCTAGAAATCCATATAGCTAAATATAGTGCGTTTTAGATTATTTGTCGAGATTTTTATTGACAATATTAGAGATGAAATTTAAAACTAAATCATAATAGTAGATACATATATTATTGATGATTATAGGTGATAAAAGAGATCTTTCTTAAAAAGACCTTGTATCAGTACGCCAAGTATCAGCAGTCAGTGCTTCACCAAAATAGCTATTTATCAATTTTTGGGTAATATCATTTAAAGGTGAAGCTAATACTTCAGCAGTATTACCATACTCAACAAGATCTCCATTGTGCATAACTAAAATTTCGTCGCTAATATGTTTCATCATACCAATATCTTGTGTTACATAAATATAAGAAATATTTTGTTCAACTTGTAATGACAGCATCAAATTAACAATCTGTGAGCGCATCGAAATATCTAATGCAGCTAAAGCCTCATCAAGAATAATTACTTTGGGCTTTAAAATTAAAGCTCTTGCTAATGCCACACGTTGCTTTTGTCCTGCCGCCATCACTGAAGGATAATAAGAGGCGTGTTCGGGCAATAATCCAACTTGTTTTAATACACTACTAATTAGTTTTTCACGCTCATGGGCATCATAATGGGTATTACGTTTAAGTGGGATTTCTAACAATTGTCCAATACGCAATCTAGGATCGAATGAACTTTCAACATGCTGAAAAATCATTCTAATCAGTTGGCAACGATGACTATAATCGCCGTATTGAACTTTATTACCATCAATCCAGATATCACCACTATCTGGTTTTATCATGCCTACTAACATTTTTGCCAATGTCGATTTTCCTGAGCCATTTTGTCCAATAATTGCCAGGGTTTTACCTTCATTAAGAGAAAACGATAATGTTTTCACCGCATCAATACGTAAATGCCCAAAAAAACCTTTATGGATTTTAAATTGCTTAGATAAGTTACGTACTTTTAATATTGGATTCATCGAGTATTCCTATTATTTACAGTTACTCATCAGTATTTAACGGAAAATGGCAGGCGAAAAAATGGTCTTTTATCGGTATTAATTCTGGTGCCAAAATACATTTTTTTTGGGCATAGGGACATCTTGGTCCTAATCGACATCCAATCGGTAAATGTTCAAGTGACGGAATAACACCAGGTAAGGTATTTAACGGACTTTTATGTGGCATCGCTTTGCCAAAATCAGGGATCGCATAAATTAAAGCCTGAGTATAAGGATGATAAGGAGATCTAATTAAATCTTCACTATCAGCAACTTCAACTGTTTGCCCACAATACAGCACATTAATACGATCTGTCCATCGAGTTACCATCTGCAAGTCATGATTAATAAGCAAAATAGTGGTACCCATATTTTGATTCATACTAGCCAGCAACCTAAAAATTTGTGCTTCAGTCGTTGCTTCCATCGCATTTGTTGGCTCATCTGCAATCAGTAACTTGGGTTGATTAGCCAATGCAATTGCAATCATCACTTTTTGACACTCGCCTTCGGTCAATTCGAATGGATAAGATTTTAATATCTCTTTATGATGTTTAATACCAACTCGGTGCAACAGTTCAATAGCACGGTTTTTACGCCAAAATAGCCGCTGCCACCAATGCCCTTTAAAGGTTCGTTTTGGTATAGCCTCAATCAATTGTTGACCAATTTTCATTGAAGGATCTAAACAAGATTGCGGTTCTTGGAATATCATCGAAATATTATCACTAATTACTTTTCGACGTTGTTTAGGAGTTAACTTTAGTAAATCAATATTATCAAAATAAAATCGATCAGCAGAAATTTTCCAATTATGATTAGTTACCCCTAAAATAGCTTTAGCGATAAGACTTTTCCCTGAGCCTGACTCACCAACTAAGCCTCGAATTTCGCCTTCAGACAACTTCAAATTAACGCGATCAATTGCGCGCAAAAGGCCATCGGGAGTAATAAACTCAATGGTTAAATTTCGAATGTCTAATAATGCCATAATTAAGTTCCTGCTCGCCGACCATATAATCCAAAGTTAAATAAATAAACAAAAATTATTGTAGCAGACACCGCAATTCCAGGAGATAGAAAGGCTAAATAATTAGAGGCAATAATATCTTTCATTTGAAACATCATCATGCCTAAATCAGGTCGGGAAACATCATTAGCAAAACCTAAAAAAGTTATAGTGGTAAGAGATAAAATGATTGAACCAAATAACGAAACAATCTCGGTCAAATAGATAGGTAAAATATTAGGTAAAATAAAACGATT
Source organism: Gilliamella sp. ESL0254 (assembly GCF_013344985.1). NCBI lineage: Bacteria > Pseudomonadati > Pseudomonadota > Gammaproteobacteria > Orbales > Orbaceae > Gilliamella > Gilliamella sp. ESL0254. Next base: position 38,318 of record NZ_JAAEDU010000005.1, read on the forward strand.
TAAAATTGAAAATGAAGATAAGCCATCCAATCTATAAGCTGTAATATATGTCTTATTCCATTCATTAATAACGCGTTGATGAATATTGTAAATAAAGCGTGGAGTATAAGATAATCCAACCACCAATAACATATTAGTAATATCATCTTCTAACAATAAGCTAATCACAATCACACCAAGTAATGGGGGGACTACCATACAAAATTTAAAAATGAATAAAACAAAAGGACGTATCAACGATATAAAAAACATTAAATAATTAATTAATCCGCCAATGACAACTACATAAAATACCACTTTTAATGTCATTGAAATAGTTGAGCGATATCCAATTAGCAAATAATCAAAAATATCTTGTCCTTTCGCGTTCGTACCTAATATATGATTGATATCACCATTAATCCACCAAGCGGGAGGTAATAATGCAGGATAGGTAGGATTTAAATGGGCATGAAAAAACCATTTAGTTGATAATGCGACAAAAGTAATCGCCAATATGCCATAAAAACCAACAATTAAATAGAGATTACCATGTAGCCGACTAAAACATGACTTAATGTTTTTCATTAAACTAGCTAGCCTAAACATAATATTCCTTATGGCGCAAAGGATAAATTGCAATCGCCGAAATTTCGCCTAATAACGTTAATAAACTAATAACCGTCCCACAAGCTAAAATAGCAATAGAAATAATAAAATAATTATGATGATGATAAGCAATCATTACCCACTGCCCAAGTCCTGCTCGATTAAATAAAATTTCAATAACCATCGTTGAAAATAACAGCGTTGTTGTATTATAAGTCAACTGTGGAATAGTGGCTGGGATTGAATTGGGTAACAAATGTCGACGTAAAATTTTAAACGGTGAACGCTCACGAATAATCGCCATTTTTATAAAATTTTGTCTTGATGTGTTTTTTACATTTTGACCTATTAATTGAATGGTCATAATGCTTGGCTGAATAGCTAAAAGAATGATTGGTAAAATTAAATAATGAAATTGCTCAAACAACTCTTGCCATTTAGATGCTTTTGTTGAAGCCAAGATCTCCAGTAAAGAAGTCCCAGTAACTGATGGTGATATATCAAAATTCATCGATATAGTCCAAGTCGGCGACAGACAATACATAACAACAATAACTAACATAACGATAGGACAAGAATATAATAATAAAGACCCTAAGCGAATCATATTATTCAACCAGTTAATATTACTCAGTCCAAGAAAAATTCCTAAAGGTAATCCAACAAGTAGAGCTACGAATAAAGCAAGGATACAAAGTTCAAATGTAGCCAATAATGTCTGAAAAAAAAGTACTGTTTCCCCCGTTAACAACCTAAATTCACCTTGCAGCAACTGCTTAAAAAAAGCACTATAGGCATCAATAAAATTTAGATTATGAAAGTTAGACATTGAATAAGGAGTAAAATAAACTAAACAGAAGCTAATCTGAGCCAGTACGCAGATAATAAATAAAAACGTTACTATTCTCTTAAAAATATAGATAATCATTATTTATCTTTATCACTATTATAAATAAACAAAACACGGTGACAAACGCTCACCGTGTTTTAATTTATCTATTGATTAATCCGGCATCACCGGTTTACTTGCTGCGGCATACGCATGATCTTGCGCACTTAAACCACCAGCATTACCTTTACCTTCAAAGTGATAATCTGACTCTTCACGTAATTTTATTCCAACATCAGAAGTTTCATACTCTGGTGCTGGCGCTTTAGCCATTGCTGAAGAAGAATAACCTGTTAATTGTAAATCATGAGTTATCTGATCAGTTCCATCACTAATTTTTTCGCTATCTCCAAAATTTTCTTGAACATTTGTAGATAAAGAAATTTTTGACTGTTCATCAATTGTGACAGTATCAACACTATGACTATTTACATCTTCGTCATTTTTAACAATAACAGGAATTAAAAGCGAAGGAATAACAGGCACAACACTATTTGGTTCATCATTTACTATTTGGCTGTAATCGACAACAACTCGACCCAATGCTAATTCTAATGATGCAGCAGCAAATGATAACGGCATTGGAGACTGCTTTAATTCCACATTACGAACACGACGTTTATTACGTTGACCATTCATTCGCAAATGCCTAGATGTGCGACGCTGACGCTTTGATTGATTTTCTGATGTAATATGGTCTTCAGTTTCTTTAGTAACAATAACCGGCAACAACAAAGAAGGAATGATTACTCTTTCTTGCTGAGATTGTACAGTTATATCAGTATTTTTTACACGAACACTTTTAGCTAATACACGTTGTTGACGTCTTGGTTTTGCTTCGCGCTGTTTTGGTAGCACTGCTTCGTCAGCGACTTTATCTACCTTAATATTATTTGTTGAATTTGACAAATTCGCATTTGATTTAGCTCTACGATTATTATTTCTACTCGGCTCTTTCGTCTCATCAAGAGTACCTGCTGTAACAACATTAGCATTGCTAGCCGCACTACTATTTCGGTTATTACGTTGACGTCGATTATTTGAACGCTGATTATCTCGTCTTTTGGCTGTCTTTGGTTTAACTTCTGGCTCTGGCTCTGCTTTTTCTGTAACAAACAACTTACGTAGTTTACCAAATAGCCCACTAAATAAACCTTCTGATTTTTTAGTTTTTGGCGCTAATTTTTCTTTTGGAGCGACAGAAGCTTCAACTTTAGGGCCGGATAATACGGCTTGTTCAACAATAACTTCAACAGCTTGTTGTTCATCTTCCTCTTCTTCAAGTTCACGAATTAGTTTTGGAAGATTATAACTCAGTACGTCCGTTTCTTCGCCTCTACGCTTACGGATAACCTTATACAACGGTGTTTCCATCTCTTCGTCGCCAGCAATCACAATTTTGACATCTGGATGCATGCTTTCAATGTTATTAATAGCACGACGTTTTTCGTTAAGTAAATAGCTCGCTATAGGTACTGGTACGATGACATCGATTTGTACAGTATTATCTTTCATCGCTTCTTCTTGAATTAACCGAAGGATAGACAAAGATAATGAATTGTTATCACGAACCGTACCTGTGCCTTGACAACGAGGGCAAATATGATGTGTTGCTTCACGTAAAGAAGGACTTAAACGTTGACGAGACATTTCAAGTAAACCAAAACGCGAAATGCGAGTGGTTTGAATACGTGCTCGATCAGTTTTCATCGCCTCTTTTAAGCGATTTTCGACTTCACGTTGATTACGAATTGGCGTCATATCAATAAAATCAATAACAATCAAACCACCTAAGTCACGCAAACGTAACTGACGCGCAATTTCTTCTGCTGCTTCAAGATTAGTATTAAAAGCGGTTTCTTCAATATCGCTACCACGAATCGACTTAGCCGAGTTAATATCAATCGCCGTAAGTGCTTCGGTGGTATCAATAACAATCGAACCACCAGAAGGTAAACGCACTTCACGCTGAAATGCCGACTCAATCTGCCCTTCAATTTGGAAATGGTTAAATAAAGGCACATCACCATCATAAAATTTAAGGCGATTAACATATTCAACGCGACCTAAATCAGCTAACCGTTTTTTTGCTATTTCAAGCACTTTCGAGTTATCAATTAAAATATCACCAACATCATCACGTAAATAATCACGAAATGCGCGAGTAATAATATCGCTTTCTTTATGAATTAAACTTGGGGCAGGGTGCTTTTTAGCCTCATTTTGAATGGCAGTCCAATAGTTAACTAATGCATCTAAATCTTGTTGCAACTCTTCTTGGCTTTTACCAACCCCTGCTGTTCGAGCTATAACACCCATACCTTTGGGTTTTTCGATAGCATCAATAATACGTTTAAGATCCGCTCTTTCTTCGCCTTCTATACGACGCGAAACACCACCAGCACGTGGATCATTAGGCATTAACACTAAATAACTACCAGCTAAACTAATATAAGTGGTTAAAGCCGCACCTTTTTTACCTCGAATCTCTTTTTCAATTTGGACAAGAACTTCTTGACCTTCTTGTAGATGCTTAATACTACGACGACCAGAAATATTAGATGGGAAATAACTTTCTGCAATCTCCTTTAAAGGTAAAAACCCATCACGTTCCCCACCGTAAGAAACAAAAGCCGCCTCTAAACTTGGATTGATTTTAGTGATTTTACCTTTATAAATATTCGCTTTTTTTTGCTCATGCCCAAGGCTTTCAATATCTAAATCATACAAGCGTTGGCCATCAACAAGCGCAACACGCAGCTCTTCTTGCTGGGTTGCGTTGATTAGCATTCTTTTCATTATTCTACACTCTTCATTAATCTTAATTAACTTGTAGGTAGAATCTTATTATTGATAAGTGATTATTTTAACAATGATGAATAATGGTACTTAACTAAATATTTTATATACGGTATTCATTATTTTATTTATGTTATTTTTGTTATTATTTTATGTGAAACCGATACTACTTAATCAACATCAATATAATACGCTAGGCAAAATATTAAATTAAAAGACACTAAATACTTTGCAAAAAAACTAATTGTATAATTTATTGACATTGTTATTATCGTTAATTTGCAAACCGCTATATTTTACTGGTTTGGCAAATAAACTAAATCTTTATGCAACTGTTTAAAATAAACGTATTATCTAATTATAATGATTCTACTTACACTATTTTATTTTGACAAACTGTAATGTCTAACGCCATTGCTGCATTACAAGGATAAAATTATCCCTCTCTATTATTAACGTTTAGGCAAAGGATAGCAAGAAAATTAAACTCGCTATTTTATAAACAATATAATTATCCATTTTTCTTATTTCTAATTAACCTTTACCAAATTATAAATAACTTATCTTAAGTCGCTTAAAATCTTATATTAAAACGGCGACTAATCTGAATCATTTTTACAAAACTTTCTCTTAATAATTACCAAATTAAAAAAAACATTGATACGATTATGTATAGCCGAATTTAACCAGTATAATTATGATTAAATAACGTAATAATCTAAATATGAGATATATTTGTTTATGGACTCTACTGATAAAACTGCTTTACTTAATTTTACAACTCGCTGGATTGAGCAATTTAAATACGCCCCACAAAGTGAAGATCTCCATGCAATACCTTCACCTTGTATTTTAAAAACTGAAAAATTAACAGTATATTGGCAACCTTTCTTATTGGAACCGCCTCGAAACTTAACCATTATTGAACAAGTTATTGGCATTAAATTACACCCAAGTACGCATATTTTTTACGGGACACAATACGCGGGCAATATGACAGCTAAGTTTAATGACACTAATTTAGTTTTGATCCAAGCTTGGAATGATGATGATTTTTCAAACTTAGAACAAAATTTAATTGCTCATTTATCTCAACAAAAAAGATTAAAACGCATACCGACTATTTTTATTGCCTCAACAGATGACAGCACTAAAATTATTTCAATAAACAACTTAACCGGCGAAGTAGTAAAAGAAGATTTAATTACAGGTGAATTAACAACCTTAACTAATGATTTGATTTCATTTTTTAACCAAATTACTATTTTTCGCTAAATATAGAAAAGCAAAAACTAAAGAAATTTTTACAAAAACACACTTATAGAATACCACTATCGAAATTGTAACTTACAAAATAATGTGTATATAATGCGTTAACAGTCATTAGATCTGATAGGTGAATTATGTTTGAATATTTAACAGCAGCTCCAGCCGATCCTATTTTAGGGCTAGCCGATCTTTACAACAAAGACGAACGCACTAATAAAATCAATCTAAGTGTTGGTGTCTACAAAGATGAAACCACCAAAACACCTATTCTAGAAAGTGTAAAAAAAGCAGAACACTTCTTATTAACTAATGAAACCTCAAAAAGCTACTTAGCAATTGACGGTGACAATACCTTTAATACAGCAACCCAACGACTACTTTTTGGTCATGAAAATGAACGAGCCAAAACCGCCCAAGCACCGGGGGGAACTGGCGCCTTACGAATTATGGCCGATTTTTTAGCTCGCAGAACAAAAGTAAAACGCGTTTGGATCAGCAATCCATCTTGGCCAAATCATCGTAGTGTATTTCAAATGGCAGGGCTTGAAGTTCGTGAATACCAGTATTACGATCCTCAGACTCACAGCCTTAATTTTGATGCAATGATGAATAACTTAAGCCTTGTTGCCTCAGGGGAAGCAGTGTTATTCCATGGTTGCTGTCACAACCCAACGGGTATTGATCCAACCCCAGAACAATGGCAAGCTATCTCGGACTTAGCCTTAAAAAATGGTTGGTTACCACTATTTGACTTAGCTTACCAAGGCTTTGGACAGGGTTTAGAAGAAGACGTCTATGGGCTACGGTTATTTGCGAACAACCATCCTGAGCTTCTTATTGCTAGCTCATATTCTAAAAATTTTGGCTTATATAATGAACGAGCTGGAGCATTTACCTTAATTGCTGCCAATGCTGAAATTGCCGATCGCGCTTTTAGTCAGGTAAAAACCATCATTCGAGCGAATTATTCTAACCCACCAGCCCATGGTGCTAAAATAGTCTCGTATATTTTAAACAATGATGAATTAAAAGAAGAATGGATTGATGAATTAACCAATATGCGCCAACGCATCCACCGCATGCGCCAACTATTTGTGAAAACCTTACAAGATAAAGGTGCTAATCAAGATTTTAGTTTTATTGTCAAACAAAATGGCATGTTCTCGTTTAGCGGTTTAAGTGAAGAGCAAGTCCTAAAATTACGTAGCGATTACGGCATCTATATTGTTAATTCCGGACGTATCAATGTCGCAGGTATGACGTTAGATAACATGTCTAGACTTTGCGAATCAATTGTTCAAGTCCTATAAAAATTGTTGTTTAAGTCACAAGAAAAACACTCAAATAACCAAAACAAAATTTTTGTTTTGGTTATTTTCTCTTGGTTTGTTATAACTTGTTTATTTTATTTTTAATTATTATTAAGACGATAGCTAACCATATGAAGCAAACTAAAAAATAAAAAACAAATAAAATCAATAGCTTTCCTGAACGTTTTTTTTCAAAAGATTAACTTGTTTAGTGTTCCCTTCCTCACGACTTAAAAAGTATCCTGATTACGACTTAAGCACAAAAATTACCCTTTTTCATTAAGCCTTTATTCCAATTGGTTATATCCATAGACAAACAGATTATTAGACGATCTCCCAATAATTACTAATAATTATTTAATAGAATAATTACCATGATTGAGGATAGTTGGGTGGCGTCACATATTTTAGATTTTTTAATTTTAGGCAATAACTTTGGTACGAGCGAAATGAGGGCGATCTGGTCAGAACAAAATCGCCTGCAAAAACAAGTAGAGGTCGAAGTTGCTTTAGCTCAAGCAGAAGGTGAGCTAGGTGTAATTCCCGCTGAAGCTGCCAATGCAATCATAGCCAAAGCCGATGCAACTAAACTATCAATTGAACACATTGCCGAAGAAGCGGCAAAGGCCAAACACTCGTTAATGTCGACCATTAACGCACTACAAAAACAAGTAGGTGATGCCGGTCAATATATTCATTACGGGGCAACCACACAAGATATTGTCGATACTGCAACTGTTTTACAATTAAAACAATCATTTGTTGTCATTGAACGCGATAGCAAACAGGTGGCACTCGAACTAAAACGTTTAGCCAAACAGTATCAATATTTACCCATGGTTGGGCGTACGCATGGCATGCAAGCGCTTCCCACAACCTTTGGCTTTAAACTTGCAGTATGGTTAGATGAATTTATTCGGCACTTACAACGTTTAAGTGAAATCAAACAACGGGTATTAGTCGGTAATATTAGTGGCGCAATTTGTACGTATGCATCAATGGGCAAGCTAGGACCACAAGTTGAATCGCGAGCGTTAACGTTACTCGGACTAAATACCCCTAATATCGGTTGGCAAGCGGCGCGTGATCGTTTTTCTGAATATGCATCAGTCATCGGGCTAATCAGTGGCACATTAGGCAAAATAGGCAATGAATTTTACAACTTGATGCGTACTGAAATTAACGAAGTTGAAGAACCCTTCTCAGCAGGAAAAATTGGTTCAACCACCATGCCACATAAACGCAACCCAGCAGCATTAGAAGGTTTAGCCAGTTTGACGGCTCCACTTTTAAAAAGCGTCGCATTAATTCACGAATCAATGAAAGTTGAACATGAACGCGATGCCATGAGTTGGCGTGCAGAATGGATCGCACTACCTGAAATTAACCTTTACATTTCAGCGCAACTACAAACAGCGTTAGCTGTACTTAAAGGTCTAAAAGTCAATTCTGATCGGATGTTAGCTAACTTATCACTACAAAATGGCTTGCTGTTATCAGAAAAAGTCATGTTCGAAATTGGTAAGCGATTAGGCAAACAAACTGCTCATCAACTGGTTTATCAAAGCGCCATGAAAGCGTTTGAACAAAATCGACCATTTAAAGATATATTATTAGAAGATCCAAGTTTAAACAAAGAATTTACCGAATCCGAGCTTGATACTTGGTTAGATCCAATTAACTATCTTGGCTCTGCTCCTGAAAAAGTAGCACAAGTCATTCAATACGCTGAACAGTGTGGAGTATTAGCATGAGTTTTCGCTTAATGACTGATAAAGATATTCCAGCTTATCAAGCCCTACTGCATAGTGCTTATCAAGCCACAACTCAATTAGGCATTCATTTTGCCGCAGCAACAATCAAGCAATCGCAGATTGCTGAGCATATTGAGTCTAATGCCGTGTATTTATTTGAAAAAGATGGTGAACTACTATCAACTTTAAGCATTCGCTTTCCATGGGGCAATAACCCAGGACCTTATGGGTTACCCCATTTAGGTTGGTTTGCAACCGATCCACGTTATAAAGGTCAAGGCTATGGTAATGCATTATGGGATTTTGTTGAACAGCAAATTTTAATTAACCAACTAAAGTTACCTGCCGTCACGTTAGGCACCGCCGCAAATCATCCATGGCTTGCCCAGACGTATATAAATAAAGGCTATAAAAAAATAGGGCAAGCGGATTTAACTCCAGATCATACTACGCTCTATTTTGAAAAAATTTTAAATCATAAAAGCTATACCGAATGGAAAAAAAGGAGTAATAAACAATGAAAAAAATAAGTACACTACTGTCCGCTCTTTTATTAACTAGCCTAACCTTAATGGGTTGTGATAATCAATCTAGCCATCAAGTCACAGAGCAAAATATTATTAAAGTAGGTTCTACAGGACAAAGCTACCCAAACGGTTATAAACAAGATGGCAAATTAGTCGGATTTGATGTTGAAGTTACCGAGGCGATTGCCAAAGAATTAGGCTATAAAGTCGAATGGAACATTGCCGAATTTGGTGGCTTAATGGGACAATTTGATTCTGGGCGGTTAGATACTATAGCCAATGCGGTTGCAGTTACACCTGCTCGTCAAGCCAAATATGATTTTTCCAACACCTATAGCTTTTATGGTAGTCAAATTGTGACTCACAAAGATAACAATAATATTAATCAATTATCTGATTTTAAAGGCAAAACTATTGCTGGTGTGCTAGGCTCAAATCATATAAACAATCTAAAAAAAGCCTTTCCTAACAATGAAATCACCATCAAGACCTATGAAACACGAGATGGTGCAATGTATGACACAGAGTATCAACGAGTTGATGGCTATGTTAATTCAAAACCGATATTACTGGCTGAAATTAAGCGTAAAAATCTACCGTTCAAATTAGTGGGTGAACCCATTACTATTGAGCAAGTCGCATTTCCATTTAGTAAAGATGAAAAAGGTCAAGCACTGCGTGAAAAATTCAATCAAGCCATCGAAAAGTTACGCACTAATGGCACATTGAAAAATCTGGCAATTAAATATTTTGGTGAAGATATTACCTTATGAATTTTAATGTAAACTATTTTTTAAGTGTGTTTCCGCAGATATTGCCTTATCTGCCGGTTACCCTTTTTATTACCATCGTATCGATTATGTTTGCCATTATATTAGGGTTAGCTATTGCATTACTGCGTAGCAATAAAATAATCATTATCGATACTATTTTTGCACTGTTTATATCTCTGTTTAGAGGAATACCCTCCGTTGTTTTACTGTTTATTATTTATTACGGATTACCGCAGATTTTTCCTGTTTTAAAACATATGGGGGCAACAACGGCAGCCATTATCTGCTTTAGTTTAAAATATTCCTCCTATTTAGCCGAAATTTTCCGAGCAAGTTTAGAATCGGTTGATCACGGGCAGAAAGAAGCAGGGCTAACAGTAGGTTTAAGTAAAATACAAGTTTACCGCGGTATTATACTGCCCCAAGCCATGGTCAATGCCTTACCGAACACCGGTAATATGTTCATCTCATTACTTAAAGATTCGTCTGTTGCCTTTTTTGTTGGCGTACAAGAACTATTAGCAGCAGGAAAAATGTTAACGGCTAACTCATTCCTCTACTTTGAAACCTATTTAGCTGTAGGCATTGTTTACTGGTTAACTGTTGTTATCTATTCTTGGATACAAAAACAGTTAGAGCAGAAACTCACGGCCCCCTATCATCGTTAAGGAGACGGGTTATGATTACGGTATCACATTTATCTAAACGCTTTGCTAATAATGAAGTTTTGAAAGAGATCAACCTAAACATTGAACAAGGCGAAGTGGTTGCAATTATTGGACCTTCAGGATCAGGCAAATCGACCTTATTACGTTGCTTAAATTTATTAGAAAAACCAAACACCGGCACCATTCAAATTGGCACAGCAATGCTAGATGCTAAACATTATAGTAATAAAGAAGAAACCCATTTACGCAAGCAATCTGCAATGGTCTTTCAACACTACAATTTATTTAAAAATAAAACCGCATTAGAAAATATCACCTATCCATTAATTGTTGGACAAAAGATAGATAAAAAAGAGGCAGAACAACTTGGTCTATCATTATTAGAACGCGTTGGTATGTTACCTTACGCCACACAATATCCCATAACCTTATCTGGTGGTCAGCAACAGCGTGTTGCAATCGCAAGAGCACTTGCAGTCAGACCAAAAGTATTATTATTTGATGAGCCAACATCCGCACTTGATCCCGAGCGTGTACACGAAGTACTACAAGTAATGCTACAGCTAGCTAAAGAAAATATCACAATGATTATCGTAACCCACGAAATGGAGTTTGCTAAATATGTTGCAGACCGAGTTATTTTTATGGCTGACGGCGTAATTGTTGAACAAGGACCAGCAAAATCAATAATTGATAATCCACAAAATGAAATAACACAACGCTTTTTACGCCAATTAACCGATGAAATCGATTTTGAAATTTAACGATTAAAAACTGACTTAACCACAAAATGAGTTTTTAATCGTTAAAGCTTTAAAAGATATGACAATAAAAATGTATGCAGATCTAAACCGACCGCAAGCGCACGAATATCTTTCAATAAATTATCTGTGGTCTTTTGGTCACCTACGGCTTTGACCAACTTCAATGATAATTCTCGCTGACTGTATGGATTTTTTGGCGAACCTTTTGGAAGGTCAATTCTTTGGTTCAACTTTTCACCTGTACTATTAACAATCTCAACAACAACATAACGTTGATTATACGCCTGTGGATGGGGGGTAAGTTGTATTTGATAGCTTCGTTTCATCTTCTGCATCAAATTTTTTATGCCATTTGCAATAGGTTTTGCTGAAAACTGTTCAAAACTAAGTGGCAACCCTAAAAGAGTTAATGCTAAAACATACTCAGCCGAAAAACGCCCTTGTTCAGCAAGCAAAGGCATTTGATAAATTAACGCTGCATCACTTTGTGGTGGAGAAAAAAAGATAGTGATACTCTCAATCTTATCAACACTAAAGTTAGCATTCCGATAAAGCAATTGCCCCGCATCAGCAATATAAGCAGCAGCTGAACAATAAGAATAATTTTTAAACCATAATCCGGGATGCACAATCTTCCAAGTTTTACCCCAATGACTTAAATCAAAACGTGTATTACCTTGTCCATAAATAGCCAAAAAACCTAATTTGTCATCTAAAAAATCCTGATCGGCATGTATACCCGCTCTTAACCACTCAACCGCTTGTATGGCATGCTGGGCTGCTATCCCAGCATGCAAAAACTTAATCGGCGTGCCCATTAACAAACGCATACCTGATGCTTGAGTCGCCGCTAACGTTAATGCTTGCGATAAAAACGACTCATCATAGAGATAACAAATAGCCGCTGTTGCCGCAATCCCACCCAAAGTAATAGTTGCATGCCAACCTTTTTCATAATGCTGTGGATTAATGCTTTGTCCCAATAAGGCCATCACTTCGATACCAATAACATAAGCGGTTAAAAAACGCCGGCCATCAATTGTTTGCTCAGCATTATCTAATCGAACACTGGCAATAAGTGCAGATAAAATAACGGCAGAGGGGTGACCGCGAACATCTGAATGTACATCATCATAATCTAAACAATGGGCTTGAAAACCATTAAGTAGCGCGGCTTGCCTTGCGCTAGCTAACTTTTTTTGACCAATTAGCCAAGCTCTGGCATTACCGCCTTCATCTGCTATCCATGCTAGCAATTTATGAACATCATCTTCATGGCAAGCTTGTAAAGTGCAAGCAAAATAATCAGTTATCCCATTAATAGCACAATCAATAACTTGAGGGTCACTGATTATTGGCGTATTTCTGATTAAAAAACTTAACTGTTGACCTAAATTCATGCAAAACTCTCAAACTCAGCAAAGTCGATAAGTGATTAGTGAAACTGGTTTACTTTGGAATAGCTAAAATAACGTATAATTAGCCACAGGTTAAAGATTAAGTAGTTATATTCTAATAACCTAAAATCATAACGTATACGCCATTGATATAATCATTTTTAGCCATTATTTTATATGTTAAAATACTTCCTACAAAAAATAATCAAATCAAAAATTTAACATCTTATTATGTCAACTTGTTATATCGCCTTAGGCAGTAATCTTGAAGATCCATTGTCACAAGCCAATCGTGCAATTGCGGCATTAAAGCAGCTATCTAACACAACAGTTACGGCTATTTCTCCTTTTTACCGAAGCAAACCTCTTGGTCCACAAAACCAAAATGATTATCTTAATGCCGTCATAGAACTAACGACAAATTTATCTCCGATTGAACTACTTGACGAACTACAATCCATAGAAAAAGCGCAAGGTCGTGTACGTAAAGACAATCGATGGGGTGCTCGAACCTTAGATCTTGATATTTTATTGTATGACAACTTAGTACTAGAAAGTGAAAGGCTCACCGTTCCACACTACCACATGAAAAACAGAGAATTTGTGCTCTACCCACTGTATGACATCAGTCCTGAACTTGTTTTACCAGATAACGATAAGCTGTACGACTTAGTAACTAAATGCCCTAAAAATGGATTAAAAAAGTGGGAATAGCTACTTATCTTAATTAATAACATACAGTTGCACTATTTCGCTTATTTTTTGTACATAAAAAATAATAAAAAAAATTTGCCAATAGCTAATTTATTGATATAGTTTACCGCTTGCAAATAATCTGTACTTAAGGGGATTGCTGTGAAAAAGGAAAAAAAGTTAAATACATCTTCTCTTAGCCTGCTTTCAATTGCGGGGCTTGAGCCTTATAAAGAAAAACAAGGCGAGGAGTACATGAACCCTAAACAATTAAAACATTTTGAATTGATATTAAAAGCATGGCTTACTCAATTACAAGATGAAATGGGGAAAACAGTTTCTCACATGCAAGATGAAGCTGCGAATTTTCCTGATCCAGCCGATCGAGCAACACAAGAAGAGGAATTTAGTTTAGAATTACGTGCTCGAGATAGAGAACGAAAACTGATCAAAAAAATCGAAAAAACATTAAAGAAAATTGAATCAGACGACTTTGGTTATTGTGAATCTTGTGGCGTTGAAATTGGCATTCGTCGCTTAGAAGCAAGACCAACAGCAGATTTATGTATCGATTGTAAAACACTTGCGGAACTTCGCGAAAAACAGATGGGCATGTAACACCAGCTCCATCCATCATTCTCAACTAGACCTATGCATTATATCGGTCGTTTTGCCCCTTCACCATCAGGACCATTACATTTTGGTTCGTTGGTAACGGCGCTGGGGAGTTATCTCCAAGCTAAATCTTGCCTCGGTAAATGGTTGGTTCGTATTGAAGATATCGACCCACCACGAGAAGTCAAAGGGGCATCATCACTAATATTAAAAACTCTTGAAGCACTAAATTTATATTGGGATGATGAGGTTTTATACCAATCATCGTGCAGCAAACGTTATCAAGCCATTTTACAAACGCTCATTGATAATCAACAAGCCTATTATTGTGATTGTACTAGACAGCGAATTCAAAATCTGAGCAATGGTATTTATGATAATTTTTGTCGTGAACGGCATTTATCTAGCAATAATAAACAAGTTGCCATTCGTTTAAAACAAAATCATCCTGTTTTTGAATTTACTGATCAAATTCTTGGCTTACAAACCGTCGAAAAAGCTAACGCACAAGAAGATTTTATTATTCATCGTAAAGATGGCTTATTTGCCTATAATTTAGTGGTGGTATTAGATGATCATCAGCAAGGTATTACTGAAATTGTGCGTGGAGCAGATTTATTACCGGTTACCGCTAAACAAATCTCACTGTATCAACTGTTCGGCTTTCCTGTGCCAAGCTACTGCCATTTACCGCTAGTACTCGATAACAACGGCAATAAGCTATCAAAACAAAACCATGCCAACCCGATTGATTTAAACAATCTTAAAGCATTAACTGTTCAAGCTCTGCAATTTTTAGGGCAATGTGTACCACAAGATTGGCAAGATGCCACACAACAGCAACTTTTAGATTGGGCAATACAGCATTGGCAACTGATGAATGTACCAAAACAAAATACCCAATTATCCACCAATATAGGATAAATTAGGCGTAATACCGACATTATGAGCATGTAACAGATGTTTTTCTGGTTTGATCATTAGCGAAGAAAAGATTCTTGCAATTAATTGTTGCTGTTGCGCTGGACTTTGGAGCAAATCACGCAAATCAACGGCGGCATCACCAAACAAACAATAATGCAACTTACCTATTGATGATACGCGCAATCGATTACAACTTTTACAGAAATCTTTTGAATACGGCATAATCAGCCCAATTTTGCCTTGATAGTCGTCATGAACATAAACTTTAGCTGGACCTGATAGCGGATTTTTAGATTGCAATTGCCAACCCTGTGCAATTAGCTGTGTTTCAATCAAACTACCGGACTGGTGATAGCGATTAAACACATCAAGGCTTTCACCAGTTTCCATCAGCTCAATAAAACGTAATTCGACTGGATGACATTTAATCCATGACAAATAATCATCTAAATTATCATTCATATTTTTCATCAAAACGGTATTAATTTTGACTTTTTTTATACCTACTTCTAATGATCTATCCACACATTGCATTAGTTCTTTAAGCTTATCTTGACCGGTAATTAATTTAAATAAATGCGGAGACAGACTATCAATACTAATATTGATCGCATTCAAACCTGCTTGATGCCAATTATGAATATTTTTTAATAAACGAGAACCATTGGTTGTAATGGCGAGTTCTTTCACACTTGGGTAAGCAGAGATCATCGACAAAATATCCATAAAATCACGACGCAAAGTGGGCTCGCCACCTGTTAACCGAATTTTAC
Organism: Gilliamella sp. ESL0254; assembly: GCF_013344985.1. NCBI lineage: Bacteria > Pseudomonadati > Pseudomonadota > Gammaproteobacteria > Orbales > Orbaceae > Gilliamella > Gilliamella sp. ESL0254. Next base: position 54,061 of record NZ_JAAEDU010000005.1, read on the forward strand.
GCACACCAAGTTCAGTAAATGTTGCAACAACATTATTAATCTCACTGAGCGACAAAAATTTATGAGCCTTGTTAGGTCGATAACCATTGGGTAAACAGTACTGACACTGAAAATTACACAGCTCGGTAATCGACAAACGCAGATATTGAAATCGACGCTGATAATTATCAACTAATTGCATATATTTAAACACCTTATCCAAATCGGGAAGCATAGCCATTTCTGTGCTATACCGCGGCTAATCCACCATATGAATTGAAATATCACTTAGGCAAAAGAGCTTCAGAGTTTGATTCAGTCTAACATAGACTTTATTTTTTGACTATGAACAAATCGACCTTTGCAAGCGACCTTGTTATCCGGCAATGAAGACTTACTTATAGACAAGGTATTCATAAGAAAAATATTTATACATACCTAATATCTTATTTATTATGAATAAATAAATTTACATTATGCTAATTTATGCTATTTTATAAATTTGATTTAATTCATTGACTATATTATAGATTATAATCAGCAACCGGTAATAAACCAAGGAATAGAGTTTAAGTTGTCGCATAGTAGATGTTTTCAATAACAGCGTGTTTATAGAAAACAGATTAACTATCAATAAATCGTGCAATTAAATCATTCATTTCCAAATGAGCATCGTTTATCTAACAACTTAATCAAAAATAAAATTGAAAAGGAAAATTACTTACCATAATGAATAAAAAAATAATCAAGCTCGTCCAATACCTAACAAACTTAAGCTTATTATTATCTTCAACATTCGCGTTAGCTGATAATGCTAGCCAATATATTACTTATAACAACCTACTATTTGATCGTGATGGCACAGTAATTATTGATAACAGCCAAAAAATTAACTCAATAACATACAAAGATCATTATTGGATTGTGCAGTTAACCAATAGTAGCGATAGCCTCCTCTACAGCAATATAAGAAAGATAGATAATTTTAAATTTGCTTTTGAAAAAAAAGGCGACATATTGAAGTTTAAAACCATTGACACCTTAACTTATCTAGGCGAAGAACGAATAGCCTATTATTATCAAGACACAAAATTATCGGTTGTCATTGATACCGATGGTAATCTAATTACACCCAAAGGGCGTTATTATCTCGAAATCGGCCCCTTCATTAACGGTTATGCCGAAGTAACTACCCCAGAATATGATGAAGGCTATTTAAATCTACAAGGTAAATTTTTTAAAAAACTCCCTAAAACAACACTGACACAAAAAACGCAATCCCAAACCAAACCACAATGCAAAATAATCACATCCGATACAATAATGCAGCTATGTAAAAAAAATAACAGCCAATATCTAGTTAATAGCAAAACAGGCAAAGAAACCGATGTTGGTTCCAAAGCGTGGACGACTAATTTTGATTGCATCCCCAAAAACCTTTCAGCAGGTTATTTTTGGCTAGGCAATTATCAAGATGGTTATCATGTTTATCAAATTTATGATTATGATGGGAAAATGCATTATCAAAATCAGTACTATGCCGTATCGCCTTTATATGGTACAGCAAGTTGGGTACAAGATAGTGATAATTCTAAAAAACGTTTGATTGATATTACGGGCAAAACAATTGGTGAATATAATAATTATACCCTTCTTCAAGTTGGCACAGAAAAACTCTACTATGCCCAAAAAACCACTCCAAAAAATAAAGATAAAAATAGTGATAGTGATAATGATAATGATAAACAAATATTATTATCGATCTTTGATGTAAATGGCAACATCTTACTTTACGAAGACATCGTTGGTTCAGAACAAAACAGTCACTGTCATCGCGATGTAAAAGTATTAAAAAATGCAGAAAACAAAATAGTCTGGCCAACAGACCTTGAGCGAGAATGTCTTTTAGATCGTTATATTCAATCAGCAAAAACCGATAACGACAACAGTTATCGACATAAAAAGCAAGAAAGTAAAGCGATTGAAATACCAAAAGATAAAGTTCCCGAAATCAGCCGCTATTTTACACAAATTCAATCCAACAAAAATACCAATCCATTTACATTCGAAAAAGGTGATATTTATCTTACAGGTCCCAACACAACTAAAATTGAAGGTATCGCAGAACTAAGTATACCGGAAGGATATATATATAGTGAAAAATACAACCCATCTAACACAGAACATTGTGACAGGTTTGTCGCGCCAGCTTATGACAATCAAAACCGATTATGTATAAATGTTTATAAACTCGGATTTATTGACTTACTTGAAGTCAAAAAGTTATTTGATGACAAAACCAACATCGAAAATTTAAAAACAAAAATTTCTTCAAGAATAGAAGATTATAAAGAATACAAAGACTATCAAAAATTTGAATGGTTAATCGACCCTGAATTTGATTTTGAAAACCAAAGTTTAAAATTCGGCTATCGATATCACATAGCAGAAAGCGATCAAAACAGAACCAGTCAAATTATCGAATATATAAAATTTGCCAAAGACCACATCATTGTGTTTAAAAACGATTATTACGACGATTATAACGATTTTAAGCCCATGGAATTTGATTGGCTTAATCGCATTAAGGTTTTTGAAAAGGCCGATATCAGCTCGACTTATCCTTGCAGCAAATTATCAATAAAAGACTCGGCATTATCTGCCAATAAATTTATTTATTTAGATAAAGAATTTTGCTTTCCACTACCGATAACCACACTCTTTGAAAAATATCCGACGCAAACTGAATTAAATAGTTACCATGAGTTATTTTCCTTCAGGGAAAACCGATACCCAATAAAAGAGGGAAAAACCTTATGGAATTAATAAAATATCTTCTCAGCACAATAGCTGTAACAATAATCGGACTCACTCTAAATGCGTGTGATGCTCCGCCACAACAAAGCCAATCCGAACTCGAAAAACTGCCCGAGGTTTTTAATTTAACTGAACAACAATGGCAAAATGAAATCCAACAACGATTTGACACCATAAACGGTAATGGCGAACCAATAAAATGCATATCAATAGTAATGACTGCGCCTTATTATATATTTGACAGACGATACGACTCTGACACATTGATCCTATTACAAACGTTAACAGAAGCAGGCTTGTTAACAGAACAAATTGAAATTAGCGGAATGGATAAAAATAGCATCGTTTATATCTATAACCTTACCGAAGAAGGCAAAAAATACTATAGAAAATGGCCTAACTTGAGTTCGTCAGGATTTTGTTTTGGCAAAGTGATTGTCAAGTCGGTAACCAAAATAACGCCGTATAGCAATTATATTGAAATTGAATATCAATATGTTATTGATAAATTACCCCCCAAATTAATACCCCAAAATGAATTAAAAACCGATACCGTAAGGTTTTATTATGATGAACAAACAAAAAAGCTCTATAGCCGTGGTATTGGCTTAATTGTTAAAAACTATTGGGATTAATTATCATGAATCTAAAATATCCACTGATAACTACTTTCAGCTTACTACTATTTGGTTGCAATAATGTAGATTATAAGCAAACGCTACAAGAAACTTTAAGTAGAGAAGATAATCGTGCATTATGTTATTTCCTGCCAAATAACCAAAACATCTTTCCTAACGATGTGTTTTTCGATAAACAAACTGAAATACTCGACCTATTTGTCGATCTCAAATTCTTAAAAACCAAAAACATCACAGCCCAATATTATGATGCCAATACAGATATAACCACCCTGCCTAGATCCCCCACCAAAATTGAAGGATTAAGATATCAATTAACTGAAGAAGGGAAAAAATACTTTATCGGCAGTAAAGGGGCATTCTGCTTTGGTAATATAATCCTAGATAAAATCGAGAAAACTCAAAGCGTCAAAATAGAATATACCAACTACCAAGTCGACTCAGGAAAATGGGTCTATTATTACTATCATTATACGAATATTCCCGCTTGGGCACAGGATAAGCGACTGGAACAATACTATAAAAGAATTTCACTCAACAACGAAATCCTCTTTGATGCAAGAGCAACGTATTTTGACTCAAAAGACACCTACGACACAGGAATTGAACAAACAGATCTCATCACCTTAAAGCATTAACAAAATACAAAAAATAGCACGGACAAAAAGTAGAAAAGCATACCGTGCTATCACTCACGTTAGCGTATTTATTATTATCGTATTCCGTTTTCATATTAAAAAACATCTTTGCTAGGCAACTATTCTTTGTTTACTTCGTCTTAATTAAGTCAGCATACCATTCACCGCTCAACGATAAGCAAGTAAAACACGCCCCCTAAGGATAGACACATAGTCCATGATAATTGCCAGTAGCCGGATTACCTTTGTAAACTCGTCCGTTATATGAATAGACATAAAATACACTCGAACTAGTAACATCACTTGTCCAATAAGCAAAATTAGAAAAACCCGCACCAGAATAATTTGACATACGCCCCCATTCGCTGAACAAACCAGCATTAATTCGACGCTGGTAATAGCTACCACTTGATGGCGGTGTAGCGCCAACTGAGCCTTGACAATAGCTATTATTGCCACAAACGGCATTGGTGACATCGTTTACTTTTATCATTCGGTAACCTAAACTAGTACACCAAGCGGTTATGTTAGCCGCTTTCGCGGTTCTCAAGCCGCGGTTAACAAACCACTTCTGTAAAACAAATCCATATTTTACAACGGTTCTACCACTACTATCTTTACCTTCTAATTCGAATATTTGGGGTAAAACCGGTATGCCGGCTTGAAGTCGGCCAGGTAAATCATTACTCTGTTCATCGTTAGTGGCTGCAGGACCGGTTAACATGACACGCACACTAGTACCGCTGGCATTAGGCGTCATATTGGCGGTTATACCCCCCTGAGTGACAGGAGCCCAAGTCAGCAGCCCACTTCCTCCTATGTCCAAATCAAAGTATAAACCATTAGCCCCCACAGTTGGAAAGTTAAGATTATAAGAATCGGAAGAGGTAGATTGGCTGATAAATCCTTTCCTTGTATCCCACATATCAGCAGGACCAGCAAACCTACCAACACCTTCTTGCAACCCGGGCTTGGCATAACAGACTTTAGCGGATAATGTTGGATTGATGTAATAAGTTACTGTATCAGCAGTAAATATGCTACGGTTAGGCACACCATACTGGGTAGTTAAACTACCATTAGTGTTACGTAATACTAATTTATAAGGTGCATTACAAATATCTAAGGTATCATTACGAGCAACGGTTTTATTATTTTTATCCCGAATATCAACAGTTAAACGGCCTGTTGCGGTTACACCTCTAGTTCCTTGCCCATCGCCATCATCATCCCCCCAATAGTTATACCTTGCATTAACAAGCGAGCTTAGCGGTATAGAGTTTCTTGTTACTGGCATCAACATACCCACATCAGTAAAAGTTTCGTTTACATTAGGCAATACTATTGGGTTTATGATCGTCGAAAAGTTGGTTGAAGGAGTGATTGTTGTACCGTCAGATAAAGTAATACCTAACAAACTATCAGTCGTAGTGGCTTTGGTTCGTCCACCATCAAACGTAAAATATGGCGCCGAGCCATTAATAGAATTGGTAGTATTGGTAGTATTGACGGATAATGCCTGCAAACTGACGGAATATGGCAGCAAAATCAACGACGTTAAAGATATTTTATGTGACAATAAAAAAGTCAACGATGAACACAACCGCGAATGACGCGTTAATCGCAATTGTGGTTTTAAACCAAAACATGACCACTTATTAAAAATTATAACTAAAGTGTGACGACAATTTTTTGTGTGTACATTACAGAGGTTTAGGATAGAAATAATGTCAACTTTCAAAAGTTGACCAGACAAATATTGAAAAAGATAAAAAAATAATGCCGCGATATCCAGCGGTTGTAGCTATGTTGCATAATATCCTATATATCAAGAGTGTTTTCCTTATTTGGTTTTTTATAATTATTAGTCTATAAAATAATTTTTGATTTATCACAAACTATTGAGAGTATAGCTTATTAAAAACAATTAACCACTTCTTTTAGTTGCAAGGCGAATAAATCATAGTAAAGAAGGTTTACATACAATTACTCATGATGAATAAATTCAATTAAGTTAATGAGATGATGGGGAAATATGATAAATAAAATAGTGTTGGGTGTTTTTTGGGAGGAGGTGTTTTTTGTTTAAAAACAATGAAATAAAAACTTTAATAAAATCAATACCTTTCCTGACCGATTTTTGGGTGGGAAATCAGGACTTTTTTGTTTTGGTGAATAGGATGGATTGGGTGCAGTGGTTTCGGACGTTTTGACCTTGGGTGGATAAAATAGCTATCGTGACTACGTCCGAAACCTTGCCGCACTAAAATGACTCACGAATTTAAACTGCAACAGCGCAACACCAATAGTGCTCCCAACTTACGCGGAGGCTTAATTCTTTGATAAATTATCCTCTAATCTGCACCATAACCGCTCCCCGCAACCCAAGTATTAAGGACTAAAAAATAAAAGCTAAGGTGTGGTGCAAACAACAAATAAACTATTGGCGAGAACACCAGCACCACTGACGACGCCGTTGTGCGAGAGGACACTAGAGCCAGTATCAGTTGTTGTTGCGTCGATTGTCCAGTAATACTCATCGACGAAGCCTACATCGGCGTAATTAGACATGTAACCCCACTCAGTGAAAAATCCTGCCCCTATTCTACGTTGGTAATGATTACCAGATGACGATGGCGTGGCGCCAACAACACTTTCACAATGAAAATCTGCGGATGGGTTACTCCACACTCTACCACATACTGCATTAGTTAAATCCTTAACCCGTGGCAAACGATAACCCAAACTTCTACACCAAGAGGATTGGTTAGACTGAATATCACCTTTACTACCCCGATGCACGAACCACTGCTTTAACACAAATCCATATTTAACTAACACCCTACCACTACTATCTTTACCTACTAACTCAAAGGTCTGTGGCAAAGATGGTACTGTAAGTTGACTAGGAGTAGCTGAATTTATCTGGGCGCTACTCTCTCTAGGGCCTCTTAACGTTACTCGTGTTACATATTTTGATTTATCACGAATCCAGTAATCGGCTGTCACGATATTTCCTTCAGGGTCTTCAAATGTACCCGAATACGGCCTTGTCCAACTTACTGTGGCCGTTATTCCACCCTGAGTAATAGGAGACCACGTCAATTGACTTGCATCCACCCCACCTATATCTAAATCAAAATACAATCCATCAGCACCCGTCGTCGGAAAATTACGACCGTAAGATGACGAACTTGTTGACTGAACTAAAAAACCCTTATTGGGATTCCATATGTTAGTTGGACCGGCAAAGTGAGGTTTATCATAAGAAGAGATGCCAGTAGAACCACCGAATAACAAATTCGGCCTTGCAAAGCAGATTTTAGGTGATTCATTCGGATTTATATAATACACCGCTGAACTTCCACCAAAAGTACTACTATTCGGCACACCATACTGGGTAGTTAAACGTCCTCCTGTACTATTTAATGTTACCTTATAAGGTGCATTGCATATATCTAATGCATCACTACGATTTACTGTACGGCCATTCTTATCAGTAAAACTTACCGATATACTCCCCGTTGCAGTAACACCGTTAGTACCCTGTCCATCTCCATCGTCATCGCCCCAATTACCTTGAGTAATTAGGTCATTTAAACTCACTGAATAGGCACCACTAACTAGACCGACTGATGACGGCACCAACGTGCCTATATCACCTAAAGTGCGCCCAGTTGGTAAAATGATTGGATTTATTCCGCTTGATGTATTCGTGGACGGTGCGACCTTTGTACCATCCGGCAATGTGATGGCCAATAGCGTGTCAGTCGTTGTTACCTTCGTTACACCCCCATCAAACGTTAAAGATGGTGCACTCCCCTCAATTGCCCTTGAAGTAAACACCGTTAATGCCTGAGAGCTTTGTGAATACGGCAATAACAACAACGTCGCAAAGACCAATGAAGACCTTGATAAGAAGGAGAAAAGTTTGAACCTTGGGCTTGGAGATAACCCTAACGGTAAACTTAGTGAGCTCTCTGAGCTTGATGATTTCGATAACTTAGGTGATAAAAATAAGGATTGAGTCTGTTTTAGACTACGGTGAAACTTAAAAAGATTTAGGGCGTAGGTTTGGCATGCCAGATGCCAGATGCCAGATGCCATACATGGTAGCGCATTTCGATTATCCTGTCAAGTAATTTTTTGTTTTATTTACATTTTTTATAATTATCCGCTCAACTAACGAGCGTTCCCTTGCTTTGAAAGCGATGAAATTATAACCGGTTGATTAATGATGCGCTAGTTTTTTTGTTAAAAATTTTAAGGTTTTGTTAAGGCTTAAGTCAGCTTATGTTGGTGTGTTTTTGGGAAGGGTTTGGGTGGTGGTTTTGGCTAAAAACCACCAAATAAAAACTTTAATAAAATCAATACCTTTTCTGACCGATTTTTGAGCGGAAAATCAGGCCTTTTTGGGTTGGTGGATAGAATGAATTAGGTACGGTGGTTTCGGACGTTTTGACCTTTGGTAAACAAAATAGCCACAGTGACCACGTCCGAGTTAGGGAATTAAAGCGAATTCCCTAACAACCCACGCTTTGGCTGCAGAATGTGGCCTTCGGCTGCCCGACGCCGGCGCTCGGTCTTAACGCACCGTTTGTGATGCGTTCCAGACGCAGCACAAACTCGCCAAACATCCCTGTTTGGCGTGCTAACCTCGCTCTGTTGTCGGCACATTCTGACGCCGGAACAAGACAAACAACATAACCATCTTTTTTGGGAAAATATTATGCTTTTATAATTATATTGTTGATTTTATTTGAATTAAACGCCTACACGGCGTTAAGGGGTACAACATGAAAATCACACTAACAATTAACTTTCTAAACCGCCTACACGGCGTTAAGGAAATAGGTGCTGAAAAAGTTGAATGGTTGGAATTTCTAAACCGCCTACACGGCGTTAAGGTAGAGCTTAAGATTTGATAAATCTTGCTGTATAAAGATAAACAACAATTTCATCTTTGAAAACCCTTTTTTTGAGGTTTTTTATAATTTGTTGATTTTATTTAATTTTAAATTTTCGTTAAAAAAAGGGTTTGGAGCGGTTAATTTGCTGTTATTAGGGTGCTATTCGTGGTTTTGTTGATTTGTTGTGTGTCAGCGCTTTGCTTAGGTTGTGTAAGTGATTGATTTATCTTAAAAACAGAAAAATAAAAATTTCAATAAAATCAATACCTTTCCTGACCACTTTTTGGATGTAATTGCATTGCTTTTTAACACAAAAATAACTCATAAAAAGCACTAAAGGCTATGTTGTTGTCTTATTCCGGCGTCAGAATGTGCCGACAACAGAGCGAGGTTAGCACGCCAAACAGAACGTTTGGCGAGTTTGTGGTGCGTCTGGAACGCGTCCACAAACGGTGCGTTAAGACCGAGCGCCTGCTGCGTCGGGGGCGGGGGCGGCGCGATTGTGGCTTCGTCGCAACAGCGCCCCCCTAAAGGAATATACCCTAACTTACGCAGGTCGCTGTTCTTTGATAAATTGTCTTCTATCTGCACAATAACTGCCCCGCGGTCCAAGAATTAATGACTAAGATATAAAAAGCTAATAAGGTGTCGCGCACGCGACATTACATCCGTTTGTGTTTAGGGCGAAAAGGAGCCTGCCGCTCGAAGTAAAAGCGTAGTGTTCACGATCACTGACAGGAGTACTTGACCAGAAGCATCTGTTGGGGAAGTTCGCATTGGAGTACATGTTCACACCGCCCCACACATGTAAAAACGATTTTATACCAACCATATCCGGAACCCTATAACCCAAACGACCACACCAAGAGGAATGGTAATTAAAACCAGCATCTCTACCACCACTATGTACGAACCACTGCTTTAACACAAATCCATAACGAACCTCATTACCTCGACTATCCCTACCCACCAACTCAAATGTCTGTGGCAAATCTGGTACATCTAGAGGACTAGGATTATCTGAATTTATCTGAGCACCACTCGCCCTAGGACCGCTTAACTTAACTCGTGCAACAACTTTTCCTCTATCAACACTAGGAATCCATCTATCATTAGCTGCTACACTTGTCACCGTAGCTGTTATATCACCATTCGTGACAACAGACCATGTCAACTGACCTGCATTAACTCCTGCAGGCATCTCTAAGTCAAAATACAATCCATCAGCATCCGTTTTAGGAAAATTTTGGTCGTAAGATGATGGACTTGTTGACTGAGTTAAAAAACCCTTATTAGGGTCCCATATGTTAGATGGGCTTATCTTATTGTCTGTGCCACGGGTGAGATTCGGCCTGACCGATTGCACAAAGTAACAACCACCAGTAGAATCCGGCTTGATGTAATACGTCACTTGCTGACTACTGAGAGTACTACTATTAGGAACACCATACTGTGTAGTTAAACTACTATGTGTAACATCTAATCTCACTCTATAAGGTGCCTTACAAGGATTTAATGTGTCATTACGACTTACGCTACGACCATCTTTGTCAGAGAAACCAACCGATATTCTCCCTGTTGCTGTTACACCATTTGTACTCTGACCATCCCCATCATCATCCCCCCAATTGCCCAATGCTACTAAGTCACTTAAATCCCGTGAAATATATCCCTGAGGCACCAACATTCCTATATCACCTAATGTACTCCCTGCCGGTAATATTATCGGATTTGTCGCACTTGATGTATTTGTTGATGGTGTAATCCTTGTACCATCCGGCAACGTTATAGCAACGAAGTCATCCCTTGAAGTTACCCTCGTTCGACCTCCGTCAAACGTAAAATACGGCGCACCTCCCTCAATTACCCTTGTGGTTTGTGCCGTTAATGCCTGTGAACTCTGAGAATACGACAGCAAGAGCAATGACGCAAAGAACAACAACAATCTAGGTAATCTAAATAAGTCTGGTAATTTAGATAGAAAAGATAAACACCTCGACCTCGGTGATAAAAATAAGAATGGAGTCTGATTTTGACTACGATGATATTGAAAAAGATTTAGGGCATAGGTTTGGCAGGCCATGTGCCATGTGCCATGTGCCATACATGGTAACGCATTTCGATTATCCTGTCAAGTAAATTTTTGTTTTATTTGAATTTTTTATAATTGACCGCTCAACTAATGAGCACTCCCTTGCTTTAAAAGCGCTTAAATTATAACCGCTTGACTAATAATGCGCTAGCTTTTTTGTTAAAAATTTGTAAAGATTTGTTAACCCTGCCAATTGATTACAGAATAAACTTAATAAAATATAATAAGTTAAATCAGTTTATTTTATTGAGTTTGATTGGCTGTTATGCGGTGAATTGATGATTTAGATGTTGCTAATTTAATGATATACCACTACCCTTTAGGCTGTTTGCGATTAATATATATGGACGATAATTAATGCGAAATTTAAAATTATTATCTTTATTTTCAATGGTGTGTGCTTTTTCAAGTGATGCCTTTGCCGATACAATTTCACAAAACGTTTGGTCTTTGGCTATAAATAAGCACGATAGTGTCGCTCAATATACAGTTGCTCATGCTTATAACCCTTTGGTTGAAAATAAAGATTTGGACTGTGAAACAAATCAGTTTTATCTCAAGTCAAAAAATAAAAAATTGCAAGGTTGCTATGATAAATCGGCCGATAAATATATCGAATTTTTAACTAAAGCAGCCGAAAATTCATCCCCATCCCCCCTTGCCCAAACAGACTTGGGCATCGCCTATATTGAGGGAGAATTAGTCGCTAAAGATATTAAAAAAGGTTTGTATTGGTTAGAAAAGGCCGCATCACCCATTTCAGATAAAGCAAAACTTAGTCTAACTGAAGGAAACAGTAAATTTGACAAGCAATTAATGAAAAATGGCGTAGGTCTAGCTCAATATGTATTAGGTAAGCTTTATCATCAAGGCATAGAGGTTAAAGCTGATTATGATAAAGCAATAAAATACTATGAAATGGCAAGCCAAAGTGATGATTTTGGATCTTACGATGCACCGCAATATCAACTTTATCAACTCTATAAAAATAAAGTTAATAACCCCAAAATGGCTTTATATTGGCTTGAACAGAGTTTGGGGAATATGAAATATAATGATGAATGGGATGCAGCAACCGAGATAGTCGACTATTTTTTGGACGGAGGCCAGATAGATGGTTCAAAATCAGAACAACCTAATTACCCATGGGCAGCTAAATGGTTAATTGAATTTGTTAAAGGTCGATCACTTAAAGATGAGACTAGGCAAAAAATGGCTTTTCAACTAGCTTGGCTTTATTTAAACGGTTTAGGCGTTGAAAGGGATCCCAAGGAAGCGGCAACATATTATCATTTAGGGATGAACATTAATCCTGATGTTAATTTCGATATTCAATCGTCTAATGAACAAACCCTGCAAGAGCAGTTTTTACTTAATGTAATTAAACCTATTTATGAAAATATCGATAATAACCAAACAATTGAATATAGTGCTTTTTTTGAAACAATTTATCCTGATAAATTTAAAAAAATACAAGCTACACTCGATTATGCCAATAATCTTTATATTGAAAACGCCAGTAAAACCGTAGAAGCGATTTTTGGTGATAATTTAAAAGATGAACAAATTTTTTATGCTCAACTTGACAAAGAGCTACAATCCTATAGCGATTTAGAAGAATTCCCTCATACTTCTCCTTTGCTGGCATTAGCTCAACATCGTGGAATTGCTTATGGTTTTTATCGTGATGCTGAAAACCTTATGGGTAAGTCAAGCAATGAATTAATCAAGCTTTACCAAGCTGCATTGAAAATTGAGCCAAATAATCCAATAATTTTATACCGATTTGGTACGTTATATGATTTTATTCTTCAAGATACCAACACAGCAATATCATATTATAAGCAGGCCGCTGATTTAGGGGATGCAGTGGCAAATTATCGGTTAGGGGTAATTTATTATTTAGGCAAAAACATTGAGCAAAATTATCATGAAGCTTGGCGATATCTTGACTTAGCGGCAAAACAATATTATGTGCCAGCACAAAATTTTTTGATCACTATCGACAAATCACACCCTGAATTTGAATGGTTAACTACACAATACATTGAGCATCAGCAAACTTACCGTTCACCAACGGTAATGGTTGATGGTGAGGATTGGCTAAAGGTACAAAAGGCAAATAATCCGTCACCTAAAGTGATTTATCATCTTACAAAACATAATTCTGATCGTAATGGTCTAAAAACTTATGAGGGTTGCAAAGCCGCAATTGAGTTGGCAACACAGGGCAATACCTTGGCGCAGAGAGAATTAGTTAAACAATTAAATAAGAATTATTTTCTTTGTACACCAGAGCAAAATTTAATTTTTTCTTGGATTGATAGCATCTATAAGGATGATCAATATAAGCAATTCTTAAAATTGAAATACTACAAATTTACCAAAACAGATGAGCAATATCAAAAAGAGCTTAATAATTTAGCAGATAATCAAAATCATTATGCGATCATTGAATTATTGAATAATACTCAGAGATATTACGATTCAAGAGATGATAAATACCTTTCAAAAATCAAAATGTTGCTTAAGTCAGGTAATGTTAATGCTGCCGAATTACTTATCAGATATTATACTTTAGATTCTTATTTAAATTCTGATTATCATCAAATTCCCAATAGCATTTACCAACATACTAAAGCGATTTTATTAAGGAATGATTTAGCCAATTATGTTTCGGCATTGCCTGAACAGACTTATACCGAGCCGAAATATATTTATGCTGATAACATGCTTTCATCTTCTGATATTTATCAAATGTGGTTTGAACTTGCCGATATGCATGAGCAAGGTGTTGATATTCCAAAAAATAACATTTTTGCCTATGTTTGGTACAGTTTATTGGTAGAGCATAATCAAACCCAAGCATTAAATAAAGTACAAGAATTAAAAGCACAATTAACAGCAGAAGAATTAACAAAAACGAATGATAAACTTAATCAATACCGTAATTTATATCGTTTTCTTCCTTTAACCCATGTGGAATTAAACCAAGAATAGGTATGTTTAAGTTTAGCGAGTTAATACAGGATATTAGGGATGAATGATTCAATTATTATATCGAGCAAAACAACTTCCCGCTCAAAATTTTGGGTATTTGCTATAGTGTTATTAATATTAACAATAAGTGGCGGATATTATTTATGGCAGGAAAATAATCTTTCCATTCAATCATTTTTCCCCATCAAGGAAAAGGTGGTAAAAATTTATGATACAAATCAAGAACTTTATAATTCTAGAGGTCAAACCGTTGCATTTAAATGCATTGTATCGATCAAATATGGCGATAACCCAATAAGTTATAATTTTATTTCTAGCTATGATAATGAGCAAAAATTTCTTGAAAATTGTATACCACTATAAAACCAAATAACAATAAACACGGGATTTTGCCCGTGTTTTTGTTTCCAGAACTGAATAAAACACTCAACAACTAACCATTATTGCCCATGGCTGTCATCGTGGTTTTCGGTATGAATAACGTTAATATAGCTAGGGATGGCTGGCGTATTAACATAAAAGAATGCCCATTGAATCCCGTCTATTTTTTTAGTTTGACGTAAATATTGTTTTAGTAATATATCGTCCTGAGAATCATCTTCTGATTGCTGATGTATATAATGATCAATAAACTCATTATATGTATCTTCATCAGTCGCTAAATATCCATTGTGATTTTCACAATATTGTTTATATAAATCGAATAATTTGTCGACAAAAACATTATATTCTTTTTCAATATCAAACGTTTTAGGATTACTATACCCCAAAGTCGCAAAAATCTTATCAGCAATAGCAGAACCGGATTTTGATTTTTTTAATGCAGAAGAGAATAAATAAGTTGGTAAAATAAAAAATAATCCCATAACAGCCATAAGAAGTAGCGAAAAATTATTTTTAGAAAAGGCCATTACTACAAAATAAAAGAAAGTAAATACCCCCAATCCTCCAGCACCAATAAGGAAAAGACGCGGTAAAATAGGTATATTTAGTTTTGAATTGCCAGCTTCTGTTCCCTCTGTTGCATAAGGATGTAACCATAAAAGCTTATCGGCAGGACGGCGTAATGCATAAGCAAAATAGCTTCCACCAGCTAGTGGATCAACAACCGCCTCCACGTAGTCTCCCTCATTAAAAAAGGTTCGACAAAATGCGCCTTCAATCACCTTATCACCTAATTTACAGCAAAAATACTGCTCAATATCGGCTGTATCGTAATCAATTTTTTCAATTTTTGCTGAAGTTATTTTCATACTATTAGCCATAGAAACTAAATCTAAATGCCCTATTGTTAGTAAATTGACATCAGGGCGTCCAGCTAGTTTGCGAGCATTAAGATAACTTTCTCGCGTGTCATAGACCTCCAGATCGGTGATATAACCAGTAATAATTTGGTAATAATGGCTATCGCCTATATTCTGTTCCATATTTTTTATTCCTTATATTTATCTGTTGAATTATTTGTTATTTTTTGTTTCGTTCATCAATGACTTTAACCCAATTAGGTAAAGTTGGCGTTCTACAGTAGTAATTTGTTAATGCTTTAAATTCTTTGAATTTTTCAAAGTCCGGGCTCTGTGGATCGTTAAATATTTCAGGATCATTGATTCGATACAATTTTTTAAAGCGTTCCTTTTCTTTTTCAGAATCATATTTCCACGGTTTTTCATACCCAAAACAGGCATAAATTTGATTAGAAATAAAAGAGTATCCTCCTCCACCTATCAAAAAAGAAACAATAATTGCAATGATCCACCCCAAAAAACAGTATTTAAATATGTTAAAAATATAATTTAATGAACAATCGTTAACTAGTTCAATAATTAACAAAATAAGTAGGAAAACAACGGCAAATACCGTCATCAAAATAAAAATAACTTTTAAAAGTGGGAACGTTGTTAAACCAATATGTTGCGGGAAAATTATCGCATGTTGTTTCGGAATTCGTACGGCATAAGGCTGGTAAACATCATTTTTTTTCGGCTTAACAAGCATTTCAACATAATCGCCCTCATTAAAACCAATCCTGTTAAGCCTTCCCTCTACTTTTTTATTGCCGATCTGGCAACAAAAGCGTTGCCCCCTTAAAGGCGGACGACAACAAATAAAAAAGCAAATCAATGCTATAATTGAACAAAACACCGCATAAAAATCTTTTTCTATTCGATCCGTCATCGTCAGCTTAGTGTCAGTTTGTTGCGGATTTTTATCTACTTGTAAACAACTTACAGTTCCTTTTAATAAGTAAAAATCATTCCTCATTAACTCTATACCTTGTTGAATTTCATAATTAAAATACCAAATAATTTTATAGCATGATTCAGCTATTAACCACAATAAAAATTAATTCATTTAATATTTAACTCAAAATAAGTTACTTAATTTTGAACATTTATTCAAAATTATCAATTAAAAACAAAGTGTTGGATTTATTAAATTGATCCACTTTTCCTATTCAATCAGTTTGAGTATATAATAATCGCTTTGTTGATAAAACCGTCAAAATAGAGGTTGTGATGATTACCCATATTAGCCCATTAGGATCAATGGATTTACTCGCTCAGGCTGAAGTCGATATTTTAAAAAAGTCAGCAAACAGCGAGCTTTATCAATTATATCGGAATTGCTCATTAGCAACATTAAATGCCGGCAGCAAAACCGATAACACCAAAGATCTGTTAGATAGATTTAAGTCTTTTGAAATTAATGTGATCAGTAAAGAGCGTGGTGTTAAATTAGAATTAGTGAATGCACCAGAAAGCGCTTTTGTTGACGGCAAAATCATCCGCTCTATTCAAGCCAATCTGTTTGCTGTATTACGCGATATTTTATTTTTAAATAGTCAAATTACTGCCATTAAAGAGTTAATAGAAAATATCAAGCTTGAAAAAGATCATTCATTCTATATTTCTAACCTTGTGTTTTCGATTTTACGTAATGCCAATGCGCTACATGTAGGCGAAGAGCCTAATTTGATCGTTTGTTGGGGTGGACATTCCATTAATGAAAACGAATATTACTATGCTCGCCAAGTGGGAATGCAATTGGGTTTACGTGAGCTGAACATTTGCACTGGTTGTGGCCCCGGTGTGATGGAAGCGCCAATGAAAGGAGCCGCTGTTGGTCATGCACAACAGCGTTATAAAGAGAGCCGTTTTATTGGCATGACTGAACCGTCAATTATCGCCGCAGAGCCCCCTAATGCGTTAGTCAATGAGCTAATTATTATGCCCGATATCGAAAAACGTCTTGAAGCGTTTGTGCGAATGGCGCATGGCATTATCATCTTTCCAGGTGGACCAGGTACAGCCGAAGAGCTACTTTATATTTTGGGTATTTTGCTAAATCCAGCCAATAAACAGCAAACATTGCCGTTGATTTTAACTGGCCCTAAAGAGTGTGAAGCCTATTTCGCTTCTATCGATAATTTTATTCGTAGCACGTTAGGCGATGAAGCAACTAAGCTTTATCAAATTGTGATTGATTCGCCGGAACAGGTCGCTCGCATTATGAAAGAGGGTGTTAAGCACGTTAAATCTTCACGATTAAAAACCGGCGATGCTTATGGATTTAATTGGCTATTAAAAATCGATGAATCATTGCAACATCCTTTTGAGCCAACACATGCCAATATGGCGTCATTAAATCTTCATCGTGATCAACCGGTCGAACTGTTAGCCGCTGATTTGCGTCGTGCGTTTTCAGGTATTGTCGCTGGCAATGTTAAAGAGTTTGGTATGAAACAAATTGCTGAAAAAGGTCCTTATAAGTTACAAGGCGATAGCGAAATTATGAAACAAATGGATAATTTATTGCGTAGCTTTATTAAGCAAGATCGTATGAAGTTACCGGGCGGAACGGCTTATCAACCATGTTATGAGCTCTGTTATTAGTGCCTATTTGGTAACCTAACTTTAATACTCTATTTATGCCTTACCGCCAAGGTCGCTCAGTGGTAAGGCAATTAAGTGTATTTTTAGCTAAAAATTACTTAAAATATCTAACACTTCTGATATTTTTTTTACCCCAAAAATTTGCATATTTTCTGGTTTCTTTTTAGGCATATTGGCAATCGGTACAATTGCTTTTTTAAAACCATGTTTAGCAGCTTCTGAAATGCGTTCTTGTCCACTAGGTACGGGGCGAATTTCGCCGCCAAGGCCAATCTCACCAAAAATCACAATATCTTGAGGTAAAGGCCGATTACGGAAACTGGACACTAAGGCCGAAATTAACGCTAAATCGGCGCTGGTTTCGGTTACTTTAACACCACCAACCACATTAACAAAAATATCTTGATCGGCCATTTGCAATCCCCCATGCCTGTGTAACACAGCAAGCAGTAACGCAAGTCGATTTTGATCTAAACCAACAGTTACACGTCTTGGGTTACCATACATAGAGTGATCGACAAGGGCTTGGATTTCAACGAGTAATGGGCGCGTGCCTTCCCACAGTACCATAACCGAACTACCGGGTAGCATTTCATCTCCACGGCTTAAAAAGATGGCTGATGGATTACTAACCTCTTTTAAACCTTGTTCGGTCATAGCAAACACACCCAGTTCATTCACTGCACCAAAGCGGTTTTTGTGGCTTCGCAGTGTTCTAAAACGTGAGTCAGCATCGCCATCCAATAAAATTGAACAGTCAATGCAATGCTCAAGCACTTTTGGCCCTGCAAGCGAACCATCTTTAGTTACATGCCCAACCATAATAATGGCAATCCCTTTGGTTTTGGCAAAACGTGTTAAATAAGCCGCTGTTTCGCGTACTTGTGCAACACTGCCGGGGGATGATTGGATATCAGTCAGATGCATTACTTGAATTGAGTCAATCACCATTAGTTTAGGTTGTGACTGATCAGCCAGTAAGCATATTTGTTCAATGCTGGTTTCGGACAGCATATTGATATTATCAGCAGGTAACCCTAAGCGATGGGCACGCATCGCCACTTGTTGAAGGGATTCTTCACCAGTGACATAAAGAGTATTCATTTGCGAAGAGAGCTTACTCATGGTTTGCAGTAACAATGTACTTTTACCCGCTCCCGGGTTACCACCAATAAGAATAGCACTGCCCGGCACAACCCCCCCACCAAGCACGCGGTCAAATTCTGAAAATCCAGTCGAAAACCGAGGCAATGCCTCTAAACTGATTTCGGATAATTTCTGAATTTTAGCCTGCCCAGCACCACTACCTGCATAACCCGTTAACCGATCGTTACGCGATGATGTGCTAGCAAGTCTAACTTCGGTAATGGTGTTCCAAGCATGACATGAGCTACATTGTCCTTGCCAACGCGGGTAATCTGCTCCGCAATCATTACAAACATAAGCACGTTTTACTGCTTTTGCCAATTTAATCTCCTAACCTTCACTTAATAAGCTGGTGGATAAAATACACCATAATCCTGTTAAATCAGCATAATTAATACTAATTCGTGCTTTTTCGACCACTTTCGGTTTACCATGATAAGCAACACCAAGACCCGCAATACGGATCATCATCAAATCATTGGCACCATCACCAATGGCGACCGTTTGCTCAATAGGAATTTCCAATGATGACGCTAGCTGTTGTAATGTTCTTGCTTTATATTTGGCATCAACAATTTGCCCTTTGACTTTACCGGTTAATTTGCCATGTTTAATCTCTAATTCATTGGCATAGCTATCAACTAGTTTTAACTTTTGCTTTAAGTGATCAGCAAAATAGGTAAATCCCCCCGACGCAATGGCAACATGCCAGTTTTTTTTATGCAGTTCTTTTACTAAATAAGTCAGCCCCGAAGTCAGCGGTAAATTATCTTTGACTTGATCTAAAATAGCTTGATGTGCGCCTTTTAAGGTTGCCACTCGTTTGCGTAAACTGCTAGCAAAATCAAGCTCACCACGCATTGCTTGTTCGGTCACTGTGGCAACTTGTTCACCAACCCCTTGCAATTTGGCAAGTTCATCAATACATTCAATACCAATCGCTGTCGAATCCATGTCCATAACAAGTAACCCCGGGGAGCGTAGCGTGGGTAAATTATCGATTGGGGCAACATCAATACCTAATGCTAATGAAATCGATTTGGCTTTTTTAGGTATCACCCCGGCAATACGAACAATTTGGTAAGTTTTGATTTTCCATGATGAAACAATCACCATAGGCATGGCAAGCTGATCTTGGAATTTTGATAAGATGGTTTTATTTAGCTTTTTGCCATAAATAATCCAACCTGTTTTACCAGCATTATAATCCAACGGAACCACTTCACACCCATTTAATGAAAGTGGTAAACCTTGCCAATGTTGGATATTTTCAGGAAGATCATTGTAGGTAAGTATATAAGCCATATTAAGAGGTCTTCATAACATAAAATAAGCCCAAAATTTACCATAACTATTAAAGATTGTCCAAGTAAGGATTAAGTTGTTTCTTTACCCACTTTTATACTTAAACAATATGTTATATGAAACTTTTTAACAAAATAGATAAATCTATCAATTGCCTTTAATCATTCCACCGCGATACTGATATCGATCTTAAATATTCAACGCCCATAAACAAAGTTGCTCTAATATAGGCCCCAATTTTTCGCCCAATGGAGTTAATTTATAGACAACTTTTAAAGGGGGTTTATCACCAAAAACACGTCGAGTAATTAACCCATCTTCCTCTAATTTTTTAAGTTGTATACTTAATGTCATATCGGTAATATTAGGAATAACGGTTTTCAATTCGCTGAATCTTTTTTCACCAGAAAGCAAATAATAAATTATCACCCCTTTCCATTTTCCGCCAACTAAATCCATTGATAAACTAATAGGACAATAATAAGTTTTATTGTTATAACGTTTTAATGGTCTTTGTTCATCTATTTGCATTAATTCACCTAACTATCAAGTTTGATAGATATTGCTATAAGCTTATTTACGAATAAACTAATTAGAGTAACTATCATTTTAATAGCAAAAAAGGAAAAAGGAATCATTATGGCATTAATTATTTTAGGTCACCCTAACATTAAACAGTCTATCGCCAATAAAACAATTATCGAAACACTACAAGATAAAGTTGAGGATATTGAAATTCGCAATATTCACAATCTTTATCCAAACTATCAAATCAATGTGCAAGAGGAGCAAGCCGCATTACTTAGACATGACCTTATTATTTTACAATATCCAATGTACTGGTATAACATGCCGGCAATATTAAAAATATGGTTTGATGAAGTATTTACTTACCAATTTGCTTATGGCTCCAAAGGTGATAAATTAAAAGGTAAAAAACTATTACCAAGTTTAACCATAGGACAACAAGAACAGAATTATAAAAAATATCGCAACGATTTAATGGATAATTTATTAGAGCCCGTCAAAGTATCAGCCTTATATGCGCAAATGGAATATCTGCCACCAAGACTTTTATATGGTGTTTCACCAGAGATTGAAGAAGTTCAAGCTAAAATAAAAACAAAAGCACAACAACACGGTCAGCAGTTAGTTGAAATTATAAACAAATATAACTAATAAAAATCAATATGATATTTATAATAATTAATAAATGATCATATTTTATGTTGTATCAACTATGCTTTTTTAAAATCGCATAAAAGAAACCATCACCACCATTTTCAGTAGGTAAAAATTGTTTAAGTTCACCTTGTAATTTGGCGCTGGTGTTTTCTTGCAAAAAACGTTCAATTTGTAATTTATTTTCGTCTGGTAGAATTGAACAAGTGGCATAAACCAAAGTACCACCAGTTTTTAAATAAGACCAAATATTAGTTAAGATTGCATGTTGTAACTCAGTTAATTGTGCAATATCACTATCACGGCGTAACCATTTGATATCAGGATGACGACGAATAACCCCCGTTGCCGAGCAAGGTGCATCAAGTAAAATACGATCAAAACTTCGACCTTTACACCAATTTTCGGGCGTTAGCCCATCTCCTACTTTCACTTCAGCTTGCTGTTTTAAGCGAGCTAAGTTTTCACCAATACGTTTTACTCGGCTAGGATCAATATCTACCGCTAAAACTTGCGCTTTTGGAGCAACTTCTAAAATATGTGTGGTTTTACCACCGGGAGCTGCACACATATCCAAAATGTGCTCGCCATTTTGTGGAGCAAGTAAATAAGCGGCATATTGAGCAGACAGATCTTGTACTGTGACAGCACCTTCATCAAAATAGGGTAATTTATTTACACCGACAGGCGACAATAATCGCAGAGCACTAGGTAACTCTGGAAAGCTATCCGATTCAATTTGTTGCTCAACAAGTAATTGTTGGTACTCACTGACTGAATATTGATTAAGATTAACCCGTAACCACATTGGTGGCTTTTGATTATTAGCATTAACGATGGTTTGCCATTGCTGTGGATAGGCTTGTTTAAGACGAGTTAACAACCAGCTTGGGTGTAATGTTTGCTGGTTTTGTTGCTTACTATCTTGTGTAAATGTTTGTTGTAATGAGGCTTGTTGGCGTAAAAATTCGCGTAGTACGCCATTTATTAATCCTTTAAGTTGTGTTTTTTTGAGTGTATTAACAGCATTGACTGTTTCGCCAACTGCGGCATGCTCTGGGATTCGGGTATAAAGAATCTGGTAAATCCCCACTAACAATAAATAGTGCAAAATTCTATTTTTACCGGTTAACACTTTACTCATTAAGGAGTGAATATAGAAATTAAGCTCTGGTAATACTCGCATCACACCAAAACAGATTTCTTGCACCAATGCCTTATCTTTATTGGCTATTTGATAACTTAAAGCTGTCAATGTCGCACTTAATGACTGACCTTCTTCCAGTACGTTAAAAATAGCTTGCGCACAAACTGCACGAATATTTTGGTGTGATTTATTATTCATAATGACCTAAATAACAACAATTATGTTGATTATAAAACTAATGATCCAACCCAACCCGCAATAAATAGCGGAATATTAAAATGGGTAAATGTAGGGATAACACTATCGCGAATATGATCATGTTGTCCATCACTATTTAGCCCTGAAGATGTCGCTAAAATAGTATCTGATGGCGGCGATCCCGCATCACCAATAGCACCAGATGCACCAATTAAGCAAACTGTAGCAATTGGCGAAAAACCAAGTTGTACACAAAGTGGTACATATACTGCAGCAATGATAGGGACTGTCGAAAATGAAGATCCAATACCTAATGTAATAACCAACCCAATTAGCATCATCACAAAAGCTGCAATCACTTTATTACCAGCAAATAATGCTGCACTGTTAATAACCAAAGGTTCTATTTCATGAGTCTGTTTTAATACTTCAGCAAAACCTTGCGCTGAAATCATTACAAAACCGATCATTGCCATCATTTTAATGCCGTCAGTAAAAACACCATCAGCTTCGCCCCATTTAATTGAACCCGATACAATAAAGCAAATAAAACCAACTAAAGCACCTAAAATCATTGAACCAGTATAAAGTTGAACAGTAAAAGATAGAACAATCGCCAATAATGAAACAATAAGTGAACGCTTATTCACCTCTTTTAAAGTACCTTGATTCCCCTCTCCACGAATAATTTTATATTCTCGAGGCTTACGGTAGCTAACAAAGATAGCCCATAATAAGCCAATAAACATACCTAATGCAGGGATCGCCATGGCATGCATTACATTGACATGACTCACATCCATTCCCGATGCAGTAATATTTTTTAATAAAATTTGATTCAAAAAGATGTTACCAAAACCAACAGGTAAAAACATATACGGAGTAATAAGCCCAAATGTCATAATACAAGCAATCATTCGTCTATCGAGTTGTAATCGCGACATCACATATAAAAGAGGTGGAATTAAAAGTGGTATAAAAGCAATATGAATGGGAATGACATTTTGTGAGGAAACACTTACTAGCGCAATGATAATAATTAATAACCATTTTATACGCTTTTTAGCACTACTTGTTGTAAGCTGTTGTATTGCTTTATCTGCAAGTAACTCTGGTAAACCAGATTTTGATATCGCCACCGCAAAAGCACCGAGCATTGCATAAGAAAGTGCAATGTTGGCACCATTACTGATACCTGTATTAAAAGCATCAATCGTTTCTTTTAGAGACAGATGACTAAATAAACCACCAATAAAAGCCCCAATAATTAGGCTAATGACCACATGAACACGACAAAGGGACAAAATTAACATACAAATTACCGCTATCACAACGGCATTTATCGACGAGAATAACTCAAGTATTGTATTCATAAATAGATTTTTAATTAATGAACAAAGTTCGTTATTCTAGGCGATACATGGTGAAAGTGCAATTGATAGTGTATACTCACTCTTCTTCGATAGAAGAAATCCTAAATATACAGTTGAACAATTATTAAAAATAAAAAGCCCAAGAATAAAATAAACCTAGAGCAAATCTGGTTGTGGAGAATGGTTAATGAGAAGTAATATCGACGGAAATTTTTTATTGATTGGTTTAATGGCATATCCTATTCGTCATAGTTTATCGCCACAAATGCAAAATACTCTTTATGCTAAAATGAATGTACCTTATGTTTATTTGGCGTTTGAAGTTAACCAAGAAAAACTCCCTGATGCAATTAAAGGGCTCCGAGCATTAGGTCTACGCGGTAGTGCAGTATCCATGCCCAACAAACAACTCGTCTGCCAATACCTTGATAAACTAACTCCAGCCGTTGAGATGAGTGGAGCATGTAACACGATTTCAAATGATAATGGTGTTTTAACAGGTTATAACACTGATGGTATGGGTTACATGCGTATGCTCAAAGAAGCTAATATTGATGTGATAGGCAAAAAAATTACCATCCTTGGTGCTGGTGGTGCTGGTACTGCCATTGCGGTGCAAGCTGCTCTTGATGGCGTGAAAGAAATCACAATATTTAATCAAAAAGATGATTGCTATACCAAAATAGAAGCAGTTGCGAAAAAACTGAATCAAAATACACAATGCCATGTGCGCGTTATCGATCTTGCCGACAATAAGCAACTACGCCAAGAAATAGCAACAAGTACTGTTCTTTGCAATGCAACAGGTGTCGGGATGAAGCCATTAGAAGGTCAAAGTTTAATTACCGATCCAACCATGTTACACTCAGATCTTATTGTGACAGACTGTATTTACTGCCCACGTAAAACAAAACTACTAGAAATGGCTGAACAACAAGGTTGCAAAACCTTAAATGGAATTGGAATGATGCTATGGCAAGGGGCTGCACAAATAAAAATATGGACAGGCGAAGAAGCACCAATCGAATATGTAAAAGAAAAAATGGGCTTTAACGATTAGTTCAACTCTATGTGATAACATTATATTAACTCATCTTATTCTATTGTTTTATTTAATATAATCCATAAAATAAAACCCTATAATAAAATTGTCGACAATTAGCAGGAAATAAAATGAAAACAGTCACTATTAAACAACTTGAGATCGGTGTAGGCGCACCAAAAATTATTGTACCGATTGTTGGTAAAACTCAAGCAGAATTAATTGAGGAAGTTCAGTTTTTACAATCAATTGATTTTGATGTTTTAGAATGGCGAGTCGATCATTTTAACCAAGTTGATGACATTCAGGCGGTTAAACAAGTCGCTAAAAAAATTGTAGATTTGTTACCCAATAAACCACTTTTATTCACCTTTAGAACGATAAACGAAGGCGGAGTAAAACCTTGGGCATTATCCTCTTATATTCAATTGAATAAAGAAATGGCCTGTAGTGGACTTGTCGATCTGATTGATGTTGAAGTATTTATTGGCGATGATTATGTAAAAGATATTATTGATGTTGCACATAAAAATCAGGTCTTTGTTATAGCTTCAAACCATGATTTTGAAAAAACACCGCCTAAAAATGATATCGTTAATCGATTACGAAAAATGCAAGATTTAGGGGCTGATATTCTTAAAATTGCCGTTATGCCCAAAACCACGGATGATGTATTAACCTTACTGGCTGCCACCACCGAAATGAACGAAAAATATGCTATAAAACCGATTATTACTATGTCAATGGCGGGGCTAGGCGCTATTAGTCGTATTGCAGGTTCGACATTTGGTTCAGCAATGACCTTTGGTGCTGCAAAAAATGCATCGGCACCCGGTCAATTGGATGTTAATCAATTACGATATATTTTAGAAGCGTTACACCAAAACAATAAGTTAACTCAATAACGGTAGATTATTTCAAAAAATTGTTAGTTATCTTAATAAATCAATAGATAGTAATATAGAATCAACATTAGCAGTAAAAGCCAATTAGGTTCGTGGCGTTGATAGCAATAAACCGTTATAATACGGCTATGTATCGTTATAATTTTGCTTTAGGTTGATTAATCATATGGTCTAAAGATTACACAAATTTACTAACGATTGGGTGATAACAGGTATATACTCAATTCATCGCTTTTTAAGTATATGAATAACGCAAAAGTATGAGGTTTATTTTTTTATGTTTTCTTGGTGGACTAAAGTCTATTTTTTTCTTATCCAACTTTTGATCAAAATTTTTGTTAAAAGTAAACCGATTCCTACTAATCCAATAACAGAATTAGAGCTTGATACTGCTAGACCAATTTTATATGTTCTACCTTACAACTCTCAAATTGATTTAATGGTAATTCGCTCCCTTTGTTTGCAATATAATTTACCTGATCCATTAATTGGTATCAATATTAACGGAAAAACTGTTCCTGCTTATATCTATATAGATAAAGGCCCCGGTATTTTTGCGTCTAACCAACAAAGAAAAAAAGCTATCGGTATTTTAAGGGATTATATTTCTGCACATCAACAAAATCATGATCTTGATATTCAAATGTTACCCGTTTCGGTCATGTTTGGACGTCGGCCAGATAAAGAAGGTAAAAAAAAGCTATCACTACAAGTACTTGGTGCAACTAGTAAATTTCTAAAAATTATCACATCAGGAAGAGACTGTTATACACGCTTTTCTCGTACTGTTTCGTTTAAAGATATTCATGTCGATAAACAAGATCTTTCGGTTTTAGCACATAAATTGGCCCGTGTTGCACGTATTCATTTTTCCAAACAACGCATGGCTTCAATTGGTCCTACACTGCCAGTTCGCCAAGCAATGTTGAATAATCTACTAAAAAAACAAGCACTCTCAGAAGCAATACGAGAAGAAGCTAAAAGTAAAAATATCACTCTTGATAAAGCAAAAAAAAATGCATTAGCTAATTTAAACGAAATTGCAGCTAATTTTTCTTATCATATGCTTAGAGTCACTGATTTTGTCCTTACTTGGGCGTGGAATAGGCTTTATCAAGGGCTGAAAGTAACCAATGCAGATCCCGTTCGGGAATTAGCTCAAAATGGACAGGAGATTGTCTATGTACCTTGTCATCGTAGTCATATGGATTACTTATTGTTATCCTATGTACTTTATCGACAGGGGTTAGTACCTCCTCATATTGCTGCAGGTATTAATCTAAACTTTTGGCCTGCCGGCCCTATTTTTAGACGATTAGGTGCGTTTTTTATTCGTCGTTCGTTCCGTGGTAATAAACTCTATACGTCTGTTTTTCGGGAATATTTAGCAGAGTTATTTATTCGTGGTTATGCTGTTGAGTACTTTATTGAAGGTGGGCGCTCACGTACAGGTCGGTTACTTGATCCTAAAACGGGTATGTTAATGATGACAATTCAAACATTACTACGTGGTGATGCAAGGCCTATTGCCATTGTTCCTGTTTATATTGGTTATGAACATGTATTAGAAGTCGCAACCTATGCCAACGAATTACGCGGCGCTAAAAAAGAAAAAGAGAGTTTATGGCGTACTATCAAAGCATTTTTAAAACTAAAAAAATTAGGATTTGGTTATGTTAACTTTGGTCAACCTATCCCACTAAATCAATTTCTAAACCAACACGTTCCAGAATGGCGAGATGCTATTGAACCAACTGGCACTCAACGTCCTCAATGGTTAACACCAACCACGAATTTACTTGCTAATAAAATTATGGAACACATCAATTCATCAGCAGCAATTAACGCGATGAACTTATGTTGCTCAATATTATTGGCTGCGGACCAACGTGCTCTAACAAAAATTAGACTTGTTGAACATATTGATTATCTTTTAAAATTACTAAAAAAAGTCCCTTATTCAAATTTAATTACTATTCCAGATCAGACACCCGAAGAATTATTTGAACACGCTAAAGATATGGGGAAATTCATTATTACCACCGACAAAGTTGGCGAAATGGTCGGTCTTACCACCGAACAAGCAGTATTAATGACGTATTACCGCAATAATATTCAGCATTTACTGATTATCCCAGCTATTGTAGCCAGAATTGTGCTTAAACATAACCATATATCATCTGACGAAATTTTAGAACAAGTAAAGTGTCTCTTCCCTTTAATCAAATCAGAGCTATTCCTTTATCATAATGATGAACAACTTACTGAATATGTGCATCAAATCATCGCAACTTATATCGATCTGAATTTAATTAACGATTCGACAGATAAGTTAGTAGTAAATTATTTAAAAATTTCAGGATTACAATTACTTGCTTCATCATCTAGAGATACACTGCAACGTTATGCTATTGCGTTTTCTTTATTACAAAAAGATCCAACAATCAGCCGAGCAACGTTAGAAAAAGAAGGCCGATTAATTGCCGAGCGATTATCTGTCTTACACGGTATTAACTCCCCTGAGTTCTTTGACAAAGGTGTATTTTCAACACTTGTTGCATCGCTACGGGAACAAGGTTATCTAGATGATCAAGGTGACGAAAACGTACCAAAAATTGAAAAAATGAACGAAATCCTTAAACCACTTATTACCACTAGAGTAATGCAAACCATTGACGAAATTAACCCTTTAGCTAAGCAATCCAATAGCTAGGTTCACTAATTCAGTTTGCCCATTTATCAAAATGGGCAAATTTAGGCCAATCAATAGAGAATAAACTGATATAAAGAACGACCATTTTGTATAAAATTTGACCCATGTCAAATTTTCTGGATTCCTACTTGTTTTTTCCTTTATTTCCATTTCATTAAAGATTATCATTATGAATAGTAAGGATGTTAATCGCTTCCAATATAATAAATTAAAATGTAATGTCAGCTTTCTAAGGAGTCCATATGCTATTTAACCGTAGACAGTTCTTTAAGATCTGCGCTGGTGGTATGGCAGGCACAACAGTTGCCACACTCGGACTAGCGCCGAATGTCGCACTTGCACAAACTCGCCAATTTAAATTACTCAAATCAAAAGAAACCCGTAATAACTGTACTTACTGTTCAGTTGGTTGTGGAATGCTACTTTATAGCCGAGGAGATGGTGCTAAAAATGCCGAATCTTCCATTTTTCATATTGAAGGCGATCCTGATCACCCTGTTAGTCGCGGTTCACTTTGTCCTAAAGGAGCTGGTGTTCTTGATTATATAAAAAGTGAAAATCGCGTTAAATATCCAGAATACCGTGCTCCAGGTTCAGATAAATGGCAAAAAATAAGTTGGGCTGATGCCATTGATCGCATTGCTCGTTTAATGAAAGCTGATCGAGACAAAAATTTCGTTGAAAAAAATGACAAAGGCAACACCGTTAATCGCTGGACAACAACTGGATGGCTTGTCACATCAGCTGCCAGTAATGAAACAGGTTGGTTAGCGTTTAAAGTTGCTCGCGCATTAGGAATGTTAAGCCTTGAAACTCAGGCGCGAGTTTGTCATGGTCCTTCCGTATCAAGTTTAGCCGCCACTTTTGGGCGTGGTGCAATGACCAATAATTGGAACGATATCAAAAATGCCAATGTTGTCATTGTCATGGGTGGTAATGCGGCAGAAGCTCACCCTGTCGGTTTTAAATGGGCAATCGAAGCCAAAATTAATAATGGTGCTGAGCTCATAGCCATCGATCCTCGTTTTCACCGAACTGCTTCTGTTGCTGATCATTATGTGCCAATTCGTTCAGGATCTGACATTGCATTTTTACTCGGTATTATTAATTATCTAATTACACATAACGAAGTTAACTTTGAGTATTTAGTCACGCATAGTAATGCGAGCCTCATTGTGCGTGATGATTTCAATTTTGATGCCGATAGTGGGTTGTTTAGCGGTTATGACGCAACTAATCGTCAATATGATCAAACGAGCTGGGCATATCAAAAAGATGAAAATGGTTATGCACTTCGAGATAAAACACTCAGCCATCCTCGTTGTGTTTGGAATCTATTAAAACAGCATGTTAGCCGTTACACTCCGGAAATGGTAAATAAAGTAACCGGTAGCCCAATTGACGGATTTTTACATGTTTGCCGTTCTCTGGCTAGTACAAAGACCAATGATAGAGCAGCTACTTTTCTATACGCATTAGGTTGGACTCAGCATAGTTATGGCTCACAAATTATTCGCACTGCTGCAATGATCCAGCTTATATTAGGTAATATTGGTGTAATGGGTGGTGGCGTTAATGCACTTCGCGGCCATTCAAATATTCAAGGTTTAACCGATGTTGGTTTATTATCAAATCGCTTACCTGCCTATCTTGATTTGCCTAAAGAGTCTCAAGTTTCGCTCGCTCAGTATTTGGATGAAAAAACACCAAAGCCGCTTGGTTCAAGCGAGGTGAACTTTTGGGGGAATTATCCAAAATTCTTTGTCAGCTTTATGAAGTCAATGTATGGCGATAAATCGACTAAAGATAATGACTGGGGTTTTGACTGGTTACCAAAATGGGATAAAACCTATGATGTTTTAAGATTCGATAAAATGATGCGTGACGGCCAAGCTAATGGATTTATTTGTCAGGGCTTTAACCCACTCGCTGCACTACCTGATAAAAATAGTGTCCGTGAAGGTTTATCTAACTTAAAATTCCTAGTTAGCATTGATCCTATGCCTACAGAAACCGCTGAGTTTTGGAAAAATCATGGTGAATCTAATGATGTGGATTCTAGCAAAATTCAAACTGAAGTCTTTAGATTACCATCTAACTGTTTTGCCGAAGAAAACGGAACAATAGTTAACTCCTCTCGTTGGCTACAGTGGCATTGGGCAGCAGCAAGACCTCCTGGCGAATCTTTATATGATCCTGAAATTATTGCACGTATCTTTTTGAGAATTAAAGAATTATATGCTGAAGAAGGTGGCGCCTATCACGAACCAATTGATAATTTAGTTTGGGATTATCAAAACCCTGAAGGTCCAGCGGCTGAAGAATTAGCTAAAGATTATAATGGGCGTGCACTTGCTGATATAACCGATGCAAATGGTAATGTGATCCTTAAAAAAGGTCAGCTATTGAGTGGTTTTTCTCAATTAAAAGCAGACGGTACAACCTCATCAGGTATTTGGATCTTCTGCGGTTCTTGGACTGAGCAAGGAAACCAAATGGCACGACGAGATCCAAGCGATCCGTCAGGAAAAGGGGTTCACTCTGGTTGGGCTTGGGCATGGCCAATGAATAGGCGTGTGCTTTATAACCGTGCCTCGGCAGATGAAAACGGCAATCCATGGGATCCAAAGCGCGTTTTAGTCAAATGGGATGGCTCAAGTTGGGTAGGTAACGATGTTCCTGATTTTACAGCAACATTACCACCAAGTGCGGGCGCGGGTGCGTTTATTATGAATAATGATGGTTTAGGGGGATTATTTTGTTTAAATCGGTTAGTCGATGGGCCATTCCCTGAACACTATGAACCGTTTGAAACACCTATTACCAATAACCCTTTTCATCCAAATCAAATCAGTAGCCCAGTGGCTCGTGTATTTAAAGAAGACTTGGCGCGATTAGGCAATGCAAGTGAATTTCCTTATGTTGGTACTACTTATAGTATCACCGAGCATTTCCATTTTTGGACACAACATGCAAAATTAGCGTCAATCACTCAACCAGAACAGTTTATTGAACTGAGTGAAAATTTAGCCAATAAAAAAGGTATTAAATTAGGCGATACAGTCAAAGTAACGTCACACCGAGGCTATATCAAAGCTAAAGCTGTGGTAACAAAACGTCTTCCGACATTAACTGTTGATGGTAAAGAAATCGAAACTATTGGAATTCCTATTGTTTGGGGGTTCACAGGTCAGACGAAGAAAGGATTTTTGGTGAATGAATTAACGCCTCATTTAGGTGATGCAAATTCACAAACGCCAGAATATAAATCATTCTTAGTTAATATCGAAAAAGTGACCAGCGCAGCATAAGGAAGAGTAAATTATGTCATTACAAACACAAGATATTATTCGTCGCTCTGCAACCAACACATTAACGCCAGCGCCACGAGCACGCGATTATCAACAAGAAGTAGCGAAGTTAATAGATGTCACAACATGTATAGGCTGTAAAGCTTGCCAAGTAGCTTGTAGTGAATGGAACGATCTGCGAGCCGAAATCGGTAATACCGTCGGCGTGTATGATAATCCAGCTGATTTAGAGCCAAAAGCATGGACAGTAATGCGTTATTCCGAAGTTGAAGTTAACGGTAAATTTGAATGGCTTATCCGTAAAGATGGCTGCATGCACTGTGCTGATCCTGGCTGCTTAAAAGCTTGTCCGTCAGAAGGTGCGATCATTCAATATGCTAATGGTATTGTTGATTTTCAATCTGAGCATTGTATTGGTTGCGGTTATTGTGTTGCGGGTTGCCCGTTCAATATTCCTCGAATTAGTAAAGAAGATAATCATTCGTACAAATGTACTTTATGTGTGGATCGTGTGGCAGTTGGACAAGAGCCTGCTTGCGTTAAAACCTGCCCAACTGGTGCGATTCACTTTGGTACTAAACAAGATATGATTCGTCATGCTGAAAATCGAATTGTAGATTTGAAAAAACGTGGCTTTGAACATGCAGGCCTCTATGACCCGCAAGGGGTGGGGGGAACTCATGTGATGTATGTTCTTCATCATGCAGATCAACCTGAGCTGTATCATGGCTTACCGAAAGATCCTAAAATTAGTGAAATCGTCAAATTTTGGAAAGGTATTTGGAAACCATTATCTGCAGCTGCTTTTGTGGCAACATTTGGAGGCTTACTTTTCCATTATATGGGGGTTGGTGCAATTGAAGTGGATGAAGATGACATTGAACAAGAAAAGGAAGTTGATAGGCAAGCTCGAAAACGCCTAGGCTTACCTGTTTTTAGTCACAAAGATAGTGCTAATTTATCACAACAGGAGAATCACCATGAATAAAAAAGGGATGATTTTAAGAACACCACTTATTGTCCGCTTCTGCCATTGGTGTATGGTCTGTCTGTTTATACTTACCGCACTATCAGGCTTATCACTATTTTTCCCATCAATTAAATTGTTTGGGTTAGTGCTTGGCACACCGCAATTAGTAAGGGCATTACATCCGTTTTTGGGGGGTATTGTTTTTATATTACTTATGTTTATGTTCTTAAAACTTGCTCATCATAATATTCCAAATAAACAAGATATTTTATGGATAAAAAACTTTAAAAAAGTGATTATGGGCAAAGAAGAAGGTATTCCAATTGGCAAATACAATATTGGTCAGAAGTTTCTATTTTGGTGCATTATGAGTTTAATTTTGGTCTTGTTTGTTACAGGAATCATTATGTGGCGCCAGTATATTTCGGACTATTTTCCTGTACCAATTGTTCGTATAGCAATATTCTTTCACTCTCTTGCCGCTATTGGCTTAATTCTACTTGCTATTGGTCATGCTTATATGGCAATTTGGGTTAAAGGCTCAATTAATGGGATGATAACAGGTTACGTATCACGTGCTTGGGCACGGAAAAATCATTCCGCTTGGTATGAAGAAGAAATGGAAAAAAGTTATCAAGCAGAATTAAATGCTAAAACTGAATCCGAGCAAAACAAAGCTACCGCTAAACATGATATCGAGAATGATATTGAACATAAACCTATTTAACTATGTTTACCGCTGAGCTACTATCAGCGGTATCACCGCTTAATGGTATAAAAGCAATAATCAGCCAAATCACAATCAATGAGAATGTACAATGAGTATAAAAATAATCCCACAAAAACAACTTGAACAACAAGCATCAAACTCAGTGATTAGGCAGATCCCATTACTTTTTTTTCCATCACCCCAAAATATTTATGTTCATCGGGCAAAACGTTTAAAAACATTGGCGACCAATAACCAGTTTAATGATTATTTAAGTTTTTGCGCCCAAATTGTCGAACTACAAGCTAATTTAGCCAAACAAAACTCAGTTAATGTGGACTTGTCTCACCTTCTAAATGATAAATATCCACCATTAAGTTTAAACAACCTCCCTTTGTCCAACGTTTGGCAAGAATATCTTAATAACTTATTAAGTTCGATAACTGCAACAACCGAACAAATAGCATTAGTTATTGAGCAACTTAAACAAAATACTGCCCAACAATTACACGATAAAGCTCTGCATTTACTCAATGGTAAGTTTGATTGCGTAGACGGTAACGAAGCCCTATTTATTTGGTCAAGCTTATCGGTTTATTACAGCCAGCTAGCAAGCCAAATCAAAGGTAAAGCAATAGCAGAAAGTACAGATAAAAACTGTTTATGCCCCGTATGTAACAGCATGCCCGTTGCTAGTATCATCCAATTAGGTAGTAACAATGGCTTACGCTATTTGCATTGTAGTTTGTGCGAAAGTGAGTGGTATGTACCTCGAATCAAATGCACGACTTGTGATAATATGAAAGATATCCAATACTTTTCACTTGACGTAGAACTATCCGCCACAAAAACAGAATGTTGTGATGCTTGCCATAGTTATTTAAAAATCCTCGATCAAGATAAAGATCCACACATTGAGGTCATCGCCGATGACATTGCCTCATTGATATTAGATATCAAAACAGAAGAAGAAGGCTTTGCCAAAAGCGGAATGAACCCATTTATATTTGCTCAATAAAAGTACATATAACACTATGATTAAGAAATAGTTTACGATGGCCGTATAACGATTTTATTAATAATAATCATTAATTCATAAAATACAACTTAACTTTTCTGATGAATAAGGCTACAATAAAACTACTGTACTAGTTTATGAGTGTGTTTTATGAAACGTTTTATTTTGTTAATAATAATGGTATTGCTTACGCCTTTTTACAGTTTTGCAGATACAATGAAAAATGTTGCCATTACGGCAATTGTTGAACATCCTTCATTAAATCAAATTCGTGATGGTGTCAAAGATGAACTAGTAAACAGCGGCTATAAGTTAAATGAAAATTTGACTGTACAATATAAAAGTGCACAAGGAAGTAGCGCAAATGCAGCTCAAATTGCAAGGCAATTTACTACAACAAAGCCCGACGTTATTGTGGCAATTGCAACACCAAGCGCACAAGCAACCGCTGCTGCAACTAAACACATTCCTATCGTCTTTGCTGGTATTACCGATCCAATAGCGGCTAAATTAGCTAAAGATTGGCAGCCAACAGGTACCAATATTACAGGGGTATCTGATTACCAAGAAATAGGTCCACAAATTGATTTCATGAAAAAAATCGTACCTAACGTTAAATCGATCGGTTATATTTATAGCCCGAGTGAAATTAACTCAACGGTTGTACTAAGACACCTTCAAACTTTATTAACAGAACAAGGGATCGCTCTTTTTGCTGTACCCGCTCAAAGAACAGCAGATATTTCAACAGCGGCAGCTTCTTTAAAAGGTAAAGTTGATTTGATCTATACCACAACGGATAATAATGTTGTTTCAGCCTACGAATCTTTAGTCAAATTTGCCAATGAAAACAAAATTCCCCTTTTAGCCTCATTTCCTGATGCCATTGAACGGGGAGCGGTTGCGGCATACGGCATGAGTTATTATGACGTGGGTCGTCAATCAGGTAAACTTGTTGTACGTATTTTAAAAGGTGAAAATCCAGGGAGCATAGCCCCAGAAATAGGACAATCCCTACGCCTTGTCATCAATACCGATGCAGCTAAAAAACAAGGCATCACATTAACACCAGAAGTCATTCAATCAGCAGATAAAGTCATTGGAAATCATTGAATAAAATAAATTAACAGCCTTGTTTAATTAAGTAGACAAGGCTCTCAATATGGCAAACAACCGCTCCTAATCAGTAAACATTACTGACAGCCAACTTTAATTCAACAATAAAATAATCCGTTACAACATCTTTTGTTTAATAATAACAATCATTCACAATTGTAACGAAATGTTTACACACAATATTTTTACTCTAGAAAATTATCTAATTTTGCTTTATAGTAACTCAATATTTAACTTATATGTAAAAAAAATATTACAGGAGCATTTTATGATGCGTAATTCTATTATTAAGTTTTGCATACTAATGAGTTTATCATTAGTAACATTTTGTTCTTTTGCTGACTCTAAGACGGAACAAAAATTTGTAGCCATTACGGCCATCGTTGAACACCCAGCATTAGACAATGTACGCAAAGGAGTTGAAGATGAGTTAAAAGATAACGGTTATATTAATGGTGAAAATTTAAAATTACAGTTTGCTAGCGCGCAAGGAACTAGCGCAAATGCGGCACAAATTGCCAAACAATTTGCTGCCAGTAAGCCTGATGTTATCGTCGGTATTGCAACCCCAAGTACACAAGCTTTAGTTGCCGCAACAAAACGTACTCCTATCGTTTTTACAGCGGTAACAGATCCTGTTGCAGCAAAATTAATCCCAAGTTGGGAAGCATCAAAAACAAATGTAACAGGTGTTTCAGATGCCTTGTCTCTTGATTCTCAAATCGACATGATGCTAAAAATTAAACCTGATACTAAAAATATCGGTTATATTTACAGTCCAAGTGAAGTAAATTCCACAATTGTACTTAAAGAGTTACAAACCGCACTTGAAAAGCGCAATATAAAAATTACAGCAGTACCAGCACCACGAACATCAGATATATCAACCGCTGCTCGAAGTTTAAAAGGTAAAGTTGATTTAATCTATACTACAACAGATAATAACGTGGTTTCGGCTTATGAAGCTTTAGCAAAAGTAGCAAACGAAAGTAAAATTCCTCTAATTGCGTCAGATCCTGATTCAGCAGAAC
The DNA here is from genome assembly GCF_013344985.1 of Gilliamella sp. ESL0254. NCBI lineage: Bacteria > Pseudomonadati > Pseudomonadota > Gammaproteobacteria > Orbales > Orbaceae > Gilliamella > Gilliamella sp. ESL0254. Next base: position 91,194 of record NZ_JAAEDU010000005.1, read on the forward strand.
GAGGGGCAATTGCTGCTTTAGGTATGAGTTATTATGATCTTGGACGACAAGCTGGTAAAATTGTTATCCGCATACTTAATGGCGAAAAACCAGGAGATATTCCCCCACAAGTGGGCAATATCACTCAACTCACAATTAACAAAAAAGCAGCTGAACGACAAGGTGTTACCTTATCTGAAGAGGTATTAAAGTCAGCCGCAAAAATTGTTGAAAAATAATTTTTAATTTTTACTCTTTTATCATTAAACCGCCAATCTTGGCGGTTAACTTTAATGGATTTTTTTAATGTCTTTTGAATTTTTATTAGGCTCAACCGAAATTGGCCTTATTTATGCACTGGTTAGCTTGGGTGTATTTATATCATTCCGTTTACTAGATTTTCCCGATCTTACTGCTGATGGGAGTTTCCCTCTGGGTGGGGCGGTATGTGGAGTATTTATCTATATCGGCGCTGATCCTTGGATGGCGACATTCCTTGGCATGTTTGCAGGTTGCCTTGCTGGCGCCATGACAGGATTTTTATATGTAAAACTAAATATATTACAACTACTTGCTAGTATTATTGTGATGATGGGACTTTACTCAATAAACCTAAGAATTTTAGGGGTTGGGCACTATGTCATGAACGAAGCGAATAGAATTGTAGGTACACCAAACCTATCATTGCTGGGTTCTGATACGATTTTCTCATCACTTCCTTTTGATGAATCTATTGCACAATACTTGATAATATTAGGGTTTGTAATTGTATTTTGGATATTACTAAATCTATTTTTAAATACCCAAAAAGGACTTGCCTTAAGGGCGACCGGAACTAACCAACGAATGGCAAAATCCCAAGGCATACCAACCGATGGCATTATCATTTTGGGAATGGCGATCTCAAATGGTTTAATTGCGCTTGGCGGCTCGTTATTTGTACAGACGCAAGGAAGTGCCGATATTACTATCGGTGTTGGCACTATCGTTATTGGTCTGGCATCAATTATACTCGGTGAAAGCATCTTCCCAACAAAACGAATTTGGTCGATTATGTTTGCGATCATTTTGGGCTCTATTTTGTACCGTTTATTTATTGCTTTTGCATTAAGTAACGAATCCCTAAAAAGTATCGGTGTTGGAACAGAAGATCTCAATATTATCACCGCATTATTAATGGTATTAGCACTTGTTTTACCAAAACAACTAAAAAAACTCTCGAAAAACAGAGGAAAGTAAACATGATTAAAGCAGAACAATTACAATTAACCTTTAATCAAGGTACTCCGATTGAAAATCATGTATTGCGAGGGTTAAACCTTAACATCAGTGAAGGAGAATTTGTCACTATCATAGGCAGTAACGGTGCAGGTAAGAGCTCGTTACTCAATGCAATTAGTGGCGATTTACTGACTGATTCTGGTCGTATTACGATTAATGATAAAAATGTCACTCGCTGGCCAGCATGGAAACGAGCCGGCATGGTTGCGCGAGTATTCCAAGACCCGATGGTTGGAACTTGTGAAAATTTAACGATAGAAGAAAACCTAGCAATTGCTTATAACCGAGGTCATAAATTCACATTATTCCCAGCACTTAACCGTAAAGCACGATCGATCTTTAAAGAAAAGCTAGCAACATTAAACCTAGGCCTTGAAAATCGATTAACGGACATGATGGGGCTGCTTTCTGGTGGACAAAGGCAAGCTGTTAGCTTATTAATGTCAACGTTACAACCGTCTAAAATACTACTTCTAGATGAACACACAGCCGCACTGGATCCTAAAACCGCACAATTTGTTTTAGATTTAACCGATCAAATCGTTTCACAAAACAAATTAACAACGATGATGGTTACCCACTCAATGAAACAAGCCTTAGAATATGGCACCCGAACTGTCATGCTTCACCAAGGCCAAGTGGTACTTGATGTATCGGGCGAAGAGCGCGCTAAATTAACCGTCACCGATCTCTTAGCCATGTTTGAACAAACACGTGGTGAAAAAGTCACCGATGATGCTTTACTTTTAGGTTAATGATCATAAAAAAGCAATATTTCTGATAGAAATATTGCTTTTGAACTCTTGTAATCAGCTCCATTACAGCTTAATCTTTTGTCGCTTGCAGCGGAATATTTCCTAGACCTAATTTATTGAGCTTATCTATATAAAATTGCTTCATGTCACTCCAACGATAATAAGGATAATCTGCTGATTTTATAGGTAGATGCACTTCACGTTCGTTCAATAATACTTTCACTAATATAGGCTGATTTGCTTGTTTACTTTTATAAAAAATCCATTGAATATTGGCTCCCATAGGAATAATTTTATCAGCTTGCCAAACAGAATAATAATCAAAAATGGAATCAGCAGTAGTAGCTGTACCTTCAATTTCAAGTAAAGTAGCTAAAGGTGAAACGGTTTCAGCATGAGCAAAACGTAAATTAGCATCAATATTATTATTTTCTATAGCAATATCAGCAGTATTTAACATATCCCACAACAAGGGTGCTGCAATTTTTATTTGGATACCATTTGCATCAAAAGCAGGGCCGATTTCTAGATAATTTTTAGCCGAAACAACTGTATTCAACCATGCATTTTCATCGTTCGAGAAATACGGATTAAAGTCAAGGCTATTATCCTTTAATACTTGAGGCGAAAATGCCTGTAACTCTTGATATAATTGATAAATCGAAATCACAAAATCCCGTGTTTTTACTGATGATTTATCGACGACCTCAAGACCATTATCTAACTTTTCGATAAAATCATGAGTAAAGATTTTTTTTACTACTTCTTCGCTTATTTGCTCTGTTTTAGAAGCCATTTCTACTGATTTCACCGCATTTTTAACTGCTTTACTTTGTTTATATTCATCATAAGCAGGTGAATAATCAAAAAAACGCAATAAAATTTGCTGATCTTCGGGTTGCTGAGTGACTTGGATATCTGGATATTTAGATTTGAAAGATTCAACAAAAATTTCTGCGGTTTCTTTTGCTCGTGGTGAGCGAGATGAAACGACATCAATTCTATTTCCTCTAAAAACAGTTGGATTATTCTTTTGCATACGCTGGCTAATCAAGGCAATATCTTTACGACCAAGCTCGGTAAGCTCACCATAATGATGTTTATTTAGTTCAGCAATGCGAATTATTTGCTTAAATAAATCCTTACCAAGGTCTGTCAATTGATCTTTCTTTGCAGCCATTAACAAAATTTGATAAGCAATATCTTCATATTTGGGCTTACTAATATAACGAGAGCCATGTCGCCCAACATGATCAATGTAAAAAGCTATATACCCTGTTGGAGCAGGGATAATCTTGTGCTCGGCATCATATTGATAAGCAGTTTTAGAACCCACAATCATTAGTTGTTGAGCAAAACTTATGGAAGAAAACGCATATAACAAAATAGTAAACAATTTACGAAAACGTACCATAATCATACGTTTTTCTCCCATTGCCATTGAAATAAACAACCTAATATACCATTAAAAAGAGTCTAAATATCAATATTTACATTGTAGATTAACATTAAGAAGTAGCTTTAATTAAACTCTATCTATAAATAAATTTCACAAAAAAAGATGATTATTTTCATAACACTCTTTTATTTTTCGTAAAAAAGATTATCTTATTAGTCACTCAACACAACTTCCCTTTAATTGATTAAACACAATGAAATTATATGGCCTTTCTGGTACCAAAATTAGCTGTGCACTGATATCAGCATGTATAAATACCCCTTACAACATCCCCCGTTTTATTAAAGACTTAATAGCTGGCATAACCGTTGGTATTATTGCTATCCCACTTGCAATGGCATTGGCAATCGCTAGCGGTGTACCACCACAGCATGGCCTATACACAGCCATTATCGCGGGTTTGGTGATTGCATTAACGGGGGGCTCTCGTTTTAGTGTTTCTGGCCCGACAGCAGCATTTGTGGTTATTTTATACCCGGTGTCATTACAATATGGATTATCTGGATTACTAATTGCTACCTTATTGTCGGGTATATTCCTTATTTTTATGGGCATGGCTCGATTAGGTCGATTAATAGAATATATTCCACTCCCTGTTGTATTAGGCTTCACTTCGGGCATTGCCATCACTATTGCCACCATGCAAATTAAAGATTTTTTTGGCTTAACGCTCGAACATATGCCTGAAAGTTATATTAGCAAAGTCATTGAATTAACAAAAACTCTACCAACTATCAATATCGCTGACACCATTGTTGGATTTGTCACACTGATGATATTAATTGCATGGCCAAAGCTTAAAGTAAAAATACCGGGGCACCTACCTGCACTCATTGCTGGTGTGATTATCATGTTTATTTTTAATCAATTTGGCTACCAAATTGAAACAATTGGCTCACGATTTACCTACACAATGGCTGATAATACCATAGGGCACGGTATTCCATCAGTGCTACCAGAATTTTCTGTACCGTGGCTTCATACCGAATTTAATTGGGATTGGTCAATGCTCACAGCCCTATTACCTATTTCGCTGACCATGGCAATGTTATGTGCAATTGAATCGTTATTGTGCGCAGTAGTATTAGACGAAATGACACACACCAAACACCACTCAAATAGTGAACTTATTGGCCAAGGTTTAGGTAATATCATTGCCCCATTTTTTGGTGGCATATCAGCAACAGCAGCCATCGCAAGATCGGCAGCAAATGTCAAAGCGGGTGCGACCTCCCCTATTGCTGCTGTTTTGCATTCATTGGTTGTGTTACTTGCACTTATTTGCTTTGCACCAGTGTTATCGTTCATTCCACTATCAGCGATGGCTGCTTTATTACTTATAGTGGCATGGAACATGAGTGCAGTTCAACGCGTCATTTACATCATTAAATGCGCCCCCAAAGACGATATTTTAATTATGCTTATTTGCATGTCGCTAACGGTACTATTTGATATGGTGATTGCAATTACAGTTGGAATAGTGCTTGCATCAATTTTATTTATGCGCCGTATAGCTCGAATGACCCGCTTAGTTGAACTAAACCAAAGCAACGATAAAACCCTTGCATTACGAATTAACGGCCCACTCTTTTTTGCAGCCGCTGAACGTACTTTTTCAGAAATATATCAAAAAATAAATGGTTATAAACACATTGTATTACAATGGGATGCTGTGCCTATTCTTGATGCTGGTGGGCTCAATGCTTTAATACATTTTATTGATGAACTCCCTGAACATGTCGATTTATCGATTTGCGAGTTACAATTTCAACCATTAAAAACTCTTGCTCGAGCCAAAGTAGTGCCAACATCTAACAAAATCATGTTCTATTCAACATTAGAAGAAGCACTGAAAGATAAAGATTAATTTTAAATTTAGTCTTATCATATTTACTAATTTATTGCACAGTTAAATTTTCAACAAAAATAACGACTGTGTAATAAATTAAAACTTCAAGACCTTTCTTTTTATTTTCTAATCACTATTAGCAAGCGCATAGGTTTTAAAATTTTTTAATTTAAAACTCAAAATTAACTTATAAAAACAGGGAAATAACATGATATCTAACGAAAACAAGCTACAAAGTCTTAAACAAAAATCAAGTTGGTTTATTTTAATCGGTGTTATTTTAATTGTATTGGGGTGCTTAGCATTAGGTTATCAGTTTATCGCTACCGTCTTTTCTGTCTATTTTATTGGCTCATTAATATTAATTGCAGGGATCGCTCAAGCGTTACATTCATTTAATATTAAAAGCTTTGGCCAATCTGCTTTATGGGCAGTAATGGGGATTTTATACATTGTGATAGGCTTGATGTCGTTTTTCCAACCAATTGCGGTTTCATCAGCTTTAACGTTAGTCATTTCATTCTTATTACTGATGAGTGGTTTTACTCAATTATTTGCAGCGCTAAATAATCGTAATTTACCTCGCTGGGGATGGATTTTAACCTCTGCCATTATTACACTTATTTTAGGCTTTATGATTATCATGGGGTGGCCATATGACAGCCTTTGGGTATTAGGCATGTTTTTAGGTATCGACCTTATCTTCCAAGGTTGGGCTTATGTTGCTATTGGATTTGCAATTAAAGCGGTAAATAATAAATAAATCATGCCATTGCTCACAATCAAGTGGCGGTACTTTTAGCAGTCTGGCACACGGTTACTACTTATTGTGAGCAATCATTCATGAACATAATAACTTAATTGCAACAAACAATATGCCAAAAGCCACTACTTATAGCTTTTATTGGTTTTTGCTTTAACTTCTTGCATTGACTGCAAAATTCGATGATAGTTATCTAACCTTGATTGAGCAATTTCACCATCTTGCACGGCTTTTTGTAATAAACATCCTGGTGTATCAAGATGATTACAATCACGAAAGTGGCAACCACCTAAATAATTATTAAATTCTTTAAAACCACTAATCACTTGCTCCGGCTCTAAGTGCCATAAACCAAATTCACGGATACCTGGTGAATCAATAATATCGCCACCATTTGGTAAATGGTAAAGCTTTGATGAGGTTGTGGTGTGTTGACCAAGTCCTGATATTCCCGAAATATCCCCAGTCATTGCTGATTGTGATTGATGAGGTAACAGTAAATTAATAATACTTGATTTACCCACGCCTGACTGCCCAACTAAAATAGAAATCTTACCTTGCAAGATATCTTGTAATACCGCAATACCTTGTTGATGCTGGCATGAAACATACAACACTTGATAACCAATTTTGGTATAAATCGCCAATTGTTTTTCAACATCAGCGCGTTGCTGATCATTGAGTAAATCAATCTTGTTTAAAACAATAATGGGTTGTATATCCGTACTTTCACAAGCTACTAAATAGCGATCGATAATATTTAGTGATAGTTCTGGCAAAACAGCCGAAATAATCACGATTTGATCAACATTTGCGGCAACGGGTTTAACACCATCATAAAAATCAGGCCGAACAAGTTCAGAATGCCGAGGATGAACCGCTTCAATGATGCCATTGGTGTTCGGCTCTAAACTTTCGCGCCACAAAACTTTATCGCCAGTGACTAACGACGGTAACGTGCGCCGAATACTACAACGATAAATAAGGCCGGCATCATCTTCGACATCCGCCGATTTACCAAAACGACTTATCACCACACCATCACGAGGGGATGAAAAATTTGATAGACTTTCATCTTGTTTTATAACTAATCGTTGCTGGTGTTTTGCCGCTACGCGCCTTTTTTGATTTTGGGAGAGTTGATTTTTTGCCATAGCACTCATTTTTTACTAAAACAGATTGTCAGTTATGCTACACTACTCAGTATCAAAAAGAAAATTTCTATCGCAAATTATGAGCAAACAACCACAAATTAACAGCAGTAATCTTATTTGGATCGATCTTGAAATGACAGGACTTAATCCAACCACTGATCGCATTATTGAAATTGCAACCATTGTTACCGATTCTAATTTAAATATCCTTGCTGAAGGACCGGTCATTGCCGTTCATCAATCTGATGAGCAATTAGCATTAATGGATGAGTGGAATCAAAATACTCATGGCAAATCAGGACTCATTGAACGTGTTCGTACAAGTACCATTAGCGAACAACAAGCCGAACAACAAACCATCGAATTTTTAAAACAATGGGTACCTGAAAACTGCTCACCGATTTGTGGGAATACTATTGGGCAAGATCGTCGTTTTTTATTTAACTATATGCCTAATTTAGAACGTTATTTCCATTATCGTTATTTAGATGTCAGCACAATTAAAGAATTAGCTAAACGCTGGAAGCCTGAAATATTAAAAGGAATTAGCAAACAGAGTTCGCACCAAGCGCTTGATGATATTCGTGATTCGATTGCCGAACTGGTTTATTATCGCGAGCACTTTTTTGATCTAACCCAATAATTAGCATGCAAATTTTATATACTGTTTTATTATATTTGATTCAACCCTTGGTTTGGCTAAGGCTACTTTGGCGTAGCTGTAAAGCGCCTGCTTATCGTAAGCGTTGGCTTGAACGCTATGGTTTTTGCCAAAATAAAGTTGAACCTAACGGTATTTTACTGCATGCCGTATCAGTGGGGGAAACGATTGCCGCTATCCCACTAATCAAAGCATTGCAACAACAATATCCTAATTTACCTATCACCGTGACCACTATGACGCCAACAGGCTCGGAGCGAGTGAAATCGTTACTCGGTGATAGCGTTCATCATGTCTATTTACCTTATGATTTGCCTTGCGCAATAAATCGTTTTTTAAAAACAACTCAGCCCAAATTAGTGATTATTATGGAAACTGAGCTTTGGCCTAATTTTATTGGTCAGTGTTACAAACGAAATATTCCGCTGATTCTTGCCAACGCCAGATTATCAGAACGATCAGCTAACCGATATCGCAAACTAGGACGCGCGATTAGCCATTTACTATCAAAAATTAGCACCGTTGCCGCACAAAATAAGCAAGATGGAGAGCGTTTTATATCACTGGGTTTGCCGAGCGATCATTTAGCAATAACCGGCAGTATTAAATTTGATATTGATTTAACTACTCAACAGCAGCAAAAAATCACAACACTAAAACAACAGTGGCAATTAAACCGCCCTGCCTTTATTGCTGCAAGTACACATAGTGGCGAAGATGAAATCATCTTGTCTGCCTTTGAACGATTATTACAAACATATCCTAATTTGTTATTAATTCTTGTCCCCCGTCACCCTGAACGCTTTAAAACCGTCGAAAAATTAATTAATGACCGCGGGTTAAATTATATAAACCGCAGTAGCAACCAAGTTCCGACTCAACAGACGCAAGTTATTTTGGGCGATACAATGGGAGAGTTAATAGAACTTTATGGCATAGCCGATATTGCCTTTGTTGGTGGTAGTTTAGTGAAGCATGGTGGGCATAACCCATTAGAGCCAGCACTTCACCACATTCCAATCATTAGTGGCGAACACTTTTTCAATTTTAAAGTTATTTGTGAACAGCTCATTTCAGCTAACGGGATGATCACTTGTGCTAGCTCAGCAGACGCTCTTTATTCAGCGGTTAATGCGCTTTTGGCAAATAAAAGTCATAGTCAGCAAATTGGCGAACAGGCATATCAAGTATTAAAACAAAATCAAGGGGCACTAGAGCGGCTACTTAACATTATCAACCATTATCTTTACTCTAAATAAGGATTGCTTGTGGAAAAAAAACAAGGTCTATTATTGGTTAATTTAGGCACGCCAAGTGCAGCAACGCCAGATGCAATAAAGCAGTATTTAACCGAGTTTTTGCTTGATCGGCATGTGGTTGATTTACCTAAGCTGTTTTGGTCTCCCATTTTAAAGTATCTTGTGATACCTAAACGAGTGCCTTATATTATTCACCATTACCAAAAAATTTGGATAAATGGCGCATCACCTTTATTACATTATAGCCAATTATTATGTGATAAGTTACAACGCCATTTACCTAATATCCAATGTGAATTAGCCATGACCTATGGCGAACCGGATATGCAATCTGCGTTGAACAAGCTTCAATCATGCTCAAAGATTTCCGTATTACCACTCTTTCCACAGTATTCCACAACCACAACTCTGGCAGTACTTGACAAACTTAAACAAATTATCGCCTCTGATCAAATCATCGATAACATCTGCTATATTCGTGATTATGCTGATCATCCAAGCTATATCAATGCACTTTATTTACAAATTAAGCAGGCTTTTGAAGATCAAGGAGAGCCTGAAGTACTCGTGCTTTCTTATCATGGTATCCCAGAGCGCTATATTCACAAACGAAAAGAGGATTATATTGAACGTTGTGAAATGACCACACAGTTATTAATCGAAAAATGTCGAGCAAATGGGTTAAATCGACCAATCCAAATGGCGTATCAATCCAAATTTGGTAAAGGGAAATGGGTTACACCAAGTACCAGTGACACACTACAAACACTAGCGCAAAGTGGCGTTAAAAACGTGCACGTCATCTGCCCGGGTTTCTCGGTAGACTGTATTGAAACTCTTTATGAAATTGATGAAGAAAATCGAGAACTGTTTTTTAATGCAGGCGGAAAAACGTTTTATTATATTCCCGCATTAAATGAGAGCGACTTACAGATGAGTTTAATCATAGAGCTAATTAATCATACTCAACCGCTTACATTTAAAAACTTATACTCAAACACATAGTCTCCTAACATTTTTTACATAAGCCATGCGACTTAAAAAGATTATGCAAGATTGGTAATTGTTCATGTTCAAATGATTCAAATTTTAAATTAACAAATATTCATGCTAAATAGCTGTCTATCTCCCCTATAATTTATGGCGTATGATAGGATATTATGAATAATTGAATATCTGAGCACTGAGGAGCAAATTAAGTGAAAATCATCATCATTGGCGCTCAAGCCGCAGGCGCAAGTGCTGCGGCAAAAGCCAAAAGAATGAACCCAGAGGCAACCATCCGTATTTATGAAAAATTGAATATTGTCTCGTTTGGCGCTTGTGGTTTACCCTATTTCATTGGTAACCACTTTACTGATGCCAATGAAATGATATCTCGAACACCAGAACAATTTCAAAAAGATGGTATTGAAATTAAAACGTTACATGAAGTCATGGCGATTGATGTTAATCAAAAAAAATTAACCATTAAAGATCACAATACTGGGCATTGCTTTGATGACAACTACGATAAGTTATTACTAGCGGTTGGCGCAAGTCCTATTATGCCGGCTTTTAAAAATGGTCAGCTAAAAAACATTTTTACATTACGTGATCTGCACGATGGATTAGCAATCAAACACCTATTATCAGACCAAAAAACCCAAAATGTTATTGTTGTCGGTGCTGGCTATATTGGGCTTGAAATCGCTGAATCGCTGGTCGCCTTACAAAAAAAGGTTAAATTGATTCAATTGGATGACAGAATCCTTGTCGATGCGTTTGATGAACAAATTACCGACCTAATTGAAGAAAATATTAAACAACATTGCGACCTACACTTGCAAGAGCGAGTACTTGGCTTTGAAGGCTCACACAATGTCACGCATGTGATTACCGATAAAGGACGATATCCCGCTGATATGGTTATTATTGCAACGGGAGTAAAACCAAATAGTGATATCTATAAAGGTCTTAACATCAACACACTTGAAAATGGTGCCATAATCACTAACAGCTTAGGGCAAACCAATATTGCCGATATTTATGCCGCTGGCGATTGCGCCGCGCTTTACCATAAAGTTAGCCATTCAATGGTATATATCCCACTCGCCACAGGAGCAAACAAGCTTGGCAAAATTGTAGGCGAAAATTTAGGTGGCGGACATTGCGAATATCCCGGCACGATTGGCACATCAGCGTTAAAAGTTTTTGATATCGAAGCCGGGCGCACTGGTTTAACCGAAAACGAAGCCAAAAAAGCTGCAATTCCCTATAAAATTGTCATAGTTAAAGATAAAAATCACAGTAATTATGTTGCAGGACAAACAAGTGTAACAGCCAAACTTATTTATCATGCCGACACGCGTGTGATTTTAGGTGGACAAATAGCCGGTGGGCAGGGCGCGGTATTAAGAGTGAACACATTAGCAACCGCTATATGGGCCAATGTGAAAATTGATGAATTAGCCATGATGGATTTTCTGTATGCGCCACCCTTTTCCAGACCTTGGGACATTTTAAATATTGCCGGCTCTATAGCCAAATAAGCAGCATTAATATGTATTTATCGTTATACATCAAATCATGTGATTAAACATAGATTGTTAACCAGATAATTGAATTATCAAAAGAGAGGCTAATTATGTCAGATGCCATTTTTAAGGGGACTTTTTTTGAAAAGTTCCTATCAATTACTCATTATCAAACTCTCATTGGTATTGGGCTACTTCTCATCTGTTTTTTTGCGGTGATGAAACCGTTACAAGATAAAAAAGTCAATTTTTCAGTTCGTATGTTAGTTGGCTTAATCCTTGGTGCTGTGCTTGGTCTAGGCATTCAAGCTGTGGCTGGATTTCCTGATGCAGCGACCCTCTGGATGCAAGAAACCGCAACATGGTATGGGTTATTTGGTCGAGCATTCATTGCCTTTATCCGAATGTTAGTGATACCACTTATTTTTGTATCGATTGTTAAAGTGATTATCGACTTTTCGGGCAAAAAAAATCTACCTCAAATTGCATTTAGAGGGATTTTTTGGTTACTGTTTACAACAGCCATTGCCTGTGTCGTTGGTATTTTGCTAGCGAATCTATTTTCTTTAGGTGAAATAAGCTCAAGCTCTGTACATCAAGCCCAAGCAAAACAATACACCAATATTATTGATACCTTTATAAATCTAATCCCAAGTAATATTATTGCCTCAATGGTAAATGAAAACATTGTTGGATTAGTCATCTTCTCTGCCTTAATGGGTCTTGCCGCCAATAGAATGGAAAAGAAGAATCCACAACCTATTGCTCTTTTTAAAACATTTATCGAAGCACTTTACAAAATCGTGATGTCCATTGCGATGACAGTGATTAAATACATGCCTTACGCAGTCATTGCGTTACTGGCTCGCACTATTATTTCGAATGGAATACCGGCCATTATTCAGGTTTCTAGCTTTGTTGCCGCCATCTATATTGCCACATTGATTATGCTAATTGTACATATCGCCATTGTCTCGATTCATGGTGTTTCACCAATCATGTTTATCAAAAAAGCACTAGGAACCTGGTTATTAGCCTTTACTAGTCGCTCATCAGTTGGCTCTTTACCAATGACTATCTCAACGTTAACCGTTCGAATGGGAGTAAATACCGGCACGGCAAATTTAGTCGGCTCACTTGGCAGCACTATGGGAATGAATGGATGTGCTGGTTTTTTCCCTGCTTTACTTGCCGTGATGGTAGCGCATATGGTTGGTATTGAAACGAATATCCAATTTTATATTATGCTTGTCATTGTGGTAGTTATTGGCTCTATCGGCATCGCCGGCATTCCCGGCACAGCAACCGTTGCTGCAACCGTTGTTTTATCTGGTATGGGGATGGCTGAATACTTCCCATTAATTGGGATGGTTTTAGCTGTTGATCCAATTATTGATATGGCAAGAACTTTAGCCAATGTATCTGGCGCTATGACAGCGGCAGTGGCAACCGATCGTGAAATTGGCCTTATGGATATGGCTGTGTATAACGATCCTAATATTACTCTTGAAAATGATCCGTCAGAAGTTTGATGGTGATGAGGGGGGGGTCTAACTTGATGTAGGTGTTGATTTAAAAAACTTTAATAAAATCAGTACCTTTTCTGACCGATTTTTGAGCGGAAAATCAGGCCTTTTTGGGTTGGTGGATAGAATGAATTAGGTACGGTGGTTTCGGACGTTTTGACCTTGGGTGAATAAAATAGCTATCGTGACCACGTCCGAGCTAAGGGAATTAAAGCGAATTCCCTGACAACCCACGCTTTGGCTGCAGAATGTGGCCTACGGCTGCCCGACGCCGCCGCTCGGTCTTGACGCACCGGCTATGATTCGCTCCCGGTGAAGCATAGCCTCGCCAAACATCCCTGTTTGGCGTGCTAACCTCGCTCTGTTGTCGGCACATTCTGACGCCGGAATAAGACAAATAACATAACCATCGTTTTTGGGAAGGATTGTTGTGTTTTTGTTAGGCGGTTTTTGTTAAAAAATAGCTCAAAAAAAACTTTAATAAAATCAATACCTTTCCTGACTGATTTTTACTATGTCATTTTTATAGATTGCCGTGTGGTTGTTTTTTAACTTTGCTTTGAGGGCCAAGTCAGTTGGATATAACTAAAATCAAAAACCATTCGCACTCCAGTTGGGAAGTTGCAACCTAAGATGCGTATATCGCTGATTTAACAATATCCCCTTACTTTCGTCCTTTTTATCAGCAAGCTTGCGTGACAATTTTAGGTTGAAAGTCTTGGGTGATAAATAAGTGCTATGTTAGTAGTGTTCATTTTACTGTTAGGCATACTATGCCTAGCATTTAATAGATGCCATCAGTTGAATTAACACCATTGTTTTGAAGTACACAGCAAACACTTATCATTACCACCAACTGCTTGGTTATTCTTATTTATTTTACCCTTGAGCCACCGCCAACCACGCTTTCAGCGTCGCCGGCGGCGGGGGCGGCGCGATTGTGGCTTCGCCGCAACAGCGCAACCCTAAGGGAAAACGCCCCAACTTACGCGAGGGCGTTATTCTTTGTTAGATTGTCCTCTCAGGCACCATAACCCCCCCGCGGCCCAAGGATTAAGGACTAAGCAATAAAAGCTAAGGTGTGGTGCAAACAGCATAGTAGCCGGAGAAAACACCGAGGCTGAAAACGTGGCCGAGGTCTGAGCCGACACCGAACCCACCGCCACCTGCTGCGTCGCTTGACCAGTAGCCGTAGCTGGCGGCGAAGCCCGCATCAGCGTAGTAGTTCAGCCGGCCCCACTCCGTGAAAAAACCAGCACCTATGTGACGCATATAATGATTACCAGATGAATGAGGCAAGGCGCCTAAACTTCTATTGTTTGAATTGGTTAAATCCCTGACCCTAGCAAGACGATAACCCAAACCACTACACCAAGTGGATTGGTTATTCTGAGTATCCCGTTTATCACTCCGATTGACGAACCACTGCCTTAACACAAATCCATAACGAACCTCATTACCACTTCTATCCCTACCGACCAACTCAAATGTCTGTGGCAAAGATGGCAACGGAGTGAGCCGACTAGGATTACCTGAGTTTAGTTGACTACTTGCCCTAGGACCATGCAACGTTACCCGTGTTACATAACTAGATTTATCAGTAATCCAAGCATCGGCTTGTTTGGTATTTCCTCCTGGTTCTCTGAATGTGTCAGAACGCGGCCTTGTCCAACTCACCGTTGCCCTTATACTACCACCTGTGTTAACTGTCCAACGCAACTGACTTGCATCAATTCCACCAACATCCAAATCAAAATACAATCCGTCTGCACCCGTTGTAGGAAAATTTCGGTCGTAAAACGATGGACTTGTTGACTGAACCAAAAAGCCCTTTGTAGGAGACCATATGTTAGCAGGGCCGGCAAAGTGAGGGTCGTCATAAGAATTGATGCCACTACCACTATACAACAAATTCGGCCTGACCGAACAAATAACCGGCTGTGACGACAAAGTGATATAATACTCCGCCGTCCCCCCGTAAAATCGACTACCTCTTGGCATACCATAACGAGTCTCTAAAGTCCCCCCTGTACTACTTAAAGTTACCTTATAAGGCGCTTTACATAGACTTAATGTATCATTACGACTAACGGTAGTGCCATTCTTATCCTTTATTGTTAAATCTATACGCCCTGATGCTGTTACTCCATTAACCCCCTGTCCATCTCCATCATCATCTCCCCACTTCCCTTGGCTAACCACATTATTTATATCTATTGCATACTCACCATTTACCAATGGGACCGATGCGGGAACCACCGTGTGTATATCATTAAAAGTAAAATTACCACTAGGTAACATTATCGGATTGGTAGCACTTGATGTGTTAGTTGACTGAGTAATACGTCTTCCATCTGGCAACTCGATTGCCAAAAAGATGTCCGTATTAGTTGCCTTTGTTCGACCTCCATCAAATGTTAAATATGGCGGAGTACCTTCAATTGCTCTTGAAGTCTGGGCCGTTAATGCCACAGAACTCTGTGTATATGACAACGACAATGCCACGAAGAACAACGCCGATTTAGATAGCAATGAAGGTTTAAATAATAACCTCGGTTTGAATAGTAATGACGGCCCTAATAACCACTTGGATATCGACGATAATTTTACCGAAGATGTGGCCGATGACCTGACCAAAGCGGTTTCCGAGGATGTTATCGAAGAGCCCGCCGAAAACATCGCCAGTAAAGACCTCGATGACGGCGTCCATTTCGCTACGCGAAATGACCTCGCTGATGAAAATAAGAACTGTGTCTGTTTTAGACTACGGTGAAATTGAAAAAGATTTTGGACATAGGTTTGGCATGCCAGATGCCAGATGCCAGATGCCATAAATGGTAATGCATTTCGATCATCCTGTCAAGTAATTTTTTGTTTTATTTAGATTTTTTATAACTGACTGCTCTAATAATGAGCACTCCCTTGCTTTGTAAGCGATTAAATTATAACCACTTAACCAATAATGCGCTACCTTTTTTGTTAAAAATTTGTAAAGTTTTGTTAAAGGATGAGTCAGCTTATGCGTGTGTGCTTTGGAAGGAGGGGGTTGGGTGGTGGTTTTTGGCTAAAAATCGCCAAATAAAAACTTTAATAAAATCAATACCTTTTCTGACCGATTTTTGAGCATTTAATAGCGTGTTTTTTTATAGAAAAGCCCCCCTAATAAAAACCATACGCCATTTTCAAAAATTATATTTGAAAAATAACAAGAAATTAACCTTATTTTATTTTAGAATTAGATGTTAATAAAAATAATCATTAATTTTACTATTACCGTTATTCAATAAACGCTCACCGTAAATAATGAATAAATGGAATATTGTTATTACTGAGGAAGGGAAATAAATAAGTGATAAGAAAAAGATTAAAGAGCGCTTTATATCTAATAAGTTTGGCTTGCTTTTCAATGTCGTCGTATGCTGATGATGCAAGACTTTATATACCTTATAAGAATTTGTTACTTGATAGTAGCGGTAAGGTGATTGTCAATAATGAGGGGGATGGAAACTCAATAACTTATAGGGATCATTATTGGATTATACAAAAAAGTAATGATATTTTTTTTAATAATTTTAATCAAGTTAACAACTTTGAATATTCTTTTGATAAACAGGGTGATATTTTAACTTTCAAACCCGGTGGGTCGTTAACGTATTTAGGTAATGAAAGAATTGCTTATTACTATCAAGATACCGAGGTATCGGTTTTAATTGATACCGATGGTCATTTAATTACCCCCAAAGGCGTTTATTATAAAAAAATCAATCCATTTAATAATGGTTACGCCGAAGTAAAAACGCAAGATAATAAACGGGGGTATATTGACTTGCAAGGGCAATTTGTCAGCAAGAATCCCAATGAGCTAAGCACCAAATACAATCCACATTGCCAAGACGCCACCCTCGATAAAATCATGCAGCTGTGTGACAAACATAACAGCAAATATCTTATTAATAAAAAAACCGGTAAAGAAGTGGATATCGGTAAACGAGCATGGGAGATGAATAGCTATCATTTTGATAATAATGTAGATCTTTCTGGTCAATATTTTTGGGTGCAAAATTATCAAGATAATTATATGGTATATCAACTTTACGATTACGAAGGGACAATGCTCTATGAAAATAGTTTTTATCAAGTTGCCCCTTTTTATGGTTCGGTAAGTTGGGTTAAAAAGGATAGTAATGAAGATAAGTATCGTTTAATTAATGCTACAGGTGAAACTCTCGACAAATACGATGACTATAGTACCGTTCAAGTCGGTGATCATGTGCTGTTTTATGCTAAAACCAAATTACCAGAAAAAGACTATAAAGATGGGGGATTTTTAACCAAAATTTTGGATCAGGATGGTCATGTTTTATTCTATGAAGATAAAATCGATGAAACTCAAAACAGTGCTTGTAAGCAAGATTTGATCGTTTTGAAAGATACCCAAGATAACATTGTATGGCCTTTAGACATTGAAAAAGAGTGCTTATTAAACCGATATGTTGATGAATCGGTGGTAATAGATACTTGGATGGATAAAAAATATAAGGTCGTTGACATTCCCAAAGATAAAATCGGTGAAATTGCCAATTATTTTGTCACTAAAAAACAAAATGATAAAAACACCAATACAATCAATCATACCAAAAATGAAACCTATTTAGCCGGCCCTGAAACGGTTAATATTAAAGATATTGCTGATTTAACTATACCAAATGGTTATATTTATTATGAGTGGCCTTCACTTGAAAAAAACTGTAATCGTTTTTTGATGCCAGCATATAGCAATAATAATCAATTGTGTATTTCTGTACATAATGTTGGCTATATTGATTTAAAGGCAGAAAAAAAGCAATTTGATAATCCTGAACGTCTGCAAGAAATAAAAAATAATTTACAACGCAAAGTGATAAATTACCGCAATCGCTATCAACATTTTGAATGGTTAATAGAGCCACAATTAGATGTTGAAAACCACACAATGAAATTTGGTTATCGTTATATCTTTGAACGTATCCGCGAAAATAACAGACAAGAAGTTATTACCGGTCAAATTATTGCTCAAGTCATTTTTGTTAAAGATCATATGATTGTTTTAACCACCCCGCCTAACAATATGTTAGCTAATTCTGCGCTAATGGAATTTGATTGGGCTAAGCAAATTAAAATACGACCAGAATATCAATTTGATAAGCAACCTGTTTATCGCTGTAGTCAATTTGCGTTAACAGATTCGGCTCTTTCTATAGCAAATTTTGATTATCTGAATAAGGGACGTTGCTTTCCAATATCATTAACTGAACTTATTGATGCAACAGAACAACAAAATGATTCAGAAGAATTAACTAACTTGCAAAATGCATTGTTTTTTGAACCATTTTATTATCATTCTGATACAGGTATAGGGCGTTAAAACTTTATGAAATTTAAGAAATATATATCATCTTGTCAGTTATGTATGGCATTGATGTTAACCATCGTTAGTAATCAGTCACGTGCTGATGCGACACTTAATTTAACATCTGAACAGTGGCAAAAAGAAATTCAACAACGTTTTGATGCAATTAATGAGAATGGTGAACCCGTTGAATGCGTTGTATTTACACGCATTGATAATTTCCCTTATCACTTTGATTATTCTGTCTTAGTATCAGAGCCTCTATTGATGGCGGTCGATGCCGAATTAGTTGATGAGACGATCAAAGAGAGAAGTCACTTTGAGAAAGATTATCGATACACTTATCACCTCACTGAAAAAGGGAAACGCTACTATAAAACTTGGCCTAAATTACGGCATTCTGGTTTTTGTTTTGGTAAGGTCACGGTTGAAAAAATAAGCAAAACCGATAAAGATGGTAATTATGTTACTGTTGAGTACCAATATAAAGTGGAAGATTTTCCTGCCAATATTGAGCCTATTTTATCAAAACAAAATTCGTATATTAATAATCCATCAAAGACCGCAATCGCTACATTTAGTTTAGATAAAAACAATCAGCTTTATAGCGTGTCAGGAATTGGTTTAATTACCCACATCTACGAAGGATGGCATCAATAATGAAATTAAAAACACTATTTATGTTGCTTTGTGGTTTGTCGCTTGTGGCTTGTGATAACAACATTAATAAAGATGAATTACAATCGATAATCAATAAGAATCAACCATTGTGTTATTCTTTACCTGAAGAAGTAAGACCATTTCCTAAAGATATTTTTGATGACAATATCGTTGAAGATAATCTGAATGATGAACTAGTAGATATTTTTGTCGATTTAAACTTATTAACTAAACGTAAATTATCCATAACCAAGTTGGATGGGTCATTAACTTATGCCACAAGATATCGATTATCCCAAGAAGGTAAAACGTATTTTAATCCAGAAAAAGGCGGTTTTTGTTTTGGCAACATTAAAGTCAATGATGTGTATAAAACTGAATCGAGTCCAACAAGGTATAATCAACGCAGTAGAACATCAAGATTGGTCTATTATCATTATTCATTTAGCGATATTCCTGACTGGGCAAAAGATAAACGCCTTACACAATATTATATAACTCCTTCGCTGAACACCGAACGGCTTTATGATGCAAAGGCAATTCATTATCAACCTAGTTTATATTTTTCTTCGTTTGAAGTTGATAAAACTCCATTAATCCAACCTCGCTAAATTGATGGAAGATCATTATCTATTTTGTAATTTAAACTTGAACAAGCAAGACATAATGAAATGAATAATATAAAAGTATTTTTTTTATTGGCCATATTTTTGGCTTTCCCAAATTGTACATTTGCAAGCGTCATCTATCAAGAAGATTGGTATTTAGCTATCGAAAAGAAAGACAGCGTTGCCCAATATAAAATCGCTGAGGCTTATAGCCCTTTAACAAAAAACGATAGTTATTATTGTCAAACTGATCAGTTATATTTTAGTCATCATGATAAAAAATTGTCAGGTTGCCGCGATAAATCGGCCGATAAATATATTGAGTTTTTAACAAAATCGGCCGAAAACTTATACCCTATCGCCCAAAAAGATTTAGGTATTGCTTATATTAAAGGCGAATTGGTGCCTAAAGATATTAAAAAAGGGCTTTATTGGTTAGAAAGGGCTGCCTCACCGATTCCAGATAAAGCAAAATTTCGAATCGTTGAAGGTACATTTTGGTTAGCACAGCCAAATGGTAAAAAAATTGGCGTCGGCGAAGCCCATTATTGGTTAGGATTGCTTTATCACGAGGGGACAGAGGTTAAAGCCGATTATGCTAAAGCAATCAAGCATTATAAAATAGCTAGCACAAGTACCGATTGGGGATTTTATAATCTTGCACAATATCAACTTTATAAACTCTATCAAGATAAGCTCAATGACCCCAAAAAGTCGCTCTACTGGCTTGAAAATACAGCAAATAATACCGGAAAATTTGTTGATGAAAAAACATTAGATACGTCAATGCAAATGGCTAATTACTTTTTGGATGGTGGGCAACCCGACGGTTCTAAATTAGATACGCCTAATTACCTTTGGGCAGCAAAATGGTTATTAAAAGTAGCCGAGCAATCTAACATATCAAAAGAGTCTAAACAAATAGCAGCTTTCCAGTTAGGGTGGTTTTATTTAAATGGTTTAGGTGTAGAAAAGGATATTGGAGAAGCAATAAAATATTATCATTTAGGCATGTACCAAGATGACCTAACAGACTATCAGATGAACTTAAAAAAATATAAATATGTTACATCTTCAACTGATATGTCATTGCAAAATCAATTTTTACATCAAGTTATTACGCCATTTTATATCAACAACTTTGATATTGCTAAAGCCCAAAAGGTTATCGACGTTGTTTTTGCAGATAACCCTAAAGATAAAGAAGTTTTTTATGAAAAACTGATAGAAGATCTAGTCGAAACACTTCAAGTTGAGAGTTATGCTCTCTTACGTGAATTTGAATCTATTCCTCTTTTGCTGAAACTTGCCCAACAACAGCAAATGGCTTATGGTTTTTATCGTGATGCTAGAAATATTGAAGGTAAAACAACTAATGAATTGATAGATCTTTATCAATCAGCATTAAAAATTGAACCCAACAATCCGACAGTGCTTTATCAATTTGGTACGTTATATGACTTTATTCTTGAGGATGAAAAGACAGCAATAACCTATTACCAACGAGCGGCTGAATTAGGTAATTCAAAAGCAAATTATCGGCTAGGTATCATTTATTATTTAGGCAAAGGCGTTGAGCAAAGTTATCATGAGGCTTGGCAATATCTTGATTTGGCAGCTAAGCAAGGTTATCAACCTGCTCAGTATTTTTTGATCACGATTGATAAATCTCATCCTGAATTTGATTGGTTAACAACCCAATACCTTAACCATCAACAAGTGTACCGTTCCCCAACGGTTATGGTTGATGGAATGGATTGGTTACAAACTCAAAGCGAAGAGAACCAAAACGATAAAGCCACATATCACCAAATAAGACATGATTCAAATGGGAATGGGCTAAAAACGTATCAAGGTTGTAAAGCCGCATTGTCACTTGCAGCTAATGGTGATACTTTTGCACAAGGTGAGTTGTTAAGTCAAATGAATAACGGTGCAAATTCTTTTATTTGTACACCTAAGAAAGAGTTGCTCTTTAGTTGGATTGATAGCAGTAATAAAAATGATAAAAAGAAAGCATTTTTAAAAACACAATATTACAAATTGTCAAAACAATATGAACAATTTCATGCAATGCTTAAAGCTCAAGTTGCAGCTAATAATCCTTATGCAATTTTTGAACTGGCACAAAAACAGGTTACTTTGCCAAATAATACCGTGCTACCTTATCTAAAAACATCACTAAAATCAGGCAGCCCTGCTGCTGCAGGGCTTTTAGCTTTTTATTATGAAAATGCAAATATTAATACGTTTGAATATACTAAGTTAGTTTTATTACAAAATGATTTAAGTCAGTACCATTTAGATCCTGAAATTAGCGAATACTATCAAAAAAATCGCTTCTCAAAATACTTTTATGCAAATTTAAAATTATCCTCGACTGATATTTATAAAATATGGTTTGAACTTGCACAAATGCATGAGCAAGGTAAAGAAATCCCTCAAAATAATGTGTTAGCTTTAGTTTGGTATCGTTTGTTAGTTGAATATAATCAAACCCAAGCAACAACAAAAGTAGCGCAAATCAGTGCTCAATTAACCGAAGAACAACAAGCAGAAGTGAATAACATATTAAGCAAATATCGTAATTTATATCGTTTTCTTCCGTTAACACATTTAGATATAAATGAATAACTAGCTAAGTATGATAATGCTTAACTAAAACAAATAAATCAAACCGTCGCATTCAATGCAGGCTCGTGTTGTGATAGTGAGTTAATATAGGTAATAAGATATGAGTAATATTGTTATTGAAAAAAAAAGTAAATCAATTAGCCACAAAGTACTTTGGGTATTAGGAGCTGTTTTTCTAGTATTGGTTATTAGTGGTGGCTACTATTTTTTTAAAAGTAATGCTTTTGTTGCTAGTCAACCAGTATCTCAACAGCCAGTATCTCAACAGCCAAAAAATATTAAAATTACTTATGTTACACCTCAATTTTTTGGTTATTATCAGAATCCCATCGTATTCAATTGTATTGATTCTATTGAATACGATGGAAAGCGCATTAAAATATCCGAAATAGACTATTATGAAGATAGTCCAAAGGAGCTACAAAATATACGCGAAAATTGCATACCTTTTTAAAGGTAAAATTGATATTAATAAAATATTCAAATTTAAGCATGAAAAAAGACGCAAACTGCGTCTTTTTAATATTGTTTGATGTTATTAAAACTAAAGCGTCTTTAACCATGCTTTAACATCTTTACCTAAACTTTTGTGACGCATTGCGTATTGAACAAAGGTTTGCACATAACCGAGTTTATTACCACAGTCGTGGCTACGACCTTTTATGCAATAAGCATCAACACTATCTTCTTCAAGTAGCATGGCAATTGCATCGGTCAATTGAATTTCACCACCTGCGCCTAATGGTGTTTTGGCAAGTAAAGGCCAAATTTTTTCAGATAACACATAGCGTCCAACTACCGATTGGTTTGATGGCGCTTCTTCAACAGGTGGTTTTTCAACAACGCTATACATTTGTGCAACATTACCAGCAGATAACGTTTCACCACGGCAGTCAACAATACCGTAAGAAGAAACTAGCTCTTTTGGCACTGGCTCTACCATAATTTGGCTATGTTTGGTTTCATGATAATTATTGATCATTGCCGCTAAATTATCGCAGGTCAAATCACTTTCGTATTCATCAATAATCACATCAGGTAAAACCACAGCAAACGGCTCATCGCCAACTAAAGGATATGCACATAATACCGCATGCCCCAGTCCTTTAGCTAAACCTTGGCGAACGCTGGTTATTGTGACATTTTTAGGTAAAATGCCTTGTACTTCTTGCAATAACTGACGTTTAACACGTGCCTCTAACATAGCCTCTAATTCAAAACTAGTATCGAAATGGTTTTCAATTGAGTTTTTTGATGAATGAGTCACAAAAATAATCTCAGTTATACCAGCTGCAATACACTCTTTAACCACATATTGAATAAGTGGTTTGTCAACAACCGGAAGCATCTCTTTTGGAATTGCTTTAGTTGCAGGTAACATGCGCGTACCCAAACCGGCAACAGGGATAACCGCTTTTTTGACTTTTCTACTTGCTGAACTTTCTAAATTTGATGTCATTTTATTTCCTTAATACAATTAACCAACAGTGGAGCTATAGGTACCGTCACTACGGCGACCATTAACAAATGTATTTTTGACTCGCACTGACTTTAACACATAAGCAATCCAAATACAGGTATAAATGATTGCTATAACAATATCTTTTATAAAAGAAAACTCGAATTTAACTTCAAATGGTAACACTATAAAAAGATACCAACATCTTTGAATTAGCTTAAAAACAATAAAACTGCTACTAAATATAATAAAAAAGTTAGGAAATTTATAACTTTTAGTAAAATATAAAAATAGAATATAAGCGTTTAAAAGCAAAAATAAACAATTTAGCCCCATGTCACCTAAAATAAACAGACCCAAATGAATTGTGTGCATTTCCGAGTAGGGATCCAATAATTGTGTCCACACGCCGATAAAATTAATCGCATTTAGTCTAGAAAAAGTAACATATCCAATAAAAATAAAACAAAAAATTAATTCAATACCAACTAAAATTAGCCAACCGCCTAATCCTTTAAGTTCTTTTCCCTTTATCATTTTTATTCCTGTTTAATGATTGATAAATCATTAGATTCGATGAGTAAAGGATTATCCCTATCTTTGGCTAAAGAATCAATAGAGATATAAACGATTTGGCAGTTCTGTAACAGTGCTTGTCTTACTACGAATTTGGCTTTACGGTCACGAGCTTCTTTTTGAGCTTTGCTGATGTAAAGATCATCGTATCCATCATCGTACAAAGAAGCCCTTTCGAACAAATTTGGTGCTCGCCAAAATGTTTCTTTAGGATAATCTCGCACCAAAATTTGATCGGTTAATTTACCTTTTATTCCGGCATAACTACTTGGTAAATGTTTGCTTGCTCGGCTCTGAGCAATATAAACATGCTGATAATTTTGTATATTTGAGGGGAGTTTATTCAATAAAAATTCAATACCCGATAGGTTTGAATACTGGCAATTTTCCAGCGCTAAAGGTGCAGTTCGATAGTTTAACGAACCGCACCCAACAAGAAAAAATAATGTAACTATAGGTAAAATACGTAACATTTTTACTCTAAAAATAGTTAAAAACGGAAATATTGCTAGGCATATATAACCTTAGTTACATTTTATCACTCACTTTTTCGGCAGTATGTGAAATGGCTTTTCCGCCAGATTGAACATCTTGACCAACACCTTTAACAGTGTTACATCCAACAACAAGTGTTGTCATAGCAATACCAAATATCAACATTAACATTTTATGGAACATACAATATACTCCTTTAGTAATATGATTATTTTAATGTAGCAAATGCTTCTGCCACACGGTAGATATTATGGTGATTTAAACCCGCTACACACATCCTTCCGCTGCCCACCAAATAAACAGCAAAATTATCTTTCAATTGTGTAACTTGCTCTTTACTAAAACCGGTATAACTGAACATGCCTCGCTGTTTAACCAAATAATCAAAATTACGGTTAGGTGCAGCAGTTTTTAATAATTCAACCAACATTGTACGCATAGTTACAATGCGATTTCTCATTGATTCGACTTCTTTAAACCATTGCGCTTTAAGCTCTGGATGATTTAATACATAACTCACCAATTGCGCACCATAAGCTGCTGGGCTTGAATAATTCTGGCGAACGGTGGCTTGTAACTGCCCTAATACGCAGGCAGCGACGTCACTGTTATCGCATAAAACGGATAATCCCCCAACACGTTCACCATAGAGTGAAAATGTTTTCGAAAATGAGTTACTGACAAATCCACACAATCCTGTATCTGCCATTTTGCGAATCGCATAGGCATCATCGTCAATACTCTCACCAAAACCTTGATAAGCAATATCCATAAATGGAATAAGATCACGGGCCTTTAACACCTCGATTACTTTATCCCACTGCGTATGTGTTAAATCAGAACCTGTCGGGTTATGGCAGCAAGGATGAAGTAACACAATGCTTTTAGCCGGTAATTGATTTAATGTTTCAAGCATTGCTTCAAATTTTACACCACAAGTTTGCTCATCAAAATAGGGATATTTGTTTACCTTGAACCCTGCACCACTAAAAATAGCGATATGATTTTCCCATGTTGGATCGCTGACCCATACTTCAGATTTTGGGAAATAGCGAAATAAAAAATCAGCCCCTACTCTAAGGGCGCCTGAACCACCTAATGTTTGTATCGTTGCTATACGTTTATCTTTATAAGCCGAATGGTCTTCACCAAATAATAGAGACTGAATTGATTGGCAATACGTTGGCAAGCCACTCATTGGCAAATACAATTGTGCACCTTGATTGAGATGATAAATATCATCACGAGCAGTTTTTATACATTGTAATTGGGGAACAACGCTGTTGTCATCATAATAATAACCAATACTTAAATTGGTTTTATTATCTCGGCTATCATTCATAAACTCAGCGACTAACGATAAAATGGGATCCCCTGCATACGACTCTACTTTTTCAAACATGATCACAATCCAATTGGCACAAAAACAACAATAAATATTTGTAGATTATTGCACCAACTTTATTGGCAATCAATCATTAAATAACAGTTTAACAATAAATAATTAATTTGATTTTTGGTTAGAAAATGGCTGTATTTTTGATAATAAAAAGTAAGCAATGGGACAACTAAAAATATAATGTGTTTTAACCCGCTTCTTTATACTAAAACGTAGGGTTTTCTAAAACTTTTTGACAAAAATTAGCACCTTTTGGTGCTAATTGGGTAAGCAAATTTATTTAGCAGCAATAACTTCAATTTCGACTTTAGCATCTTTAGGAATTCTAGCAACTTGTACGCAAGAGCGAGCAGGGAAAGAGGCATTATTTTCAGTAAAAAATGCTTCGTATACCGCATTTACCGCGGCAAAGTCATTCATATCAGCTAAAAAAATAGTTGTTTTGACGATATTACTGACTTGATAACCGGCCGCAGTGACAATCGCTTTAACATTGGCTAAACTTTGTTTGGTTTGTTCTTTCACACAACTTGGCATGTCACCTGTGGTGGGGTTCAGTGGGATTTGTCCTGAGGCAAATAACATATTACCTAAATCGACGGCCTGAACATAAGGCCCAATAGCAGCTGGTGCTTTGTCAGTACTAATTACTTTTGCCATACTCTGTTCTCCTTATTTAATCTACCCAACTTTTTAATAACTAAAATGGTTAAGGTATTTGTTTCTTGTTTGTCCTCATTTCAACAGGATCGCAATTTGCTGTCAAGCCGGCGCAAAATTATGATCGTGGGACTTATTGAAATTTTCTGATATGATAATTACAATTTTTTATTTATTACGAGAGTTAATATGTTCGAGAATTTAACCGACCGTTTATCACAGACATTTCGCAATATCAGTGGTCGTGGACGACTATCTGAAGACAATATTAAAGATGCGCTACGCGATGTGCGTATGGCATTACTTGAAGCTGATGTCGCCCTGCCAGTAGTTCGTGAATTTATTAATCAAGTTAAAGAAAAAGCTGTTGGATTAGATGTCAGCAAGAGTCTAACACCAGGTCAAGAATTTATCAAAATAGTTCAAGATGAACTTACCCGTGCAATGGGGGAAGTCAATAGTTCACTCAATTTGGCAACCCAACCACCTGCGGTTATGTTAATGGCAGGGTTACAAGGTGCCGGTAAAACAACTAGCGTTGCTAAACTGGCTAAATTTCTAAAAGAAAAACAGAAAAAGAAAGTACTTGTGGTGTCTGCCGATGTTTATCGACCTGCGGCAATTAAACAGTTAGAAACACTGGCTAAAGCGATTGATGTTGAGTTTTTTCCATCTGATATTACTGAAAAACCGGTCAATATTGTAAATAAAGCTATTTCTCATGCAAAATTACAATTCTTTGATGTACTTATTGTCGATACTGCGGGTCGTTTGCATGTTGATAACGACATGATGGATGAAATCAAAGCGCTTCATCAAGCCATTAATCCAATTGAGACATTATTTGTGGTTGACGCCATGACCGGGCAAGATGCTGCCAATACGGCTAAAGCGTTCAATGATGCTTTGCCACTTACCGGTGTAATTTTAACCAAAGTTGATGGCGATGCGCGTGGTGGTGCGGCGCTATCTATTCGTCATATTACTGGTAAGCCGATAAAATTCTTAGGTATGGGTGAAAAAACTGACGCTTTAGAGCCGTTTTACCCCGATCGTATTGCTTCGCGTATCTTAGGTATGGGTGATGTACTCTCTTTGATTGAAGAGTTGCAACATAATGTCGATCGCGAAAAAGCAGAAAAAATTGCTAAAAAACTGAAAAAAGGCGATAAGTTCGATTTTAATGACTTTCAAGACCAACTCAAACAGATGCGTAATATGGGTGGAATGGGTACTCTGTTGGCTAAATTACCTGGTGTTGGTCAACTTCCTGATCATATCAAAGCGCAGATGGATGATAAAATCACTATCAAAATGGAGGCCATTATTGGTTCGATGACATTAAAAGAACGCGCCAACCCAGAAATCATCAAAGGTTCACGTAAACGCCGTATTGCAAATGGATCGGGCACACAAGTGCAAGATGTCAACAAACTATTAAAACAGTTTGAAGATATGCAGAAAATGATGAAAAAAATGAAAGGCGGTGGCATGATGAAAATGATGCGCCAAATGAAAGGACTGATGGGGGGAGGAATGGGGTTCCCACCTCGTTAATACGCCATAAATCAATTTTTTCATGAGCAATAGTCATCGCTATCTTTGTATAAACTTTCTATAAAAATATCGCGCGGATAAACAGCGCGATATTAATTTTAATAACTTAATCTTGTTACTTATTTTCTGGGTTTGGTTCAACCAATTTAATCTTTACTGAGCGACTCATGGTTAGCACGGTGCCTATTGATGAGATAATAATAAAAATAATGGCTAGCCACTGATTGGTGGTTAACTGCTCATGCAAAACTACTAATCCAGAAAGCGCTGCAAAAACAGGCGACAAGCTCATTAGTGTACTAAATGTTTGCGCTGGTAATCTTGGTAAAGCAATCATATCTAATCCATAAGGAATCGCCGATGCTAATAACGAAACCACGAAAACCAGAGGCAACAATTCCAACGAAAACATTGTACTTCCACTTTGCAAAATACTAATAGGAAATAAAAAGCACGTAGCAATCACCGACCCAACAGCGACGCTTGATGCACCATAAAGCGTACTAGCTTTACGTCCAAACAAAATGTAACACGCCCAACCACTTCCAGCTAACAGTGCAAATAAAATCCCTATAGGATCTAAATTGTCTGACACTTGATAAAATGGCAACAGCATGAAAAGACCAACAATAGCAATGCTAAGCCAAATAAAATCAAGTAACTTGCGTGAAGAACACATTGCGACCATAATCGGCCCCGTGAGTTCAATAGCCACAGCAACCCCCAAAGGCACTCTTGCAATTGCGTTATAAAATGCTAAATTCATACAACCAATTGAAATTCCATACAAAAAAATATATTTCAATGCCTGCTTTGTCATTGATTTACGCCATGGTTTGAATATAAAAATCAACATAATTGCCGAAAAAAACAATCTCCAAGCTGTCATTGCCTCTGGCCCTAATACGGGAAATAGGTGTTTAGCGATAGATGCACTGCCTTGAACTGAAATCATCGAAATAAAAATTAACAAAACAGGCCAAGACCTTTTAAGCATAAATAATCACCATAATCAAACTTTGAAGTTATTGGAATAAAACTCATGATAAAAATTTCAGAAAACGATGCGCTTAATCATAGAAGCGCACATAAAAAACTGACTTATTAGTTTTCTCTTTTCACTGATAATAAGGCAAGAGCTTGTAGCGCTTGTTTATAAGGCGAATCTGGTAAAATAGCGATAACATCAAACGCTTTTTGCGCTTCTTTTTGAGCGGTTTGTAACGTAAAATCAAGCGAACCACATTCATCCATAATTTGTAAAATACGATCTAATAAGTTACGTCCATTACCTTGCTTTATTGCTTGGCGAATTAATTCCGCATCTTGAAAATTTTTAGTGTGATGCATCGCATGTAAAAGAGGTAAGGTCGGTTTGCCTTCATTAAGATCATCCCCTAAATTTTTACCCAATTTTTGATTGCTATCAGCGCTATAATCTAAAAGATCGTCGATGATTTGAAAGGCCGTACCTAGATATTTACCATATTCCTGTAAAGCCAACTCTTGCTCTTCATTTGCACCAGCTAGCACAGCAGCAGAATGCGAGGTTGCCTCGAATAAACGAGCCGTTTTGCGATAAATTACCTCTAAATATTGTTCTTTGGTAATATCAGGATCATTACAATTAATGAGTTGTTGTACTTCTCCTTCAGCAATCACATTGGTAGCAGTCGACATAATTTTTAAGACTTTGAACGATTCTGTACGCACCATCATTTGAAAAGAGCGTGTATAAATATAATCACCTACAAGTACACTAGCAGCATTACCAAAAAGCGCATTTGCCGTTGATTGACCACGGCGTAAATCCGATTCATCAACAACATCATCATGCAATAAGGTGGCTGTATGAATAAATTCGATAAAAGCTGCGGTGATAATATGTTTATCACCTTGGTAATTGAGTGCTTTGGCAATTAATAATGCAATAACGGGGCGTATGCGCTTCCCACCACTACTAATAATATAATTGCCCAACTGATTAATTAAAGCCACATCAGAACTTAGCTCTGCCTGTATAGCTTTATTAACTTTAATAAGATCTTCTTTAACAAGATCGAGTATTTGATTCATTGATGGAGTATTCATCAGCCTAACCACTATAAACAATTGATATTTATTTTCTATTATCTGATAAATATTATTAGGCAACAAGGTGTCATCTATCATATTTTAAAAAAGACTACAAATGATAAGCATTTTCATTTAGAATAATTCCCTTAAGTTGAAAATGATAATCATTATGAAGATTAACTTTGATATAGACATCGATGATACCAAGGCGCCTTTAAGCCCAACTAAAAAAAAGACCCAAAATGCCTATGTATGTGCATCAGTTTCTGTACTGTCTCATCTTGTATTATTTGCGCTATTATTTAGTTCTGTCTTACTTGCCCAAAATATCGTAGTCGACGAAGGTGATAATTCAATTAAAGCTGTCATGGTTGATCTATCACTGTTGGCAGCACCAGAACAATCCCTAGTAGAAGATAAACCAGATATTCAAGGGATAGAAAATAGCGAACTTATTGATAACCAAAAGATCGAAGAAACACCAATACAACCGGTTATTGAACCAATTGTCGAACCTGAAGTTAAAGAAGAAAAAACAGAATCCATTATTGAAAAAATAACCGATAAACCGACCATTGAACCCAAAAAGAAAATTGAAACCCAAAAAGAACCAAAACCGAAGAAAAAGGCCCCACCAATTCAAAAAGCATCGCATAAGCAAGTGAGACAAGAAGTGATTAACGAAAATATTGCTAATACTTCTGTAGCTCCACAAATTTCAGATAGCCGTCAATATTCTGGCACCCCTTCACCAATAAGGAGAAATCAACCAGAATACCCACGCCGAGCCCTCGATATGCGCGTAGAAGGCTATGTAGTAGCACTGTTTGATGTAAACAGTGATGGACACGTTGAAAATATTCGTATTATTGAAGCAAATCCTAATAATATTTTTAATCGTTCTGTCATTAATGCCATGAAAACGTGGAAATATAAACCAATTGCAGCCAAAGATCTGAAAATAAAAATTATCTTCAATCGCGATAAATCAATTAGTTTAAATTAATTACAACAAATAAAACCGCTGTAACACCTATGCTATAACACTCATTTCTATAGCATCTGTATAGTGAATAAATGGCAGCGGCTATAAAATGGTAATCACCTAAAAATCACAGCAACAACATGGCTAATGAGCAAGTTTGTTCCCCATCAGTTTTTCAATCTCCTCAGGACTTTTAGGGACATCACTGGTCAAAACTTCATTTCCTGATTGAGTAATTAAGATATTATCTTCAATTCGAATGCCGATACCTTTATATTGCGCTGGCACATCGGCATCTTTATTAATATATAAACCCGGCTCCACAGTTAACACCATGCCCGGCTCTAAAATTCGATCTCGATTGCTACCCACATCGTGCACATCAATCCCCAACCAATGTCCTAAACCATGCATATAAAATGTGCTATAAGCTTTATCAGCAATTAAAGTATCAATATCGCCATGCATAATACCTAATCTGACTAAACCTTCGACCATTGTTCTAACGACATAATGATTCACCTCCATAATAGAAGTTCCTGGCTTTAATAACTTAATGGCTTGATATTGTGATGCTAAAACAATATCGTAAATTTCACGCTGAGCTTGACTAAATTGACCATTAATAGGAAAGGTACGAGTTATATCCCCCGCGTAATATTGATACTCACAGCCGGCATCAATCAAGACTAGATCGCCCGCTTTTAACTGTTCATTATTATTCTCATAATGCAATATACAGCCATTATTACCACTACCGACAATAGTATTATAAGCAGGAGCGCGTGCGCCATGCCAAGCAAATTCATGTAAGATTTCAGCTTCCAGTTGATATTCAAACATGGTCGGCTTACATTTTTGCATAGCACGAATATGCGCTTTTGCGCTAATTTGACAAGCTTGACGTAAAATAGCCATTTCAAAGTCTGATTTAAACATACGCATTTCATGCACTATCGGTCGCCAATCGATAATGCAATTGGGTACAGAAAGATTCGTTCTATAACCTTGACGCAACCTCCTCATTGCATTATCAACAAAATTATCAGCATATGCATACTGTTGATCGGCATGGTAAATGATTGTTTTACCATTTAATAAATTGGGTAATACAGTATCAATTTCATCAAATGGATAAGCTTCATCAACCCAAATAGCATCTAATGCTGCCTGTTGTCCTAACCGATAACCTGTCCACGTTTCGGCTAACCGCTCTTTTTTACGATTAAATAAGACATATTTAGGTATATTATCTTGTTGTTTGACAACAGCAAATACCGCTTCTGGTTCAGCAAAAAACGTAAAATACCAAAAATCACTATTTTGCCTATATGGATAATGTGTGTCATTACTGCGCGCCATTTCTGGAGCAGCAAAAAAAAGTGCAATACTATTTGTTGCCATTTGGGAAAGTAGCTTTTCCCTGCGAGCCAAAAGTTCTATTTTGATATTACTGTTTATCATTGTCATGACCTTAATAGAGGTATAATTATTAATCTTAATGAATTGTTGGGGAGATATCCATCTCATTAAACTCATCGAAACAAAGCATAGCCGTTATGCGAACATACTCTTTAATCTCTTCAAATGCAAAACCGAGCTCTTGTTCATCGTCGCTTTCGTCATAACCTAATTTCACAATTTGGCGTAAATCATAAATTGCTTCGCCAACATCGTCTTTAAGGCGATTAATTTTGGGTTGCGCAAGACCAATACCAAGCAAAAAATGGTTAACCCAACCAACCAAATCATCGATTTGCGCAAACAGATCATGGCTACTGAGTAACAGTTCAAATTCAAAGTTTTCATTAAAAAACTGTTGTTTAGTTAAATGATAGAGGTTTTTAATTTGCTCATCTAACGACGCGTCAAACACTTGTCCATTATTCAACATATCTTTAACTAATGAACGCCAGCTCTCATCATGATTACCACCAGCTAAGATACCAGAAAGAAAACCATGCAACTCAGCAGCGGTAATACCTATTTTATTTTGGACTAGTTGACGATTAAATTCATCATAATTAATAGTATCAGACATAAACTCCACCCTAATCTTGTCACATCACTAAAAATGCACTATGCACTTTCTTCGATTATTAGTATATAATCCGTATCTAATTATAAATAATAAACAGGTTACTGTGCTTTATAAAGGAATTATTTTGAACATTGTAGGATTAATTGCGAAGTTGCCTCTGCAACGATTATGTCTATTATGCCTTTCAGGATTAGCATTATCGTTAGCGTCCTGTAGTTCATTTTTACCCAATAAAGGCATCATTATTCTTGATGTACAAGATAAAATACATACCAATGTAACCAGCCAAGATTTACCTAAATCGTATAAATTAGGTAATAGCGAACAAGAATTACAACGATTCGAAACTTTCTGCAAAGAAGAAATTCACGTATCACAGCTTGATGGTAGTGAAGAAATCGTTTTTGAAAATATTAAACATGGAATCCATGGGCAGGTAGAATTTAAAAACTGCAGTGACAAAGTCACTCGTATCTACCGATACTGATAAAATATGGCTATTATTATAAATTATAGCTAATACAATTGACTCAATATAAAAGAACAATGAAATCTTACTAGCCTTTCAGGCAGTTTTTATTTATATTGGTCGCTGAAATAAAAATATTTTGGGAGTAAAAAAATATGTACACACAAGATGTCACCATTACTGCATCTAACGGCCTTCATACTCGCCCTGCTGCGCAATTTGTTAAAGAAGCCAAAAACTTCAATGCAGAAATCACTGTCACATCTGATGGAAAAAGTGCAAGTGCTAAAAGTCTATTTAAATTACAGACGTTGGGTTTAACACAAGGGACAACAATTAGCATTTCTGCCGAAGGCGAAGACGAAAAAGAAGCTGTACAACATCTAGTAAAACTAATTCCAGAATTAGAATAATCTCTCCCAATTAGATATGAACGGTTTTAAAATTGAATAAGGATTAAATGTTATGGTATCAGGTACACTTGTTTCCCCCGGTATCGCTTTTGCTAAAGCGCTATTATTAAAAGAAGAGCCTATTGTTATCAATAATAGACAAATTCTCGATAACAAGATTGACGCTGAAATTGAGCGCTTTAAAGAAGCTCGAGAAAAATCAAGCAAACAACTGCATGCGATTATGGAACGAGCAAAATCTACGCTAGGCGAAGATAAAGCAGCCATTTTTGAGGGTCATATTATGCTTCTTGAAGATGAGGATCTTGAACAAGAAGTCATTTCTCGTATCCAAAGTAAACATTCGACTGCTGATGCCGCGGTTCAATCAGTTTTTGAAACTCAAGCTAAAGAATTAGAAAATTTAGATGATGAATATCTAAAAGAACGTGCTGCTGATATTCGTGATATTGGAAAACGATTACTTAAAAATATTTTAGGTATCGAAATCGTTGATTTAAGTGCAGTTAGTCAACCTTGTATTTTGGTTGCAACTGACTTAACACCATCGGAAACAGCTCAGCTAAACTTGGAAATGGTGTTAGGTTTTATTACGGATGCAGGTGGACGAACTTCACATACCTCTATCATGGCTCGCTCATTAGAAATCCCTGCTATTGTTGGTACATCTAATGCAACTCAAGCAATCAAACAAGGGGATTTTGTTATTTTGGATGCTATAAATAATGCCATTTATATCAATCCAGATCACACCACTCAAGAAAAATTAAAACAAGTTCAAACTAAATATATTAACGACAAAGAAGAATTGGCTAAATTGAAAGATCTACCTGCAGTCACCCTTGATGGTCACCAAGTAGAAATTTGTGGCAACATTGGTACTGTGCGTGATATTGCAGGTGCGGAACGTAACGGCTATGAAGGTGTTGGTCTATACCGTACTGAATTCCTATTCATGGACCGCGAAGCCTATCCTGATGAAGAAGAACAGTTTAAAGCTTATAAAGAAGTAGCCGAATCTACCAATGGTTTATCCGTCATTGTCCGTACTATGGATATTGGTGGTGATAAAGATGTGCCTTATATGCATTTACCAAAAGAAGAAAACCCATTCTTAGGCTGGCGTGCAATTCGTATCTGTTTAGATCGCAAAGAAGTTCTTCATGCACAATTACGCGCAATTTTACGTGCCTCAGCATTTGGTAAATTACGCATTATGTTCCCAATGATTATTTCTGTGGAAGAAATTCGCACATTAAAATCTGAAATCAATATTCTTAAAGAACAATTAAATACCGAAGGTAAAGCATTCGATAAAAATATTGAAATCGGTGTAATGATTGAAACTCCAGCAGCTGCCGTAATTGCACATCATTTAGCCAAAGAAGTAGATTTCTTTAGTATCGGAACCAATGACTTAACACAATATACGCTTGCAGTTGATCGTGGTAACGAATTGATCTCTCACCTTTATAATCCATTTTCACCTTCAGTGTTAACACTGATTAAAAAGGTTATAGATGCTTCTCATAAAGAGGGAAAATGGACAGGTATGTGTGGCGAGCTTGCTGGTGATGAAAGAGCCACAATTCTATTACTGGGTATGGGACTTGATGAATTTAGTATGAGTGCCGTATCTATTCCTAAAATTAAAAAATTAATTCGTAACACTAACTATGAAGAGGCGAAAAAATTTGCTGATACTGTACTAGAAAAAGCAACCTCAAAAGAAGTTATTGATTTAATTGAAAATTATGCTAATGAAAAGCAAATCTGTTAGGAGACAATAATGGGTCTATTCGATAAAATTAAGCAATTCGTATCTGATGATAATAAAAACAGCATCGAGATTATTGCCCCTTTAAGTGGTGAAATTGTCAAAATCGAAGATGTACCAGACGTGGTTTTTGCTGAAAAAATCGTTGGTGATGGTGTTGCAATCAAACCATCAGGGAATAAAATCGTTGCACCATTAAATGGTAAAATTGGCAAAATTTTCGAAACTAACCACGCTTTTGCTATTGAATCAGATGAAGGCATTGAACTTTTTGTTCACTTTGGTATTGATACCGTAGAACTAAAAGGTGAAGGCTTTACTAGAATTGCAGAAGAAGGCCAACAGGTAAAAGTAGGCGATACCATTATTGAAATCGATCTACCACTACTTGAAAGCAAAGCCAAATCAGTGTTAACACCTGTGGTCATTTCAAATATGGAAACAGTCGTTGAGTTAACCAAATTATCAGGCTCTGTCGAAGCAGGTAAAACCCCAATAATGCGAATAAAAAAATAAGCAAACACATTCTTCCACATAAAAAAACCTTCAGCCTAAACTGAAGGTTTTCTTTTATCTAAATAAACTCACCAATTGGCTAAAACAACCTAACGCCACTTCTTGTATTGGTTAATTAAATTATTGGTTGAATCATCATGAGAATTTACAGGTTTATCGTCCGCTAATTCAGGTAAAATTCGGCCTGCTAATTGCTTGCCAAGCTCCACACCCCATTGATCAAAACTGAAGATATTCAAAATAACGCCCTGAGTAAATATCTTATGCTCATACATCGCAACCAATGCACCGAGAGTATAAGGTGTGATCTTTTTCACTAATATCGAATTCGTCGGCTTATTACCGTCAAAAACCTTAAACGGAACAATAGACTTCACCTCATCAAGCGTCTTACCTGCAGCAATAAATTCTTGCTCGACTTGTTCTTTTGTTTTACCAAAAGCTAACGCTTCGGTTTGAGCAAAAAAGTTAGATAGCAATTTAGGGTGATGATCGCCAACAGGATTATGGCTAATCGCCGGTGCAATAAAATCGCAAGGAATAAGTTTAGTACCTTGATGAATTAACTGATAAAAAGCATGTTGACCATTTGTTCCCGGTTCACCCCAAATAATTGGACCGGTGGTATAAGGTGTTTTATGACCATTGCGATCTACACTCTTGCCATTCGACTCCATATTCCCTTGTTGAAAATAAGCAGCAAAACGGTGCATATACTGATCATAAGGCAAAATAGCCTCGGTTTCGGCACCATAAAAGTTATTATACCAAATACCTATTAAGGCAAGTAAAGCTGGGATATTCTTATCGATTGGCGCACTTTGAAAATGTTTATCCATCGCATGACCGCCTGCCAAAAATTGCTTAAAGTTATCAAACCCAATGGATAACACAATCGATAACCCAATCGCAGACCATGACGAATAACGTCCACCAACCCAATCCCAAAATTCAAACATATTGGTAGTATCAATACCAAATTTTTCAACTTCCTTCGCATTAGTTGACAACGCAACAAAATGCAACGCAACAGCTTTATCATCCTTAGCAGCATCAAGTAACCATGCACGTGCAGTCTGCGCATTAGTCATTGTTTCTTGCGTAGTAAAGGTTTTAGAAGCCACTAAAAATAACGTCGTTTCAGGATCCAAATCTTTCAGCGCCTCAACAATATGCGTCCCATCAACATTCGACACAAAATGCATAGTTAAGTGATTTTTATAAGGACGTAACGCTTCAGTAATCATATGTGGACCAAGGTCAGAACCACCAATTCCAATATTCACTACATCCGTAATCGCCTTGCCGGTATAGCCTTTCCACTCGCCACTAATAATTTTTTTACTGAATGATTCCATTTTAGCTAAGACAGCGTTAACATCATCCATCACATTTTTACCGTCAACATAAATTGGGGTATTCGATACATTGCGTAACGCTACATGTAATACCGCTCGGTCTTCGGTGCGATTAATCTTCTCGCCACTATACATAGCCTTCGTTGCGCCAGTCAGATCGCATTCGTCAGCAAGCTTATAAAGTAATGCTAGCGTCTCTTGCGTTATAAGATTTTTTGACAAATCAACCAAAAACTCATCTTCAAAACGAATACTGAGCTTTTCAACACGTTGGGATTCTTCTTTTAAAATCTGGGCAATGGTTTTGGTATGGTGTTTTTCATAACTAGCTTGGAGTGATTTCCAAGACGCAGTAGTAGTTGGGTCAATTGACTTTAACATAGTTATTCCTTAATAATATGGGATTCTAGCCATGATATAACTATGCCTAACATGATGCAAGATAAGGATCTTATCGATTAAAATGAAATTATTTTTATAAAAAACAACAAAATAAAAAATTAAATAAAATCAATACCTTTTCTGACTGATTTTTATTAGATTAAAATATTCAAAATCCATGTTTACTATTACTAGATGAAAATAGTTAATGAACATGTCTTTTGGTCAGGTTCTAATTGATATTATTAGGTGGTAAGGTTAATAGTGTTTTGTAGTTAAATAAAATGATGTAATTAACTAAATATTGTTATTCAATATAAAATAAAGCTAAATTAAGATAACCACAAAAGCAAAAAAGCCCAGCATCACTGCTGGGCTCTCTCTAATTTAAAAGTCTGGCGGCACCCTACTCTCACATGGGTAATACCCACACTACCATCGGCACTACGGCGTTTCACTTCTGAGT
>NZ_JAAEDU010000006.1:0-97230 GCF_013344985.1 Gilliamella sp. ESL0254
CGGTGGTCCCACCTGACCCCATGCCGAACTCAGAAGTGAAACGCCGTAGTGCCGATGGTAGTGTGGGTATTACCCATGTGAGAGTAGGGTGCCGCCAGACTTTTAAATTAGAGAGAGCCCAGCAGTGTTGTTGGGCTTTTTTGCTTTTGTGTTAGTTCATATTATTTAAGGATGAATAATCTAACTAAATGATCCGAAAAATTATTTAGATCTATTTGTCTAAGAAGTTAACGATGGATAGTCTGAAATTTTATATGAATCTGTTAGTGCATATTTTGTTAAAAAATATACGACAATTCCACAATTAATTGGTATGTTAGATTATTTTGTAGATATTAGTGTTTTTTTTGCAACATAATGACAATTCTTTTATATGGCAATTGGCCATTGTTAATCTTATTATGTCTCTTCACTTTTATTTATTAGGTCCAGAATCATATCCTGCAGCAATACCGAATATTGGGAATATATTTAGAAATATTATTTCTGCTTACACATAAAAATATGTTTGTAATGTTTTCTTTTATTGCTTTAATGTGGGTATTTTCTTACTACACCTGATTGGATGCAATTTATTCATTACCTTTCAATTATAGGTAGTACATTGGTGACTATTGAACTGTTTCGTTTACAGCAACAAAAGATGCGATTGCTTATGTTGTTATACAGTTTTTTTATGGGTTATTTATAGCTTGTGGATAGGCTCTTTAGATAGTTTAGCTATTGAAATAATATTTGTTATAATTAATATTGTTGCAATTATAAAAAAATAACCTATATAAGAAAGCATATTTACTCAATTAACTCATTTTTTTATTTATTTATTGCTCCATGTATGAAACAATTTAACTATATAAAAATAGATTTCTTGAGGTAGTCAGTGATCGATAATGATGGCTACCGTCCAAACGTAGGAATAGTTATTTGTAACAGGTATGGTCAAGTACTTTGGGCTCGTCGTTATGGGCAAAATTCTTGGCAGTTTCCTCAGGGCGGAATAAAACAAAACGAAACGCCTGAGCAGGCAATGTTTCGCGAATTAAATGAAGAAGTTGGTTTATTATCAAAAGATGTGAAAATTTTATCCGTTACTAATGGTTGGTTACGATATAGGTTACCTAAAAGGATGATCCGTTGGGAAAATCAACCTGTTTGTATTGGACAAAAGCAAAAATGGTTCTTATTAGAATTAATATCTGATCCATCGGTAGTTAATCTCAATGCTTGTTCTACTCCTGAATTTGATGATTGGAAATGGGTTAATTATTGGTATCCTATTCGGCAGGTTATTGCTTTTAAAAGAGATGTCTATAGAAAAGCAATGAAAGAATTTTCTTCCTCTGTTTTTGCTATACAGACTGAATTAGATGCACCAATTATTAGTATTCCTAAAAAGAAAAAATTTAATTTCTTTGTACATAAACGAAAAAATAAAAAGCGTATTAAAAAATGAATCAATATTTGCAATTTCCTGATTTTGATCCGATAGCTTTCTCTATTGGTCCTATATCACTCCATTGGTATGGAGCAATGTATTTATTTGGCGTCTTGGGTGCTCTTTACTTAGCTAAGCGCCGAGCAAATAAACCAAATAGTAAATGGACGTCACAAGAAGTTGAAAATTTATTATTTTGGGGATTTTTGGGGCTATTTATTGGAGGTAGATTAGGCTACGTCTTTTTCTATAACTTTGATGTTTTTACTAAAGATCCTGTAATATTATTTAAAGTTTGGGAAGGAGGTATGTCTTTCCATGGCGGTTTGATTGGTGCTATTTGTGTTATTGCTATTTTTGCTAAGAAGACAAAGAAAACTTTTATGCAAGTAGGTGATTTTGTTGCTCCTCTTGTCCCGATAGGCTTAATGTTTGGGCGATTTGGTAATTTTATTAATGGAGAACTTTGGGGCAGAGTTACTCATTCGTCTATTGGTATGCTATTTCCAACATCATCGCATGCTGATTTTATGTTTGTTCAGTCTCATCCTGAATGGTTTTCACTTTACTCTCAATTAAATGGTATTTTACCAAGACATCCGTCACAACTTTATGA
This sequence comes from Gilliamella sp. ESL0254, assembly GCF_013344985.1. Classification (NCBI taxonomy): domain Bacteria; kingdom Pseudomonadati; phylum Pseudomonadota; class Gammaproteobacteria; order Orbales; family Orbaceae; genus Gilliamella; species Gilliamella sp. ESL0254. The sequence goes on from NZ_JAAEDU010000006.1 coordinate 2,052, forward strand.
AATGACGTTTGAAGGAATAATACTATTTGTTATATTAAATATCTTTATTCTAAAACCAAGGCCTACAGGTGCTGTATCTGGGCTATTTTTACTTTGCTACGGTTTATTTAGATTTGTTATAGAGTTTTTTAGACAACCTGACGAACAACTAGGTTTATTTTTAAATATTATCAGTATGGGGCAAATTTTATGTTTACCGATGATTATTGGTGGTATTTTAATTTTTTTATTTGCGTATAGATTTGACAAGAAGGCAAAAGCACGATGAAACAATATTTAGCGTTAATGCAAAAAATTTTAGATGAAGGTACGCTTAAATCGGATCGAACTGGCACAGGTACGTTATCTATTTTTGGTCATCAAATGCGATTTAATTTGCAAGAAGGCTTTCCTCTTGTTACAACTAAAAAATGTCATTTACGTTCAATTATCCATGAGTTGCTTTGGTTTTTAAAAGGTGATACGAATATCAAGTATTTAAAAGACAACAACGTCACGATTTGGGATGAATGGGCTGATGTTAATGGTGATTTAGGCCCTATTTATGGTAAACAATGGCGAGCATGGGGCACAGCTGATGGTCACCAAATAGATCAAATTTCACGATTAATTGAACAAATTAAAATTGATCCTGATTCTAGACGCATGATTATTTCTGCTTGGAATGTTGGGGAATTAGATCAAATGGCCTTAGCTCCATGTCATGCTTTTTTTCAATTTTATGTTGCAAATGGTAAACTGTCTTGTCAGCTTTATCAGCGTTCTTGTGATGTATTTTTAGGACTACCATTTAATATTGCTAGCTATTCATTACTAGTTCACATGATTGCACAGCAGTGTGAATTGCAAGTAGGTGATTTTATTTGGACTGGGGGAGATACACATCTTTACTCTAATCATATGGAACAAACCCACTTACAACTAAGTCGTGAGCCAAGAGCATTACCCAAATTAGTGATTAAACGTAAACCTCCAACAATTTTTGATTATGAGTTTGAGGATTTTGACATCGTTGGTTATGATCCACATCCAGCAATAAAAGCCCCCGTAGCTGTTTGATTTTTAAGTTCATAAAGCAACATATTTCATTAAAACAGTGAGTTGTTAATAAAAGATCATAGCTAATCTTTCTAATTATTAGCTATGATGAGCTTTAAATATAAAATTTATCATAAAGTTAGCTAAGCAATGCTGATGTTATGTAGTCAAGCTTTGTTTATTTTTCTGCCCCTAAAATTAAGATATAGTATATAATAATTGACTTTATGATTAACAATAACTTGATCTTAATATGAGTCAAAATCAAGAAATTCGCCCTATTTTTACTAAACGCTTATTACATCCTCGTTACTGGTTAACGTGGCTTGGGATTAGCATTTTGTATTTAATTGTTTTATTACCATATCCGATTATTTACCAATTAGGTAAAGCATTAGGGTTACTGTCAATGAAATTAATTGGTAAACGTAAAGAGACTGCAAGACAAAATCTTAAACTTTGCTTCCCCGAAAAGCCACAGCAAGAACGTGATCAGATGTTGCGTGAAAATTTTATTTCTACTGGGATAGCTATTTTTGAAACCGGTATGGCTTGGTTTTGGTCTGATAAACGTCTATCCAGACACACCTCCATTGTTGGTGACGATTATATAACAAAGGTGCAACAATCGGGTCAGGGTGTGTTACTTATTGGTATTCATTTTTTAACCTTAGAATTGGGTGCCCGTATTCTGGGGATTAGTCATCCTGGTGTTGGCGTATATCGACCAAATGATAATCCTGTTATGGATTATGTTCAGCTTAAAGGCCGTTTGAAATCAAACAAATATATGCTGGAGCGTCATAATACAAAAGGTATGATCCGTGCATTAAAAAATGGTGAATTACTTTGGTATGCACCAGACCATGATTATGGACCTAAAAATAGCGTTTTTGCTCCACTTTTTTCAGTTGAAAAAGCTGCGACAACAGTTGGTACACGTATATTAGTTAAGTTAGGTTTGCCTGCGATTATTCCATTTACGCCTAAACGAGAAAAAAATGGCCGCTATATTGTATATATTTCTCCTAGGGTTGAAGAGTTTCCTGTTGAAGATGATGTGTTAGCAGCAACATTCATGAATAAAATCATTGAACAGGAAATTTTAAAAGCACCTGAACAATATATGTGGTTACATCGTCGATTCAAAACGCGCCCAAAAGGGGATGCCCCTTTATATTCTGATAATGTTCAATCTGACTAATATGGTTGTTTTTTTATAATATCTGTTAAAAGAGTAAAAAATTGCAATATGCAAAAATTAAATAAGATTATTTTATATTGTCGTTCTGGGTTTGAAAAAGAGTGTGCGGCAGAAATTACAGATAGATCTGCACAAAAACAAATATATGGTTTTGTTAAAGTAAAAGAAAACAGTGGTTATATTGTTTTTGAATGCTATCAAGATGGCGATGCACAATTATTAATAAAGGATTTGGCTTTCAGAACTCTCATTTTTGCGCGACAAATATTTTTGTCTGGTGATTTATTAGTTGATTTACCAACAAATGATCGTATTTCTCCTATTATTGATGCATTATCTGGATGTATTGATAAAGCAGGAGATTTACGCGTTGAAGTTGCTGATACAAATGAAGGCAAAGCGCTTTCAGGATTTTGTCGTAAATTTACGGTACCTCTTCGTCAGGCATTACGAAGTAAACGTATTTTATTAAAAGCTGAAAACCCCTCAAGACCTGTTATTCACTTATTTTTTATTAATAGTAATAGTTGTTATGTCGGTTATTCACTGAGTCAAAATAATTCACCTTTTTATATGGGGATTCCAAGGCTAAAATTTCCAACCGATGCACCAAGCCGTTCTACGTTAAAATTAGAAGAAGCTTTTCATATTTTTATTCCTTATGAAGAATGGGATGAACGATTAAAAGGTGGTTTGAATGCGGTTGACTTGGGGGCTTGCCCTGGAGGATGGACTTATCAACTTGTTAAAAGAAATATGATGGTTTATGCCATTGATAATGGTCCGATGAATGAAAAATTGATGGAAACAGGACAAGTTAAACATTACAGAGAAGATGGCTTTAAATTTATGCCTAAAAAGCATAATATTTATTGGCTGGTTTGCGATATGGTTGAAAAACCAACTAAAGTAACTGAATTAATAGCTAAATGGCTGGTTAACGGTTGGTGTAGAGAGACTATTTTTAATCTCAAATTACCAATGAAAAAGCGTTATGAAGAAGTAAAACAAAGTTTACACTTGCTAAACGACGAACTAAATAATAAAAAAATTAATGTACAAATTCAGGCTAAACAGCTTTATCATGATCGAGAAGAAGTGACCGTTCATGTACAACGAATTTGGGGATAACAACTTACAAGAGAAAAGGTATGAATTTAAAACGCTCTTTTTGTGCTATGTTAATAATGCCATTGTTTGTATTTTTGGTGGGATGTGCTTTAGAAATGTCAAAGAAATCCCTTAACTTTGATGAGCATCAAAACTCTAATTATTATTTATCTCAAGCAGATAATAGCACTGGTTCTACTAAAGTTAATTGGCAATTATTAGGTATTCGCGCTTTGATAAAAGAAAATAAATTTTCGCAAGCCAGTGAATTATTATCAAATCTGCCTCTTAATCTTAATACTGAGCAGCAAAAAGAAAAGTTATTATCAGAAGGTGAAATTGCCGTAAAAAAAAGGAAACCGTTTGATCTTAATCAGTTAGCTCTGGAAAAGTTGACTAATTCCCAGTTATATCGTTATTACGTTATAAAATTAGGTTTAGATGCAAACAGTAAAGATATTAATGCCCAAGCTCATGATTATCTTCAATTAGAAAAATATGTAGCAGAAGCTGGAAAAAAACAATTATTAAATAATACATGGGATTTCTTTCGTAAATTAAAATTAGAAGAACTTCGTAAAGTTTTAGTAAATGAAAATGAAATTACATTACAAGGGTGGGTTGATTTAACTTACGCTTACCAAAGCAATAACAAAGTACTCGTTTCGCAAGATGATGATACTCCAGAATCAATTGTTGCAAAATCTCAAAATCAAAAACAACTATTAAAACAAGCCATCAACAATTGGGCTATACAATATCCAGATCACCCTGCTAAGGAAATTCTTTCCATATTAACGGGTGAACAAACTCTTTCTGTTGATGCTAATGCAAAAAAAGTTGCATTATTGTTACCATTAAATGGTTCTTCACGTATATTTGGTGAAACTATTCGGCAAGGTTATATCAATGCTATAAAATTTTTTCCACAAGAACCACAACAAAATGTGATGGTACTTGATACAACTAGTGCATCCATGGATATTTTAATTCAACAAGCTCAAGAAAATAATGTTGAATTAATTGTAGGACCTTTATTAAAAAATGAAGTGACTAAAATAAAAGAGCTAGCTCCTGCTATTCCTATTTTAGCCTTAAATAAAGTTGATAATGAGACTACTTCTGTTAATAAAATGTGTTTCTTTGCATTATCTCCTGAAGATGAAGCAAAAGATGCGGCAAACCATATTTATTCTCAAAATAGAGTAAAACCGTTATTATTAGTGCCGCAAACTGACTTAGGACAACGTGTTGCACAAAGTTTTGCAGAGCAGTGGTCGCAACTATCGGCGAATAATTCACAAGCTTACGTGCAATATTTTGGCAACATTCAAACATTAAGTGCCAATATGAATCGTAATATAGGTATTACTCTTACCGGTAATCCTATCTTGATTAATGATACGCCCCCAGTGGAAATATCTGCGGGATTTGATGCTATTTATGTTTATTCTTCATATGATGAATTAACATTGATAAAACCAATGCTTGATATGGGGGCAAATAAAACTATTGGCAATTCATCAGAAGTTATGCTTTATACAAGCTCAAAAAGTCATATAGCCAGTTCTTCTAAAGATTTTAATTATGATATGAATAAAACTGAATATGCAGAAATTCCTATGATTATGGAGCAAAAGGATAATGTGAATACAAACATACCTAGCGATATTCTGAAAGACTATTCATTAATGCGTTTGTATGCAATGGGAATTGATGCGTGGAGACTCGCCAATCGGTTTAATCAGCTTAATTCATATCAAGTTAACTTTTTAGATGGTATGACAGGGAAACTATCAACAAGTAATCAATGTGAAGTGACTCGCTCGCTTTCTTGGCAACAATATACTTATGGTGAAGTTAAATCTGATTCAAAAAGCGAATAAAAAACAAATCGGTGAGTATTATGAAAATATTGCTTGCCAATATCTACTTAAACATGGGCTTATACTTCTTGCTCATAATATCCAATTTCGCATTGGTGAACTCGATTTAATTATGTTAGATAACAAGTGCCTTGTTTTTATTGAAGTGCGTTATCGAAAAAATGCAAATTTTGGTGATGCTGAAATGACCGTGACATTAAATAAACAAAATAAAATCAAGCATGCTGCTCAACTATGGATGATAGAGCAAAATTTAAATATTGAGAATACAGAGTTTAGATTTGATATTTTTGCTATTACAGGTAAAAGCCAAAAGTGGATTATTAATGCATTTTAATTTTAGGTGAAAAGCGTGCAAGATTTAATTAAAAATTATTTTACTGAAAGTATTCAAACTCAAATTGTGATGGCTGAATCGCTCGGTTCCTCTATTGAAAAAGCAGCAAATATTATTGTTGAGAGTTTACTTAACGGCAATAAGATTATGAGCTGTGGTAATGGTTCATCCGCTGCTAATGTACAAAGCTTTACTTCACGTTTAATCACCAGTATTAATATCGAAAGACCAAGCATTCCAGCAATAGCTTTAGTCTCGGATAATGTTTTATTAAGTGCTATAGCTAATCATGAAGAAATTTATGCTCGTCAAATTCAAGCATTAGGTCAACAAAGTGATGTTTTAATTATAGCGACTTGCCAAGGAAATAGTCGAGCCATTATTCGTGCTGTTCAAGAAGCTGTAATTAAGGACATGAAAATCGTTGCATTAACTGCTTTTGATGGTGGTGAAGTGATTGGTTTACTTGGGCAAAATGATATTGAAATAAGAGTACCATCTTATAAAAAAGTTATGGCTTACGAAATGCACGCCATGATTTTAAATTGCTTATGCCAATTAATTGAAAATACGTTGTTTATTCATAGCGAATAAGTTGAAATAAAAACAGTTTAGTTCTGCATTAATAGCGATTTTCATGCTATAATTATGTACTATTTTGATGAGTTAAATTAATAAGAGAACATGGTGTTATGACCGAACTAGCCAAAGAAATAACCCCCGTTAACATTGAAGATGAGTTAAAATCCTCTTATCTTGATTATGCAATGTCTGTCATTGTTGGACGTGCTTTACCTGATGTCCGTGATGGTTTAAAACCTGTTCACAGGCGAGTTTTATTTGCTATGCATGAAGCGGGATATGATTGGAATAAACCTTATCGAAAGTCTGCTCGTGTTGTTGGGGATGTAATCGGTAAATACCATCCACATGGTGACTCGGCGGTTTATGACACAATTGTACGTATGGCCCAACCATTTTCATTGCGCTATATGTTAGTTGACGGTCAAGGTAACTTCGGTTCTGTTGATGGTGATTCAGCTGCTGCAATGCGTTATACAGAAATTCGGATGCAAAAGTTTGCAGGAGCATTATTAACGGATCTTGATAAAGAAACGGTTGATTTTTCTCCTAACTACGATGGTTCAGAAATGATTCCAGATGTGTTACCAACACGAATTCCTAACTTATTAATTAATGGAGCATCAGGGATTGCTGTTGGTATGGCGACTAACATCCCTCCTCACAATTTATCTGAAGTTATTAATGGCTGCTTGGCTTTTATTGAAGACGAAAATATTTCGGTTGATGGTTTAATGGAATATATCCATGGGCCAGACTTTCCAACGGCAGCATTGATTAATGGCCGAAAAGGCATTGAAAATGCTTATCGTACTGGTCGTGGTATTATCTATATTCGTTCTAAAGCAACTATCGAAGTTGATGACCATTCAGGAAGAGAAACGATCATTGTTAATGAAATTCCGTATCAAGTTAACAAGAAAAAATTGATCGAGAAAATAGCTGAATTGGTCAAAGATAAAAAAATAGAAGGTATTTCGGCATTACGCGATGAATCTGATAAAGATGGTATGCGTATCGTTATTGAAATAAAGCGTGATGCGGTTGGTGAAGTTGTTTTAAATAATCTTTTTTCGTTGACTCAATTGCAAGTTTCATTTGGTATCAATATGGTGGCTTTACATAAAGGTCAACCCAAACTGTTAAACTTGCGTGAAATGATTGAAGCTTTTGTACTTCATCGTCGTGAAGTAGTTACGCGTCGAACTATTTATGAACTACGTAAAGCACGTGAGCGCGCTCACGTGTTAGAAGGTTTGGCAATTGCACTCGCTAATATTGATCCAGTTATTGAATTAATTCGTGCAGCTGCAACGCCAAGTGAGGCAAAAACTAAATTACTGGCTCAAGCTTGGCAACTTGGAAACGTTGCATCGATGTTGGAAAAAGCAGGTAATGATGCTGCTAGACCAGAAGATTTAGCGCCAGAATTTGGTATTCATGAGGGACACTATTACCTATCAGATGCACAAGCTCAAGCGATTTTAGATCTTCGCTTACATCGTCTAACAGGACTTGAACATGAGAAAATTCTTGATGAATATAAAGATTTATTAGTTCAAATCGGTGAGTTATTGCATATTTTAGCAAGTTCAGAGCGTTTAATGGAAGTGATTCGAGAAGAACTCGAAGCCATTCGTGACCAGTTCCAAGATGCTAGACGGACCGAAATTACAGCAAGTAGTGCAGATATTAATATTGAAGATCTCATTGCCCAAGAAGATGTCGTTGTTACTCTTTCGCATCAAGGTTATGTAAAATATCAACCGATTTCAGATTATGAGGCTCAACGTCGTGGTGGTAAAGGTAAATCTGCAACTAAAATTAAAGAAGAAGACTTTGTTGAAAAATTATTAGTTGCTAATACCCATGATACGATTCTCTGTTTCTCTAGTCGTGGTCGATTATATTGGATGAAGGTTTATCAATTACCTGAAGCAAGCCGTGGTTCTCGTGGTCGCCCAATAATAAACTTATTACCTCTGGAAGAAAACGAACGTATTACTGCAATTTTACCAGTTAGAGAATTTGATAATGAACATTGTGTATTCATGGCTACGGCACAAGGTACAGTTAAGAAAACTTCTTTAATTGAATTCAGCCGTCCTCGAAGTGGTGGAATTATTGCGATTAATTTGCGTGACGATGATGAATTGATTGGTGTTGATTTAACTAGTAATGATCCTTCAGCTATGACTGATGATGAAGAAATGAATGATGATAGCGTGATAGAAGATATTGATACTGAAGATGATGAAGTTTCACAACTCTCAACTACTGAAGATATTATGTTATTCTCAGCCAATGGTAAAGTTGTTCGATTCCCAGCGAATAAAGTTCGTTGTATGGGGCGAACTGCTGCAGGTGTTCGAGGCATAAAACTTGAGAGTGATGACAAAGTGGTGTCTCTGATAGTACCTCGTGGAAATGGCGCAATCTTAACTGCAACCCAAAACGGTTATGGTAAACGTACAGAGCAAGAGTTGTACCCAACGAAATCACGTGCAACTAAAGGTGTTATTTCTATCAAAGTAAGTGAGCGTAATGGAGCTGTGGTTGGGGCAGTTCAAGTTGATGAAACAGATGAAATCATGTTAATTACAAATGCAGGAACACTTGTTCGTACTCGAGTTGCAGAAGTCAGTATTGTAGGCCGTAATACTCAAGGGGTTATGCTTATTCGAACAGCGGAAACTGAAAAAGTAGTGGGACTACAGCGAATCGCTGAAACAGAGGACGATAATGAATCCGAATTATTATCACAGTGTGAAGAGCGGAGTGATTTGGCGCCGGGGGCCGAAGAATAACTTTTAATTATTAAAAAGGATTAGTTAATATAACTAATCCTTTTTTTATTTAGAATAATATCGAAAAGGAATAGTATTAGATGTCGTTTTTTATAAAAAAAATATTAACAAATCTTGCATGGCAAATTTTAATTGCTTTGGTTTTAGGTATTGCGATGGGGGCCTATTTATTTGAGCTTTCTGTTCCATCTCATCCTTTACATTCTTATTATCAGTTTTCGATAGTCAATATCTTTCAACCAGCGGGTGATATCTTTATTCGTTTAATTAAAATGATTGTACTACCTATTATACTTAGTACATTAACACTAGGTATTGCAGGTATTGGCGGTTCAAAACGATTAGGTACATTAGGATTTAAAACAATACTTTATTTTGAGATTATTACAACTATTGCTATTTTGTTAGGTATTTGCTGGGGAAATATTTTTTCACCGGGAGCAGGAATTGATTCATCTACTCTTGCAACCACTGATGTTAGTAAATATGCCAAAGCAGCTGAGGAATTGAACGGAAAACCACATGGTTTGATTGTTATGATTCTTGATATGATTCCTGCAAATATTTTTAAAGCAATGGCTGATGGTGCAATTTTACCGGTTATCTTTTTCTGTGTTTTTTTTGGTTTAGGGCTAATGTCTTTACAAGATAAACAGCGTGAACCATTTCTTTTCTTCTTAAAAGTAATTTCAGATACCATGTTTAAAGTAACTAACATGATTATGCGTTATGCACCAATTGGTGTTTTTTCACTTATTACGGTAACTGTTGCTAAATATGGTTTTGAATCCTTACTGCCTTTATTTAAATTAATTTTAACAGTGTATTCGGCAATGATTATTTTCACATTAGTGATACTTGGTCTTGTTTGTAAACTTTGTCACTTTAATATTTTTACATTGTTGAGAATTTTAAAAGAAGAGTTGGTAATTGCATTTTCAACGGCGAGTTCTGAAACAGCACTACCAAAGATTATTGAAAAGATGGAAGCTTATGGTGCTCCAAAATCAATAACTAGCTTTGTTATTCCTACGGGCTATTCATTTAATCTTGATGGATCGACACTTTATCAAAGCATAACTGTTATCTTTTTAGCGCAGCTATTTAGCATCGATCTAACAATTTTGGATCAAATTATTATTGTTATCACATTAATGATAGCATCTAAAGGGATTGCTGGCGTTCCTGGTGCTTCAATTTTAGTTTTATCGGCAACACTTGGTAGTGTCGGTATACCTCTTGAAGGTATTGGCTATATTATGGGTGTTGAACGAATCTTAGACATGGGAAGAACGGTAGTTAATGTAGTAGGTAATGCATTAGCTGCAATTGTTATTGCACGCTGGGAGCATGTCTTTGACGATAAAAAAGCAAGATCATATGAGCAACAATATTTAAAATAAAATCATTGTTTGCTTATTTCAGCTTCAGGTAAAAACTGAAGCTTTTTTATTTCTTAAGTAGTTAATCAATGAGCAACATCAATTTTAAAAAGATATAAAAAAACCCAGCATTGCTGGGTTTTTATTATTTATTAAAACTATTTAATCTTAGCTTCTTTATAAACTACATGTTGACGAACTACAGGATCGTATTTTTTGATCTCCATTTTTTCAGGCATAGTTCTTTTGTTTTTGCTAGTGGTATAAAAATGACCTGTACCAGCAGAAGAAACTAATCTAATTTTTTCGCGTACACCTTTTGCCATGATATGGTTTCCTTATTAGTACTTTTCACCACGGGCACGAAGTTCAGCTAAAACTGCATCAATACCCTTTTTATCGATAGTACGCATACCTTTAGCAGATACACGCAATTTTACAAAACGTTTTTCACTCTCAATCCAGAAACGGTGAGTTTGAAGGTTTGGTAGAAAACGACGTTTAGTAGCATTCATCGCATGAGAACGATTATTTCCTACTAAAGGACCTTTTCCTGTTACTTGGCATACTCGTGACATGTCAATAATTCTCCGAAATTTCAATGCTTAAGCCTTGGGCGTAATATGTTAATGGAATTAACCTCGTCAGGCTTTTAGTTTGCTGCAGTTCTATCTGAGAAGCAGTCTAACCTCTCACACTACACCCACAATAATGAGGTAGCGAAGTATACGCTGTTATACGCAAATTCTCAAGCATTATCTTATTTAAGCGTAAAATAAGTTTATTGTCCAAATGAATATTAACAAATAGATGTCTGTTACTATTAAACGATAACTTTCTAATTTTGATTATGTAGATTAAATACAAAAACGGTTTAATTTTATAATAAATATGTTTTAATACTATGATTTATCGATTTTATCCATTTTAGGTTTAATTTTCTAATTTTTAAGGAGGTTATATGGAACAGTTTACGCCATATAGTATATACGGCATTATCGGTTATCCTTTAGGACATAGTATGAGCCCTCTTATTCATACTACATCATTTCAAGACAATGGAATTCCTGCAATTTTAGTTCCTTTTGCTACACCTCCGGAAGATATTGCAACTTTATTTAAATCCATAAGGTTATTAAACATTCGAGGCTTATGTGTCACCATTCCACATAAACAAACAGTTATTCCTTATTTAGATGAAGTAACCGATCATGTAAAGAAAGCGGGAGCGGCTAATTTAGTTTATTGGAATGGAGATAAACTTTGTGGTGATAATACTGATATTGTTGGATTTATGGAACCGCTTAAAACAAAAAAACTACCTGCAGATTATAAAAAAGTATTATTACTTGGTGCAGGGGGAGCTGCACGTGCAGCTGTTGTTGGGTTACAGGAACTTGGCTATACCGATATCACAGTAACAGATATTGTAGATGATTTACCTAATATGTTAGCTAATGAATTCAATCTTAAAACTATTAAATGGGAAGACCGTAGTAAAGTTGAAGCTCAAATTATTATTAACTCAACACCATTAGGCATGACGGGTAAATTTGAAGATCAAACACCTTATAAACAAGCTTGGTTTAAAGGTAAAGGTGTGGCTTATGATATTGTTTATACTCCATACAATACGCGTTTTAGACAAGAAGCTGAACAAGCTGGTTGGGAGTCAATTTCAGGACGTGAAATGTTTATTGGCCAGGCAAATGCTCAATTTAAAATTTGGACAGGGAAAAATCTTTCTGAGCGCGCAAAACAGGCTGTAATTGATGCTTTGAATAAAAAATAGTTGCCCAAATGGTAAATATGGCTAGTTAATTGGAATTAGTCATGTTTTCCGTTATTTATATAATTGCTTTGTGATTGCCAAATTTGTATGTTATTTAATTGGTCTAAACAAAGTTAACATATCAATTAGATAGTTTAAGAGCATCATAATAAGGAGCATTTATGACTAATTTAGAGTTGCAAGCATATCGTCGTTTCTTTATGTTAAAAGTGTCAGAAGCTAGTGAATATATTGGTAAAACAGATGTTAATACATGGCATGATTGGGAAAATGGGACAAAACCGATTCCAGAATTTGTTGTAACAGCAATGCAAGATCTAAAGAAACTTCGAATCGAAAAAATAAATATCATCATCAATAGTATCAATGATCGAGTTGGCAGTAATACTATTCGTTATTTTATGACATACGAAGAGTTTAAAAAGGTAAATATTAACCTTGATATTATTCAGTGGCGATTACATCAATCGATAGCGACAGAGCTCTATTTTCGTGGTCTAGAAAAACTGTGTTAATTGGTTTTATCTGCAAGATTTTAGCACTATTTAATATTTTTACGATTTTTGTAAAAAAATATTTACGGTAATGTTTTTAAAAGTGATGTTAGAGTTCATTAAACATTATTTTTTTAATTTATTAAATAATATATAAAAATATATTGCAAAAACGAGAGTAAATCACTAGCATGGTAACATATTCTGTAAAGAAAAAAGGACAGAACCCAATATGAATAAAACAATTTTTTTAGTTGGTGCAAGGGCAGCAGGTAAAACAACAATGGGAAAAATGTTAGCGAATAAGCTATCGTTTTCTTTTATTGATACCGACAGCTATTTACTTGAAACTACTCAAAAAACGGTAGCTGAAATTGTTGAAAAAGAAGGTTGGGAAGGATTTAGATCAAGAGAAAGCCAAGTGCTTGTTGATACAACTAAACCAAATCGCGTCGTTGCTACTGGTGGAGGAATGGTATTAGCTGAGCATAACCGCCATTTTATGAAACAAAATGGCACAGTTATCTTTTTATCTGCTCCAGCGGCAACACTAGCTGCTCGTTTAATGAAAGACCCGAATGTTGCTCAAAGACCATCGTTAACGGGCTTATCTATTGCTGATGAAATAGAAAAAGTATTAACTGAAAGATTGCCTTTATATCATGATGCAGCACACCATATAGTGAATGTTGATCAAGATGAAAGCTTGATTCTAGCAAAAATGCTTGAGATGCTAGGAAGTTAATTTAACCTTTTATAACAGATACCACTTAAACAGTGGTATTTTTATTGGTAATAGACAACAATAAAATTATAATACGAATTCTATATAACTTTAATTTTCTGTCAGATTTTTGCTATTTTTAGAAGTAAAGAAGATAAAAGTTAAGTAACAAATCTAGATTTACTCTTTCTGCTTAATATTGATACATATATATTGAATAGAACTAAAGTTTTATGTTTTACATATGGAGTATGACAAATGGAAAATCGAAAGATCAATTCTTATGGAATTGTCGGATCTATTTATGCAAACTATATTATTCAAAGTATTGCGCTAATTGTGATTATGCAATTTTCTCAAGCGCTTTCAAAGCAACTAAATACTGATATAGTTGGGCTTGGTTATGTTGCATCTGGCATAGGAATTGGCAAAATATTTTTAATGTTCGTTGGTGGGGTGCTATCAGATAAATTTGGTAGAAAGTTATTTATTTATCTAGGTATGATTTGTTACGCTATCTTTTTTGTAGGAATAATTTTTTGTACCAACATTCATATAGCTTTTTGTTTAGCGATTGCCGTGGGGGCGGGGAATTCTTTTTTAGATACAGGCTCTATGCCTGCATTGACTGAATGCTTTCCTGGAGCTGCGAGCTCTGCAAGTGTTCTTATAAAAGCCTTCATTTCCATCGGAACGCTAGTTCTACCTTTTATTGTTACTTTTTTTGATACCAACAAAATATGGTATGGTTGGGCGTTTCTTGGTTTTACTGCTTATTTAATCATTAACAGTTTATTATTATTACCTCAACAATTCCCACATAAAGATACGACAATCAAAGGTTGTGAAGGTTCAGTAAACTATTTTACAGGTAATCCTCGATTTGAATTTGAAGGTATTTTACTGATTGTCATGGGATTTACTACAACAGCAACATTTGTCATTATTTTACAGTGGTTACCGACTATCGCTATTAAAGGTGTTAATATGAGCGATATCGATGCAAACCAACTGATCAGCTATTATAGCACCGCATCCATTATCTCGGTATTTGTTACAGCATTTGTGGTTAAACGTTTCTTAAAACCAATATTTTGTATTATTATTCTGCCGGCTTTGTCTGCCTTAGTCTTAATTGTGTTTTATTTCAATATTTCACCAGTCATGTGTGTCATTGCTGCAATTGGCGTAGGATTTACTGCTGCAGGCGGCGTGTTACAGTTGACTTTGGTTGTAATGCAACAACTGTTCCCAACTCGTAAAGGTCTGGCCGTTGGTTGTATGTATACATTTAGTGGACTATCGTTTGTTGTCATTCCGCGTATAGTGCCAAAATTAGCTATGATCAATGTCAGTTATGCTATTTTAATAGACTTTTTTATTGCAGTATCAAGTGTATTACTTGGATCAATTGTTTTTTATCGTTTTAAGAAGGTCATTGATTTAACAAAAATATAATTTATTGATCTAAAGTTTAATGTTATGGGGCATGCCAATATGGCATGCTTTTTTTCATACTAACGGTTTTTAAAATTTTAACTTAATCTTTTTAATTAACCATTTAATGCTGGGTTAATTGGTCGTTTTTCAATCAGATACTTATCGATTTTCAATTTTATCTTTTATAAATAGTGAATATTTAGATTGTTGATAGAACCTTAAAATATAGCTTGCTATTAAATCAAAAATAAATAAAATTACATTTAATTTGAATAAATATTCATTTTAAGGTGGTTGTAAAAATGCAAGAACGTACAACTGAATTGGTTGATGGATTAAGACACTCAGTACCTTATATTAATGCTCATCATGGGAAAATATTTGTGATTTTGCTCACAGGTGCGGTGTTAAAAAGTAATAATTATTCAAGTATCATCAGTGATATTGGTTTACTCTATAGTCTTGGTATTAAACTTGTTATTGTCAATGGTGCTCGTAATCAGATCGATGAATCTTTAAAAAAATATCATATTGTGCCGAAATATCATAAAAATACGCGCATCACTGATGCAGTGACGCTAGACATCATTAAACAAGTTACAGGATCATTACAACTTAATATTACCGCAAGTTTATCAATGAGTTTAAATAATACCCCATTACAAGGTGCTCATATAAGTGTTGTCAGTGGTAATTTTGTAATTGCCCAACCATTGGGTGTAGATGATGGCGTTGATTATTGTCATACAGGTAAAATCCGACGAATCAATAACGAGGCGATAGCAGAACAGTTAGATCGCGGCTCTATTGTGTTATTAGGCCCAGTTGGTGTTTCGGTTACTGGAGAAAGTTTTAATTTAGCATCTGAGGATGTCGCAGCTGAAGTTGCCATTCGCTTAAAAGCGGATAAATTAATCAGCTTTTGTGCAGAACAAGGGGTTTTAGATGAAGAAGGTCGTGTTATTACTGACCTTTATCCAGTTGATGCAGATAATTATGTTAATCAAAAAGAACAGCAAGGCAAACATTTATCCAGTGAAGCACGGTTTTTACGCGCAGCATCGAAAGCATGCCGAAGTGGAGTTAGACGAAGCCACTTGGTAAGTTATTTGATTGATGGTTCGATTTTACAAGAATTATTTTCGCGCGATGGAATTGGAACGCAAGTTGCAATGGAGCATTCAGAGAAGGTTCGTTCGGCAACGATTAACGATATTGGTGGGATTTTAGAACTTATTCGTCCACTGGAAGAACAAGGTGTATTGGTTAAACGATCTCGTGAACAATTAGAAATGGAGATTGATAAATTTACCATTATTGAACGTGATAACATGACAATAGGTTGTGCTGCACTTTACCCTTATCCTGAAGAAAAAATGGGCGAAATGGCCTGTGTAGCTATTCACCCAGACTATCGTAGCTCGTCTCGGGGAAACGTATTAATTGAAAAGTTAACTGAAAAAGCAACCCAGTTAGGATTAGAAAAAATATTTGTTCTCACTACTCGCAGTATTCACTGGTTTAGGGAAAAAGGATTCAATCCAGCAGAGGTAGATGATTTGCCAATTAAAAAAAAGCAACTTTATAATTATCAACGAAATTCAAAAATTTTAATGCTTGATATTATTTAGATTTTTTTGATATTAAATATTAAAAATAGT
Source organism: Gilliamella sp. ESL0254 (assembly GCF_013344985.1). NCBI lineage: Bacteria > Pseudomonadati > Pseudomonadota > Gammaproteobacteria > Orbales > Orbaceae > Gilliamella > Gilliamella sp. ESL0254. The sequence goes on from NZ_JAAEDU010000006.1 coordinate 18,509, forward strand.
ATTGTCATTAATTAAGACTCTTTTTTATTATTTTGGTTTGAAAATTAGTCAATTAGTTGATTAGCTAACTCATCACTAATGACTAATATATCAATATAATTTGCATTTAATGCTGCAACTAAGCTATTAAGTTTTTCGGGATCACCACTAGCACAAATTTTAAGTGGGATTTGTTTTAGTTTATCTAAGGTGACGCCAATAATTTGATTAGAGAATGGTGTATCTAATTCAGCTCCATTTTTATCATAGAATCGAGATAAGATATCGCCCACAATTTTTTTATTGGTAATTGTTTGGAATAGTTCTCCATAAAAACCGTACCAAATTGAACTTTTGGATATGGCGGGACAACCTATACTAAACAATGCTACTGTTATCTTATTCCACCAATCTTTTAACTCTTTCATGTGCTGAGTTTTTTCAATTTCAGCTTTCAATTTAGATGTGTCGACAATGGCTGGGTAATCAATTAATATCGATTTACTTTTCAGTTTGTTGGATAATTTATAGGCAATATTATTAACATGATATTTTGTTTCAATTTTTCCAGAAGGTCCACCAATCATTGGTACAATGGTTATATTGCCAAACGTATTATTATCATTTTTTAAACTATCAACAATATAATTAATTGAGCGTCCCCAAGATATACCAATAACATCGTTATCGTGAATATTTTTAAGTAATACACTAGATGTTACATTACACACAATTTGATTTTTCGTATCATTATCTAAATTGGGGTTAACAGGCACAACAATAACTTGTTTTAAATTAAATTGACTACAAATTTTTTCTTCTAAGGCGATATTGGGTAATAAATCATAATTAATTGAAATAGAGACGAGGCCTAATTCACGTATTGTTTTTAGCATTCGGCTTATGCTCGACCTATGTATATGAACTATTTTTGCTATCTCTGACTGCGTTTTATTTTCTTCATAATACAGCTGTGCAATTTTAATTAACATTTTATGTTGCTCAAAATCGTTATTGCTAAAATTGTGATTTATCATCGTAGCGTTATCTTATTATCTATTGTTTTAAAAATATTAGTCTATTTAATAACATCAAGAAGTCATTTATTTTCAGCATGATGACATCTTGATGCTAGTAGAGTATATCAAAAATTAAGGTTCAATATCAGGAAAATAATTTAATATAAAATCTTCGGCTTCTTTTGACCAAATCCCATGATTTTTAATAAGTATTTGTTTCAATGCAATATCGTCTTTACTATCAGTTAATGATTCTATATTTTTAATGTCAAATTGCTTATGGGTATAAACTAATTTTTTACCACCTTTAATTTTATCTTGCATTTGAGTGATTTTACTAGCTTGGTTGATCCCCAGAATATGTGAAACAATTTTAGCTACATCAACAGCTCCAGCTTCAATAAGTTTGACTGCCTCACGCATATCGTCGGTATTTCCACCAGATGTTCCAACAATGTGGGTAAAGTTATAATGGACATCATAAAAGTTAATTTCAGCTAAAAAATCTTTATTCTGCGGACCTGCAAAAAAGTTAAGACAACCGTCAAAAGCTAATAATTTTGATGCTAAATGAATTAATTCTTGTGAAGGTAAAAAAACAAAAACATCATCAAAACTACCTTTGGTCGAAAGGCTTTTTAATGATTCTAATTGGTCATCAACATTTGATATATCAACAAATTCAAGTTCAATACCATTACGAGGAGGATACAACGTTTTAAGATGAGCTATTTTTTCTTTACTCCGTCCTGTGACAACCACTTTTTTAGGTTTTATTGGTCCCCCTAGAGCATAATCAATTGCCAACATCCCCATCGGGCCTGTTCCACCTAAAATTAACAGATCCCCACCGTGTTTTATGCCCATAACATGTTGGTAACTATTAGGTTTTAAATGATAATTAGCATTAAATGCGCCAATAACACAGGATAAAGGTTCAATTAAAGCACCCTCAAAGTAGGTGTTACCATCATAGGGAATTAAACAATCTTGTTTTAATACATCATGATTAATGATCATATAAGTAGCGCATCCTCCTGTGTATGGATAAGAATAACCGACACAATAAGGACTATCCTTAAGTTGTAGATTCGCTTGTACTACATATTTTTTTCCCGCTTTAAATTTGTGCTGCCAATTTTTTCCAACTTCTAAAATTTCACCACAGCATTCGTGACCAATGATGATAGGATTATTGACTAAATCAGGTGGTGTTTTTTTATGATCTTCTCCTTGATTGACTAATTTCAATGAAGACATGCACATGCTATCTACAATTACCGAAACTAGAATTTCATCATCATTTATTTGTGGAAGTTCAAACGACTCTAATCGTAAATCATTTTTACCATATAACCTAACCGCTTGAGTTTTCATATATTCCTCTTTGATAAGTTAAATCTTGTTGAAGGGCAGACACAAAAAGGCTGAAAGATTTTATTTGTATTGTGTTAGAATAAATAAAATAACTGACTAACCTTTTTGCGTACTTTTTGAATTTTAGTTATTGAACTTAAAACCCATTAAATTTTAATAAACATTTAGTTATCATTTTGTTAAGCAAGTATTCCTAAACCATATCCAATTATACCTACAGCAAAAAGTATAAAAATTAGCATTATTGGACTTACTTTTTTCCTGAGTAGTTTCATCATTAAGAGTGTTAAGCCAAGCGGTAATAAGCCAGGGACAAGATCATTAAGTATACTTTGAACTGTCATTGTGATTTGGTTACCATTTATGTCAGCTGTTTGAGATACAACTAATGGAACGTTAATTGAAGTCCATTTTGTGACCAACACTCCCATGATAAATAATCCAAGAATTGATGCACCTTCTGTCAATTTTGGTAAAATATTGCCGGAAAGATCTTTAACAATACCTATTCCTTTCGATAAACCATAAGTCAATCCATACCATTTCATAGCAAGCCTAACTAAATTAAACAGAATAAAAAACAGCAATGGACCGGCTATATTTCCAGAAAGTGCTAATGAAGCACCGAGTGCTGCTGTGATTGGGCGAAGTGTTCCCCATACCAATGGATCACCGACACCGGCTAAAGGTCCCATCAATCCAATTTTTAAACTGTTAATCGTCCCATCTGTAATAGGTGCACCGTTAGCTCTTGCTTCTTCCATTGCCATTGTGACACCAAGTATAGGGCCACACATCGCAGGAGTAGTATTAAAAAAAGCGAGGTGTCGTTTTAAGGCTTCACGTTGTTCTTCTTTTGTTTTATAGACTCGTTTTATTGTTGGTATCATATCCACACAAAATGCCAAAGCGTGAATTCGTTCATAGTTAAAAGAAGCTTGTTGGAAATTAGATCGAATAAACGTACTAATAATATCTTTCTTTTGAATGGTATTTATCATTTCTTTCATAATAAAATCCTTGTTAATTAATCATCTAATTCATCATCGGCAATGATTGGTCTGCTATTTGTTGATCGATTTATTGAATCTTCATTGTTTTTAACCGTATTAAATTTAGAATTTAATTGAACATAAATAATGGCAAAGATGACCCCTAAAATACCAAATGACAGGAGGCTAAAGTTTAGGTATCCACCCAAAATAAAACCCAGATAGAAAAATGGTGCTAAGTATTTGACCATCATCATATTTAAAACCATGGCATAACCGACAATCACAATAAATCCACCAGCAACAGCAAGGCCGCCAGTAACAATATCGGGTAATAAATTTAATAATCTATTTACTGTGTTTGCATCAACATATATAGCAACTAATGTCGCCGGAATTGCCACTCTTAGCGCTTGAACAAAAAGTGCACTAAAATGTAATAATTCTATTTTTCTAAATTGGACTTTTTCAGCTGCACTATCTGCTTCATGTTGAAAGGCCACAGTGATGGTTCTAGCAAATACCGTAAGTACTTGGCCTGCTGCAGCAACTGGCAATGCGATAGCGATACCTGTTTGGATATCTTGTTTACCGACCACAACTAAAATAGTTGATATAACACTGGCTAATGCTGAATCGGGTGACTGCGCTGCTCCAATGTTCATCCAACCTAATGCGATAAGTTCCAATGTACCTCCAAGAATAATTCCAGTTTTGACGTCTCCTAAAATTAAACCAATTACAGTACAGGAAATTAATGGACGATGGGTTTGAAACTCATCCAGCACACTCCCCATACCAGCCACACAAGAAAAAATAAAAACTAATATGATTTGAAATAATGAAATCTCCATTATTGCCTCCTATTTTGTTATTAATAGTGATTATTAATATGGAAATTCTTGTTCAAGAAGTTTGATAAAATCGACAAAAGGATCGGTAATCACCACTTTTAAATAAAGATTTACTCCAATATCATGCATTTTTCTAAATGCCGATACGTCGTTTTCATCAACAGAAACAGCTTTAGTAATTTGTTTTTTACCAGCTTTGAATGACATACCTCCAATATTGACATTTTTAATAGGAACGCCTGCTTGAATTAAGCGCAACACATCGGTTGGATTGGTAAATAGATAAAATACGGTATCATGTTCATATTTTATGTTTTTATAAACAGCTACAGCTTTTTCAATGCTCACCACCGAAACTTTAGTGCCTGGAGGGGCTGCTTGTTTAACGAGTGTTGCACGGATCTCATCATTGGCAACTTCATCACTTACAACAATTATTCTTTCTGCTTTGGCTTCTTTGGTCCAAACAGTTGTCACTTGTCCGTGAATTAAACGATCATCAATGCGAACTAAATTTATAATCATTTATAGATCCTCCTCTATACATGCATTTTTAGATAATGATTTGAATGACTTGATAAAATCCAATTTGACGTTGTCCAGTTGTTCAAATGCGTTTTCAATATTGATTAAGGAGTAATCAGAATTTAATAACTCCAAACAAAGTGGTAAGGAGAGCCCACTGATAACTTCAATATTTCTTAGTTTCAGCGCTAATATTGCTGCCGCGTTATAAGGACTACCAGAAAAAATATCTGTGATAATAATGAATTGTTGGTTTTCTGATTGGTTAATAATTTTTAGATATTTATCTTGCAAACTATCAATACCTTCACCAGGTTCAAAGGTTATTGCATATAAATTGAGGTATTTTCCCGCTATCATTTCAATACTTTTTTTCATTTCAATAGCAATATTTCCATGCCCAGATAAAATAAAATTCATATTAAACCCTCACAAATTCTCTTAATGTTTCACAAATGTTAAATTGAATTTATTCTCACATTTGATCTAAGTAAATCACTAATGTGAAAAAATGTGATATAGATTTGATTTTTGTGCCAAATAAATAAAAATAATATTATTTGTTTTTGTAAAAAATGATATTTGTATGATTATTAATGTGATTTGTTTTTAAAGCTTGAAGGTGATGATTTTGATGTGTAATGGTGTGTGAAAAACTATTAAGACTTCATTGCATTATCTAAAATTTGCATAGTAAATGACTTTTTAAGATAAAATCCTCTAGGGCGAGTTAAAATAATTTGCCCATTTTCACCAATTGCTTCAGTAAGTGCTTGTCCATTGGCCGCTTTGGGTCTGAGTTGTAGATAGGTGCCATAATGAGCGGTAATTTTTTCAACCTGACCTAGCGCTATCATATCCATTAATTCTTCCCAGTCTTGCTTGAGTTGTCGCTCTTGTTCTTGAGTTGGTGTCCACAAAATAGGTTTTCCTACTTTTCGGTCAGCAAGAGGAATCGTTCTTTCGCCTTCTATTGGAATCCAAAGTACTTTTGTTAGTTTATATTTAACATGGCTAGTTTCCCAAATAACGCCATGATTAGCCATTAATGGTGTGACGCTGACAAAAGTCGTTTCTAACGGTTTACCTTGTTTATCAACGGGAATCGTTTTCAGTTCAATCCCTAAATTGGCAAAATCACGTTCAGCCTTACTACCAGCATTAGCACCTAAAAAAATTTCGATAAGATTACCTACCCAACCTTTTTGTTTGCTTAAATCCGTGGGGATAGGAATGTTTAAATATTGTGCTATTTCTCCAAAAGTATAACCCGCCACTAACTGCGCACGATGTAACAATTTTTGTTCACTATTAGGAAAAAATATAGGCATGAGAAAACGAATTAATTTGCTTGCTAAGAAAACACAGCCAATTATATTGACTGTGAATAGTAAAATAAAGCGTTATTGGCTTAACTTTTCAACCCAGCTAGCATAGCTATTAATGATAACAGTTAAAAACTCTTCACTTTTAGAGGTAATATTACCGCTTTCATCAAAAGTAGCATTTATATTGCCAATATAAGCTTCAGGTTGTTGTAATGTTGGCATATCTAAAAAGACTAAAGATTGTCGTAATTGATGATTAGCGCCAAACCCACCAATTGCACCTTGTGAAACGGAAACAACCGCTGCAGGTTTTTTTGACCAAACACTCTTACCATAAGGACGCGAACCAACATCTATAGCATTTTTGATCACTGCCGGTAAGCCCCGATTATATTCTGGTGTCACAAAAATAACACCCTGACAATCGGCTATTTCTTGACGAAAACGAGTATAAGAAGCTGGAGGGGCATTATTATCAATATCTTCATTATATAAAGGTAAATCCCCAATTTGGATAATTTGTAACGAAAGTGATGGTGGTGCTATTTTCTGAAAAACTTTTGCTACTTTTAAGTTATAAGAGTCTTTACGTAAACTCCCAACCAGTACAGCAATTTTTTTACTCATCTTAAATCTCCACATATTTTTAATAAGAGGCACTGAATATGCCTCTTATTTTATTCATTAATAATTATTTATTAATGTCCTGATGAGTCGACTTTTCGTCCGGCTTCAAATAAGAACCATGCACGTTGTTCCGTTTGATCTATCCACTCTTCAATTAAACTTGCTGTAGCCGTATCGTTGTACTTATCACAGATATCATGTGCTACACGCATACGTTCTGTTAGTCTTACATTATCTTGGCAAAGTTCGGCAAGCATATCTGATGGTTCAACAAAATCAGCATCATTATCAGAAATGCTTTGTAATTTAGCGATATGACCGATTGAACGTAGTGTTGTTCCGCCTAATTTACGTACACGTTCTGCAATTGGATCTGTCATGGCAAATAGTTCTTCACCATGATCATCTAACATTAAATGGTAATCACGGAAATGAGGACCACTAACATGCCAATGAAAGTTTTTAGTTTTTAAATATAAAGCAAAAACATCTGCTAAAACAGAATTCATTGCTCCAGAAATATCTTTTGACGCTTTTTGACCTAAGTCAGTAGGGAATAAAATTGCTGTTTGTTGTAATTTTTTTGCTGAGGTAATACTTTTAGCCATAATATATTCTCCTTAAATTGAATAATAAAACAACGCTTTTGTACCAAGTTACGCCAACTCACAATTAATGTCCAATAAAAATCAGCTATTTTTAGCTATTACTGTTATTTCAGCAATCTATCACTTTCATTTATTTGCTTTATTTTAAATTAATTGTTTTTTGTGTTAATTTTCTTTTAAATTGAAAGATATTTTTTCAAATTGTGATCCATTTAAAAGTTTTTGTGGTTTGGTGTTGATATTATCAACTCGAATTCAACTCAATAGGAGACAATATGATTGATGCTATTTCATTTGGTGCTGAATGGTTTATTGGTTTATTCCAAGAAGGCGGAAAAGTATTTGTTGGGATGGTAACGGGAATTTTACCATTGTTAATTTCATTGCTTGTTGTAATGAATGCAGTGATTAAATTTATTGGGCAAGAACGTATTGAGCGTTTAGCGCAAGCTTGTGCGGGTAATCCCATTTCTAGATATTTACTGTTACCGCTTATTGGTACTTTTGTTTTTTGTAATCCGATGACATTAAGTTTAGGTCGTTTTATGCCAGAGTTTTACAAACCAAGCTACTATGCAGCTTCATCTTATAGTTGCCATTCAATGAATGGATTATTTCCACACGTTAACCCTGGTGAGCTCTTTGTTTATTTGGGGATAGCGGCAGGTTTAACTACATTACATTTACCTTTAGGTCCTCTTGCTGTGAGCTATTTCCTTGTTGGTTTAGGCACTAACTTTTTTAGAGGTTGGATTACTGACTTTTGTACAGCCATTTTTGAAAGAAAAATGGGTATTAAATTAGAAAGAAAAGTTCATCTGTAAAATTATAAGGAATATAAAAATGGCTAAATTTATTCGTATTGAAAGAGGCGAAGCTGGTTGGGGTGGGCCTTTGGAACTTCCTGTCATTGCAGGGAAAAAAATTGTCTATATTGCAGCAGGAACTCGTCCAGCGATTGTTGATACATTAGCAGAATTAACCGGGTGGGAAGCTATTGATGGATTCAAAGAAGGTGAACCACCTAAAGAGGAAATCGGTGTAGCGGTTATTGATTGCGGTGGAACGTTACGTTGTGGTATCTATCCAAAGAACCGCGTACCAACTGTCAATATTCATGCAACAGGTAAATCAGGTCCTCTTGCCCAATATATTGTTGAAGATATTTATGTTTCAGCAGTAAAGACAAACAATATCAAATTGATAGAAAAAGAAGGTGATAGCGTAAGCGAAATGGCATCAGCAGCCAAAGAACCGCAAACAAATAATAAATCAGCTGAATTTAAGGAATATGACAGCAGTAAAAAAATTACTGAACAAAGCGACGGATTACTAGCAAGGATTGGTATTGGTATGGGATCTGGCGTTGCCGTTTTCTTCCAAGCTGGTCGTGATACTATTGATACGGTACTTAAAACAATACTTCCTTTTATGGCGTTTGTATCAGCATTAATTGGAATCATCATTGCATCGGGATTAGGTAATTTTATTGCCCATGGGCTTGTTCCTCTAGCAAACAACCCATTTGGACTTGTTATATTAGCCTTGATCTGTTCTTTCCCATTACTTTCTCCTTTCTTAGGTCCTGGCGCGGTTATTGCTCAAGTTATTGGTACTTTAGTTGGTGTACAAATTGGGCTTGGTAATATTCCTCCTCATTTAGCATTACCAGCATTGTTTGCTATTAATGCTCAAGCTGCATGTGACTTTATTCCTGTGGGGTTATCACTAGCTGAAGCTAAACAAGATACAGTGAGAGTAGGGGTTCCATCTGTGTTGGTTAGTCGTTTTTTAACTGGCGCACCAACGGTCTTAATTGCATGGGCTGTTTCATTATTTATATATCAATAAATTAAAAAATGGGATGGATAAATCCCATCTTAAGCGGACGGAAGGTTAATAATGGCAAATGTTATCTATCATTCAAAAATTAATCAAATTGGTGAATTTGCCCAAGAGGCATTAGCTGATGGAATGCTAATCCTGTTTAAGAATGGCGCACCAGCAGATTTAGCTGATTACTGTTTTGTTCACAGTCATGATGATTTGCAGCAAGACTTGCAAGTAGGTCAGGAAATTAAATTAGGTAAACATGTTTATGAAATTACTGCAGTCGGTGATGTAGGCAGTATCAATTTTCGAGAGTTGGGACATATCACATTAAGATTTGATGGTAATCATCAGGCTGAATTGCCTGGAACGGTACATGTAAAAGGTGATGTACCAGATCAACTTTCTGTGGGTGATGAAATTATAATTTTAAATGACTAAGGAACTTAAAAATGAAACAAGTAGCAGTCGTTGTAGGTGGTGGCCAAACTTTAGGCGAATTTTTATGTAAAGGCATAGCCGATGCAGGATACAAAGTTGTTGTTGCTGATTTAAATGTTACTAATGCAAATAAAGTGGCAGAAGAAATTAACAAAAAACATGGAGCAGGTACAGCAAAAGGTTTTGCTGTTGATGCAACAAATGAAGACAGTGTAATTAAACTTGCTCAAGATACTGATGATACATTCAAACGTGTTGACCTAATGGTCTACAGTGCGGGTATTGCAAGAGCTGCACCTATTACTAATTTTACATTAAGTGATTTTCAATTATCAGTTAATGTAAATCTTACTGGCTATTTTTTATGTGCGCGTGAGTTTGCTAAATTAATGGTAAAACACAAAACTCATGGACGAATTATCCAAATTAACTCCAAATCAGGCAAAGTAGGTAGTAAGCATAATTCTGGTTATAGTGCAGCTAAATTTGGTGGTGTTGGATTAACGCAATCACTGGCACTTGATCTCGCTGATTATGGTATTACGGTAAACTCATTAATGTTGGGGAATTTATTAAAATCACCAATGTTCCAATCATTAATACCTCAATATGCTAAAAAATTAGGTATTCCAGATGAGCAAGTTGAGCAAGTTTATATTGATAAAGTGCCGTTAAAACGTGGTTGTGATTATCAAGATGTCCTTAACGTATTACTATTTTATGCAAGCGATAAAGCATCTTATTGCACAGGACAATCAATCAACATTACAGGTGGACAAGTAATGTTTTAGTTAAAATAAAGTGCGAAAGTTAATTTACGACTTATCGCACTTTTTATTCTAACTTAAATAAAATGGAAAACCACAAATATGACAACCACGTTAATTACTATTGCCTTAATTGCTTGGTGTATCCAAATCGTTTTTAGTTGGTTTCAAATTCGCCGTTTTAATCAAGCTTTCTTAGCTATGAAAAAAGGCACTTATTTAGGCGTTGGTCGTAGCAAAGGTAAACGGTTTATGCCAAGGGTATTAATTGCAATTTCATTAGATGAAAATAAAGTCGTTATCGATTCAGTCATAATGAAGGGGATAACGGTATTTGCTTTACCTAAACCCATTTTACAATTACACGGATTATCAGTATCAAAAATCATTCCAGAAAAGATATTTCCGAATGATGCAGCATCACAAAGTGCATTAACTACTGCCTTAACGGCAAATAATTGAAAATTATCTTTTATTTTAAAAAGTAATTTCTTTCATTGTACAGTATAATATTTTGTAAAATAAAAATTTTTGTATACTAATAATGATGGAATTTTTTGTATGAAAGTAAGGCTACGACAAACAGCTATTTTAGAATACCTCCAAAACCATGGACAGGTTAGTGTTGATGAATTGGTTGAACATTTTAAAACAACAGGAACAACTATTCGAAAAGATTTAACCCAGCTTCACCAAAGTGGTTTGGTTTTACGTACTTATGGTGGTGCTATGTTAAATCGTGAAGTTGGTGATAGAGCCATCGATCATAAAACTTACATTAATACAGCATCGAAAAAAGCAATAGCAGAAGAAGCGGCTAACCTGATTCATGAGGGCGATTCAATTATTTTTGATTCTGGTAGTACCGTTGCACAAATGATACCTATGCTTGCTAAATTCGATAATCTGACTATTTTGACTAATAGCCTACATATAGTAAACGAGCTAGTTGCTTACAATAATAATTATACCATTATTCTATCTGGGGGGACCTTTCGTCGAAAATCAGCCTCTTTTCACAGTAATAGTGTATCGACAGCAGCCGCATTTGAACTTTATACATTTGATAAACTATTTATGGGCGCCGATGGAGTAGATTTAGTGGGTGGCATAACAACTTTTAATGAAAGTTATCACGGTAGTGTGGCGATGAGCAAAGCAGCAGCAAAATTAATATTATTAGCTGACTCAACTAAATTTGGACGACGTAGCCCAAATGTAGTTTGTGAGCTAAGTGCTGTCGATACAATTATCACTGATGATAATTTAGATGATAGATATTATGATGCACTAATGCAAAAAGGTATTAAAGTGATTAAAGTAAAAGTGATTGATAAATAATATAAAAATATCATTATCTAAATACGGTTAGAAAAAATAAATAAAATTGATTTAAAGCTTATTTTAGATGGATCAACCTATTGTAAAAAATAATGTTAATCCATCTACCTAGTTTGAATCGCTTAAAATAACAGTCTGGCTCGGATTGTCCCTGATACATTTTTCAGTTTCACTAACAATTCTTCAGCTTTGCTTTGTTCAACTCTATCAATATCAATTACAACATAACCAATTTTAGGATCGGTTTGTAAGTACTGGGCCGAAATATTCAAACCTTGTTCGGCAAATAAAGTATTAATGGCGGTTAATACACCGGGTTGATTATGGTGAATATTGATAAAACGGCTTGCGCCTTTAGCTGGAATTGGTAAAGAGGCTTCTGGAAAATTAACCGCTGAAAGCGTTGCGCCAGTGTCTGAGTATTTAGCTAGTTTTGTAGCAACTTCAATACCAATGTTTTCTTGTGCTTCGCTTGTTGAACCACCAATGTGTGGTGTAATAATCACGTTATCAAATTGGCACAATGGTGATTCAAACGGATCGTTATTACTAGCCGGTTCAGTTGGGAAAACATCAATGGCTGCACCGCTCAATTTATGAGTGTTTAGCGCTTTAGTTAATGCATCAATATCGATGACTCTACCGCGTGAAGCATTAATCAAAATTGAACCTGATTTCATAGCATCGATTTCGTTATCACTGATCATTTTTATGGTCGTTGCGTTTTCCGGCACATGCATGGTGACTATATCGCTTATAGCCAATAACTCTTTCATTGTTGAAATTTGTTTAGCATTACCTAAAGGCAGTTTTGTTTCGATATCATAAAAATAGACATTCATCCCTAGTGATTCAGCTAAAATGCTTAATTGGCTACCAATATGGCCATAGCCAATGATGCCTAAATTTTTACCACGTGCTTCGTGCGAACCGGTGGCAATTTTATTCCATTTGCCTTGGTGTGCTTTAGCATTTGCTTCAGGTACTCGGCGCAATAACAAAATTGCTTCAGCTAAAACAAGTTCAGCAACTGATCGAGTATTAGAAAATGGCGCATTAAATACTGGAATGCCTTTCACCGTTGCCGCATCAAGATCCACTTGATTGGTGCCAATACAAAAACAGCCAATGCCAGCGAGTTTTGGCGCTGCGTCGATGATATCTTTGGTTAACTGTGTTCTTGAGCGGATCCCAATAAAACGGACATCCTTTAAGGCTTGTTGTAGTTCTTCGGGCGATAATGCTCCTTTATGATATTCGATATTGGTAAAGCCTGCGGATTTTAATACATCTATTGCGCTAGGGTGGATGCCCTCAAGTAACAAAAATTTGTTTTCATCTTTGGTTAAAGTCTGAATAACCATTATTTCCTCTCTTAAATTTATTCTAACAAATGATCTTATCTGAGCTCTTTTACACCCGTGCTACACCCAACTAGTGCAATATCAGCGCCTTTATTCGCAAATAAGCCAACAGTGACCACACCTGCAATACTATTAATTTTATTTTCTAATTCCATTGGCTTTGCGATGATGAGATCATGAACATCCAAAATAACATTACCATTATCAGTGACTACACCTTGACGATATATTGGTTTTCCACCCAGTTTAAATAATTCGCGAGCAACATAAGAACGAGCCATAGGAATTACTTCAACTGGTAATGGAAATGAGCCTAATACATCAACCACTTTTGACTCATCAACAATACAAATAAATTGCTTAGCAATGGCTGAAACAATTTTTTCGCGGGTTAAAGCTGCGCCACCACCTTTAATCATTTGTAAATGATGATTGATTTCATCGGCACCATCGACATAAACATCTAAGCTATCGACTTGGTTACAATCTAATACCGGAATGCCATAGCTTTTTAATTTTTGAGTTGATGCTTCTGAACTTGAAACAGTCCCTTTGATCTGATCTTTAATTGTTGCTAATGCATCAATAAAATGGGATGCTGTTGAGCCAGTTCCCACACCGACATAAGAATCAGGTTTGATAAATTTTAATGCAGACCAACCTACAGCTTTTTTTAATTCGTCTTGAGTCATGATATCACCCTAATTTGAGGATAATTTTTGTTAAAAAAATAAAATTTTGAAAGCAAAATCATTGAAGATATGGCATAGTAACTAATTGGAAAGCAAAAATCATTAGGATTTTAAGAAAATATATTAATTTTTAATATATTTATAATTTATTGCGGTATTAAATTAGTTTAAATATTCAAGCAATGAGCAAATCATTATTAAAGAGATTATGAAGCGTCCAGATTATAGAGCATTACAAGCATTAGATGCAGTGATAAAAGAGCGAGGATTTGAACGAGCAGCAGATAAGTTGTGTATAACACAACCTGCGGTATCGCAACGTATTAAACAATTAGAAAGCTTTTTTGGTCAGCAATTATTGGTCAGAACCATTCCACCAAAAGCCACTAAACAAGGTGAACATCTTTTAGGGTTATTGCACCAAGTTGAGTTATTAGAACAACAATGGTTGGGGGATAATGAACAAAATACAACACCGTTATCATTATCTATTGCAATCAATGCCGATTCGTTAGCGACTTGGTTATTACCTGCATTAAAACCAGTTTTAGATAAAAATATCTTACGGTTTGATATACAAGTTAAAGACGAAGAGCATACGCTAGAGCTATTGCGTTTAGGCACCGTGGTTGCTGCAATTAGCATTCAAGCTAACCCTTTACCGGGTTGCCTATCTGATTTATTAGGTGCACTAGACTATATTTTTGTGGCCTCTCCTGATTTTGCTAAAAAGTACTTTCCAAATGGTGTAACTCGCTCCTCATTATTAAAAGCTCCAGCAGTTGCATTTGACCATCTAGATGACATGCATCAAGCGTTTTTGCAAGAAAACTTCAATCTCACGCCAGGCAGTGTAATTTGCCATATTACCAGTTCATCTGAAGCCTTTGTACAACTAGCTAAACAAGGTTCAGCGTGTTGTATGCTACCAAAATTACAGGTTGAACAAGAATTAAAAAGTGGTGAATTAATCAATTTAACGGAAGGGTTATATCAAAGACGAATGTTATATTGGCATCGTTTTGCTCCAGAAAGTAGTGTAATGAAAAATATCTCTGAAGCTTTGATCTGTTATGCTCAAAATACATTATCACAACCTCAGGTTTAGAGCACAAATAATAGATAAAAAATGTGATTTTGATATTTAAACGCATACTTTCCTGAAATTTTTGACAAACTAACCTCTTTATTGAAAGAACTGAAGATATGAGCCAATTAAAAAATGATCGTTATTTACGTGCTTTGCAATGTTTACCAGTGGACTACACACCGATTTGGATGATGCGTCAAGCTGGTCGCTATTTACCTGAGTATCGCCAGTTAAGAGCAAAAGCAGGGGATTTTATGACTTTATGTCAAACGCCCGAGCTCGCTTGCGAAGCGACTTTACAGCCCATAGCACGATATAAACTTGATGCTGCTATTATCTTTTCTGATATTTTAACCATTCCTGATGCTATGGGGCTTGGTTTACATTTTGAGGCAGGTGAAGGGCCTAAATTTACAAAATCGATTACTTGCATGTCTGATATTGAGCAATTACCGATTCCTGATCCAAATCAATCACTTAATTATGTGATGGAAGCGATTCGTTTAACTCAAAAAGAGCTCAATGGCAAAGTACCGTTAATTGGATTTTCAGGCAGTCCATGGACATTAGCCACCTACATGATAGAAGGAGGGAGCAGTAAAGCGTTTACTAAAATAAAAAAAATGCTTTATAGCGAACCTAAAGCGCTACATCGACTACTTGAAAAGCTTGCTGATAGCGTGGCCTTGTACTTAAATGCCCAAATTGAAGCCGGAGCACAATCTATTATGATTTTTGATACTTGGGGTGGAGTATTGAGCCATCAAAGTTATCAAACATTCTCATTGCATTATATGCAATTAATCTTATCAAAATTAAAACGTGGTCATAAAACGTCAGACATCACCTCTTATGTACCTGTCACGCTTTTTACAAAGGGTGGAGGATTATGGTTCGATAGTATTGCCAATACAGGTTGTGATGCTATTGGTGTTGATTGGACTGTAAATTTGAGCTCAATTGCCTCAAAGGGAAAAATTGCCGTACAAGGCAACTTAGATCCATCCGTTTTATATGCGGATAAACTTACAATCGAATCTAATGTTAGCACCATTCTTAACGAATTTGGTGCTTATTCTGGTCATATTTTTAATTTAGGTCACGGTATTCATCAAGATATTCCCGTTGAACATGTGCAATATTTAATTGACGCAGTGCATCAAAAGTCTAAAAGGTTTCATCATGATTAAAAACCCTATTCAATTAAGAATAGAAAAGTTACCACAATGGCAACAACGTTTATTTATGGCTTGTCTATGTGAACGAATGTATCCCAATTTTGTTTTTTATTGCCAGCAACAACAAAATGAAGAAGATGCAAAGAGCTACAAAAAAATACTAGATTTAGTCTGGGAATCATTACTGGTTGAAGATGTCAAAATCAATTTCGACTTACAACTTGAAAAATTAGAAGCCATTATTCCTACGGTAACTGACGACAGCCCTTATATGGTTTACCCTGCTATTGATGCTTGTCAGGCGCTTAGTGAAGTTCTACACTCTTATTTAAGTGGTGAAATAGCCGAACATAGTGCCAAGGTAAGTGGTATATCCGCCACTACCGTTGCCGAATTTGAAATGACTAAAACCAATGTTGCGCTATCTGAAGACGAACAACAAAACTTACAGAGCGTTGTTGACGAGTTTGATTTGCAGTGGGAACTCTTTCGATTATTACGCGATGAAACCAACGAAACGATTGAGTTAATAAAAGGCTTAAAAGACGAAATACGGTCGGCTAAAACAAGTAATATTGGTGTTTTTTTGAGCAATTAAGCTATTTGAAGAGTGATTTTTTTATTTTTTATTAAATTTTTCTTTAATCTTAATCAAATATAGACTACATTTAACAGCAATGTAACCTAAACATTGTTTACAGTAACGAAGCTTGGATTGTTGATTCTTGCTTTGTATGTAATGTTAACTTTAACAATAAAATAATATGTAAGGATATACCCATGAATAAAACAGAACTTGTCGACGCTATTGCTAGCAAAGCAGATATTACTAAAGTTGCAGCTAAAACAGCATTAGAAGCTACATTAGCAGCTATTACTGAATCATTAAAAGCTGGTGAACCAGTTCAATTAGTTGGTTTTGGCACATTCAAAGTTAATGCTCGTAAAGCACGTACAGGCCGTAACCCTAAGACTGGTAAAGAAATTAAAATTGCAGCAAGCAAAGTACCAGCATTTGTATCTGGTAAAAGTTTAAAAGAAGCAATCAAATAAGTTGATTCTTTTTCTATCGATGATTTTATTGATGGAACATAACAAGGGCATAGAACATTGTTTTATGCCCTTGTTATTGAGCTAAAATAATATGTGCTAAAAATAGAAAACAGCCTATTTTTTTAAATTTTTAATCTCACCTTGTAACATTTAAACTCAACAGCAAATTAAAAATTGTTTTACCGATAATTTTAAGTGGTTATTTCAGTTAATGTGGCCTTTAATATATCGGCCAAATCTTGAGGGGCAATTTCAATTTCTAATCCTCTTCTACCGCCCGATATAAACATTGTAGTGAGCTGATTTGCACTTAAATCAATCAATGTTGGAAAGTGTTGTTTTTGGCCTAAAGGGCTAATTCCACCGACTAAATAGCCCGTTACCTTTTGTGCTAAATTAGGAGCTGCCAAATCTACTTTTTTACAATTTAACGCTTTTGCAGCTTTTTTAAGATCTAAATGACCATCAACAGGTAACACACAAACAGCTAAGGTTTTAGGGTTACCGTTTAAGCTCACAACCAACGTTTTAAACACTTGGGCGGCAGTGACATTTAAACTTGGATCAAGCTTATCTACAGCTTCCTGTCCGTAGTGGGTTTGGTTGGGATCGTGCTTATATTGGTGAATGTTAAATTTGATGTTTAACTTTTTAAGCAAATTAATAGCGGGTGTCATAGTTATTATCCTACCGGTTTTGTTATAACAAATTAATACACGCAAATTGACATAGCACGTTAATCCTCACCAACAAAAATTGGTGAGGATCAGAATAGTTAAACAATCAAATTACTGGTTGTTTCATAATCATCTTTTGCCGGCAAGTTTTGGCTAGTAGTATTAGTGGCTAGCGAATAAAGACGATAGAAAAAGCTAGTAACAAAGATATCAAAAAAGGCAGAGGCGAATGAAATGATAGCACTCAATATAATATTTTCATTATCTAAGGTCATACCCAATTTGGCCAAAAGGGTAGAAAATGCACCGCTAATTAATAACATCAAAAGACCAGGAGCCCAATATTTTTTTACTAGCTGATAGTTTAACGAAAGTAAATCAGCGAAACTTTTTTGTTTAGGATCAGCTAATGACCCGAAAAAGAGATCAGAAAAAATAGAGAAAAATATAATTGGAACAATTAGTATTAAAGCAATTAATAACAAAATCAAAATGCTAGGTAATAAAAAATTTAAACAAATAAATACTAAAGATAAAATGATTGCTATTAAGAAGACTAAAAAAATAAAAGTAATATAAAAACCAAGAATTTTTAGCATACTGGATAGAAAACTAGACAAGAATAGCTTTGGCTTAAGTTTATTGCTGCTATTAAGATTACTAACGGTTGCAATACTAATTGACTTCATAGTGCTATGGATTAACAAAGCTAGAATCAAAATTGGAATATGGGGAGATAGATCTAAATACAATTGGAGGTCCAAATTAAGATAGTAAAGATAGTTAGTAATAACCGAATTAGCTAACGCTACCATTAGGCTTACAAACAAAATAGGCATTACATGGTTACGAGTAAAATTCAGTGTTTGTTTAAAAATTAAAGAAAAAGTCAGTTTTTTTTGCACTTCCATAAAAGTTCCTTTCTTGTGGTAACTGGTTTTGTTACCACCATTTATGTTGTTGAAAAATTTAATTTGTCAATTAGGCTTGTAGTAATGAAATATCCGCTACTTTTAAGAATAAGTTCTGCAACTTTTTCAAAAGCGCTAATCGATTAAGTTTAATCTGTTCATTGTCAACCATAACCATGACAGAATCAAAAAAGGCATTGACCGTCTCTTTAAGAGATGATAATTCAACTAACGCATCTTGATAACGACCTTCACTAAAATAAGGTGAAAGTTTATCGGTTAAAACTGCCAATTTTTTAGCTAATTCACCTTCAGCACCTGCTTCTAGCAAGGCTGCATTGATCTGTTCTGGAATAGTAATTTCGGCTTTAGATAAGATATTTGACACTCGTTTATTGGCCTCGGCTAATGACGATGCTTCTGGCAAGGTTCTAAAGTGAGTAACTGCTTTAATGCGCGCATCAAAATCAGCCGGTTTTGTTGGGTTAAGCGCTAAAACCGCTTGAATAGTATCAATGGCAAAGCCTTGTTCTTGATACCAAGCGCGGAAACGACCTTGCATAAAAGTAACAATATCCTCAACCACATTTGTATTACTCAATTTATCACCATATAACGATGCGGCATAACTGGTTAATTCAACAAGATCTAACGGTAGTGTCTTTTCAACAATGATTCGTAAAACACCAATTGCAGCCCGACGTAATGCAAAAGGATCTTTATCGCCTTTAGGGTGCTGTCCGATACCAAAAATACCCGCTAAAGTATCCATTTTTTCAGCGATAGAAACCGCACAAGACACAGCTGTACTTGGTAATTCATCGCCAGCAAAACGTGGTTTATATTGTTCTTCAATTGCGGTGGCCACTTCACTGCTTTCACCATCTTTTAGTGCCAAATAACGGCCCATAATGCCTTGCGTTTCAGGGAATTCAAAAACGGTATTGGTCACTAAATCACATTTAGTCAACTTACCTGCTCGTTTCGCTTGCTCAACATTGGTATCTATATGTTCAGCAATAAAACCAGATAAGGCTTCAATACGAAGTGATTTATCTTTAACCGTACCCAATTGTTGTTGAAATAAAACCGTATCAAGGCGAGGCAAACGATCTTCTAAACGTTGTTTCAAATCCGTCTTATAGAAAAACTCAGCATCAGCAAGGCGAGGGCGAACTACCTTTTCATTACCCGAAATTACCACCTGCGGATCTTTTGACTCAATATTGGCAACAAAAATAAAGTTAGGTAACAATTTTCCTTGATTATCATAAACAGGGAAATACTTCTGATCACCTTTCATCGTATACACTAACGACTCTGCAGGAACGGCTAAAAAACGCTCTTCAAATTTAGCGGTTAACACAACAGGCCATTCCACCAATGACGACACCTCCTCAAGCAGGCTATCGGTTAAGTCGGCTTTACCGTTTAATTTTGCCGCGGCATCTTCGGCTTGTTGTTTAATGATCGCTTTACGCTTATCATAGTCAGCCACCACCTTACCGCGTTGCTCTAAAATTTCAGGATACTGATCGGCATTATCGATAGTAAACTCTTGTTCACCCATAAAACGGTGGCCACGAATAATGCGGTTTGACTCAATATCTAAAATGGTACCAGACACAAGCTCATCACCATACAACATAGTCACCGTATGACATGGGCGAATAAATTCGACCTGTCTTGCTGCCCAACGCATTGGTTTAGGGATAGGTAATTTACTTAATGCGGTTTTAACCATATCACATAAAAGATTAACAACAGGCTGACCTTTTTGATTTTGAGTATAAGAAAGCCACTCGCCTTTATCTGTTTGTATACGCTCAGCTTGCTCAACAGTAATGCCACAACCTCGCGCCCAACCTTCGGCAGCTTTAGTCGCATGACCATTGGCATCAAATGCCGCACTCACCGCCGGACCACGTTTAACTATTTGGCTATCGGGCTGGGTATCGCTCAAATTTAAAACTTTTAACGCTAAACGACGTGGCGAAGCATACCAAAGCACTTCACCATGTTCTAAATTGGCATTATCAAGCTGTTGTATAAAATTTGCCGCAAAGCTTTCTGCTAAAGTGCGGAGTGATTTTGGTGGTAACTCTTCGGTACCGATTTCCACTAAGAATGTTTTTTGCATAATCTTCTAATTCCTACTTTGATGCACTGTCGTTAGCGCGTGAATTTTGGCACATAGGGAACCCAAGTGCTTCACGAGATGCATAATATGCCTCGGCCACCATTTTTGTTAACGTCCTAATACGCAAAATATAACGTTGACGCTCTGTGACCGAAATCGCCTTACGTGCATCAAGCAAATTAAAACAGTGGGCGGCTTTTAAAATACGCTCATAAGCCGGCAAAGGAAGCGGTTTTTCTAGCTCAAGTAAAAACTTGGCTTCTTTTTCGTGTTGTTCAAAACAATAAAATAAAAATTCAACATTGGCGTATTCAAAATTATACGTTGACTGCTCAACCTCATTTTGATGGAACACATCACCATAAGTGGTTTTACCAAATGCACCATCACTCCAAACTAAATCATAAACGCTATCGACGCCTTGAATATACATTGCTAAACGCTCAAGTCCGTAAGTGATCTCGCCGGTGACCGGCTTACATTCAAGCCCGCCAACTTGTTGAAAGTAAGTAAACTGGGTTACTTCCATCCCATTTAACCAAACCTCCCAACCAAGCCCCCATGCACCAAGGGTTGGGTTTTCCCAATTGTCTTCAACAAAACGGATATCGTTAACAGTAGGATCAAGCCCCAACTCTTTTAACGAACCTAAATAGAGCTCTTGGATATTATCGGGCGAAGGTTTTAAGATAACTTGAAATTGATAATAATGTTGTAACCTGTTTGGGTTTTCGCCATAGCGACCATCGGTTGGGCGGCGTGATGGTTGAACATAAGCAGCATTAATCGGCTCAGGCCCCAAGGCTCGTAAACAAGTCATAGGATGAGAAGTCCCGGCGCCAACTTCCATATCTAAAGGCTGAATCACGGTGCATCCTTGATTAGCCCAGTAATCTTGTAACGTAAGAATTAACCCCTGAAAGGTTTTGACATTAAACTTTTGCATGATGTTATCTTTATGGTTGAATTGGTTTTTCGATAATTTAAATAGTGCTATATATTATACTTTTTATCAATAGTTGTGAAATGTCTAATTGTTTTATGCCTGAATATACGGGGTGAGTTAAAGATGGTTTTTTTTGTAAAAAAACAATAAAATAAAAAATTTAATAAAATCAATACCTTTTCTGACCGATTTTTGGGCGGAAAATTAGGCCTTTTTTTTGTTGAATAGAATAAATTGGGTGTGGTGGTTTCGGACGTTTTGACCTTGGGTGAATAAAATAGCTCTCGTGACCACGTCCGAGCTAAGGGAATTAAAGCGAATTCCCTTAGCAATCCCGCGCTTTGGCTACAGAATGTGGCCTACGGCTACCCTCCGCCGCCGCTCGGTCTTAACGCACCGTTTGTGGACGCGCTCCAAGCGCACCACAAACTCGCCAAACGTCCTGTTTGGCGTGCTAACCTCGCTCTGTTGTCGGCACATTCCGACGCCGGAATAAGACAGACAACATAGCCATCGTTTTTGGGATGGGTTATTGTGTTTTTATAAGGCAGTTTTTGTTAAAAAATGGCCGGAAAAACTTTAATAAAATCAATATCTTTTCTGACCGATTTTTAGCGGAAAATCAAGCCTTTTTTGTTTTGGTGAATAGAATAAATTAGGTGCGCAGGTTTCGGACGTTTTGACCTTAGGTGAATAAAATAGCTACAGTGACCACGTCCGAGCAAAGGGAATTAAAGCGAATTCCCTGACAACCCACGCTTTGGCTACAGAATGTGGCCTACGGCACTACTCGTATCATCCTGATACTCGCCTCTACGAGGCCATCTTCGCTATGCTCAGATGTTCAAATTTGTTCCAGACAAATTTGTCCGCCGCCACTCGGTCTTAACGCACCGGCTATTATCCGTTCCAGACGGAGAATAGCCTCGCTCTGTTGTCGGCACATTCTGACGCCGGAACAAGACAGACAACATAATCTTAGGTGTTTTTTGGTGAGTTGCTTTTGTGTTAAAAAGCAATGTAATTACATCCAAAAAGTGGTCAGAAAAGGTATTGATTTTATTGAAGTTTTTATTTTTTGTTTTTTAGCAAAAACTGTCTTATAAAAACACAATAACCCATCCCAAAAACGATGGTTATGTTATTTGTCTTATTCCGGCGTCAGAATGTGCCGACAACAGAGTGAGGTTAGCACGCCAAACAGGGATGTTTGGCGAGTTTGTGGTGCGCCGGGAGCGCGTCCACAAACGGTGCGTCAAGACCGAGCGCCGGCGGCGGACAAATTTGTCTGGAACAAATTTGAACATCTGAGCATAGCGAAGATGGCCTCGTAGAGGCGAGTATCAGGATGATACGAGTAGTGCCGCAGGCCACATTCTGCAGCCAAGCGCGGGATTGCTAAGGGAATTCGCTCTAATTCCCTTAGCTCGGACGTGGTCACTGTGGCTATTTTGTTCACTATAGGTCAAAACGTCCGAAACCACCGCACCCAATCCATCCTATTCACCAACCCCAAAAAGGCCTGATTTTCCGTCCAAAAATCGGTCAGAAAAGGTATTGATTTTATTGAAGTTTTTATTTGATGTTTTTTATTCAAAAAACATCACCAAAACCATTTCCCAAAGCCCGCCAACATAAGCTGACTCAGTCTTTAACAAAACTTTACAAATTTTTAACAAAAAAGGTAGCGCATTATTGGTCAAGCGGTTATAATTTAATCGCTTTCAAAGCAAGGGAGTGCTCATTAGTCGAGCAGTCAGTTATAAAAAATCGAAATAAAACAAAAATTTACTTGACAGGATGATCGAAATGCGTTACCATTTATGGCATCTGGCATCTGGCATCTGGCCTGCCAAACCTACGCCCTAAAACTTTTTAATTTTCACCGTAGTCGAAATCAGACTCAATTCTTATTTTCATCAGCGAGGTCATTTCGCGTAGCGAAATGGACGCCGTCATCGAGGTATTTTCAGGCGATGTTTTCGTCGGGTCCTTCGGCCACCTCTTCGGCAAAATTATCGTCGATATCCAAGTGGTTATTAAAGCCGCCATTAGTATTCAAACCGCCATTATGGTTTAGACCTTCATTGTTATCTAAATTGTTATCTAAATCGGCGTTGTTCTTCGCGTTGTTGTTCTTGTTGTCGTATTCACAGAGTTCTGTGGCATTAACGCCTTGTTCACAGCCATTCATGGCGTGTACTTCAAGGGTAATAGAGGGTAGTGCGCCGTATTTAGCGTTCAACCATGGTCGAACAAAGGCAACAGATACAGACAGTTTGTTGTCTATTCGGTTGCAGGATGGTCAGGTAATCAGGCCATCTAGTAATACATCAAGCGTATCAAATCCAATAAGCTTACCTTATGAAGGAAGTAGATTGGGAGATATAGGAATGATATTCCCACGAACAACAGCTAGTTCAGTGAGTTTAAGTGATTTAGCCACAAGGTATGATTATTGGCGAGATGATGATGGAGATGAGCCGGCAGCAAATGGTATATCAGGGAGTATATCGGCATCCTTTACAGATAAGGATGGCAATGATGTTAGTTTTAATGAAGAATTAAGTGGATGTAAGGCGCCTTATAGGGTAACTTTAAGTAGTACAGGGGGATATTTACAGACCCAGTACGGTGTTCCTAATAGAACCAATTTTAGCAGTCAGAGGGTGACATATTATATCAATCCGTATGGTGTTACAGGTCCTGTTGCTTGTTACTTTGCGAGTAGCGCAAGGCCGAATCTCCGCGGTGGCTCAGGCAGTTACGCAGGCCCATCTAACATATGGTCTTCTACAAAGGGTTTTTTAACTCAGTCAAATGATTCATCATCTTACGGCCGAAATTTTCCTACAACGGGTGCTGATGGGTTGTATTTTGACTTAGAGATGCCTACTGGAGTTGATGCAAGTCAGTTGACATGGTCTCCAGTTACTCGTGGTGGAATAACGGCTACGGTGACAAGTGTTACACCTAGTGATAGTTGGATTCCTAGTGTTGATAGAGGAAAAGTTGTCGCACGAGTTAAGTTAAGTGGTCCTGGGGCTGATGATACTCAGAAAAATTCAAGTAATCCTAGTCCGCTAGATGTCCCCTCTTTGCCACAGACCTTTGAGTTGTTGGGTAGGGATAGTCGAGGTAATGAGGTTCGGTATGGGTTTGTCTTAAAACAGTGGTTCGTCAATCGGGGTAATAACGAGAGTAGTCTGTCTAGCCAATCCACTTGGTGTAGAAGTTTGGGTTATCGTGCGCCACAGGTTAAGGATTTAACCAATGCAGTCAAAACAGATAATCCTCCTATTTCTGGCGCCTTGCCTCATTCATCTCGTAATGATTACATGCGTCATATAGGTTCTGGATTTTTCACGGAGTGGGGCCGCATGCACGATTACGCTGCTGTGGGCTTCGCCGACAGCAGCTACTGGACAAGCGACGCTACAGGTAGCAATGGGTTTACTGTCGCCTCGTACTACGGCACTGTCCGCAGCCGCAGTGCCGGCGACGGCCGCCGTGGCCTTTGTGCCGCACCTTAGTTTTTAGCGTTTATTCCTTAATCCTTGGGCCGCGGGGGCGGTTATGGTGCCTGAGAGGACAACTAACAAAGAATAACGCCCCCGCGCAAGTTGGGGTATTCCCTTAGGGTTGCGCTGTTGCGGCGAAGCCACAATCGCGCCGCCCCGCCGCCGACGACGCTGAAAGTGTCGATGGCGGTGGCACAAGGGTAAAATAAATAAGAATAACCAAGCAGTTGGTGGTAATGATAAGTGTTTGCTGTGTACTTTAATATAGTGGTGTTAATGCAACTGATGGCATCTATTCAATGCTAGGCATAGTATGCCTAACAGTAAAATGAGCACTACTAACATAGCACTTATTCATCACCCAAGACTTTCAACCTAAAATTGTCAGCAAGCTTGCTGATAAAAAGGACGAAAGTAAGGGGATATTGTTAAATCAGCGATATACGCATCTTAGGTTGCAACTTCCCAACTGGGGTGCGAAAGGTTTTTGATTTTGCTTATATCAAAAAACACCAACTGGCTTGGCCCTCAAAACAAAGTTAAAAAACAACCATACGACACCCCATGAAAAATAATATAGCAAAAATCAGTCAGAAATGGTATTGATTTTATTAAAGTTTTTTTTGAGTGTTTTTTCTAAAAAAAACAATCTCCCCCCCACATTACAATTGGTTTTCATTTTGCATCTTGCCCTAATTATCGGTATAGTGACATCATCATTATTGCTCGGCTATCAATCACAAATACAACACCATGTCCATTTATCAAAAAATTGCAATTATTGTTCTTGTGGGGTTAATGAAAGTTAACTTTTCATACGCTGATGACAATCAGCTACTCCAATCCCTACGTCATTCGATCGAAGAACAAGAAAAACGCCTAGCACAGCAAAAAAAAGAACGTACCGAGCTAGTTAATGATCTTAAAGAGCAAGAAACCGAAATCGCGAAATTGTTAACTTCGATTGAAAAAAACGATTTATCACTTAGAAAACTTGATCAAGACATCAATAGCTTAGTTAAACAAATTGATTTACTAACAGTAAAACAAAAACAGCAACGAGCTGTGCTGGCCAAACAGTTAGAAAGCGCATTTAAACTGGGTAATGCGACGGGATTTGAGCTTGTTTTTTCGGGCGAGAAGAGTGAGCGTAATGATCGCATTATTACTTATTTCAGTTATATTAATAATGCACGACAACAACTGATTGCTGAGCTTGAAGATACGCAAACCCAATTGGCCAATAAAAAGCAAGAATTGCAAAAAAAACAGGAAACTCATAAAGCTTTGCAAAGCAAGCAAAAAGAACAGCAAGCTGGGCTTGAAAAGAACCGTCAAAATCGGCAAAAGACAATATCTTCGCTTGAATTGTCAATGCAAGAAAATCAACAAAAATTAGCCAGTTTGCGTAACAATGAAGCCAAATTACAAGCCAAAATTGCCCAAGCAGAAAAGGAAAGCCGACGCATAGCAGAAGAAGAAGCAAGGCAGGCAAAACATATTGAAGAAAAGCAAAAAAATACAAGCTATACCCTTAACCCTGATGAGCGGGCATTGATGGCGCGGGTGAGTGGTATTGGTAAGCCGAAACATCAGTTTAATTGGCCTGTTAGCGGTAGTGTTGCTCACCGTTTTGGCGAATCGCTTCAAGGTGAGTTACATTGGAAGGGGATGGTCATTAATGCTAAAGATGGTGCTCAGGTGCGAGCTATTGCCGATGGACGGGTGATATTGGCGAGTTGGTTGCAAGGTTATGGTTTTGTTGTGGCACTTGAGCATGGTAAGGGCGATATGAGTTTGTATGGCTATAATCAACGTATTTTGGTTGAGGTGGGCGATAAGATTCAAAACGGGCAAGCCATTGCGTTGATTGGTTCGAGTGGGGGGCAAAATACGCCTGCTTTATATTTTGAAATTCGCCGTGATGGTAAGGCACTTGATCCAAGTGGGTGGTTAAAGTAATGCGCTGTTTTATTGGTCTGCTGGTTATTAGTTTGTTGGTGCTAAATTCGCCCGTTTTATATGCGGGGCAGTTGGTGCTGGTTATTGATGATTTTGGCTATCGTCAACATAATGAGGAGCAGATTATTGGGTTTTCGCCCTTGATTACCATTGCTGTTTTGCCACACTCTCCTAATGCTAAACGTATTGCTACGATGGCTCATGAGCATGGTAATGATGTGATTATCCATTTGCCTATGGCGCCAATGAATAAACAACCGTTAGAAAAGGATACTTTGTTTCCTTCGATGAATGAAAGCGAAGTTAAAGTCATTGTCGATAATGCTGTTGAACGGGTGCCTTATGCCGTTGGGGTTAATAACCATATGGGTAGTTTGATGACTTCGAATCTAAGCGGTATGATAAATGTGATGAAAGCGTTGAGTCGTTATTCAATGTTTTTTTTGGATAGTAAAACTATCGGTAAAACCCAAGTTAAAAAAGCTGCTCTGGACTATAATATACCGGTGTTAACGCGTGATGTTTTTTTAGATGATAAGCAAACCGAAAGCGCAATTAGTCAGCAATTTGATTTGGCCGTGAAATTGGCTCGTAAAAATGGTGTGGCGATTGCTATTGGTCATCCACATCCGCAGACGGTTAATGTGTTAAGAACTAAGTTAGCTAATTTACCTGCAGATATTGAGTTGGTTAAACTCAGTCAGCTAATTACGACGGTGTC
Organism: Gilliamella sp. ESL0254; assembly: GCF_013344985.1. Taxonomy (NCBI): domain Bacteria; kingdom Pseudomonadati; phylum Pseudomonadota; class Gammaproteobacteria; order Orbales; family Orbaceae; genus Gilliamella; species Gilliamella sp. ESL0254. The sequence goes on from NZ_JAAEDU010000006.1 coordinate 46,452, forward strand.
AGATTCTGTAAACCATAAACCTAAAATAACGTTGAAAGAAATTATTAAAAAATGCAAACACCGACTTGAGGAAATAGTAAACCTTAAGCTGGTTGATGAGTAGAACTGTTTTTTTAGCGCTTTTCTAACGTTCGGTGACGTATTTGTACTTGTTTGTTTTGTGCTTTAAAAAACGATGCTAATTGTTCAACAATAAAGACTGAACGATGTTGTCCACCTGTACAACCAATGGCGATGGTTAAGTAGCTGCGGTTGTTTTTTTCTAACAATGGTAGCCATTGATTTAAGTAATTGGCTGTTTGGTAGATGAAGTGGGATACTTCGTCATGTTTTAGTAAGTACTCTTTGACAGGTGCATCGAGACCTGTTAGTGGGCGCAAACTAATATCCCAATGTGGGTTGGGTAAAAATCTGACATCAAAGACAAAATCAGCATCAACCGGTAAGCCATGTTTAAAGCCGAATGATTCAAATATGATGGTTAATTCGCGCTCTTTTTTACCTAAAATACGTGATCTTAAAATATCGGATAGTTCATGGACTGAAAGGTTGTCGGTGTTGATGATGAGGCTTGCGTGCGATTTTAATGGCTCTAGGTAAGCTTCTTCAAGGTCGATGGCTTCTTCGAGGGAGTAGTGTTGATTGGTTAATGGGTGGATGCGCCTTGTTTCGCTATAGCGTCGAATTAGGGTGTTGCGACTGCAGTCGAAAAAGATGATCTCTGGGGTTACTGATTGCGGTAAGCGTTGGAAAATGTCGTTATTGAAGTCAAAATTTTCAGGTAAGTTCCGTATGTCAATGCTAATTGCCACGGGTGTGTTGTTGTCTTTTAATGAATTGGCTAATTGTGGTAATAACGCAACAGGGATATTATCAACACAATAAAATCCCATATCTTCCAGCGCTCGTAGGGCTATTGATTTGCCCGAACCGGAGCGACCACTTACTATTAGTAGAATCACAATATTAACTCCACGCCCATTGATGCATTAATTATATACTGTTTGTTTCTTGATATACAATTTTGAATATAAATAATATTGTTAATCATTAATAATCAGTTTTAATTTTGGTAATAAGTTGCTTAAGTGCTTGGCCTCGATGTGAGATTTGGCTTTTTTGTTCTTTGGTGAGCTGTGCTGCGGTGCAGCCTAATTCTGGGATATAAAAAAGTGGATCGTAGCCAAATCCGCCTTCACCTTGTTCTTCATTTAAGATAAAGCCATTCCATTTGCCTAGACAGACGATGGGAGTTGGGTCGGCTTCGTGTCTCATAAAGACAAGTGCGCAATAAAAGTAGGCAGTGCGGGCTTCTTTGGGGACGTTTTGTAATGCTGTAAGAAGTTTTTGATTATTGTTTTTGTCGTTGCCATGTTCACCCGCATAACGCGCAGAATAGATCCCCGGTTGTCCACCCAGCACATCGACCGCTAAGCCTGAGTCATCAGCAATGGCCGGCAGTCCTGTTAATTTGGCAGTATGTCTTGCTTTTAAAATGGCATTTTCAATAAATGTTAATCCTGTTTCATCGGCATCAGGTACGTTAAATTGGCTTTGTGCAATAATATCAAAACCGGCATCGGCGAGTAATTTTTGCAATTCATTCACTTTACCTTGGTTGTTTGTTGCTAATACAATTTTTTGCATTTTAATTTCCTTTATTTTAATGAGTTTTAGCCATTGGTATAAGCCGGTTTTGTATTTCAAAAATCTGGCTCAGTGCTAAACGTCATACTTTCGCCTGTTTTTGGGTGATTAATCGTGAGTAATTGAGCGTGTAATAGCAGTCTTTTAGACATCGCAAATGCTTCGGGATGTGCATAAAATTTATCGCCTAAAATTGGGTGACCAATGGCTTGCATATGAACACGCAATTGGTGCGAGCGTCCAGTAAAAGGAAATAATTTTACTCGTGTTGTATTGTCGGGATTGCGGGCAATAACTTGATATTCAGTCAGTGCATGTTTGCCATTTTCTAAATCGACCATTTGCCTTGGGCGGTTGGGCCAGTCGCAAATTAGGGGTAATTCAACACGGCCAGTGTCCTGCTCAAGGTGCCCATGAACAACGGCGATATAGGTTTTTTTGGGAATGCGTTCCCGAAACTGTTTTTTTATTTCACGATCGGCAAGTTTCGATAAGGCGGCAACCATGATGCCACTGGTTGCCATGTCTAGTCGGTGTACGGATTCGACATAGCTATATTTTTGTTGCAAACGATGAATAATACTATCAATAAATTGAGGTTTATTCCCTGAAACCGATAAGATACCGGGTTGCTTGTTGACTACGACAATGTGATCATCTTGATATAAAATAGACAGCCAAGGTTCAATAGGTGGGTGATATTCCAAAAGCATTTGTGTGTGACAATTTGTAAAATAAAATTGTCACACATTCTAACAAAATCAACAAAAAGTGCTAGCTTTATAAATAGCGTTACTTGCTCCACATTGAGCTTTTAGGGGCTGAAAATAGCTGTGATACTAATATGGCTAAACCGACAATAAGGTAGCAAGCAAAGATGATGATCATCCATTGTGACATTTCGATAGTTAAAAATGTCCATATCTTATCAGCGCAAGATCCGTAAGCATTAAATAAACTAGGTAACCATGAGTCTAATGGTAACCAAGCTGGAAACTGAGGACTGAGTGAGCAAGTGTCACTTAAGTTTGGTTCGAATTGTAGGTGGGCATGAAATGTTGCTAAAGCAAATCCTTTATAGGCGCTAAAAAGCCAAATTAAAACGGCCGCTAACCGTGCAAGTATGTTTTTAGGTGCAATTAGTCCTATGATGCTAGCTAGCATGATGCCAAATATGGCACAACGTTGGTAAATACAAAGTGTACAAGGTGCTAGCCCTAGACCATGTTGAAAATAAAGTGCGGTTATTTCAAAACTAAGCGTGGAAAAGAACAATAAGAACCAAGCGAATCTGCTTTGTGAGTATTGATTAAGCAGTGACAACATACTATTTTATTCCTCCATATTCCGTTATAATCATTTTTCTTTAATTATATTGGATATCATCTATCGTGATTCTTTAATGTCGATAGTGTAATTTATTTTTGAATAATGTAAACGACTTTATTTATTGATGGCGGATTAATCATTTTTTATGGACTCAAATGCTCCACAAACCAAGTTACAAGTCTCATTTGTTACCATTTCAGAGGAAAATGCGACACAACGAATTGATAACTTTTTAATCACCTATTTAAAGGGTGTGCCAAAAAGTATGATTTATCGTATTTTAAGAAAGGGCGAAGTTCGTGTTAATAAAAAGCGAATTAAACCTGAATATAAATTAAATATTGGCGATGAAATTCGTATCCCTCCTATTCGCGTGGCTGAAAAAGCTACATCAGAAATTTCAACCAAGCTTAATAAAGTCGCTGATTTAGAAAAGGCCATTATCTATGAAGATGATGTCTTATTAGCGATTAATAAACCATCAGGTATTGCCGTTCATGGTGGTAGTGGTTTAAGTTTTGGTGTAATTGAAGGCTTACGCGCGCTAAGACCCGATGCCAAGTTTTTGGAGTTGGTGCATCGTATTGACCGCGAGACATCGGGTGTATTGTTGATCGCTAAAAAACGCTCTACATTAAAAGCGTTACATGAACAGTTGCGCCTTAAACAAATGCAAAAAAATTATTTGGCGCTTGTTAAGGGAAATTGGTCTTCTGAATGTAAGGTGATTCAGGCGCCATTACTTAAAAACGTATTGAAAAGCGGCGAGCGAGTGGTGAAAGTCGATAAAGAGGGTAAGCCATCGGAAACACGGTTTAAAGTTGAAGAGCGTTTTGATTTTGCCACTTTGATTAAAGCCAGCCCTGTGACTGGACGTACCCATCAAATCCGTATCCATACGCAATATGCTAATCATCCAATTGCTTTTGATGATCGTTATGGTGATAGGCAGTTTGATGTATTGTTAGCTGGTACTAAGCTTAATCGGTTGTTTTTACATGCCGCTAGCGTCAAATTTATTCATCCTAAAACTGGGCAAGAGATGCAATTAAATGCACCTATGGATGATGCTTTACAGGGCTGTTTAACCTATCTTAGAAAAGATAAATATCAGCCTACAGAATTTTAAATAGAAAAGGTAGTGAGTACGAATGAAGGATTTAAATTTATATTTAATTAGACATGGTCAAACGCAGTGGAATGTTAAAGATCAGATGCAAGGGTCAAAAGATTCTCCGTTAACCGAACAAGGTATTTCAGGTGCTAAATTAACTGGGCAACATTTAAAAGATGTGCCTTTTATGCAAGCTTATTCTAGTCCTCAAAAACGTGCAATGGATACGCGTAATTATATTGTGAATGAAAATAATATGGCTATTCCTACTTCTGAGCTTGCGGATCTGCGCGAAATGGATTTTGGCCTTTGGGAAGGTAAGCATGTGCCTACTTTAAAACAAGACGTGCCGGAATTTAATGTCTATTTGACTGATCCTGCTAATTTTGATTCATCTGTTAGCCAAGGCGAAAGTTACCCCGATATTTTAGCGCGTATGAAGCAAGGGCTAAATACTATTGTGCAAAATGCCCCTCAAGATTCTGGGAACATTTTAGTTGTGTCACATGGTACGGTATTGCGTATATTGCTTTGTGTTTTAAATGGTGGCGATTGGCGTTTACATCGTGATGAGGATTATTTTCCAAGGATGTTGAATACGAGCATTAGTGTAGTTAACTATAAGCAAGATGATGACCAGTCAGTTGGCAAATTTACGGTGAAATTCTATAATAACGTAGATCATTTGACCCAAGAATAAAGGTCTTTTATACCTCGACTGATGAGTATTTTTATCATGAGTCGAGGCGATATTGTTACAATTTAACCCCGTTATCGTGCGTAAGCTGCATAACGTTTTTGCAGTTGTTGTAATTGGTTGATTCTTGCATCAATTTTCGAAACCATCGTTTGATTACCTTTGGTTTGGTTTTTCGCATTTTGTAATATTGTGATTGCTTGTTTAAAATTTCCTCTTAATGCGCTGATTTCTGCTTGTGCACTCATTTCTTGCGCTCTTGAACGTATTCCTCCATAAGCAGTAACAAGTAAATCCCAACCATTGATATCGTCATTATGGTCGAAAGTGTAACGATGCAATAAACTCACCGCTTGTTGATAATTTTGGTTTTTTATGTACGCATTTGCTAGATTTAATTGCAATGCCGAGCTATCGGGTGCTTTTTTTAACGCCGCTTGTAGGCGAGCAATGGCTGCATTGTTATTATTGAGCGCTAAATCAATATCTGTCATTAAGTCGATATACCAAATATTATTAGGATCACTGTCTAGTAACGGTTGTAATTGTTGTTTAGCTTTTTGGTTATTACCGCTTACGTTGTCAGTTAATGCGTTGCCATAAATAGCGGCAATATTACTTTGTTCATTGTTTAGCTTTTTGTAATCCTGTATGAGTAGTTTACCGGCATTTTTTTTGTTATTGATTAAAATTGCTAATCGTGCTTTTGCTAAATAATAGTTTAATGAAGGTGTTACGTTCTTTTTGTCGTATTGTAATGTGCGGTTGCGAATGTCGGTTATTCGGCTGTTAGGGAGTGGGTGAGTGAGTAATATTTCGGGTGGTTTGCTACTAAAACGACTTTGATCGGCTAGTTTTTGTAAAAACTCCGATGAAGCATAAGGATCAAATCCTGCTTTTGATAGCGTTCTAAGACCAACTCGATCGGCTTCTTGTTCGTTACTTTGTGTAAAGCTAATCATATTTTGCGCCGAACCTGCCATAGTACTTGTTATTGCAGCCATTCCCGCTTCGGGATTTGCTAAAGTCAGTAAGATAGAACCTAATGTTGCTCCCCATACATAAGGGCTGTTGCGGTTTTGGTTTTCCATTGCTCGGGCTAAGTGGCGTTGGGTGACGTGTCCAATTTCGTGCGCCATGACTGAAGCTAATTGACTTTCGTTGTCGGTATCTAATATCAATTGTGAATGAATGACGACATTCCCACCAAAGAAAGCAAAGGCGTTAAGTACATCGCTTTTCATAATGTAAAATTGAAAAGGGGTTTTTACTGATTCTGATTTAGTGACTAATTTTTTGCCTAAGTCATTAATATATTGGTTTAAAACTGGATCGTTAATAATTGGTGCACTGGCACGTAACATTCGTACGTAGTAATCGCCCATTTCCATTTCTTGGCCAATGCTGAGGGTTGTGGCCGCGGCAGTACCCATGTCTGGTAGGTTGATGTTATCAGCATAAACGATAGGTGTGCTTTGTAATAATAACGAGGCAGATAGAGTAAATGCCATGACTTTTTTTAACATTATTTCAACCCATTGAGATAAGATTTATTTTGATTTATTTTAGCTGAAAAAAAACACAATATCACTTTGAATTTGTAATCGAATTTAGCTTTTTAGTGGTTGCTTAGGTAATGATGGTTTGGGGTACGATAAAAAATGCAAAAGCACAACAGTAATTGGTTTATTGCAGTTGTGCTTTTAGGCTGTTTAGTAAGTTATTTGAACGTTAAACTAATTGAGTGCGATGTTTGATAAAGTCGATAATATTATCTGTTTTTACCATTTGTTTGTCGCCACCAGCGCGATGTTTGTATTCAACCTCGCCGTTTTCAAGGTTACGCTCACCAATGACAATTGTGTGTGGAATACCAATTAGTTCCGCATCAGCAAACATTACTCCTGGGCGCTCTTTGCGGTCGTCAAAGAGAACTTCAATGCCAGCAGCTTGTAGATCAGCGTAAAGTTTTTCGGCCGTGGCTTGGACTTTTTCTGATTTGTGCATATTCATTGGAATAATTACGACACTAAATGGCGCAATGGCTTCAGGCCAAACAATACCACGTTCATCATGGCATTGTTCAATTGCTGCTGCCACAATTCGGCTAACCCCAATACCGTAGCAACCCATGATCATGACGTGATTTTGCCCATCTTCGCCTTGTACAGTGGCTTTCATTGCTTGTGAGTATTTTGTACCAAGTTGGAAGATATGCCCAACTTCAATCCCTCGTTTGATTTGTAATGTTCCTTTGCCATCAGGACTAATGTCACCTTCAACCACGTTGCGGATATCTTCAATACGTGGCAGGGCAACGTCGCGTTCCCAATTAATATTGAAGTAGTGTTTGTGGTCAATATTTGCACCCGCACCAAAGTCGCTCATGACTGCAACATCACGGTCGATGATGATTGGCATATTTAAGTTAATTGGTCCTAATGAGCCTGGCCCTGCATTTACAATCGCACGGATTTCTTCTTCGGTTGCAAATTCTAGTGGTGAGGCTACGATATCAATTTTTTCGGCTTTGATTTCGTTTAAGGTGTGGTCTCCACGGACTAATAGCGCAACAAGTTTGTGACCGCTTTCTTTTGTGGCTTTCACCATTAGGGTTTTCACGGTTTTTTCAATTGGTAAATTGAATTGTTCAACTAATTCTTCAATCGTTTTGGCGTTTGGTGTCTCAACCAGTTCCATTGCTTTAGTCGGCGCTGAGCGTTTTTGTGTTGGCGCTTGTGCTTGGGCCATTTCGATATTAGCAGCATAGTCCGATTCTGTTGAAAACACGATGTCGTCTTCACCACTGTCGGCCAATACTTGGAATTCATGTGACCAGTTACCACCAATCGATCCTGTGTCAGCTCGCACTGCTCTAAAGTTTAAACCTGCGCGAGTAAATACAGCGCTATAGGCTTTGTACATATCATCATAAGTTTCTTGCAATGATTCTTGTGTGGTATGGAAAGAGTATGCATCTTTCATAATAAATTCACGCGAACGCATCACACCAAAACGTGGGCGTACTTCATCACGAAATTTAGTTTGAATTTGATAGATATTAAGTGGTAATTGTTTGTACGAACTTACTTCATTACGGAGTAAGTCAGTAATCACTTCTTCATGGGTTGGACCCAACACAAAATCACGATCACCGCGGTCTTTAATCCGCAGTAGTTCTGGGCCATATTGTTCCCAACGTCCACTTTCTTGCCAAATATCAGCAGGTTGCACGACCGGCATTAATACTTCTATTGCTCCTGCTTTGTTCATCTCTTCACGAACAATATTTTCTACTTTTTTTAGTACTCGGTAACCAGTGGGAAGCCAAGTATATAAACCCGCAGCCACTTTACGGATCATGCCGGCACGTAACATTAATTGATGGCTAATGACTTCTGCATCAGCGGGGGTTTCTTTTAACGTTGAAAGAAGATATTTACTGGTTCGCATAAATTTATCCCGAAAATAATTTATTTATAAATATAATAAAAATGTGAGCTAGTTTAGCAGTACCCAACGCAACACTAAAGCAATTTTATTGATAATTATTGTGAATCATAAAGATTAATTGTAAATTATCAGCATGAGTAATAAGAAAAATCGGTATGAATAAATTAAATTTATCACGCTTAGTGGCAGCCTTTTTTGTGGTTTTGGTATTATACCAACCAGTTAAATTTATTATCTATTATTTAACTGATTTTAGTTATGAAGAAATGATGGATCTTATGTGGGTGAATGAGCATGAATGTTATTACCCAGGTGAGTTGGACAGCGGCAAGTATCATTATGGCAAAGATTGTTCTATTTGCGAACAAATGAATCCATATAGAAGTAACGGTATTTATATCAAAGATGGGAATGGCTATATTATTGGTAGTGATCTGATGAAAAAAGTTTATTTGAAAAGAAAACCTGATTACATTCCTTTAGAACGATTTACTGGTGGGGAACTGTACGTTAAGGATTTTGAATCAGGCATTACCTGTACCTTTTATTCATATAAGTAATTTAGTAATAAGTAATAAGAAAATAATGAAACTAAAAAAATTAAAAATATCGCATATTATTTATGTGCTATTAGTCTTTGCTATACTCTATTATCCTGTGAAAATAACCAAATATTATTTAATGGATTTAAGTTATGATGAAATTTTGGATTTTGGCTGGCGAGGAGATGGGTGCAAAACTAAAGATGGTAATTGGGTTGATTCTATCGATTGTCCTTGTGGCAGAGGATTGATGGAATCGGATGATCCTTATAATAAAATTAGTGATGAAGGGTATTTTTATTACAATGATGAGCTTTTGGGAAAAGTGACCCTAAAAAGAAAGCCAAGTTATTTTTCTGGTGATGAAATTTTAACAGGTGGCGAGTTAGAAATTGAGCATTTAGAAACAGGAATAATTTGTTATTATGATTCAATTCTTGATTGAAATGCAATCTTTAATAATTAAGCTTTTAAAATTAGTTATTTTATAATTTTGGGATTTTCAACATTATTTTTTGTGCTATAAAGTCTTAAGTTTCAATAGGTTTAATCGCTATATTGTTTATGTCTTTTTTAATAAAAGATACTTTTTATTTGAAATTTCTCTTACTCGTTTTTTGCCAAAATTATTTAAATATTCATTCCAAGCTTAATTATGTTATGGTGAAGTGCATAGTGTTTTCCTGTTATGAATAGATGTTTATTTACTTTAAAAATAAAAGATAATAATTTCAAGGAGTAAAATGAGCTCAGTATTTGAAATATTTAAAATTGGTATTGGTCCTTCAAGTTCGCATACAGTTGGACCAATGAGAGCTGGGAAGGCGTTTGTTGATCAACTAATTAGCAATGATATGATGTCATCGGTTACTAAAATTGTTGCTGATGTTTATGGTTCTTTGTCGTTAACAGGTAAAGGGCACCAAACTGATATTGCTATTATTATGGGGTTAGCCGGTGAAAAACCTGATACTGTTGATATTGATAATATTCCTATTTTTATCGAAAAATTAAGACAAACTCACCGTTTACCGATTTATCATAATCGTTACGAAATCGACTTTCCTTTGGATAGTTGTATGGTGTTTCATTCCAAATTTTTGCCATTACATGAAAACGGCATGACGTTGAGTGCCTATAATGGTGATACATTACTATTTCAAAAAACGTATTATTCCGTGGGCGGTGGTCAAATTGTTGAAGAGGAGCAATTTGGTTTGCAAAAACAAGACTCCGTAAAATTTCCTTATCCATTTTCTTCAGCCGAACAGTTACTAAAACATTGTGAAGATAATTCATTGTCAATTTCTAGTATTATGATGAAAAATGAGCTGCAATTACACACTTATGAAGAAATTGAAGATTATTTTTCGCGAGTTGGGAAAACTATTTTGGAATGTATCAAGCGTGGAATGAATACAGAAGGATTATTGCCTGGACCTCTAAAAGTCCCTCGTCGTGCGTTTTCGTTATATCGTCAATTATCTACAACCAAAGATAAAATTATTAGTGATCCTATGGTGGTTATTGATTGGGTAAATATGTTTGCGCTTGCCGTTAGTGAAGAAAATGCTGCTGGTGGTCGAGTGGTGACGGCGCCAACAAATGGAGCGTGTGGTATTATCCCAGCGGTGCTAGCTTATTATGATAAATTTATTAACGAAGTGACACCAGATATTTATATTCGATTTTTTCTAACTTGTGGTGCGATAGGGCAACTTTATCAAATCAATGCGTCTATTTCTGGTGCTGAAGTTGGATGTCAAGGAGAAGTGGGTGTTGCTTGTTCTATGGCTGCAGCAGGGCTTGCTGAGCTTTTAGGGGGTAATCCTGAGCAAGTTTGCATGGCTGCAGAAATCGCGATGGAACATAATTTAGGATTGACTTGCGATCCTGTCGCTGGTCAAGTTCAGGTACCTTGTATTGAGCGTAATGCCATCGCTGCTGTAAAATCAATTAATGCAACGAGAATGGCTTTAAGGCGAATTACTGCGGCAAAAGTATCGTTAGATAAGGTGATTAAAACCATGTATGAAACAGGAAAAGATATGAATGCAAAATATCGAGAAACATCACGGGGTGGGCTAGCAATTACGGTTCACTGTAATTAATTGGGTGTTATCAGATAAACTTTTTCAATTCTTGCCAATTTTATTCTGCGACATAATATAGCTATTATGTCGATTGCTTCATTCATGATATATTCTGTTTATATGATATGCCCTGTGATAGGCATATCATATGTTGCTATTAATATATCGTTATTAAATTAATGGTTGATCTTCTTGATCTTTTATTTGTTTTTTTTCTAGACTTTCTACAATTTTGTTATGGATGCCATTAAAGCCACCATTGCTCATAATTAAAATTGCATCTGTTGGTCGGGCTGATTTTGTGATCATTTCAACCAGTAAATCAAGGTCGCCAGTCCAGTAAGCCGGTTGAATACAAGCATCTACCACATCAGCAACTAACCAAGGCAGTTGTTCTGGTTGGAAGATGAAAATTTCGTCTGCACGTCCAAGCGATGGGGCTAGCTCATCTTTAGATATGCCTAATTTCATTGTGTTTGACCGGGGTTCGAGAACTGCTAAAATGCGGCGATTAGAGCCGATTTTGCTACGTAAAGCCTCTAATGTTGCTAAAATGGCTGTTGGGTGGTGTGCAAAGTCGTCATAGATTTCGATGTTATTAACTTCACCATAGAGCTCTAAACGTCTTTTTGCATTAATAAACGAACCTAATGCTAAGCAGGCGTCAGCCGGTTCAATACCCACATTATGAGCAGCTGCAATCGCCATTACTGCATTATGCATATTATGTTCGCCTACTAATGAATATTTGACTTCACCTACTTTTTTATTCTTATAGAGAACAGCAAAATGGCTTGCATCATTGCTGATGCGTTGGGCTAACCAACCTGTTTCTGATTCAGTAAATACTTGTTCGCTCCAATAGCCTTTAGCCAATACTTGTTTTAAATTTACATCTTCTTGTGGCGAGATGATTAGTCCTTTACTTGGTACTAAACGAACTAGATGGTGAAATTGTTTTTGAATTGAACTTAAATCATCAAAAATATCTGCATGATCAAATTCTAAATTGTTCATGATCAATGTTTTAGGGCAGTAGTGCATGAATTTTGAACGTTTGTCAAAGAATGAACAGTCATATTCGTCCGCTTCAATGACAAAAAAATTACCTTCACCTAATCTTGCTGAAACATCAAAGTTGCCAGGTACGCCACCAATCACAAAACCTTGTTTATAACCTTGTTTTTCCAAAATCCAATTAACCATTCCTGCAGTTGTGGTTTTGCCATGTGTGCCAGCCACAGCAATCACCCAACGATCACGTAATACATTATCATGTAGCCATTGTGGTGCTGAAATATAAGGAATGTTATTGTCCAAAATATATTCAACGCAAGGATTCCCTCGTGATAGGGCATTGCCGATGATGACTAAATCTGGTGTAGATGTTAGTTGTGATGGTTCATATCCTTCAATGATATCAATATGCTCTTTTTGTAAAAGTGTGCTCATTGGTGGGTAAACATTTTTATCTGAGCCTGTTACTTTGTGACCTAGAGAACGGGCTATTAATGCAATCCCAGCCATAAATGTGCCACAAATTCCAAGAATATGAATGTGCATTTTGTATCCTTAATGTTGTATAAATTTTATATTGATGACATTGGGTACTATTGTCGATCTGGTCAGCAATTAGATGAATATTCAGCGCAACTTTGCAATTATAATAGATCCTAGTTGTTTATGCGATAGGCCATAGATGCTTAATGACTAAATTTAGTGCTTGGTTGCCGCGAAATTCATCAACATCTAAATGATAAATTATTTTTACATTTTTTATTGATTGATCAGGCCATTGCTGTCTATTTACATTAAAACATATCCCCTCAATAAGTGGACCTCCATTTTGGGGCTCCAATACCAATTTAAGGTGTTTGTCGGCCAATAATCGTTGTTGATGAATAATAAATTCACCATCAAAAATGGGAGCACAAAACCCTTCGCCCCATGGGCCCGATTCTTTTACTTGCTTGGCAATTGCGTAAGTAAAATCTTGGCTATCTATTTCACCATCAGTTTCAATAACCTGTTTTAGTAAATCAGGTTTTAATCGTGTGTCTAAGAGTGCTTCAATGCTGATTTTAAAACGTTCTAAATCTTCTTCGCGAATAGTTAATCCAACCGCCATTGCGTGGCCACCAAAGCTGGTTATTAAATCAGGGTGTTGCTGATTTAACTCATCAATAAGATCTCGCAGGTGTAGCCCTTTAATTGAGCGACCAGAGCCTTTTAAAAAACCGTCTTGCGTTGAGGCAAATGATATAACTGGCCGATAATATTTATCTTTTAAACGTGACGATAAAATGCCAATAATACCTTGGTGCCATTCAGGGTGATAAAACACAAGTAAGTTAGGAATGGAGGTGTTTTGTTTTTCAACTTCTTCAATAAACGATAAAGCTTCTTCATGCATCGTTTGTTCAATGAGCTTTCGATCGTTATTGAGATTATCAAGATCTGTGGCTTTGTTGATAGCTGAATCATAATTATCGCAAAGTAATAATTGAACGCCCAATGCCATATTGTCCATTCTACCTGCAGCGTTTAATCTTGGCGCTATATAAAAAGCCAAATCTGTTGAAGTTAAAGAAGCTTGATCTTTTTTAGCGATATGTAATAAGGCTTTGATACCTTCACTACAATATCCAGATCGAATTCTGTTTATACCTTGGTGAACTAAAATGCGATTATTGTGATCAAGTTTAACCACATCAGCAATAGTACCTAAAGCAACTAAATCTAATAAATTTGCCACATTATATTCGGTCAAATTCTTGTCAGCAAACCAGTTTTCTTGTCGTAATTTTGCGCGTAAAGCTAGCATAAAATAAAAAGCTACACCCACTCCGGCTAAATGCTTGGATGGAAAACTACAATTAGGTAAATTAGGGTTGATTATTGCATCGGCATTAGGTAATTGCTCGGGGCATAAATGGTGGTCGGTAATAATTACCGATAAATTTGATTGTTTGGCAAAATCAACAGCCTCAGTGGCAGAAATGCCATTGTCAACGGTAATAATGAGCTGGGCTTTTTGTAGAATAGCTTTTTTTACAACCGATATACTTAATCCATACCCATCGTCAAAGCGATCTGGAATGATGTAATCAACAAATTGACAGCCCATATTTTTAAGTGCTCTAACTGTTAAGGCTGTGCTTGTAGCTCCGTCGGTATCAAAATCGCCAACAATCATGATGTGTTCATTATTCTTCATTGCTGAATAAAGAATTTCAACGGCTTTTTCAATACCTTCTAATTTATTGTAATTGCAAAGATTGCGCGTGCTGTAGTCAAGCTCTTGCATGTTAGTAATGCCACGCAAGGCATAAATTCGCTGCAATAATAGCGGAATATCATTAGTAAATTCTGGATATACTTCAACTAATCTACGATGTATTAATTTATTTTTTTTCATATTTTATATGCTAGCGTGTTGGCGCTAGCATGTATTATGTTTTAATTTTTAACAGAAATAATTTGTTAATTGTTATTTATTTACTTTTTTATCTAAAGTTTCAATTAATTTATCTGCTGGAACATAACCAGAAACCAATTCTCCATCAGGTAAAATAATCGCTGGTGTACCATTAATTCCGATTTTTCTACCGATATTGAATTGCTGTGTTACGTAAGGCACCATACTGTTAGCTTTAGGAATGGTGTTGCCTTTATAAGCATTCTCAAATGCTGTTTTACGGTCAGTTACACTCCAAATGGATTGCATGTTTTTACCAACATCACTGTCAGCGCCTGCGCGAGGGAAAGCAAAATAGTGTACAGAAATACCCGCGTCTAAATATTTATTGATATTTTCATGTAGTAATTGACAGTAATGGCAAGTGTAATCAGTAAAAACTGAAATGATGTATTTTTCATTATTAGCTTTATAAACGATAGCATCGTTTTCAATTGATTTTATTAAGCTAAGATTGTAGCTATTGGCGATATTTTCAGGTTGCTCGCCTTGAACGTCATAAATAGGACCTTGACTTAGGTATTTTCCATCATCAGTAACATAAAAAATACCATCAGGTGTTTTGACACTTTTTAAACCGTTTATGGGGCTAGTTGTAATTTTGATATTTTGTTCATTGTAGCCTAATTTACCCATCGAATTAATAATATCGGCATTACTTGCTAGCGCTGTAGTTGATATTAATACCAAACCTAAAACTAATTTTTTCATTTAATTATCCTTATTTTTTCGAGTATTATGCTCGAGGATGATGTTTACTATGTAATTGTTTTAATCTTTCTGTTGCCACATGAGTATAAATCTGTGTAGTTGATAAGCTACTGTGTCCAAGCAACATTTGTACAACACGTAAATCCGCTCCATGATTAAGTAAATGGGTTGCGAAAGCATGTCGAAGCACATGGGGCGAAAGTGCCTCAATATTGATGCCAGTCAGTATGGCATAATATTTTATTCTATGCCAAAACGTCTGTCGTGTCATTTTTTTACCTAATCGGCTTGGGAAGAGAGCGTCAATAGCGCCGTTTTTTAGAAGATCGTTTCGGGCATATTTAAAATAATATTCAAGCCAATAAATGGCTTCTTCTCCCAGTGGTACTAGGCGTTCTTTGTTTCCTTTTCCTATAACTCTTACGACGCCTTGTCGTAAACTAATATCACTAATTTCTAAATTTACTAGCTCGGAAACGCGCAAGCCTGTTGCATAAAGTACTTCTAACATGGCTTTATCTCTTAGTTCGATAGGATCTTCGATACTAGGAGATTCAAGTAACTCACTCACTTGTGATTCGGTTAAATCTTTAGGCAATTTTTGGGGAAGTTTAGGGGATGATAGCACCGCAGAGGGATCATCGGTACGATAATTTTCCTGATATAAATACTGAAAAAAACGTTTAGTTGCGCTAAGTAAACGTGCAGAACTACTTGCTTTATACCCATCTTTTACGCGTTGCATTAAAAATTCTTGTAAATTATGTGTTTGTGCAGCCAGAAAGGTGACATTTTGTTGTTGTAAGAATTGATTTAATGCCAACAAATCAAGCCTATAAGATTCAATGGTATTTTCAGCTAAGTTTCTTTCTAGCCATAATGAATCTAGAAAACGTTCTATTAACCGTTTATTTTGGGTTGGCGTGTCTTGATTAGACATCAAAATCATCTCTACATTACATTTATTCGTTACATTATATACTATTTGTCAATAAGTTTCTTTTATAACAGCTGTAGCTTATTTTTTATTTTCTTTATTAATTACTATATACTGCGGTTTTGGTTATTTTAATATTATTTATGTTAAAGCGAAGTGTTAATCTTTTTATTGCGTTGTTTGCTATCTTTATTATTGCCATGGAAACTTATATTTATTGTCATACTCGATTTCGTCCGTGGCAACCAAGTTCTTCAATAGGGCGATTAGTTTATTATTATAGTTTCTTTACTGTTTTATCGAATTTAATGTTGGCATTGAGTTGTTTTTGGCTAGCTGCCAATCCTAATTGTCACAGGTATAGTTTTAAAGTTATTCGGTTGAATGGATTAGTTGGTGTGATTATCACCATTATTATATATAACTTAGTGTTAAGAAGTATTCATAATCCACCTAATACACTGTTGAAAATAGCTAATGAAAGTTTACATGTTGTCATCCCTATTTTGGGAGTATTAAGTTGGTTTATTTGGGGGCCATTTCGACGAATTAATGTTAAGGTCATCGTTGGATCACTATTATCGATGATTGGATATGGCGTTTATATTTTTATTCGAGGTTATTATACTAATCAATATCCTTATCCTTTTATTAATGTTGTGCAGGTTGGTTATTTTCAAGCGCTATTTGCTGTGAGTAAGATTTTTTTATTCTTTTTGGGATTAGCTTTTTTATGTTGGGCAATTGACTGCTTAAGGAGTCGAAAATGAAACTGTATATTTATGAACATTGTCCTTTTTGTGTCAGGGCTAGAATGATTTTTGGTTTAAAAAATGTATCGGTTGAACTGCAGGTATTACTGAGCGATGATTTTGCATTACCAGAGCGTATGATTGGTGAAAAAATGGCACCTATTTTACAAAAAGATGATGGCAGTTATATGCCAGAAAGCCTAGATATTGTTGATTATGTTGATACCAATTATGGCGGTAGTCCGATTTTAACTGGTTTGAGATCTTCAAATATTGCAAAGAGAATAAAAGAGTTACAACAATATGATTATAAGCTAGTGTGTCCACGTTATATAAAACTGGGTTTAGCCGAATTTGCAACACAAAGTGCTATTGATTATTTTGTCACTAGTAAATCGAAGAAAATGGGGTCGTTTGATGAATGTTTGATGCAAACCGATTCATTAGTTTCTGCCGTTTCAGATGTATTAAATAAACTTGATTCATTGATTGTTTCGCCAAATGCGTGTAATGGTCAATTGTCTTTAGATGATATCTGTTTGTTTCCCATTTTACGAAATTTGACGTGTGTAAAAACTTTAACTTTTCCGCCTAAAATTAAGGATTATATTCAATCAATGGCAGACCGAACGAAGGTTGATCTGTTTTTTGATAGAGCCATTTAATAATCAGGAATGTCGATTTCACTATTTTTTGGATGTTAATCCATCGTTATAAAACGTCACACCATAATAAAGAACGGGGGAAATAGAGATACCCCCGTTTTTTTTGATTTATTAACAACTTATTGTTATTAATTATATTAGATGGTTATGTTAATTACTTAATTTAATATCAATCACTTCAATATTATCTTTACCACCATAGATATCATACCAAGGTGTAGCGTATTGTTTTAATATTTTGTTAAGCTGTTCAACGTTTTCACGACCAGTTTGATCTAACCAACGTTTTAAGCCCTCTTTACCACCATTTGCATAGGCTGCAACACCTTCAAACCATGTTGCACGACCGCCTAAAATACCGCTATATTTAGCACCATGTTCACCGGCAAAAATCAGTTCTTGGTGGAAAGTTTTTGTTGGCACGCCAGCACTTAAGTAAATGAAAGGGCGCGTTGCAGCATCGCTTGCTTGTTTAAAGTAGTCTGCTGCTTGTTTTTGCGTGTAGACAACGATGTTGTTGTCGTTAAAGCCTTCTACATTTTTAAAGAGCACAGGAACTTCGACTTTTAAAATATCAATGTAATATTGCTCTTTAGTAAATTCTTTAATGGTATTAATGACTTTTTGTGGTTTGATTTTTGCAAATTCAGGGCTTTTATCATCAGTTATCACGTTATCATATACAATAGGTTCAACAAAAACTGGAATATCAGCCGCTCTTGCCTCATTGCCTAAACGTTCTAAAAAAGCGTGCTTTTTATCTAAAATATCTTGAGGATCATCAGGATTATAATAAACCAATACTTTTGCAGCATCCGCCCCTTTTTTTATTAAACGTTGTAATGAATCTTCTGGCAAAATATCGGGCAATCGTCCTGGCGTATTGGCATCATATCCCGTTTTTTCGTATGACATGATTAATCCAGCATTGCTGTTTTTGGCAGCCATGCCTTTAAAACCATATTCTTCATCTAACAAAATTGCACTGACATATTTAGTTAACTCTTGAGAAACAAGTTCCTTAAATTCATACACCATATCAATATGATAACGATCTTTTCCAACGGCCGACTCCATCATCTTAACCATTGAACCTCGTTGATCTATCGCTAATGCAGCGATAACGCCATCTTGGTTTGATAATTGCTGCATACGTGTGAATTTGCCACGAGAAATACATTTTTTAGCCATTTTATAGCTCTCCATTTAGTAAGATGTACTATTGTAGTTTTTTTGTTTGACTATTTATTAATCATTCGTGCTAGTTTTAGCGCTATACTTTATTAAAGCGAACTCAATTATTATGTAATGCGATGATGATTGAGTTTACATCATCGTGTGAGCAAATATTTCCTTTAAAAAAATAAGCGTTAGGGTATAGTAGTTCACAATATTAAACTGTATGTAAACAATAATTTACAAGGATCCTCATGCAAGATGTAGTAACCCATACACCGACAAGAACTCTAAATGCTCAGGACTATAAAACATTGGCTCTTTCCGCATTAGGTGGAGCATTATAATTTTATGATTTTATTATTTTTGTTTTTTTTTCAATAACCATAAGTCATCTGTTTTTTCCAAATGATATGCCGGCTTGGCTTAGTCAAGTTCAAACTTTTGGTATTTTTGCTGCTGGATATTTGATTCGCCCATTCGGCGGTATTGTAATGGCGCACTTTGGCGATCTGTTCGGTCGCAAAAAAATGTTTACGTTAAGTATATTACTTATGGCATTACCAACACTATTTATAGGTTGTTTACCTACTTACACGCATATTGGTATTTTTGCACCTCTATTATTGTTATTAATGCGATTGTGTCAGGGATTAGCGGTTGGTGGTGAAGTTCCTGGGGCTTGGACTTTTGTTGCTGAGCATGTGCCGAAAAATAAAATTGGATTGGCATGTGGCATTTTAACCAGTGGATTAAGTCTCGGTATTTTACTCGGTTCGTTAGTTTCAACGGCTATAAATAAATGCCTATCAGCCGAACAACTTATTGATTGGGGATGGCGTATACCATTTATTATTGGTGGTGTTTTTGGATTGATTGCAATGTATTTACGTCGTTGGTTAAAAGAAACACCAATTTTTCTGGAAATGCAAAAGCGTAAACAACAAGAATTGGCTAAAAAAATACCAGTTATTACTGTGTTGACGCAGTATTTATCTCAGACTATTTTGTCAATGCTACTCACTTGGGTGCTGTCTGCGGGTATTATGGTGATTATGCTAATGACGCCAATTTTATTACAAAAGCAATTTGGTTACTCGTCGATCGATGCGTTGCAAGGGAATATATTAGCAATTATTGGGCTCATTATAAGTTGTACTTTTTATGGAATGATGATGGATAAATTTGCTATGGGAAAAGTGATATTTATAGGTTGTACTATTGCAACCATTGTTATCGCTATTTTTTATCTTTCATTAGATAATCCGCATCTTTTATTCGTGACTTATTCATTAACGGGTTTTGTCGTTGGTATTGTTGGTTCTTTTGCTTATTTTATGGTGACCGTGTTTCCTACTCAGATTCGTTACAGTGGGGTATCGTTTTCATTTAATATGGCTTATGCCATTACCGGCGGATTAACCCCTTTGTTGATCTCCTTTTTGAGTGATTTTGTGAGCAAAATGGCGCCTGCCATTTATGTTATTGGATTATTTGGATTTGGTGCATTGATTGGGTTATTTTTATTAATTAATAATAACAGTCAAAAGTATATTGCTAAAGATATTGCATAATAAATACTGATCGTAGAACTTTAATTATTATTTAGTTATATAGGAAAATATCAATGATATGATTGAGAAAATGTAGGCTGGTAAAATTCGAGGTCGTATGGTTGTTGATATGAAAACGAAGAAAAATGAATAATTTTTCAAAAATATAGAGAATAAAAAGTCAGCTCTTGCTGACTTTTTATTTATTTTATCATACTTATTTTTTAAGTTTTTAATTAGGCAAAGTTAATCTTTCTTGTATTTTATAAATAAACCCCTATTATGAATAAATTTTTCACGTTTATTTATATGTTTAAAGGAATCTTTATGTCAGAACATAATTTAGAAAATAAATTGAGAAAAGATCTTGGTTTAGTTTCTGCATTATCACTGGTTGTGGGAATGGTTTTAGGGGCAGGTGCTTTTATGAAACCCCCTGCAGTACTAGAAGTCGCTGGTGATTATTATTATGCACTATTAGCTTGGTTCATTGGTGGTGTTATTTCTATTTGTGGCGGGTTAACACTTTGTGAACTAGGTGTAATGTTTCCAAAAACAGGTGGAATGCTCGTTTATTTAGAAAAAATCTATGGTGCCAAAATTTCTCATCTTTATGGTTGGATGATGACAGTCATTTTTTCGCCTGCTTTAATTGGTGCACTAGTAGGCTATTTTAGTTCGGTGTTTTGTTCATTATTTGAAATTGAAAGTACATACAAAATGGCAGTAGGAGCTGGAGCATTAGGTTTTATTGCTTTTATTAATGCAATTGGTGTTAAACAAGCTGGCTATCTGCAAACTATTGCGACGGCTTGTAAATTGATCCCAATATTGTTACTAGCGATATTTGGATTATGTAAAGGTAATGGGCAAGTTGCATTATTTAGTGCTAGTGGTCAGGGTATTGAGACGTATGCCCCCTTTGCTGTTGCGATCTTAGCTACATTATTTGCTTATGATGGCTGGGCTCAAGTAGCATCGGTTGCGGGTGAAATTAATAATCCAGCTAAAGTATTGCCTAAAGCAATTATTTTGGGAATTATATTTTTAGTCATTGTCTATGCTTGTATCAATATTGCATTATTTAAAATCTTTCCAGTTCAAGAGATGGTCTCATTAGGACATAAGGCTTCTTCTGTTGCATCACAACGTCTGTTTGGACATTTAGGTGGTAATTTGGTTGCAGTTGGTATCATGGTCTCAATTTTGGGCGGAATTAATGGCTATATCATGACATTATCACGTACTATTTTTAGTATGGCTGAGCGAGGCAATATCGTTGGTGCGCGCTATTTAAGCACAATAGATGAAGATAGCCGTTCACCGGTAAATGCAATTTTAGTGCTTGTCGTTTTTTCATTTTTATACTCGGTATTATTAGATGCTGATCGTTTGTCTGAAATTTCGATGTTTTCGATTTGGGTTTTTTATTTATTAACTTTTATTGGTGTTATTATAGCCAGAAAAAAATACCCTAATATACCAAGATCTTATAAAGTAATTGGCTATCCTCTTATCCCTATTATTGCTATTGCGGGTTCTCTTTATGTCATTTATGGTATGCTGATTCATCAAACAGAAAATGGTATTGCATCAATCGTACTGACATTAATTGGTTTACCAATGTACTATTACTATCAACGTAAAAACCAAAATAGAGATCTGTCAGTTGGTGAAGTGAAAAAGTATCGTGTCAAAACACAATACACAACAGCGATATTGGCAATCGGTGTTGTTGCTATATTAATCATGTATGGTAGTATGGCTAGATAATGGCACCTTAATTACTAATTAAATAGTTTGTTTGATGCTATTTTAAAGTATCAGTAAAAGAAACTTTATTGGCAGAATTAAAAAGCTTATTTTTTGCTAAATAAAAAAATAAACCCCCGATTATATCGAGGGTTTTTCTACAATTAGCATATCTAATATGATTAGCGTTTATGTTAAGTATGCTTAATTTTTTGTATCAACTTTAGGTTTAGCAATATAATTATAAATCACCAATATGGCAAAAATGGCTATAATAATCCCCATTATTATATCTTTATTAAACCATTTAGCCATATTTCCAAGGATGATCCCAATGCCACAGAAGTCGACATCAGAGAAGGTCGTATTTGCAAAACCTAATGATCCTAATACAGGCAATAACACAACGGGTAAAAATGTGACCAATAAACCATTAGCAAAAGCGCCAAGCATTGCACCACGACGTCCTCCCATTGCATTACCAAATACTCCAGCTGTTGCACCACAGAAAAAATGAGGAACTACACTAGGTAGTATAAGTACTGTATTTAATTTGCCTAAAACAAATAGGCCAACTAATCCGCCAAGAAAACTAAATAGGAAGCCAATTAAAACAGCATTAGGTGCATACGGGAAAACCACTGGACAATCTAATGCAGGTTTGGCATTTGGAACTAATTTTTCTGAGAAACCGGTAAATGCAGGTACGATTTCCGCAAGAATTAGTCTAACACCTTGCAAAATAATAAAAACACCAGCGGCAAAGGTAATTGCTTCAATGATTGCATAAACGAGATAATTATCTCCTTTGCTTAAAGAGGTTTCGACGTAATCAGAACCAGCAAATATGGCAAGAATTAAATAGATGATCATCATCGTTAGTGAGATAGAAATTGAACTATCCCTTAAAAAGCTTAAATTTTTAGGTAAATTCATATCTTCAGTTGAACGAGAATTTTTACCCACTAATTTACCAAGATAACCAGCTAGAACATATCCTAAAGTCCCAAAGTGGCCAAATGCTACATCATCATTACCTGTAATTTTGCGCATTTGTGGTTGAGCTAAAGCAGGGAAGAAAGCCATAATAAGACCAAGTACTAATGAACCAGTCAACACTAATTGCCAGCTTTCAAAACCAGCTACAGTTAGAATAATACTAATCATACAAGCCATATAAAAAGTATGGTGTCCTGTTAAGAATATAAATTTCAAACGGGTAAACCGTGCAACGACAATATTGGCAACCATACCAAATGCCATAATTAAGGCAGTTGCAGTGCCATACTTGTTTAATGCCAGAGAGACAATTGCTTCGTTATTCGGAATAATACCTTGCAATTTAAAAGCTTGCTCAAACATCATGCCTAACGGTGTAATTGCGCTAATAAGTACAGTAGCACCACCGCTTAATACCAAAAATCCTAAAATGGTTTTAACAGTACCTTTTACTGTATCAGCAAATGATTTACGTTGAACGACAAGCCCTGCCATTGCAATAAGCCCAACTAATACAGCTGGTGCCTTTAGAATATCAACAATAAATTTTATTATTTCTTGAATCATAGCAATACCTCATAATTTGACTAATGCTTTGCAAAATATTCAACAAGCTTTGCTTCTAAGTCATTGATATCTATTATATTGTTTAAAATGACCAATTTATCGTTTGGAATGCCTGAACTGGCGGCTAAATCTTTTGTCATAACAAACAGATCTGCTTGATCGGGTGTTGCAGATGCAAGATCTGCATGAGTGACTTCTGCATCAATATTTAGTTTTTTAATGACTTTTTTAATATTCATTTCAACCATAAAACTACTGCCAAGGCCTGAACCACAAACTGCCATAATTTTCATTTTGTTTATCCTTTTGTTGATTTTAATTGAATTTAATAACGTTCGATAACAGCTAATATTTCATCACGATTTTGTGAATTAAAAATTGTTTGGATATCGTTTGATTCACTGAAGAGTGTTGCCAATTGTGTTAACATCTCAATGTGGCTGGTGCTATCATTGGCTGCTAATAAAGTAATTAAATAGACAGGATCATTCTCTTGAGAGTTAAATTTAACTCCTTGCTTGACTAATAACATGGATAAGCCTAATTGATTTACACCTTGTTCTGGTCTAGCATGGGGCATCGCAATACCCGGTGCCAATACGTAATAAGGCCCTATTGATTCGTGCAGCTCAAAAATAGCCTTAATATAACTTGGTGTAATGGTATTATTTTCTAATAATGGCACAGCACAAAGTTGTATTGCCTCTTTCCAATCACTGACAGAATCGACAACATTAACTGTTTTACAGGTTAACCATGTTTTTAACATTCTACCTCCATTAAAATTGTTATTATTGATTGTTATTAAGCAAGTTAACATACTGAGTAACAATAGGAATTAAAAAATAGTAGAAATGTGATAGCGCTATCAAAAGTAGATAAAAATGTTACCTATTGTGTGATACAGATAACATTTTAAAGAATTAATTCTAAAATAATTTAATATTGGCATAATAATATTATACAGAAAGTGGTAGTTTAAAACTCGTTATACCAGACATAGTTAATAAGTCATTTTCTGTTACTTTTCTATTTTTAAAGCAAGGTTTGCATAAATAAAAACTATGTTAAATTCAATCGGAATGAAAGATGCAGGATACGAAAAAACGCAGAGGCACAGGGCAAATTACCTTATTTGATGTCGCTAAATATGCTGGTGTGGGAACAATGACAGTATCAAGAGCTTTACGCATGCCAGAAAAAGTTTCTGATAAGCTTCGTCAAAAGGTCCAATTAGCTGTTGATACGTTAGGATATAAACCCAATATAGCCGCGAGTTTATTGGCATCCGCTTCTGCTAATCGCGTTATTGCAGTTATTACAACAAAAATTTATGACCATTCAGCACAAATATTGCTAGGTGTGCTGCAAACACATCTAGCAAAGGAAGGTTATACGACATTAATCATCGAATCTTATCACTACAATAAGTGTGAATCACAATTTTTAGACACACTATACAGTCATAATCTTGAAGCAATATTACTCTTTTATATTGAAAATGATGATCTAATAGAAAAAATTATTCAAAATAAAACAGTACCGATTATGAATATTGGGAAAAAACATGAAGAATTAATAGACATTAATGTTGAATTTGATGATAGTCTTGCAATGTATAAATTAACCGAGCATGTAATTAAAAAAGGTTACCAAAATATCGGATTGCTGTGTGCCAATCAGCAATATCATCTTTTTCAACAACGCTTGCATGGTTGGCACAAAGCGATGCTTACTTATCATTTACCTTCTCATCGGATAGTTAATGCTGCAAAACCTGCTAATTTCAGTACTGGCGCAGAACTGTTACCGGATATACTTTTGAACTGGTCAGAACTTGATGCTCTAATTTGTACTACAGATGAATTAGCTTGTGGTGTACTGTATGAATGTCAGCGGAGACATATTCGTGTTCCTTATCAATTAGCTGTGAGCGGATTTGGTGATAGTGAGTTTAGTCAAGTTAGCTGTCCCCCTTTGACAACAGTGGCATTGCAATCCAAACAAATAGGGGAATATATTGCAATTTTATTATTAAATAAGCTAAAAAACATAGTAAAACAGCATAAGTCAGATTTATCGACATTACTCCCTGTCATTAAATCCCGTGCCAGTTTATAGCTTTGATAAAGATTAGATAGAATAAAGACGATATTAGATGCTAGTTTTTAGTTGCATTGCTGATGCAACGTTATTTTGCTAAGTTATGTTTGAAATATAAATCGGTTGTTATCATTTTGAAATAGAGATAATAAAAAAGCCTGCTCATGTGAGCAGGCTTTTCTAATAAAATTGGTCGGCGAGAGAGGATTCGAACCTCCGACCCACTGGTCCCAAACCAGTTGCGCTACCAAGCTGCGCTACTCGCCGTTAGGAAGCGCATAATACTGCGCTAACTAAAAAGTGTCAATACTTACCGCAAAAAATTATGCCCATTACGTGTTTATTTTGATAAAGGTGCCGGTGTTTTACCTATGCGTTGATAAAATTCGACAACAAAATCTTCGTAACGTTTGTTAGCAACAGCTTCACGAATTTCTGCCATTAAGCGTTGGTAATAACGTAAATTGTGGATGGTATTTAAACGCGCACCTAAAATCTCACCACACTTATCTAAATGATGAAGATAAGATTTTGTATAATTCTTACACGTATAACAGTCACAATGAGGATCAAGTGGTGTGGTGTCGTCTTTATATTTAGCATTCCGGATTTTTATCACACCATCGGTAACAAATAAGTGGCCATTACGCGCATTTCGGGTTGGCATTACACAGTCAAACATATCAATTCCGCGGCGTACTCCTTCAACTAAATCTTCAGGTTTACCTACTCCCATTAGGTAACGAGGTTTATCGGCAGGTAATTGTGGACAAGTACCTTCTAAAATTCGGTGCATATCCGCTTTAGGTTCTCCAACAGCCAATCCCCCAACTGCATAGCCATCGAAGCCAATTTCGGTTAATCCTTTAATTGAGATATCACGTAATTCCTGATGTATACCTCCTTGCACGATACCAAATAGCGCATTTTTGTTGCCTAATTCATCAAATCTCTGGCGACTTCGTTTGGCCCAGCGTAATGACATTTCCATTGATTTTTTGACGTAATCCCAATCTGCTGGAAAGGGCGCACATTCATCAAAAATCATGACAATATCTGAACCTAAATCGTATTGAATTTCCATTGAAATTTCGGGGGATAAGAAAATTGAATCCCCGTTGATTGGATTACGGAAATAGACGCCTTCTTCTTTTATTTTGCGAATATCACCTAAACTAAAAACTTGGAATCCACCAGAATCGGTTAAAATTGGGCCATGCCATTGCATAAAATCATGTAAGTCGCCATGTTTGCGCATGATTTCTTGCCCAGGTCTTAACCATAAATGGAATGTATTACCAAGTAAGATTTGAGCTCCGGTTGTTGCAACCTCTTCAGGTGTCATACCTTTTACGGTTCCATAAGTACCAACAGGCATAAATGCTGGAGTTTCAACAGTATATTCGATCCCTCGTCGATCGAATTTCATGCGACCTCGACGTGCTAACCCGTCGGTATTATCTAATTCAAATTTCATTTTTTTATTAACCTCTTGCGACCAAATAAACAGTTTGGCGCCAATCATTGTTATAATACGTAGCTGTATCATTCATTTGCGGGGGCATAGTTTATCGTGCTAGGGCGCAATAGACAATATTGAAAGGAGTTAAGACCTTTGAAACATATTATTTCATTTTTAATGTTATGCTTTTTATTTAGTTTACTGGCTGGTTGTCAAAACCAAAAGAATGAAACTAAATTTATTATTACTTCAGAACAAATTAAACAGTTATCTGAACAAGATCTTATGGCTATTGGGGCTCAATCGTGTGCTCAATCAGATAAACGATCTGTTATTGCTAATGAAAATAGTTGGCTTTATAAAAAACTTGAAATGCTAACCCAAACATTACCTAAACAGGTTAATAATATTGAAGTAACTTACAAAGTTTATTTAAATACCGATCCTAATGCTTGGTCTACAGGTAATGGTTGTATTCGTATAAATAGTGGGCTTATGAAATTACTGAGTGATAATGAGCTACAGGCGGTTTTAGCTCATGAACAAGCTCATATTGCCCTTAAACATGCTATAAAATCATTCAGACTCGCCCCTTATGTTGAAATAGTTAATGACGATATCATTGTTCTTATTAAAGAAGATATTGCTCAACAATATGAGTTTGAAGCTGATCATTATGCTTTAGATTTATTAATACGCGAAAATATTAACCCTATGGGGCTTGTCACTATGTTAAAAAAGATGCCGATTCATTCAACAAAAAAAATAACATCACATCCATCAAATACAAAACGTATTGATCGTATTTTAGATAGATTAAGCAGTAAATAAGTATTTATATTGATAGTTTTAAAATAGCCAAACAAGTTTTAGCTACTAAAGCTTAGTTTAACTTTATTTGGCTATTTATTTAACATGCTTTTAAGATTGGTTATCCTGAGTGGTGATAAACATTGCATCACCATAACTAAAAAATCGATATTTTTCATTAACTGCATGTTGATAGGCATCCATGGTATTTTTGTAACCAGCAAATGCAGAAACAAGCATAATCAACGTTGATTCAGGTAAATGGAAATTAGTTATCAGTGAATCAATAACCTTAAATTGATAGCCCGGATATATAAAAATTTGAGTATCAGCAAAAAAAGGTGCTATTTTACCTGTTTTTTGAGCTGCACTTTCTAAAGCTCGAACAGATGTTGTCCCCACAGCGATAACTTTATTGTTTCTTGCTTTACACGCTAACACTGCTTCCACAACAGATTCAGGTACTTCGGCATACTCTGAGTGCATAACATGCGTTTCAATATTTTCAACTCTAACTGGTTGAAATGTTCCTGCACCAACATGTAGAGTGACAAATGCCATTTCAACCCCTTTTTGTTTTAATTTTTCTAATAGAGGTTTATCAAAATGAAGACCTGCCGTTGGTGCAGCAACAGCACCAGGTACTCTGTTATAAACTGTTTGATAAACTTCACGATCTTGTTCATCATCTGGACGATTTATATAAGGTGGTAATGGAATATGACCAATTTTATCTAAAATGTTAAGTACATTATCAGGAAATTGCAATTCAAATAACGCATCGTGGCGTGCTAACATAATAACACTAATGGAGGTATCTTCCCCTAGTATCAGTTCAGCACCTGCTTTTGGGGATTTCGATGCTTTAATATGTGCAAGAGCACGGTTACCATCTAATAATCTTTCAATTAGTATTTCAATTTTTCCACCTGATGCTTTTTTCCCATATAAGCGAGCAGGAATAACTTTTGTGTCATTAAAAACAAGTAAATCTCCAGGATTGATTTTATCAACAATATCAGTGAATACCTTATCTTCAATTTTACCTGTATGGCTATTAAGAGATAAAAGTCGGCACGCGCTTCTGGTTTTTTTAGGGTGTTTAGCAATTAGCTCTTTAGGAAGATAAAAATCAAAATCGGATAGTTGCATAATTTTTTTCCTCAAAAAATGAGGCGTTAGTCTAAAGCTCCCATAATGTCTAATCAAGTAATTATTTATTGATTATTATGATGGTTACGTTAAAATTTCGATTGTCTAACAAAATTTAGACATTAAAATTTATATTAATATAAGGAAAATAATATGAAAAAACATCAAAAAACATTGTTGGTTGCATTGCCTTTAGTCGCTGCGATGTCACTCGTTGGTTGTAAAAATATGGGTGTAGATGATTTAACGAGTCTTGGTATGAAAGGTTTGAAAGCGGCAACTCTAAGTGATAATGATGTGAAAGCATTAAGCCAAAAATCATGTGCTGAAATGGATGCACAATCAAAAATTGCTCCAGCAAAAAGTGCTTATGCTAAACGATTAAATAAAATTGCTAAAGCGCTTGGTAATAACTTAGATGGAACACCAATTAACTATAAAGTATATATTACAAAAGATGTTAATGCTTGGGCAATGGCTAATGGTTGCGTTCGTGTCTATAGTGGTTTAATGGACATGATGACTGATAATGAAATTGAAGGTGTTTTAGGTCACGAATTAGGCCATGTTGCTTTAGGTCATAGTAAAAAAGCAATGCAAGTTGCTTATGCAACTGAAATCGCACGTGATGCTGCGGCAGCATCAGGTAATGCAGCAGTAGCTTCATTATCTAAATCTAAATTAGGTGCTTTAGCATCAGCTGTGATTAATTCTCAGTTTTCACAAAAACAAGAACAAGATGCAGACAATTACTCTTTCGATTACTTAGTTAAGAAAAAAATTAATCCAGCAGGTCTTGCAACAGCATTTGATAAATTAGGTGGCGGTGATGCTTCAATTTTAAGCAGTCATCCATCTTCATCAGATCGCGCTAAAAACATTCGTAAAAAACTAGCTGAACTAAAAAAATAAAAATTATTCTTAGTCTAAAGCGCCATTCATGGCGCTTTTTTTTGCTATTTATCAATTGTTGGATCGGGGAGTAAAGAAAATGCAATCTGATAAAATAATGTCAAACTCTAAGATAGATAAAATTGATGAAATAAAAAAGCCGTTTTTTTGGATTAGTCAACTTTTTATTCTGAACGCAACAGTTGTGGGGGGGGGGCTGCTTAGCAGCAAATCAAGGTTATAAACAAGCTGTACAATTCGAAAACATGAGAAGTTATAAAAAAACTCCTACTTTCAGAAATCTTTGCAATTTGAATTAACTGATAATATTGCTATTTTGGGGCACGCAGTTAGCCTTTAAATTTTATACATTTGTTTGGGATAATATGAAGTGAAGTGTTCGTCAACAACGCTAACAACTCAACGTTTTATTGTGAGGTTGCTTGTCTTCATGATGAAATAGTTAAAGGTAATATGGCTATTTTGATTGATGTTACCAAACTACAAGAACAGATAGAAAGAGTTGAAAAAGATCTTTTACTAGCATTAGATTCAAGTACTAAAAAATTGAAAAATTATTTGAAGGCACTGATGTCATTTTATAGATATCTTGATTGAACTATTAAATTTATCCCCAGTAAAAACTGGGAATAAATGAATTATCGATTTATTGTTTATAAGAAGATAAGAATTTAGCAAATCGCCCAATAGCATCTTCAAGTTCACCGGAATGAGGTAATGCAACAATTCTAACATGATCTGGTTTATGCCAATTAAATCCAGTCCCTTGTACAAGTAGCACTTTTTCTTGTAATAAAAAATCCAACACTAATTTTTGATCGTTATGGATATTAAACTTTTTCTGGTCTAATTTTGGAAATAGATACAAAGCACCTTGTGGTTTTGTGCATGAAACGCCGGGTATGTCATTAAGCAGCCTCCAGGCCAACATACACTGATCATATAGTCGTCCTCCCGGCACAATAAATTCGTTGATACTTTGGTAACCACCTAGCGCACCTTGAATTGCATGTTGTAATGGCACATTGGCACATAAACGCATTGAAGCCAACATATTTAAGCCTTCAATGTAACCTTTTACGTGTTGTTTAGGGCCACAAAGTGCCATCCAGCCTTGTCTGAATCCTGCAACTCGATAAGTTTTTGATAGACCACTCATGGTAATAACAAATAAATCAGGTGCTAATGCGGCGATAGAATAATGCTCTGCATCATCATATAAAATCTTATCGTAAATTTCGTCAGCAAAAATAATCAAATTATGTTGCCTAGCAATTTCCGCGATTTCAAGTAACACATCTTTACTATAAACAGCGCCAGTTGGGTTATTGGGATTAATAATCACTATTCCTTTCGTTTTTGGAGTGATTTTTTGTTTAATATCTTCCAAATCTGGTGACCAGTTTGCTTCTTCATCGCAAAGATAGTGCACAGCATTACCGCCAGACAAGCTAACTGCTGCCGTCCATAATGGATAATCAGGCATAGGAACGAGTATTTCATCACCACTATTAAGTAATGCTTGCATAGATTGCACTATTAGTTCTGATACACCGTTGCCAATGTAAATATCTTCAACATCTAAACTAGTAATTCCCCGGGCTTGATAATGTTGCATGATTGCTTTTCGAGCAGAATAAAGACCCTTGGAGTCACAATAACCCTGTGAAGAAGATAAATTTCTAATTACATCAACTAATAATTCGTCAGGGGCAGCAAAACCGAAAGGAGCGGGATTTCCAATATTGAGTTTAAGAATAGTTTGACCTTCTTCTTCGAGTCGCTTTGCATGTTCAAGAATTGGTCCACGAATGTCATAACAAACATGTTCCAATTTATTGGATTTTTGGAAATTCACCATAATATCGCCCTTTCTATTTATTTTGATAATTTTTTGTTTTAATAAAAAAACAATCTACTCCTATTTCGATAATTTTTGAAGATGCTATTATAGTTAGCTCAATAAATACTATTTAACTGTCTAAAATTTGTGCGGAGAGTATTATGAAAACTATTTTAACAGTCATCGGTAAAGATCAAACGGGAATTATTGCCGGTATTAGCCAAAAATTGTATGAATTAGATATTAATATTTTAGATGTCAGCCAAACCATTATGGATGAATATTTTACGATGATTATGCTACTTGATTTATCTAAAATTAAAGTGTCATTTGATGAGGTAAAAACAACTCTTATCCAAACAGGCGATAAGCTTAAGGTCAAGGTCAACTTACAACGTGAAGAAATTTTTGATGCTATGCATCGTTTGTAATATTAATTCGTTGTTTATTTAAAAGGATAGTTCTAATGGAAACAAAACAGATCCTCGAAACCATTAAAATGATTGAGGAAGAAAAGCTTGATATCCGCACAATAACCATGGGTATTTCTCTTCTTGATTGTATAGATAGTAATGGTGAAAAAGCACGGCAAAAAATTTATGACAAAATTACACGATTAGCTAAAAACTTGGTCAAAGTTGGCGATGAGATTACATCAGAATTTGGTATTCCAATTATTAATAAACGTATTTCTGTCACACCAATGTCCTTGATTGCTGGTGCAAGCGATGATAAAGATTATATCGCGTTTGCCAAAACACTGGATGAAGCGGCCAAAGCGGTAGGTGTTAACTTTATTGGTGGCTTTTCGGCACTGGTGCAAAAAGGCTATCATAAAGGCGATGAAATTTTAATTAAATCTATTCCTCAAGCACTAGCACAAACCGAACGAGTTTGTTCATCAGTTAATGTTGGTTCAACCCAAACAGGGATCAACATGGATGCCGTAAAGCAAATGGGGCATATTATCAAAGAAGCGGCGAAATTAACTGCAGATAATAGCAGTATGGCATGCGCTAAGTTAGTTGTGTTTGCCAATGCAGTTGAAGATAACCCATTTATGGCCGGTGCCTTTCATGGTGTAGGTGAAGCTGATTGTGTTATAAATGTGGGTGTTAGTGGACCTGGTGTAGTTAAGCGAGCGTTGGAAAAAGTTAAAGGTGAACCTTTTGATATTGTTGCTGAAACCATCAAAAAAACCGCATTTAAAATTACACGAATGGGACAACTGGTTGGTAAAGAGGCTTCTGAACGTTTAGGTGTTAAATTTGGCATTGTCGATTTATCGTTAGCGCCAACGCCAGCCATTGGCGACTCGGTTGCCCATATTTTAGAAGAAATGGGGTTAGAAGCAGTTGGCACACATGGTACAACAGCGGCACTGGCTATGCTTAACGATGCTGTTAAAAAAGGTGGCGTAATGGCGTGTGGTCATGTCGGTGGTTTAAGCGGAGCATTTATCCCTGTTTCTGAAGATGCAGGGATGATTGATGCTGTCAATAACGGTGCACTAAATCTTGAAAAACTTGAAGCGATGACTTGTGTGTGTTCAGTTGGACTTGATATGATTGCAATTCCTGGTGATACGCCAGCTGAAACTATTTCAGCAATTATTGCTGATGAGGCTGCAATAGGGGTGATTAACCATAAAACAACAGCGGTAAGAATTATTCCTGCGGTGGGTTTAAACGTCGGCGATAATATTGAATTTGGTGGCTTATTAGGTCATGCACCAGTTATTCCGGTAAGCAAATTTGGTTCATGTGATTTCATCAATCGTGGGGGGCGAATTCCTGCTCCAATTCATTCATTTAAAAATTAATGTATCAATTTTTAATGATCTCGTTATTTCCTTATTCCGTCTGCACTAAAGCAGGCGGAATATCAGAACATCAGCTCATTTATTATTTTCAGAATAACACATTTTTAAATCCTGCTCGGTAAATTGATCTTATTTTTACAACATAGTTATCCCTACGATGAGCAATATCATGGATATTATTTGGTATCAAATCCATTCGTCTCTTTTACCTTAATTTCCTACAATTGATGCTATCAAATTAGTGTTGATTTAATTCTAGCAATAGCAAATTAACAATATTTCTAGAAGTTTGCTGATCACATCATGATGGAGGATGAAATGGGAAATGAATCTAATGACCAAATGTTTTTTGAGGATTTGATTCTTTTAGATAAAGACTTTCAAAATACAAATCAATTTTTCGATTTTACTTTTCCTATTTTAAAAAGTGGTGGTTATGTGAATCATTCCTTTTTAGATGCAATTAAACAAAGAGAGTCTTCATTTCCTACCGCGTTACCAACGGAGCCTTTTGTGGTTGCGATGCCGCATACTGATGTAGAACATGTTATTAGACCATTTATCTTTTTTACTCGAGCCAAAGGAACCATTCCATGGTGTGAAATGGCGAATAATGACAATGTATTAAAGGCTAACTTTGTTTTTTTGTTAGGGTTTAACCAAAAGGATGGGCATATTGATTTATTGCAAAAATTGATGTCTTGCTTTGTGAATTCGCATTTTTTAGGAGCGCTATATCACGCAAAAAACGAACATGAGATTTTTACACTATTGACATCCAATATCAATTTATAGGAGGAATTATGAAAAAAGTTATTGTTGCATGTGGCAGCGGAGTGGCTACATCACAAACGGTCGCCAGCAAGGTTACTCGTTTATTAAAAGAACGGAATCTTGATGAGATAAAAGTAGAAGTTGTTGATCTTAAATCTGTCGATACCCACATTAAAAATAGTGCTGCTTATATAGCGATAACTAAAATTGAAAAACAGTACCCTATTCCTGTCATCAATGGCATTGCATTTTTAACAGGGATGAATATGGAAGCGGAGCTACAAAAAATTATTGATGCCTGTAAATAGGAGTACAAATATGGACTTTCTAGGAACAATTATAAATTATATTTTGAATTTAGGTGCGCCAGTTTTTGTACCATTCATTATGCTAATTGCGGGTTTAATTGTACGCATGAAATTTAAAGATGGTGCTTCGGCCGCCATTACGCTAGGTGTTGCATTTGTTGGTATGAGCATGTTGATTGGCTTTATGGTTGGTGCCATTGGTTCAGCTGCGCAAACTATGATGGAACGAACAGGGATTGAGTTGAGTATTATTGATGGCGGTTGGACTACTATGGCAAACGTATCTTGGGCTTGGCCATATGCTTTTCTTATGTTTCCTTTGCAAGTGGGTGTCAATATTTTAATGTTGGTATTAAAAAAGACTGATACCTTTAACGCAGATTTATGGAATGTGTGGGGGAAAATTTTTACAGCATTTATTGTTGTTGCCGTCGCTACCCCAATTTTAGGTGCTGTTGTAGCTTTGGTCTTGGCCTTTATTATTGCTACTTTGCAGATCATATTAGAGCTTAATTCCGGAGATATTAATCAACATCGAATTGAAAAACTAACGGGTATTCCGGGCGTAACATGTACTCATAGAATGTTATTTTTCAGTGCGATTTATTATCCTTTTGATCTTCTTCTTCGCAAAATACCTATTTTAAATAAACCAATGGACGCAGCAACATTACGTTCCAAAATTGGTATATTTGCTGAAAATCATGTGATTGGTTTCTTATTAGGTGTAATTTTCGGGATTATTGCTGGTTATGATGTTGCTGCTATCTTAATGCTAGGTGTGCAAGCCGCT
Source organism: Gilliamella sp. ESL0254 (assembly GCF_013344985.1). Lineage (NCBI taxonomy): Bacteria > Pseudomonadati > Pseudomonadota > Gammaproteobacteria > Orbales > Orbaceae > Gilliamella > Gilliamella sp. ESL0254. The sequence continues at coordinate 81,896 of NZ_JAAEDU010000006.1, forward strand.
ACTGCGCTTATGTTATTCCCAATGATCTCTAAGTTATTTATGCAGGCATTATCGCCAATTTCTGAAGCAATTAGTGATTATATGAATAAACGATTTGCTGGGCGTAAATTATTTGTGGGGTTGGACTGGCCATTTATGGGTGGTTCAAGTGAGATTTGGTTTACAGTAATTGTTGCTATTCCTTTTACCTTAATTTGGGCTGTTATTTTACCTGGCAACAAACTTCTCCCTTTTGCTGGCATCATCAATCTGGCACTTATTGTTCCTGCATATATTTTAACTAAAGGAAACACATTAAGAATGGTCATTTTAGCCATTATTGGAGTGCCATTCTTTTTATTTGTTGGAACTCAATTTGCACCGATTATTACCGATTTAGGATTAACAACTAAAGCTATTGATATTCCAGCTAATCAGTTAATTTCAAATAGTTCTATCGATGCTCCTATTTTTACTTATGCATTTTCATTTATTTGGCAATGTTTGCAAGGCTATTTTGTTCCATTGTTTTTTACTATTTATTGGTGTGTGGGATATTTCTTTTATGCCCGTGAACTGCGTAAAGAGGCTATGCAGGATATAGCAGAAAAAAATAATGAATAAATGAGATCTAAAGTATTCGTTGAGCATATTTTGCAGTAAATCTGGTGGTAATGTTATTTACCATCAGACAACGAACAATAAGGTAATTATTATATGGTTGTCGATAAGCGGATTCATGCTGTTTTAAAAGCATTAATTCATAATCCAAATATGAGTGGTGTAGAGCTTCAATCTGAATTTGGGTTAACCCGTAAGCAGCTTAGTTATACCATTAAGAAAATTAATGACTTTCTTGAATCATCTAATCTTGAATTAATTAAACGATTTAAAACTGGTAAGTTTAGTGTTCCCAAATTAGTGATCGAAACATTTAGAGATGAGCCGGTATCGCTTGCTATTGGACGTTATATCTATTCTGAAGATGAACGAGTTCATTTGCTACTCTTTTTTCTATTAATTAGAACAGAAAAGGTGTCGTTAATACATCTTTCTTCGTCCCTTACCGTCAGTCAAAACACCGTTATCAATGATATCAAAAAAGTACAAGCAATGATTGTTCAATATCATTTACAAATAAACTATGACCGTGAAAATGGTTATCGTATTATCGGTGAGGAAATCGACAAACGTTATTTGTTGTTAAAATTAATTCGTCGAATTATTAGTATGCCAATAGCTGATAAGGTTTTTAGAGAAAATGAAATTATAACCCAAGGGCGTTTAGAACAAGTAGGGCAGGTTTTTTGTGAAATAGAAAAAAAATTAAAAATTGTTTTTACTGATGAGCAGTTGCAAGAGCTGACTTACTTTATTTGTTTTATGTTACAGCGCATAGAAACCGATAAAAAAATTGAGTTTTTGCCAGAGAATTATACTGAAGCTGCAAATAGTCGTGATTTTCAATTATTGAAAAAGCTCATTGAAAGATTTGGTATCACTGATTTTAATGAGCAAATCTTTTTAATGGTATTAGTACAAAGCTCTAATATACAAACTCTATCAGATAAATATTTTCATTTAGATGCGGCGCTATTAGAAAGCGTCGTTGAGGTTATTGCTAATTTTGAACAGATTAGTTGCATCACCTTTAAAGATAAGAGCGAACTAATTGAACGTATTTATCAGCATTGGAAACCTGCTTATTATCGTATTCGATATCATATTTCCAATATCAACAGTGTATATGACATCGTATTGCAAGAATTTGGTCATTTACATGAAATGGTACGAAAAGCGATTTCTCCTTTTGAAAAAATATTGCATTGTAATATGCCAGATGAAGAAGTTGCTTTTATTACTGTACTATTGGGCGGTTGGTTAACTCGAGAAGGTCTGATTAATCGAATTAAAACAAAGAAGATCGCTATTTTTGTTTGTGAAAATAGTGCAACTGTCTCAACTTATCTTTACCTGACTTTACAAGTATTGCTTCCAGAATTACATTTTTCTGATGCCATGTCTAAACGTGAGTTTGAAAAATATCATCATTATTACGATATTGTTTTTTCTACCTCACATTTATCTACCGATAAGTTGTTATTTATTGTTAATCCTTCACTGAATAATTTTCATAAAAATGCTTTTCGTAATCAAGTGATTGGCACTTTACAAGGTATTGATCCTAGTATTATTCAAGTTGATGAGCTTATGTTAATTATTGAAAAATATAGCAATATCAAAGATCCAAAAGCACTCCAAAGGGAGTTAACTGCATACCTTTATAACGATGAAATGAATGATAACCCCATACTAATAACACAACAGGAAATTCCTTCATTAGCCGATTTAATGCAAAAAGAACATATTCATATTATCGAACAGGTTGAAATAACATGGCAAGATGCACTGGCATTAGCCGCACAACCACTGTTAAACAACCAATCCATAGAAAGTTGTTATCTTGAAAGAATGGTTAACAAAATCCAACTTGAACAACCTTATATTATGCTGGTCGATGGGTTAATTATTGCCCATGCTGGTATTGATGACGGTGTAAATAAAGTCGCTATGTCTTTACTTAAACTATCTGAAAGAATCACTATTTGTGGTTATATGCAAGCTGATTTAATTGTTGTTTTAGCAACAAATAATCCACAAAAACACCTTAAAGCACTTGCCCAATTAAATGAATTACTAGAATTTCACGAAGGTGCAACTCGCATACGAAATGCCAAAAATAGCAATGAAATTTGGGAATTGTTTGCCAATTATCAATGAATATCTTATCAAAATAGGAGCTATAAAATGCTAGAGATACAAAAACAATATGTGGTCGATATGGCTAAAAAATCGAGTGAGTGGGGGCTTTGTAAACATAAAGCAGGTAATTCTAGCGTTCGTGATAAAGAGTCGGGGTATGTTCTTGTCACGCCAACAACAATTGATAAAAAGTTGTTAACAATTCGGGATATTGTTGTGATGGATCTTGAAGCTAACGTTATTGAAGCTGATTCAGGATTGAGACCAACCAGTGAGTGTTTAATGCATCTTGAGATTTATAAAGCTCGTCCAGATGTTTTTGCTATTTCACACACGCATTCTATTTTTGCAACGTCATTTGCTGTATTAGCAAAACCTATTCCTGCCGTTGTTTATGAGTGTGCAATTCTTAATTTAAAAGATGGTATGATTCCTGTTGCACCCTATGGGCGACCAGGTACTCCAGACCTTTCAAATAGCGTTATAGAACCCATAAAACGAGCTGATGCCATTTTAATGGAAAAGCATGGAGCTATTGCCGTAGACAAAGATCCTTATGAAGCTGTATTAAAGGCTGCATATATTGAAGAAATGGCTGAAATATACTATCACGCTTTACTGATTAATGGCGGTAAAGATCCAGGTGGATTTCCGCCAGAGGAGTTACAGCGTTGGGCCTATCCTTCACAAATTAAATTTAAAAAATAATTTTTAGTCTATTTATTTTAATACGTTAATTGTAGGAAAACGCCGAGTTGTTTACACTTCATGGTTAAAATAATCCTCTAAAAACTCATAAGGCGTTTTCCCTGAAATCGCTTTATGCGGTTTAACGGTATTATAAAAATTAATAAAGCGTTTCAGTTTTTGTTTTCTATCTTGTGAATCGCTAAATATATGCTGATTATACCACATCGCAATTCAAAGTTCGTATCACTCTTTCGGCTTTCCCATTCGTTTGTGGGCAGGCGGGTTTGGTGAATTTTTGATTAATACGATGGCTATGGGACGTTTTAACAAATAAGTGTTCACTTTGTAAATACCCCAAACTTAGTACACAACTTACGTAGAAAATTAAGCTGCCTGTTTTAATGTTTTATATTCGAGCGGTGTCATGTTATTTAATGCCTCATGCGGTCTTTCGGTATTATAAATTGTTAACCATTCTTCGGTTATTCTCCTTGCTTGTGCTAAGTTGTTAAAAAGATATAAATCGAGTACTTCAGTACGATAGGTACGATTAAATCGTTCAATATAGCCATTTTGATAAGGACTACCGGGCTGGATATAATCAATGGCTATATCATGGGATTTAGCCCAGTTTATAAAGGTTTTTCCTGTAAATTCTGGCCCATTATCGACCCGTATTTTTAATGGATACCCATAATATTCGGCCAGTTTATCTAAATAACGGGTAATTCTCCCTGCCGGTAAGCTGACTGCAATATCAATGCCTAGCGCCTCACGATTAAAGTCATCGATGACATTGAATGTCCTAAAGCGACGCTGATTACGACTACTATCACTCATAAAATCCATTGACCAACATTCACCTTGTTTATTAGGAACCAATAGCTTTTCTGGTGTTCGTTGGGGGATACGTTTTTTGCGTTTAGCTCTAATATTAAGTTTTAACTCACAATACACCCGATAAACACGCTTATGAATCCATTTATAGCCAAGCTTTCTGATGCGATTAAAACATTTGGGAAAGCCCCAGCGTAAATGCCGGTCTGTGATAGCATTCAACACCGAAATAATCACCGAATCATCCAGTAACTTAGGTTGATAATAGTAAGCACAACGGCTTAAGCCAACAATGGCACAACTCATAGCAATAGTAACTGAATGATTTTGTTGTAATTGCTGTGCCCACGTTTTACGTGCCTTTGTGGGCACTAAAGCTTTTTTATGATTTCTTCCTGAAGCTGGGATTTTAAACTCAGTTCGGCAAACATCTGCTTAAGCTTGCGGTTTGATCCTCGCCAAAATATTAGACAGTGCCCACCTCTATTCATAAAGTTTTCTACTTATTCTTTGGTTTCGTAAATACGGTTTAATTTGAAACTCCATTGACAGAACTAATCCAAGCTCATCTTTCAGGCAGCTTATTGAACTTTGATATCAAACGAGGGTTATCTGTACAGCAGGAAAGTTGTGCCTAAAACAGGGAAATGGCAATAAATAGTAACTTATCTAGAGGTATTTAGATCTAAATATAAGCCCAAATGCCTCAAAAAAGCGCGGTTAAAAATTTAGTTTGAGTGAAGCTTTACTGTACAAAGGTCTCAATAAAAATCAAAGTAGTTTATACATATGGTAATTTATCAGTACCTGATTTTCTCTGGATATTTTGTTAGCCCGCTTTATTTTAAAACCCCATTTTTTGAAAATTGGCATGGCCACTTTTGAAGCATCTACACTTAATTGTGTAAGCTTTTTCTGGTGGGCCAAGTCAAGCACATGGTCATAGAGTTTTCTAGCTATGCCACGCTTTTGAAAGTCAGGATGCACATACAGACAGTCTATGTAACCATCATCTCCAAGTTCAACAAACCCCGCAAGGCTTGAGCCAAAGATAGCCATCCAAGGCTGAGTGTTATTTAAACGTTCTAACCACTTCTGATAATCTGGTGGTGTTGAGCACCATGCTTCTTGCTGTGCTTTGCTGTAAATATCGGTATCAATAGCATGAATAGACGAATGAAACAAATCGCATATTTCAGAGGCATAGAGTGAAGAGTATGGTTTTACTTCGATTTTAGATGCAGCATTACCCAATTTGTTTCCTATTTTCATTATGATTTGCTCTAGCAAGACTTTGCACTTCAATATCGCCAACATTGACAAGGCTGGCTTTCGTACTAATAGTTTCGTGAGTATCCACATCAATAGCTAAGTCTGCTTTGCGCCATGTTCTGCTTTCTTACTTTACATTTACCAAAGACTTTAAGGTCTGTCGAGTCAATAACGAAATATCGAATAGCCCTCTCGTTTTATTGCTATATTTGGTGTAAATTGTCTTTGAACTTTTACCTATATTAGTGTAACACCCATTGGCTTGAAAGCCAATTCAAAAAAAACTTGCAGTGCAGGTAACGGCATAGAGAAAGTCCCCTCCATCATCAAGGCAGTTTCAATCGCGGTATTAGAGTACTGGAAGCCTCCACCACGCATACCATGATGAGTTTTGCATTGCCACACATCTATAGCTAAATCATTTACCCAAAACATAGCTATACCATGCTAACACAAACCATTATTGCACTACACCCAGTTAGTTAGTCGATCCTGAAAAATTCACAACCATATGATTAACAATGGTTTATAATGACCATCAAACATGGCAGACCCGCTTTTTTGCCCTCCAGAGCCCAAAACGTTGCAGAATCGTTGATTTATGAAAACGAAGAAAAAGCTTTCAGCCCCCGATTGGAGGATATCGTCAGCTCGACCCATCGGTTGGTACGTTTGGCGAAGGTAATCGATTGGGATCGTGAACTGGATCATCACTTTGCTACGGTAGGTGCGGCTGCGTTACCGGCTCGCCTGATGACAGGTCTGATGTATCTGCAACACATGAATAAACTGCCATATCATCCGACCAATCTGATTAAATGGCGTCAGCGATTGGGGCGATGTTGTGCCAAACGCCATTGCTGTAGGAGACGTTCATAGCCTGCTTTCCAATGGTAAATTTGCTCGTTCTTTTCACCCAACAGAGCTTCTTTTTCTGACAACAGCTCCGCTTGCTCAAGCAATAGCTTCTTAAGCAAATCAATATCATCAGGTAAGTCATTCAGCGTCATTTTCATTGCATAGATTATACTAATCATGAGCAGATGAGCGTGCTAAATTTCGTGATAACGGTAGGTTATTTTTGGGTGGGCTTAATCGAGACTAAGAGGTAAGCCATCCAGTAGCCAATTGACCTGCCTTGGCGATACCTGCAAAGACAATTGCGCATCTTCGATGCCCGGCCATTGAAATACTCCTTTTTCTAAGCGTTTGTAATGCAGCCAAAAACCATTAGTAGACCATTGCAGGATTTTGAGCCAATTACTGGTTCGACCGAAAAAGACGAATAAACGATCTGAACATGGTTCTTGTTCTAAGTCGTACGCAACGATAGCCGTCAAGCCATCAATGGATTTACGCATATCGGTTGGGCCACAAATCAGAATGACAGGAAGGGACTCGCTTGATCCTCGCCAAAATATTAGACAGTGCCCACCTCTATCATTTTTTCGTTTTGGTAATATTGTTGTTCATATTGTTCAGGTGATACCTAGCCATTGGCTGAATGACGGCGTATCCGATTATAATAGATTTCAATATATTCAAATAGTGCTTTATTAGCCAGTTTTCTCTTCGACTCATGCTTTGCCTTAGCCCATATTGTAACAATAATTGCTTGAAATCAGCGCTGCAATATTGGCTCCCTTGGTCACTATGGATGAGTACATTTTTAGGAAATTGACGCCGAAATAAGGCTTGTTTTAATGTATTACACACTAAATGGCGGTCTATGTAGCGACTCGTTTGCCTAGCAATGACTTTTCGTCCATATAAATCGATAATCACCGACAAATATAACCAACCTTCACCCGTTTTAATATAAGTAATATCGGTTACCCATGTCGTATTCGGCTTATCAGGGTTAAATTGCCTATCTAACGTGTTGGGCGCAATATTGCGATGAGCCGTGTCTGTTTTATACTTGAATTTACGTGCTGCTTTACTCCGTAATCCTAATTATTGCAAAACACGGCTAATTGTCCTTTCTGAAACTTGATAGCCCGCTTCCCTAGCATCATGAAGCAGGCTTGGCGCACCCAAACGGGCCTTATGTTGCCAATACTGCTTTTTAATATACTCGCTGAGTTTGGCTGATTTGTTTGCTCTTTTTAACCAAGCATCATAACCCGATGAACTGACACCAAGTAATGAGCATATCTTAGTAACGGGATAGCAGGTTAAATGATTTTTCATATAAGCGTACTTCACCGACTTGGATTGTTGATGAAGTACACATGCGCCTTTTTTAGTATATCATTGGCCATTTTCAGTTCTTTAATCTCTTTTTCTAACGCCATAATCCGCTGTTGCTCAGCCGTTAACTCTCGACGGCTAGTTTTATTCGGGGAAAGTTGCCTAATCCATTTATATAGGGTTGATTTACCCACACCTAGAGGGTTGGCAAGTTCGCTGATAGAAAGGTGTGCATTAGATAACGCATAATCCACTGATTGTTGTTTGAATTCGATACTAAATTTTTTGACCATGATATTTGTCTCCTATGATTTTTGTTTATATCATAGAGGCGACTTTTGTCCACTTTTTTGGCGAGGATCAGGGCTCATCAACATAGTACAGGCGCTGCAACGGAGCATTCCGAGCAAATAGGTCAGAGCTGTGGCGGTCATTCAACTAAAATTCATCTTGCGGTTGATAGTGGTGGTTTGCCTATTTTTTTTGAGCTTTCTGAAGGACAACGACATGATATCACTTATGCAGAAAACCTAGTTGAAAAGCTCGATGAAGTGAATACAGTGATAGCCGATAAAGGTTATGACAGCGAGCCTTTTCGGTGCTTTGTTCGTCAAAAAGGCGGACGAACGGTGATTGCTAAACGTAATTATGGTAAGGATATAGATAAAAGCAGTATGGATAGGTGCCTTTATCGCTATCGTCACTTAGTCGAGAATGCCTTTGCTAGAATCAAGCAATATAGTTCAATATCAACTAGATACGATAAGTTAGAAAGGAATTATGCCAGTATGGTATCACTGCATTTATGTTAATGTGGCTGCCAATGTATTGTTGAGTAATTTATGTACAGCAAAGATCAACAGCCCCTAGTCAATTAATAGAAAAATAGTGAATCAGTAAAAAATTTTATATTAAAAAATTAGATGTTGTTTGAATACTTAGACATTTTATCAATAATACTTAGAATATTATTTTATCGATATTGTGATGATGATGTCCGCCGATGATATCGGCGGATTTATTGTTTTATTGGGTTTGGATATATTCATTCATATATTTTAAGATATACGCCATTGAAGCCGCTCCCGGATCCATGTGACCAATTGCGCGTTCACCTAAATTTTTAGTTCGTCCAAATACAGCGATCATCTGTTTCGTTTTTTCTGCGCCTTCCATAGCAGATTGTGCGATTTTAGGTAGCGCATCGATTAACTTCGAAGATGTTAATTGACTTGCGGTTGTTGCGCTAGCGGCTAAAGCATCAACCATAGTCTTATCCCCTGGTTTGGCTTTTCCGCGTTGATAGACTGCCTGCCAACCTTCGTTAAGGAGTTTTGATAATACATCAGAATCAAACTCTGTTACGCCTGTAATACTTTTTCCGCCCGCTCTAAATAAAGTACCAAAAATAGCGCCAGAAGCTCCGCCCATACTTATCATTAATTTTGTACCAATTTGCGTAAAAAAATCACCTATATTAGTTGGTTGAAATTTTTCGTCTTGTAGTAGCACCATGATAGCTGTAAATCCACGTTTCATACCGATGCCATGATCACCGTCGCCCACTAATTGATCTAAAGCGGTTAATGTTGGTTCACTTTCGATCATTTTTTGGGCGGTAAATAACATTATTTTACGAACTTGTAATAAATTCATTCTATTTTCTCCATCCTAGTGTTTGGCAAGGTAAATCATAAAGATGTTGTAATTCTTTATCTAATTTCATTAAGCTAATTGAAAAACCAGACATTTCAAGGGAGGTACAAAAATGGCCAACAACGACATCGTGGCTGATTATGCCGCGTGTATCCAGTTCAATACCGACTTTACGTGTTACGATGAACAGTTCGGCGTTACTCAGTGCGCCTAAATTATTAATTAATACACACACGCGGTCGCCTTTTTTAAACGGTAAATCATCACACAGGCTGTCTACCATCTCTTTAACAACTTCATCAGATGATGTTATAGCTTGTCGACGCAACCCAGCTTCACCATGAATACCAATACCAATTTCAATTTCGTTATCATCTAATTCAAAATTGAAATGATTTGATTGAGGTAATGCACATCCATCTAGGGCGACACCGATGGTACGAATGTTGTTGTTTGCTTTTGATACTACTTGGTAGAGATTTTCAAGATTGTATTTTTCAAATTGTGCGGCAGCCCCCGCAATTTTGTATAAAAACATAATACCAGCAACGCCACGGCGATCAGAAATCTTAGATAATGGTGCCGAAGCAATATCGTCAGTTGCTCGAATCGTTTTGATGACAATGTTTTCTTCCCCTAATATTTCTGCTGCAATATCAAAATTCATGCCGTCACCAGAATAGTTGCCAAACAAAAATAGTACGCCTTTTCCTTTTTCTATAGCTTTGGTTACTTCAATAATTTGATCTGGAGATGGCGATGTGAAAACTTCGCCAATTGCACAGCCATCAATGCCGCCTTTACCAATGAATCCTGCAAAGGTTGGTTCGTGACCACTACCACCACCTGAGACAATAACTACTTGATCGCTGGCAATATGGTTACCATAAACGGCACAATGTTCAGAAATTGCAGTCAATCTCCCCTGATAGGCATAGATTAACCCTTGCATGACTTCTTGTCTGACATTATTGGGATCATTAAGTAGTTTTTTAGGTTTGCGCATTCTTTATTTCCTCTTTAATTATAGTTAACAACGTTTTATTGTAGGGAAAATTAATAACTCAAACGAATACAATTAATGACAAATAATATCCTACTTATTGCGCATCATCGGGATGATTTAGTTGATTTTTATGAGAGCTAGAAATTTATTGTTTTATTCTTGAAAAGGTATAGTAACACTAATACTTATTAATAACTTGTTTATAAAATAATATTGCAGTTATAATTTGTAAAAATTTTCAGGAGAGTAGGTGTTTGGCTGTAAGCAGCATCAATCATAATCGATGAATACAGAATCTTATCTTCAACGTTTTAGTGGTATTGCAAGACTTTATGGTCAGTCGGCTTTGCAACGCTTTTCACAAGCGCATATTTGTGTAATTGGTGTTGGGGGTGTCGGCTCTTGGGTTGCAGAGTCACTGGCGCGTAGTGGTATTGGTCAAATTACTTTAATTGATATGGATGATGTGTGCGTGACAAATACTAATCGTCAAATTCATGCTTTAAAATCTAATATAGGTAAAGCTAAAACCTCAGTGATGGCAGAACGTATTTTACAAATTAATCCTGAATGTGTAGTGAATGAAATTGATGATTTCATTAATATTGATAACGTCAGTGAATATTTAGGAACAAAGCAATCACCACGGTATAACTATATTATCGATGCAATTGATAGTGTACATGATAAAGCGGCAGTACTTGCATATTGTAAGCGACAAAAATTAAAAGTAATTACCATTGGCGGGGCTGGTGGGCAAAAAGATCCAACACAAATTAAAATTGCTGATTTAGCAAAAACCATTCAAGATCCATTAGCGGCCAAATTACGTGAGAGGCTAAAGCATCATTATAAATTGAACAAAGATAGTAAAGGTAAATATGCCATTCCTTGTGTATTTTCGACGGAACAATTAACGTATCCAGCTAAAAATGGGCAAATATGCTTTACAAAAAGTGATGCAGAGGGACCTAAAAAAATGGACTGTGAGTCGGGGTTTGGAGCTATTACAACAGTTACAGCTACCTTTGGCTTTGTGGCTGTTAGTTATGTGTTAAATAAATTGTGTAACATATAAATTTTTAGAGCTAATCACTTTTTTCTTCATCATAAATCGAATTAAAGATAACTATTTATTACAAGTAGCTGCTCTTTCGTTTACTGTTTAATAGCTTCTCTTCTTTTTCAGTAGCTCAAAGTATAAATAAATTAGTTACTTTTATTAACATGCTTTTTTTTATTCAATATATTATTGTATAAAGTAAAAATCTGATTTACGATAACGTCAATTTCGTTTTGTTATTATGCTTAAGCATTAAATAGTTTCATGGAAGACGCCAAACGATCCCGATTTATTTTTTAATTTCAAGGAGAAATCTATGGCAGTAACTAATATGAATGAGTTAAATGAGTTAATGGCTCGAGTCAAAAAAGCACAAGAAACTTATTCAACTTATACTCAAGAGCAAGTTGACAAAATCTTTGTAGCAGCAGCAACCGCCGCTGCTGCTGCACGTATCCCTCTTGCACAGCAGGCTGTTGCTGAGTCAGGAATGGGAATTGTTGAAGATAAAGTCATAAAAAACCTTTTTGCTGCAGAGTATATTTTAAATAAATATCGTCACGATAAGACTTGTGGCGTAGTGGCTGAAAATGAACCTTTTGGTACTATTACTATAGCAGAACCACTTGGTATTATTTGTGGAATTGTTCCTACCACTAATCCAACTTCTACCGCAATTTTCAAATCCTTAATTAGTCTAAAAACACGTAATGCAATTGTCTTCTCTCCACATCCTAGAGCCAAAAAATCAACGATTGAAGCTGCTCGAATTGTGTTAGATGCCGCAATAAAAGCAGGTGCACCAAAAGATATTATTGGTTGGATTGATGAACCATCTATCGAATTATCCAATGCATTAATGCATCACGATAATGTGGCAGCTATTTTAGCTACTGGTGGACCGGGCATGGTTAAAGCTGCTTATAGTTCAGGTAAACCAGCATTAGGTGTTGGAGCCGGTAATACGCCTGTTGTTATTGATGAAACAGCTGATTTAAAACGTGCTGTGGCTTCTGTACTTATGTCTAAAACTTTTGATAATGGTATGATTTGTGCTTCAGAACAAGCTATTGTTGTGGTAGATTCTGTGTATGATGAAGTGCGTCGTTTATTAACCCAATATGGTGCATATGTCTTAAATGCTAAAGAAACCAAAGCAGTACAAGGTATTATTTTAAATGATAAAGGCGCATTAAATGCTAATATAGTTGGTCAGCCAGCAACAAACATTGCTGAAATGGCAGGCTTTAAAGTGCCAGCTGGTTCAAAAGTACTTGTTGGTGAAGTGAGTAAAGTCGATTTGTCTGAGCCATTTGCCCATGAAAAACTTTCACCAACACTAGCTATGTTTAAAGCGAAAGATTTCTCTGAAGCGGTTGATAAAGCAGAAAAATTAGTTGAAATGGGCGGTATGGGGCATACTTCTGTGCTTTACACTGATCAAGATAGTAACCGTGAACGGATTGCTTATTTTGGTAGTAAAATGAAAACTTGTCGTATTTTAATTAACCAACCGGCAGCTCATGGTGGTATTGGTGATTTGTATAATTTTGATTTAGCTCCATCTTTAACATTAGGATGTGGCTCTTGGGGTGGTAACTCGGTATCTGAAAATGTTGGACCGAAGCACTTAATTAATAAGAAAACCATCGCTAAGAGAGCAGAAAATATGTTATGGCATAAACTACCAAGTTCTATCTATTTTAAACGTGGCTCACTACCTGTAGCTTTAAGTGAAGTGATTGAGCAAGGCGCAAAACGTGTATTTTTGGTAACAGATAAATTCTTATTTAATAATGGTTACTCAAAACAAATTACTGATCAATTGGAAGCGCAAGGCGTTATTTGTGAAACCTTCTTTGATGTAGAAGCAGATCCGACTTTAAGTGTTGTGCATAAAGGAACGGATTCTATGCGAGCATTCCAACCTGATACTATCATTGCATTAGGTGGTGGTTCACCAATGGATGCGGCTAAAATCATGTGGGTTTTATATGAGCATCCTGAAACTAAATTCGAAGAATTAGCATTGCGCTTTATGGATATTCGTAAACGTGCTTGCCACTTCCCAAATATGGGTCAAAAAGCAAAATTAATTTGTGTAACAACTACATCAGGTACTGGTTCCGAAGTGACTCCATTTGCTGTTGTTACTGATGATGCAACGGGTCAAAAATACCCATTAGCAGATTATGCAATCACTCCACACATGGCTATTGTTGATGCTAATTTAGTTATGAATATGCCTCGCTCACTTTGTGCTGCTGGCGGCTATGACGCAGTGACGCATGCATTAGAGGCTTATGTATCAGTTATGGCTAGTGAGTTTTCTGATGGACAAGCATTACAAGCTTTAAGCATACTTAAAACTTATTTACCTGCAAGTTATCGGGAAGGTGCTAAAAATCCTCTCGCTCGAGAAAAAGTGCATAGTGCAGCGACATTAGCTGGTGTTGCTTTTGCTCAGGCCTTCCTTGGTGTTTGTCACTCAATGGCGCATAAAATTGGTGCGGCTTTCCATATTCCACATGGTGTGGCAAATGCGATGTTAATTAGTAATGTTGTGCGTTTTAATGCAACTGACAAACCGACTAAGCAAGGCACATTTAGTCAATATGGTTATCCTAAAGCAATTGCCCGTTATGCAGAAGTTGCTGATCATTTAGGTTTAACCGCAGCTACTGATAAAGATGAAAAGAAAGTCGAGAAATTAATTGGTTGGTTAGATCAACTTAGAAAAGATCTTGATATTCCATTTTCTATCAAAGAATTTGGTGTGGATGAAAAAACTTTCTTGGCTCAAGTCGATCAATTAGCGGTTGATGCTTTTGATGACCAATGTACCGGTGCAAATCCTCGTTATCCTTTAATTGCAGAGTTAAAACAAATTCTGCTCGATACCTACTATGGTCGTGCATATCAGGACAAAGGGGACATTAATGAGGATGTTGCTATACATACCGCAGCAAAAGGTGCTGAGACCCCTAAGAAAAAAGTCTCTAAAAAGAAATAATCTAAATTAATTTTTTGATTAAAAAAAGGCCTGAAATAGCTCATATTTCAGGTCTTTTTTATATTTTTGATTTTTTTTTAATCAAACAAAATAAAATTTGTTTTTTTTGCTTGCAAGGTTAAATGTTCTAGTCCATAATGCGCAGCACTTAGGCCGGCTTAGCTCAGTAGGTAGAGCAACTGACTTGTAATCAGTAGGTCGCCAGTTCGATTCCGGCAGCCGGCACCATATTCCTAAGTAAACAGTTTATAAAGATTCGGGGTGGGGTTCCCGAGCGGCCAAAGGGAGCAGACTGTAAATCTGCCGTGTCACACTTCGAAGGTTCGAATCCTTCCCCCACCACCATCATCTAATATTAGCAATAGCTAATTGAAGCATTTAGGTAGCCGAGTTTGAACATGCGGGCATCGTATAATGGCTATTACCTCAGCCTTCCAAGCTGATGATGCGGGTTCGATTCCCGCTGCCCGCTCCAATTGCTGATATAGCTCAGTTGGTAGAGCGCACCCTTGGTAAGGGTGAGGTCGGCAGTTCAAATCTGCCTATCAGCACCATTCTTGTTAATTTCCTAAACTTCTAAAAATATCAAATTTGGCTGCTTTAAAGCTTGTCACTTGATAGCTTTATCTGTTATTATTCAGAGCTAATTTTAAGTTAGTATTATGTTGATATTGAATATGATACTTGGTTAATGTGGTGACTCACCACCGATTTGTATTACATTGAGGGACGATAAATGTCTAAAGAAAAATTTGAACGTACAAAACCCCACGTTAACGTTGGTACAATCGGCCACGTTGACCATGGTAAAACAACTTTAACTGCGGCAATTACTTCTGTACTTGCTAAAAAATACGGCGGTC
>NZ_JAAEDU010000007.1:0-34832 GCF_013344985.1 Gilliamella sp. ESL0254
GACCGCCGTATTTTTTAGCAAGTACAGAAGTAATTGCCGCAGTTAAAGTTGTTTTACCATGGTCAACGTGGCCGATTGTACCAACGTTAACGTGGGGTTTTGTACGTTCAAATTTTTCTTTAGACATCTTAATGTTCCTTTATTAAATCACTTCCCTTAATTCATTAAGGGAAGCGTTACTTTATTTAGATAAAATTATTTTGCTTTACGAGCTTCAATAATTGCGGTTGCAATATTTGTTGGTGCTTCATTGTACTTCAAGAACTCCATTGAGTAAGAAGCACGACCTTGAGTTTGTGAACGAAGGTCTGTTGCATAACCAAACATTTCTGAAAGTGGAACTTGTGCTTTAACTGTTTTACCAGTTGCAGTATCTTCCATTCCTTCGATCATACCGCGACGACGGTTTAAGTCACCGATAACATCACCCATATAATCTTCAGGAGTTTCAACTTCTACTTTCATAATCGGTTCTAAAAGCACAGGTTTAGCTTTCATGAAGCCATCTTTAAATGCCATTGAACCGGCAATTTTAAATGCCATTTCTGATGAGTCAACGTCATGGTAAGAACCATCATAGATAGTGACTTCAACATCAACAATTGGGTAACCAGCAAGAACACCGTTTTTCATTTGTTCTTGACAGCCTTTATCAACTGCAGGGATGTATTCTTTAGGAACCACACCACCAACGATTTCATTGTTGAATTTGTAGCCTTCGCCACCTGCTTCCAATGGTTTGATTTTTAACCATACATGACCATATTGACCACGACCACCAGACTGACGAACAAATTTACCTTCTTGTTCTACTTCATTGCGAATTGTTTCACGGTAAGCAACTTGTGGTTTACCAACATTTGCTTCCACTTTAAATTCACGTTTCATACGGTCAACGATGATTTCTAAGTGAAGTTCACCCATACCAGAAATAATGGTTTGACCTGATTCTTCATCGGTGTGAACACGGAATGAAGGATCTTCTTGTGCTAGTCGACCTAAAGCAAGACCCATTTTTTCTTGGTCAGCTTTGGTTTTTGGTTCAACAGCAACCGAAATTACTGGCTCTGGGAATTCCATTCTTTCAAGAATGATTGGTGCACTTTCAGCACAAAGTGTATCACCTGTAGTTACATCTTTAAGACCGATTGCCGCAGCGATGTCACCAGCGCGAACTTCTTTAATTTCTTCACGTTTGTTAGCGTGCATCTGAACGATACGACCAAAACGTTCTTTTTTGTCTTTAACAGAGTTAAGAACAGTATCACCAGAGTTAACCACACCAGAGTAAACACGGAAGAATGTTAAGTTACCCACAAATGGGTCAGTTGCGATTTTGAACGCTAATGATGAGAATGGTTCGTCATCACTTGAGTGACGTTCAGCCGCTTCACCGTTTTGTAATTCACCTTTGATTGCAGGTACATCAGTTGGTGCTGGTAAATATTCAATAACTGCATCAAGCATGAATTGAACACCTTTATTTTTAAAGGCACTACCACAAGTTACTAAGATGATTTCGTTAGCAAGTACGCGTTCACGTAATGCTGCTTTCACTTCTTCTTCAGTTAACTCTTCACCACCAAGGTATTTTTCCATTAACTCTTCACTTGCTTCAGCCGCAGTTTCAATTAAGAAAGAACGCCATTCTTCAACTTGGTCAACCATTCCGGCTGGTACATCTTCATAAGTGAATGTTACACCTTGATCAGCATCATTCCAGTTGATTGCTTTACGTTTAAGTAAATCAACAACACCAGTAAATCCTTCTTCTGCACCGATTGGTAAAACTAAAGGAACAGGTACTGCTGCTAAACGAGTTTTGATTTGATCAACAACACGTAAGAAGTTAGCACCCATACGGTCCATTTTGTTGACAAATGCAATACGTGGAACTTTATATTTGTTTGCTTGACGCCATACAGTTTCAGATTGAGGTTGAACACCACCAACTGCACAGTAAACCATTACCGCACCATCAAGAACACGCATAGAACGTTCAACTTCGATTGTAAAGTCAACGTGTCCCGGGGTGTCGATGATGTTGATACGGTGTGGTTCAAATTGTTGACCCATACCAGACCAGAATGCAGTTGTTGCAGCAGATGTGATAGTGATACCACGTTCTTGTTCTTGTTCCATCCAGTCCATGGTAGCTGCGCCATCATGAACTTCACCAATTTTGTGACTAACACCAGTATAAAACAAAATACGTTCAGTCGTTGTTGTTTTACCTGCGTCAATATGTGCACTGATACCGATATTACGATAGCGTGCTATAGGGGTTGTACGAGCCATATTAATCCTCTGTTTAGAATCGTTTGCTTAATAAAACATCATTTTGGTTGACTGATAGCAGATAAGGGCTATCAGTCCTAATTCAAGTCACTTATATAAGTATAAGTGCGAATATTACCAACGATAGTGTGCAAACGCTCTATTAGCTTCAGCCATACGATGAACATCTTCGCGTTTTTTCACAGCGGTACCTTTGTTTTCAAAAGCATCCATAAGTTCATTCGCTAGGCGTAAAGCCATTGATTTATCGCCACGTTTACGTGCAGCATCTACAATCCAACGCATTGCAAGTGCATTACGACGAACTGGACGCACTTCAACTGGAACTTGGTATGTAGAACCACCAACGCGACGAGACTTAACTTCTACAGTTGGTCTTACGTTATCTAATGCAACTTCGAAAGCTGCTAAGTGGTCTTTTCCACTACGCTCAGCTAATTTATCAAGAGCTGAATATACGATTGATTCTGCGATAGATTTTTTACCATCTATCATTAAAATATTTACAAATTTCGCCAGTAACTCTGAACCGAACTTCGGATCAGGAAGAATTTTTCTTTGACCGACAACATGACGACGTGGCATTGGAATACTCCGTTTATATGTTATAAATTTTCAGGTTTACCCAAAACTCAAATGAGTTAAATGGAATTATATAGTTTGGCCTTACTTAACGGAGTTCCATTAAGCTTTAGGTCGTTTAACACCGTATTTAGAACGGCTTTGTTTGCGATCTTTAACACCTGCGCAGTCTAATGCACCACGAACAGTGTGATAACGAACACCCGGTAAGTCTTTAACACGACCACCACGGATTAAAATTACGCTATGTTCTTGTAGGTTATGACCTTCACCACCGATATAAGAAGTCACTTCAAAACCGTTGGTTAAACGTACACGACATACTTTACGTAATGCTGAGTTTGGTTTTTTCGGTGTAGTTGTGTAAACACGAGTACAAACACCGCGTTTTTGCGGGCATGCTTCAAGGGCAGGAACGTTACTTTTTGCTTCCTTTAGTGCTCTTGGTTTGCGTACCAGCTGATTAATTGTTGCCATTAATAAGCTCCTGATTAATTAAAATAAATTTAAAATTGCTTTTTAGATACGTAATTAATAACTGTAGACCAAAACCTATTTTATATAAGTTTTGGGTCGCAAGATTCTAGACCCCAGAAGAGATAATGTCAAGTTTTTGCGATCATTAAGTGCTTGATCTTGAGTTTAATTATTACGGAATTATGACGATGTTTTTATGAGATAGGATAGGGTAATTTTAGGGGGAAAATGGGTATTTGTATTTATCATATTGATATATTTCCCCCTACCATGAGTAGCAGTAGGGGGAAATGTGATTAGTGATGATCAATAAAGATAAATTTTAAAGCAAAAAGTACGGCAAAAATAATCACACATAGGTTTAGTTGTTTAAATTTACCCGTAAAGGCTTTTAATATTACATAAGAGATAAAACCAAGGGCGACGCCTTCAGTAATAGCAAAAGCAAAAGGCATCATGATTGCAGTAATAAAGGCCGGTGTTGCTTCGGTTAAATCAGACCAGTTAACTTTAACTAAGCTTGAAACCATTAAAATCCCAACAAAAATAAGTGCGCCTGATGTTGCATAAGTAGGTACTAAATGCGCTAGTGGTGATAAAAATGTCACTATTAAAAATAATATACCGACAACAACCGCAGTTAACCCCGTACGTCCACCGACTGAAATACCTGCAGAACTTTCGATATAGGTTAACACTGATGATGTACCAAATAATCCACCTAAAGAAGAGCTAAAGCTATCAATTAATAGTGCTTGACGCATTTTGGGAAATCGACCTTTTTCGTCACTAATTCCAGCTTTATCGGTTAATGCTAAAATAGTACCTGATGAGTCGAATAGGCTGACAATCATTATTGAAAAAATAACGCCCATAATACCGATATTAAGTGAGCCAGCTAGATCAACATGACCAACAACACTGGTAACACTTGGTGGCATAGATACAATACCTTGGTAACTGATATTAGGATCGAGCCATAGTGCTAATAAAGTTACAACTAAAATCGAAATTAATACTGCTGCATGAAAGTTACGAGCCGCTAAAATAATAATAATGAAAAAACCAAGCGAACCCAATAACACTTTAAGCGATAAGATATTACCCATGGTTAGTAGTGTCGCAGGTGAGGCAACTACAATACCCATGTTTTGAAATCCCATAAAAGCAATAAATAGCCCGATACCGGCACTAATACCTACACGTAAGCATTGTGGAATGTGTTCAATTAACCAGTGACGAACTTTAAATAGTGATAATGCAAAAAAGACTAATGACCCCCAAAATATGGCTCCCATACCGACTTGCCAAGAGTAGCCCATTGCACCACAGACGCCATAAGCAAAGAAGACGTTCAGCCCCATTGCCGGTGCAAGTGCTATTGGTAAGTTAGCAAATAAGCCCATTAAAATCGTTGCCAACGCAGTAATCACACAAGTTAGTACAAATACCGCAGATTTATCCATGCCGGTTGCAGATAGAATAGATGGATTAACAAAGATGATATAGACCATTGTGAGGAAGGTGGTACATCCTGCAATAATTTCAGTACCAGCGGTTGTTTTTTTTTCTTTCAATTGAAAGAGTTTTTCGAATATTGAATGCATAAGTTAAAGCCTAATTTTGGTTAATAGAATGAATGAGTGTTACCTATTTTTTACCAAAAGAAAGGTAAAAATAAAAAATAGAAAAGATGAAGAACTAGGCTCTACATCTTCAAATAAACAGAAATTTTATTGCGCTATTATTGCTAGTTATTTATTTTGGTCAAGCGCTATTGTAATTAATATAGCGCTTAGGAATAAACTACGTTGAAGCGAACTCCTGCTTGTTTAGCACAATTTTTACTTTCAAAATTCTGTGGCTTTCTATTTCTGCCACTTCAAATAAATAATCGCCGATTTGTAAGGTTTCACCAACATTAAGTAAATGCTGAGCTTTTTCCATTAATAGCCCTGCTAGGGTGTGATACTCACGTTTATCATCAATGGGAATGGGTACAAAACGGATAAGTTCTTCAACCGGAATATAGCCATTAGCGATCCAGCTGTTATCATCTAGACATTGAATATCGTGTTTGGCGTCAATTTCTTCTTCTTCGGTCGGGAAGTCACCGGCAATGGTTTCAATAATATCTGTCACCGAAACAACCCCTTGCATTGAGCCAAATTCGTCCACCACAAAAGCAAAATGAGTTTTGGCTTTTTTAAATTGATCTAATGCAACTAGTAACGATACGGTTTCAGGGAAGATCAGCGGTTGTTTGATAAGCGAGTGAATATCAATGGGCTCTTTATTTTGTAGTATATCTTTTAATAGATCATTAACTTGGATGATTCCTAGTGGCTCATCAATTGAAACATTATCGGTAACGACTAAACGTGAATGAGGATTTTCAAAAATCTCTTTAATAATAACCTCACGATCATCATTGATATTGACCATATCAACGTCAAGTCGAGATGTCATTATACTGCTGACTGAACGTTGGGCTAGGCCTAGTACACGTTCAACCATACTTAGTTCTTGATGATTAAACACTGATACTTTTTTATTTTCATCAGACATGACATCGACGGTGTTAGTATCAGGATCTTCTTCGGCATCACCTTTAAGTAAGTGTAAAATGGCTTCGGCGGTACGTTCGCGTAATGGCTTTTTATTTAAGGCTTTGCGACGATTAAAAATAGCCAGTTGATTGAAAAACTCAATCATAATTGAGAAGCCAATAGCCGCGTATAAATAGCCTTTTGGAATCATAAAATCAAACCCTTCGGCAACGAGGCTAAAACCGATCATCAATAAAAAACTTAAACAAAGAATGACAATGGTTGGATGATCATTGACAAAATTGGCCAGTGGTTTACTTGCAACCATCATAATGGCAATGGCAATACACACGGCAATAATCATCACAGGAATATGTTCAACCATTCCTACCGCAGTGATCACCGAATCAAGCGAAAACACGGCATCAAGTACAACTATTTGTGCTACAACAGTCCAAAAGTGAGAGGTTTTTTTGGGTTTACCGTCTTCTTGTGATGCACCTTCAAGACGTTCGTTGAGCTCCATGGTGGCTTTAAATAATAAAAATATTCCACCGATTAACATAATCAGTTGGCGTGCATTAAAGCTGATTCCAGATATCGTAAATAGTGGTGTGGTGAGTGTAACTAACCAACCTGTGAACATTAGTAGCAATATTCGCGTAATTAATGCGAAAGCAAGGCCAGTAATGCGCGCTTTGTCTCGTTGGTTGGGAGGAAGTTTCTCGGCAAGGATGGCAATAAAAACAATGTTATCAATACCAAGGACGATTTCAAGTACAACCAGAGTGGATAAACCAATCCAGATTGTAGGATCCATGATCCATTCCATATGTCAGGTGATTACCTCTAATAAATACAGCACATGCTGTGTTGTAATTCTGTCTGTAATTAACTAAATAATCAATAAAATATTTATAAAAATTGTGTATTTTGTCAAAAGATTTCAGTTAATTGTTTGTTTTAATATAAAATCAACTCCGCCAAAAAGTTGGCGTAAATAAAACCAGTAAGGTAAATATTTCTAATCGGCCAAATAACATATCGACAACCATGACCCATTTAACAACGTCACTTACGCTAGCAAAATTATCGCTTACATTGCCAAGCCCAACGCCTAAGTTATTGAGTGATGAAGCAACAATATAAAATGAATCAGTAGCATCAATGCCAGTTGCCATAATAATAAATAAGCTGACTAAAAAGACTAATGCATAGGCAGAAAAGAATCCCCAAACTGCTTCAATAATACGTTCTGAAACAACACGGTTATTTAATTTTAATGTATAAATCGCATTCGGATGAATAAGGCGTTTTAATTCACGCGATCCCTGCATAAACAGAAGCAAAACTCGCACCACTTTTAAACCGCCGCCAGTTGAACCAGCACAACCACCAATAAATGATGCGCATAGTAAAAAAATGGGTAATGATGATGGCCATGTATTGATATCATCTACGGTAAAACCAACAGTTGCGGAGATAGATACAACTTGTAGCACTATTTTATCTATGCTGAGTTTTCGTTCTGGTTGGTAAACATAAATGCCAAATGCACAAATTATAATTAAAATGGCTAAAATAAAAATAAAGGTTCTAAACTCTTGATCTCGCCAGAAAACCTTAATTGAAAATCCACTTAATGCAGCAAAATGTAGTGCAAAGTTACAACCTGATAAGACTAAAAAGAGGGTGATAATGTAGTTGATTGCGGGGCTATTAAAGTAAGCAAGATTATCATCGTGAGTTGAAAATCCACCCATTGAAATGGTTGAAAAGCTATGTGAAATCGCATCAAAAACATTCATACCTGCAAACCATAAGCAGATCGCACAAAGAGTAGTAAGAAAAATATAAATTGACCAGAGTGTTTTTGCCGTTTCGGCAATGCGTGGGCGCATTTTGCTGTCTTTTTGTGGACCGGGGATTTCAGCCCGATAAAGTTGCATACCCCCAACGCCTAATAATGGCAATATGGCAACAGCAAGTACGATAATACCCATACCACCAAGCCATTGCAGTAATTGACGATAAAACAGTAAAGCCTTAGGAAGGTGTTCTAATTTTACAATAGTTGTAGCACCTGTTGTGGTTAAGCTTGAAAATGATTCGAAAAATGCGGTAGTTAAATTTAAATTAATATGGGTATCAAAAATAAAAGGGAAAGCACCGATTGTACCTAAAACAACCCAAAATAGCACAACAATAAAGAAGCCTTCGCGAGTGGTTAGCTCATGGCGTTGATGGCGATTAGGAAGCCATAAAAGACACCCTAAAATTAGCGCAGCAAAAAACGAACGCACAAAAATTGCCCCCGCGCCGTCGCGATAAATTAATGCTACAAGTGCAGGTAATAGCATAAATGTCGATAGCAGGGCAATTAATAGTCCAACAATTCTAATGATTGAGCGCCAATGCATCATAGTATTAGTCTCTACTTAAATCCACGTGATGCTTTGATAAGATCATAGGCAGCTTGGATTTCTTGTGCTCGTTTTTTTGCGGCTTCTAGCATCTCTTTTGGTAGACCTTTTGATACTAGCTTATCTGGATGATGTTCGTTCATTAATTTTCGATAAGCTCTTTTGATTTCTGAGATCTCCGCAGACGAGTCAATACCCAAAATTTTGTAAGCATTTTGTAGATCAGCTTGTGTTGATCTGCCTTGATAACCACCATAATGATTGCTACGTTGATACTGATCTCGCTGATTTTGTTGGTTGTGATAACCATTCTGACGAAAATGGTAGCTACCCATCATCATTTGAATATATATTGCCATTTGTTGACGTGGAATATTAAATTCTTCAGCCACAACAAAAAGAATTTGTTGCTCTTTTTCATCTAAAATGCCATCAACTAATGCCGCTTGGATCAGTTGTTCACAAAAAATATTTAACACATTTCGTCGGTAACGATATTGTGCATATAGTTCCGCTAAACGAGATCGGAGTGGGTAATCACTTGCTTTGCCTCGATTAAATGAGTCTTGTGCTAGTTTTCGACTATTTCGATCCAGTTGTAATCTGTCCATGAATTGGCTAGCAAGATTAATATCGTCTTGAGTGACAACACCTTTTGCTTTACTTAAATGACCAAGGACTTCAAAAACAACTGTTAAGTAAAGTTCTGGGTTTGCTTTGGTTTTTTGTTCGGTCAATTTATTGCAAAATGCTTGGTAAAGCATTGGACCAATAAATAGTCCAAGTATAAACCCCCATCCTGTTTTTAATACACTGCTTAAAACAAAGCCTGTAATTATCGCCCAAATAAAAGACATATTATTCGTTCACCTCAATTTGATCTATCTTTTGCAAACCTCGTGGTAATGAAGTGCCTTTACGTGCTCGTTCTGCTTTAAATTTTTGTAAATCAGCAGGATGTAGCGTAAGTTTGCGTTTACCAACATATAAAGTTACCGCTGTTTCTGGGGTAATTAGCATCATATAAGAAAGGCTATCATCTGTACCAGCAAGCGACACAATTTTATTTCCTTTACCTTTGGCAAGTTCAGGTAAATCTTTGACAGGGAAGATGAGCATTCGACCAGCTTTAGTGATCGATAACAATAAGCTATCTTCTGATGGGATTTCAATTGGTGCTAGGATTTTTGCTTCTTTAGGTAAATTGATAATCGCCTTACCATTGCGGTTACGAGCAATTAAATCACTAAATTGACAAATAAAGCCATACCCTGCACTTGAAGCCAGCAAGAATTTTTGATTATCATTTTGTGACATCAAAACATGTTCAACCGTTGCGCCTGCCGGTAGTGCTAGTTTACCGGTTAATGGCTCTCCTTGGCTTCGGGCAGATGGTAGGGTATTAGGCTCTATAGCATAACTACGACCTGTTGAGTCGATAAAGATAACGGGCTGATTGCTTTTTCCTTTTGCGGCAGCTTTAAAGCTATCACCCGCTTTATAGCTTAAACCGGTAGCATCAATATCATGACCTTTAGCTGTTCTAACCCAGCCCATTTCAGACAAAATCACGGTAACAGGTTCTGATGGTGTTAACTCTTGTTCACTAATGGCTTTAGCTTCACTACGTTCAACGATCGGAGAACGACGCTCATCACCATATTTTTCAGCGTCTTCTTGTAGCTCTTTTTTTATTAAATTACTCAGTTTTTTCGGTGAAGATAATAATGCTTGCAAGTGATCGCGTTCTTTTGCAAGCTCACTTTGTTCACCTTTAATGCGCATTTCTTCAAGTTTGGCTAAATGACGTAGTTTTAACTCTAAAATTGCTTCGGCTTGAATATCGGTTAATGCAAAACGGCTGATTAACTCCTGCTTAGGTTCATCTTCATTACGTATAATATCGATAACTTCATCAATATTTAAAAATGCAATTAATAAACCATCAAGGATATGCAGTCGTTTTAATATTTTATCTAATCGATAATTTAAGCGGCGCGTGACGGTGTTTTTGCGATATTCCAGCCACTCGGTTAGAATTTCGACTAATCCTTTTACTGATGGGCGATTATCTAGCCCGATCATATTCATATTGACGCGATAGCTTTTTTCGAGATCGGTTGTTGCAAATAAATGATTCATGACTTGCTCTAAATCGACTCGATTTGAACGCGGCACAATCACCAAACGAGTTGGATTTTCGTGATCCGACTCATCGCGTAAATCTTCAATTAAAGGCAGTTTTTTAGCGCGCATTTGTGAAGCGATTTGCTCTAAAATTTTAGCGCCTGAAACTTGATGAGGAAGGTCGGTGATGACAATGTCACCGTCTTCTTTTTTCCATACGGCACGCATACGAATAGATCCACGACCTGTTTTGTAGATTTTTTCGATATCGTCACGAGGCGTAATAATTTCGGCCTCGGTAGGGAAGTCCGGCCCTTGTATGTGAGCCATTACTTCGCTTAATGTCGCGTTTGGGTTATCAGCAAGCATAATTGCCGCATTAGCTACTTCACGGATATTATGTGGAGGAATATCGGTTGCCATACCAACCGCAATCCCCGTTGTGCCATTTAGTAAAATATTTGGCAATCTGGCTGGTAGCATTTTAGGTTCTTGCAACGTACCATCAAAGTTTGGCGTATAATCAACCGTTCCTTGCCCTAACTCACCTAATAATAATTCAGCATATTTCG
This sequence comes from Gilliamella sp. ESL0254, assembly GCF_013344985.1. NCBI lineage: Bacteria > Pseudomonadati > Pseudomonadota > Gammaproteobacteria > Orbales > Orbaceae > Gilliamella > Gilliamella sp. ESL0254. The sequence goes on from NZ_JAAEDU010000007.1 coordinate 11,029, forward strand.
ATAAGCGTGATTCGGTATAACGCATAGCAGCAAATGATTTAGGATCATCCGGCGCCCCCCAGTTACCTTGTCCATCAACTAATGGATAGCGATATGAAAACGGCTGAGCCATGAGTACCATAGCTTCGTAACAGGCGCTATCACCATGAGGATGATATTTACCAAGTACATCACCCACGGTACGTGCTGATTTTTTAAATTTTGCTTGAGCATTTAGTCCTAATTCTGACATGGCATAAACAATACGTCGTTGCACAGGTTTTAAGCCATCACCAATAAATGGTAGCGCACGATCCATAATGACATACATTGAGTAGTTTAAATAGGCACTTTCAGTAAAGGTGCGTAGTGATTGGACTTCTACTCCATCATGAGTTATCTCACTCATTATTGTTCCTCTAAATCATTCTGTTGGTTAGACATCAAGTTCAACTTGATCGCCTTTTTCTTGTAGCCATTCGCGGCGATCTTCTGAGCGTTTTTTAGCAAGTAGCATATCCATCAGTGCCATCGTTTGTTCGGCATCATCAAGGGATAACTGCACTAAACGGCGAGTATTAGGATCCATTGTTGTTTCACGCAGTTGCAATGGATTCATTTCGCCTAGACCTTTAAAGCGTTGTACATTCGGTTTGCCTTTTTTACGTTTTAGCTGTTCTAAAATGCCTTCTTTTTCTTCTTCATCTAGGGCGTAATGCACCTCTTTACCTAAATCGATACGATAAAGCGGGGGCATTGCAACAAACACATGTCCATGCTCAACCATCGCACGAAAGTGACGAACAAATAACGCACAAAGTAAAGTGGCAATATGTAGTCCATCAGAATCGGCATCGGCTAAAATACAGATCTTACCATAACGTAATTGGCTCAAATCATCACTATCCGGATCGATACCGATAGCAACCGAAATATCATGAATTTCTTGTGATCCAAGCACCTCGTCAGATGACACTTCCCAAGTATTTAAAATCTTACCTTTAAGCGGCATAATGGCTTGAAATTCACGGTCTCGAGCCTGTTTAGCTGAACCGCCAGCCGAGTCCCCTTCCACTAAAAAAAGCTCAGTACGGCTTAAATCTTGTGATGAGCAATCAGCCAGCTTACCCGGTAGTGCAGGACCACTAGTTAGCTTTTTACGGATGACTTTTTTTGAGGCTTTTAAGCGTTTTTGCGCGCTTGAAATCACCATTTCAGCCAGTAATTCGGCTAATTGAACATGTTGATTTAACCAAAGGCTAAATGCATCTTTCACAATTGCCGACACAAATGCCGCACTCTGGCGTGATGATAATCGCTCTTTGGTTTGGCCTGCAAATTGTGGCTCTTGCATTTTGACTGAAATAACATAAGCACAACGTTCCCAAATATCATCAGCCGTTAATTTTAAGCCACGCGGCAACAAATTACGAAACTCACAAAACTCACGCATGGCATCTAACAAGCCTTGACGTAAACCATTAACATGCGTACCACCTTGAATTGTTGGAATTAAGTTAACGTAACTTTCGGTTAATAGCTCGCCGCCTTCAGGCATCCAAAGTAACGCCCATTCAACCGCTTCGGTTTCGCCAATGTGACTACCAGTAAACGGGATTTCGGGTAGTAGTGAATAACCACTTACCGACTCCATCAAATAGTCTTTTAATCCATCTTGATAGCACCAGCGTTGTTCGGTATTGTTGATTTTATCTTTAAAGGTAATTTCAAGACCGGGACAAAGAACCGCTTTGGCTTTAAGTAGATGTGACAAGCGAGGCACTGAAAATCGAGGTGAATCAAAATATTTTTCGTCTGGCCAAAAATGCACTTTGGTACCCGTATTACGGCGCCCACATGTACCAGTGATGTGTAAATCTTCGACTTTGTTGCCATTTTCAAAGGCCATTTCGTACACTTGTCCATCACGGTGAACAGTGACTTCAACACGTTTTGATAATGCATTTACCACCGAAATACCCACACCATGCAAACCGCCAGAGAACTGGTAATTCTTGTTCGAAAACTTACCCCCAGCATGCAAACGACAAAGCAATAGCTCAATTGCAGGCACGCCTTCTTCTGGGTGAATATCAACAGGCATGCCGCGCCCATCGTCAATCACTTCAAGTGAGTTATCTTCATAAAGTGTCACCTTAATTTGACGAGCATGGCCGGCAATAGCTTCATCGACACTATTATCAATGACTTCTTGGCCCAAATGGTTTGGGCGAGTGGTATCGGTGTACATACCTGGACGGTGACGAACAGGATCAAGCCCTTTTAAAACTTCAATATCAACGGCATTATAAGTAGATTGCGACATAGTTTTTCTATCTATTCGAATAAATGACAGTTATTATACCAACCTTTGTACAATAAGACCAAGGTCAATGGCACCGGCGTTTAAGTTAAACTCATAAATCCAACTTATCGTATTGGTTAGAAAAGATAATTTACTTTTTAAGATTTTTTATCGTAATTTTAGTACGATGATAAGAAAATCCCGTATAAAAAAATAAGGGAATTAAATGAGCAAGTCAAAAGATAAAAATATAATAAATCAGGGTGATTTTTTACAAAAATCGTCAACTATTGGCGGTGTAGCAGCATTAACTAGCAATATGCAATTACCTTTTGCCTATGTAGAGCCGGATAGCGATGTTAATAACAAAAAACCTCTTAACCCTACGGATAAAGAACAAATTTATTATAGTGCTTGTTTAGTTAACTGCGGTAGCCGTTGTCCTTTAAAAGTTCATGTAAAAAACGATATTATCACTAAAATATCTTCAGAAGATGGCATTGATGACCCGATTTTTGGACAACATCAAATTCGCCCGTGTTTACGTGGCCGTTCCGTTCGTTGGCGCACTTACGATCCAGAACGCTTAAAATACCCAATGCTAAGAATAGGCAAACGTGGTGAAGGTAAATTTAAACGCATTTCGTGGAGTGAGGCGATTGATTTACTAGCTGAAAAGCTCAAACATACGATCGACAACTATGGTAACGAAGCGATTTATTATCAATATGGATCAGGTACGACTGGTGCTAACATTTCAGGTCGTAATGCGTGTCAGCGTTTTTTAAGTACGATTGGTGGTTTTTTAAATTATCATGGTGACTATTCAAGTGGGCAGATTTCGGCCATTCGGCCTTATATTTATGGTAATGCTAAGGAGTCATTACTTGATCAAATCAAGCACTCCGATTTAGTTGTTATGTTTGGACATAACATTGCTGAAACCCGAATGTCAGGTGGTGGACAAGTTACCGAGCTTTTTCATGCATTAGAACAAAGCAAAGCACGGGTGATTATTATTGACCCACGTCGAAGTGAAAGTGTGGTGGCTTATCATGCTGATTGGATTCCGATTATTCCTGGAACTGACGCGGCGCTTGTGGCGGCAATAGGATATGCGTTACTTGAACAAGATCGTATTGATGATGCCATGCTTAGCCAATATTGTGTTGGTTGGAATGCCGATACCCTACCAGACAGTGCCCCCCCTTTTAGCGATTATAAATCCTATATTTTAGGATTAGGTAATGACAGAACACCTAAAACACCTGAATGGGCGGCTAAAAAAACAGGCATTCCAGCCGAGCAGATCCGCAAACTGGCTATGGATATTGTGAATGCAAAAGCGGCTTGGATATCGCAAGGTTATGGTGTACAGCGTTGGCAAAATGGTGAACATACTGCTCGGGCAATTATGTTATTGCCAATTATCACTGGTCAATTTGGTAAACCGGGCACCAACATTGGCACATGGGGGGGAAGTATAACTTATCCTGTTCCAAGTTTAAGTATCCCCAACCCTATAAAAACCAGTATTCCTTTCTTTTTGTGGACAAAAGCGATTGACGATCCGTTAAGCTTAACGGCAAAAAATGCCTATTTACGTGGCAAAGATAAATTAGATGTTGGCATCAAATTTATCTGGAATTACGCCGGTAATGTTATTGGCAACCAGCATTCTGATCTTAATCGTACTCATCAAATCCTACAGGATGAGTCTAAATGTGAATTTATTCTTGTTTGGGATACGCATATGACCGCATCGGCAAAATATGCGGACTTAGTTCTGCCCGATGTCTCATCGGTTGAAAGTAACGATTTGATTAATAACTCTTACTCATCGGGTGCTTATCACTATATCATCCGCATGCAACGGGCAATAAAACCACTTTGGGAAAACCGTCCAGCTTATGAGGTATTAACGCAATTATCTGAAAAAATGGGTATAAAAGACAAATTCACCGAAGGGCGAACGCAAGAAGATTGGATAGCTTATTGCTATGAAAAACTGCGTAAAAGCCAATCTCATTTACCGCCTTTTGCCAATACTGATGGTATGGGCGTTATTGATCGTAAGTTGGCTGATAGCGATACGCAAATTGGGTTAAAAGCTTTTCGAGACGATCCAATTAAAAACCCATTAAACACCCCATCAGGAAAAATAGAAATCTATTCAGAAGCATTAGCCACCATCGCCAACGAATGGGAACTTGCTCCAGACGATGTCCTTTATCCTATTCCAGCCTACCTACCCGCAATTGAAGGCAGTGAAGATAAACCCAAACGCAAAAAATACCCGCTACAACTGATTGGCTTCCATACCAAAGGGCAATGCCATTCCAGTTACAGTAATTTACCACAACTGCGCGAAGCGGTTGCTAACAGTATTTGGATTAATCCATTTGATGCCGAGCAAAGACAAATAAAACATGGCCAGTTAGTTGAGGTTTACAACGATCGAGGTCGGCTCTGTATTCCAGCTAAAGTCACACCAAGGATATTACCGGGTGTGATTGCTATTCCGCAAGGAATGTGGGCAAAAACCAATGCGGCCGGGATTGATATTGGCGGTTGTATTAATCGCTTAACATCATTGCGCCCAACGGTGCTTGCAAAAGCCAATCCACAACATACTAATCTGGTTGAAGTCAAACCATTATTGACTATGTGTTGAGTATCATAAATTAAAGAACGGATAATAAAAATGCAATATGGATTTTATATTGATTCTTCAAAATGCACCGGTTGCAAAACCTGCCAAATCAGTTGTAAAGATGAAAAAGATAATGCATTAGGTGTTAATTTTCGCCGTGTTTATGAGTATGGCGGAGGTACTTGGCAGCAAGTTGATGGTATGTGGCAAAACGATACTTTTACCTACTATTTATCCATCTCATGTAATCATTGCCAAGAGCCTGCTTGTGTACAAGGTTGCCCAACGGGAGCAATGCATAAACGCTCACAAGATGGCTTAGTGGTTGTTAATCAAGATATTTGCATTGGTTGCCGACGTTGTGAAACCCATTGTCCTTATGGCGCACCGCAATTTGATCATCAAAAACAGGTTATGTCAAAATGTGATGGCTGTTATGAACGTGTTGAACAAGGACTCAAACCTGTTTGTGTCGACTCCTGTCCGCAAAGAGCGTTAGACTTTGACGAAATCGAAAAACTCCGCCAGCGACATGGTAATGAGCGGAACATTGCTCCACTACCAAACGAAAATCTAACTAAACCCAATATTGTTATCAAACCCCATCCTCAAGCGAAAGCCTCGGGCGATACACTGGGACAAATACTCAACCCCGAAGAGGTATAACATGTACAAATTACCACTGGTTTTTTTACCGTATTTGGGTGTTTATCTACTGGTATGATTAGGAAGGCTATTTTATTTAATGGCATCCCAAATCAATACTATCTATTTATAGTTAGGTAGCGATTTAATGAAAAATAATGAAGCAACGCATCTAGATAAAATTACATCCACTATTTTGGCAAAACTATTTGGTGCCTTTTTTTATTATCCACCTGATCACCAAACGGTTAAACCGCTCATTGATATCTTATTTCAGCTTGAGCATATTGTTGATTGGCAAAATACTGTGCTTATTGGTGAACAGTGCCAAATAATCGCTACTCAAATCAACAACCCAGAACTTAATTACCAATTTTCACTATTATTTGAAGGGCAGGGTGCTATGCCCGCTCCCCCTTGGGGATCGGTTTATTTAGATCAAGAGCAGCTATTAATGGGCGAATCACAAGAACGCTACCGGCAATTCTTACAGCAACACGGCTTAACACTTAATACCGGCATCAACGAACCCGAAGACCAATTTGGGTTAATGCTAATGGCCTATGCCATATTGCAAGAAAAGAACAATCCCAAAGCTGCAAAACAGTTAATTAATGAACACTTATTGATTTGGTCTTCGGCCTATTTAAAAAAGTTAAAACAAAATGAGATAAGTCCATTTTACCGAGCATTAGCTGTGATTGTGGAACAGTATTTATTCATGATCTAACTTTTTCCTTTGTCTCACCACCTTTGCAGAGGATAGTGTACATTGCAGCTTTTAAGTAACAAGGTATAATCCACTTATTATTTCAAATAGCAAAAAACATTTATGTTAGCTTATATACAACTAATGCGGTTAGACAAACCCATCGGCACCTTACTACTACTTTGGCCAACGCTTTGGGCGATATGGTTGACAGGTGAGCCCTATACCTATATTACCCTCATTTTTATTTTAGGGGTATTTACCATGCGGGCAGCTGGGTGCGTTGTCAACGACTATGCCGATCGTCATTTTGATGCACACGTCGAACGCACAAAAAAACGCCCACTCGTGCGGGGTGCATTGACCGAAAAAAATGCACTATGGACCTTATTTACCCTATTACTCATTGCGCTTTGCCTGTTGCTCACTTTAAATAAACTATCATGGCTTATTGCAATCATAGCCTTATTAACGGCAATGATTTACCCCTTTATGAAGCGCTACACCCACTTACCACAAGTCACCTTAGGCATTGCCTTTAGCTGGTGTATTCCTATGGCATATGCCGCCATTATAGAGCAATTTCCCCCTACTTGTTGGTTACTTTGCTTTGCTAATATTTGTTGGATAATTGCTTATGATACGGAATATGCGATGGTGGATCGTAACGACGATATCAAAATAGGCATAAAATCCACCGCCATTTTATTTGGGCAGTACGATAAGTTAATTATAGGGGTATTGCAGGCGTTTACCATGATTGGCCTATTGATGGTTGGCGTCATCAACCAATTGTCGTTGGTTTTTTATATTGCTTTATTGCTGGTTGCAATACTATTTATTTACCAACAATGGTTGATAAAAAAACGAGATCGGAAACGTTGTTTTCGAGCTTTTTTAAATAATAATTATGTTGGTTTTATTGTTTTTTTAGGTCTATTTTTTGTTTAAAAATTAAAATAGTTAGCAATATCAAAGTTGGTTAGCATTGCAATTGGCAATATAGCTTTCTATTTTAAAGCTTAAAATGCCCATTTCTTCAACTATTCACTGAATTGAATTCTTTTATGCAATGGTTTTACTACATCAATGCTACGTTCTAAATGAACTTTGGATTTTTCATGATCTAGTACAACAATGGATATAAATAACGTGTCTAATAAGGTTAATTGTATAATTCTAGCTGCTGCATTTTGACCAAGTAATGGGCCATTTTTAGCTGGACTGAATATAGATAGATCTGAAATTTCAGCTAGCTCTGATTGATGATTATTGGTAATACAAATAATTTTGGCTTTATTCTTTTTAGCAACCAAAATAGCGTTACATATTTCTGAAGTATTTCCTGATTGTGAGATAGCTATAACAACATCGTTTTCTTTTAGTTGGCTGGCAACCATCACCATTAAATGATTATCACTATAAGTATGGCTGTGAATCCCTATTCTCAATAATTTATGTTCAAAATCTTGGCCAACAATAGCAGACCCTCCGATACCAAGAATAATGATACGATTAGCATGAAAAATCCATTTTGCTGCTCGTGAGATAATTTTTGCATCGACAATAGATTGAGCTTCTTTTAATGCTTGTACCGAATTATTAAAGACTTTTTCAATAATATTTTCGACGTTATCTTTTTCAGATAGTTCTTGTTCTCGATCAAAAGGTAATGCATCAAAATATGAAAGTAAAGCCTTTCTAATTTCTCTAAAACCAGAATACCCTAATTTTTTAGATACTTTTACTAGCAATGGTTCAGAAACTGATAGCTGTTCTGCAACTTCTTTGATACTTGTTTTTGGTTTTAAATTTCCTTTTACCATCATCCATTCAATAATTCTTTGCTCGGTATTGCTTAAACTTGAAAGTGAAATACGAATCATAGCTCCAATTGCGAGTGCATTAGAATTTTCTGAATTATTTAGTTGTTTCACAGGTTCTCTCCATACATTTTTTAGTAATTCTAACCTAATTTGAAATTAAGCACATTGTAAAAAAATAAATTTTCACCCACTTTTTAAACTTTACAAAAAAAATAATTAACGTTAATATTTTTATTTGTGAAGTTAACGGTTTTGTTTTTAATCATATAAGGAGGGGTTATGAAAATTGCAATAGGTTATGATCATGTTGGATATATTTTGAAAAAAGATATTATTGATTATTTGGAGAATAAAAATATTACAGTAATTGATCTCGGTGCTACATCAACAGAAAGAACAGATTATCCAATTTATGCTCATAGGGTGGCATGTTCAGTAAATACAAAACAAGCGGATTTAGGAATATTAATATGTGGGACAGGAATAGGTATTTCTATTGCTGCAAATAAATGTCAAGGAATAAGGGCAGTTGTTTGTAGTGATCCTTATTCTGCAAAATTATCACGAGAACATAATAATACTAATATTCTTGCTTTTGGTTCTCGTGTAGTTGGAAGTGAGCTAGCAAAAATGATTATTAATGAATGGTTAATGGCAAAATTTGAGGGGGGACGTCATCAAACAAGAATAAATCAAATAGACAAAATTCAAAAAGGAGAATTTCATGAGTAAATTTTGTCCTTCACTAATGTGTGTTGATTTTTCAAAGTTGGAAACTGAAATAAAGTTACTGGAAGAATCGGGTGTCGATATGTTCCACATTGATATAATGGACGGTAATTTTGTACCCAATTTTGCTTTAGGTTTAGAAGATATAAAAGCTGTAAGTAAATTATCAAAGATTCCTTATGATGTTCATTTAATGATTAGCAATCCATCTCTATATATTGAAAAATTTTCACAACTTGGTTGCCAAATTATTTATGTTCATGTAGAAACATTAACACATATACATCGAACTTTAAATCAAATTAAATCAACAGGTAAAAAAGTTGGTGTTGCAATTAATCCTGGTACTCCATTATGTGTATTAGAAGATGTTTTAGATATAATTGATGTTGTTTTGATAATGTCTGTAAACCCAGGATTTGCGGGTCAACCTTTTATATATAATTCTATCGATAGAGTTAAGAGGTTAAGTTCAATAATTAAAGATAGAAATTTAAAAACTGCAATCGCTATTGATGGTGCGATAAATTCAAACATTATCAAACAATTATTGCCTTATGTGGAATATTTTATACTTGGGACTGCTGGGTTATTTATTAAAAATAAATCTTATAAACAGACTCTTAATGAGCTAAGAAACCTATCATAATTTAGAATGACCTTTATGAATATAAAGGTCTTAATTTACAAAATAAAAATAAAAAGATAATTATTAATTATCTTTTTATTGTTTTCACCGTTAAAAAAGCTAAAAAAATTAATTTTTTATTAAAATTATGTGAACAAGATCTCTTTTAAAAAAAATATTTCACATATAAAATTTATTTTGTGAACTTTTGGTCGTTCACTATTATCATTTAATAAAAATTAGGGTTAACTACAATGAAAAGTATTTTTTTTAGTGTATTACAACGGGTTGGTCGATCCTTTATGTTACCAATTGCACTGCTTCCTGCGGCTGGATTAATGTTGGGTATAGGGGCTTCATTTACCAATGAAACAACAATTATTTCTTATGGATTACAAAGTTTTTTAGGAGAAGGAACTTTACTACATGTATTTTTAACCATAATGAAAAATGCTGGTAGCGTTATATTTTCTAATCTTCCCATTCTATTTGCTATTGGAGTTGCAATGGGGATGGCAAAGCAAGAAAAAGAAGTCGCTGCTATTTCTGGTGCTGTTGGATTTTTTATCATGCACTCAACTATTCATGCACTATTAGAGTTAAAAGAGTTATTAAAAGAAGGGGCATTGCCGAATGGATCTTTAGGTGATGCGGTTGGAATTCAAACTCTACAAATGGGGGTTTTTGGCGGTGTTATTGTTGGGTTAGGTGTTGCAGCTTTACATAATCGCTATTACCGAATTGAGTTACCAGCTATTTTATCATTCTTTGGCGGCTCACGCTTTGTTCCTGTTATTACCGCGTTCGTTTATTTATTTATTGGTATTTTAATGTTTTATATCTGGCCTACAATCCAAAATGGAATTTTGTTATTAGGTCAATTAGTTAATAAATCGGGCTATGCAGGAACATTTATTTATGGATTTATTGAACGAGCCTTAATTCCATTTGGTTTACATCATGTATTTTATATGCCATTTTGGCAAACAGGAGTTGGTGGTACAGCAATGATTGATGGTAATCTTGTTACAGGAGCACAAAATATTTTCTTTGCTCAACTGGCTAGCCCAAATACAACAGAATTTTCAGTTGAAGCAACCCGCTTTATGGCTGGTAAGTTTCCATTCTATTTATTTGGTATTCCGGGTGCAGCACTAGCTATCTATCGTACAGCTAAACCTCAAAATCGCAATATGGTCTTGGGGCTTTTACTTTCTGCAACTTTAACTGCTATTTTAACTGGGATTACTGAACCAATTGAGTTTTCTTTCCTATTTGCAGGGCCTTTATTATATGTGATTCATTGTATTTATGCTGGTTTTTCTTTCATGTTATGCCATATTTTTGATGTTGGTGTTGGACAAACGTTTTCTGGTAGTTTAATTGATTTTATATTATTTGGTGTTTTACAAGGCAATAATAAAACTCACTGGATTAATGTTATTTTGATTGGTTTGCCAATGTTTCCTCTATACTATTTCACATTTAGTTTCTTAATCAAAAAATTTAATTTTAAAACACCAGGTAGAGAAAGTGATAATGAGGAAACTAAATTATATACAAAAAAAGATGTAGAAAATATAAAAAAAATTAAACAAAAAAATAATAGCAATCAATCAATTAATATTTTAAAGGGATTAGGAGGTAAACAAAATATTACTTATATTGATTGTTGTGCAACAAGGTTAAGAGTTTCTGTACATGATAATCAATTGGTTGATAAAGAGATCTTAAAATCAACCGGCGCAAAAGGAATAATTATTAATGGGCAAGGTGTTCAAGTTATTTATGGACCTCATGTAACAGTAATTAAATCGCACTTAGAAGAATATATAGCTGCACTATAGTAATTATAAATATATTTTTTATTAATTTATTTCGGAGTAGTTGAATCAAACTAGATTTTAGCCGTTTTTATATATATCTTTAACGGCTAAAATCTTTTATTCAATGATAATAACAAAATGACCTTTAGAAGCAAAATTATGCTTGCTCAGCTAATGTAGCTTGTACAATTCTTAATGCATCAAACGTTTCTTTTACATCATGCACTCGAATAATCTGCGCCCCTTTCATTGCCGCTATCACCGCACAAGATACACTGCCTAACATTCGTTCTTGTGGTGGGACATTTAGCACTTGTCCTATCATAGATTTTCGGGACATGCCGACTAATAAAGGTAGGTTGAAATGGTGGAACTGTTCAAGCATGGCTAATAGTCGGTAATTGTGCGCTAGTGTTTTACCAAATCCAAAACCGGGGTCGAGTATGATTTTTTGACGATCGATGCCGGCGCTTATGCAGCGTTCGATCTGTTTTGCAAAAAAGTCATCGACTTCTTGATAGATATCTTGCTTGTAGTGTGGTGCATTTTGCATGGTTTGAGGGTCTCCCTGCATGTGCATGACGCAAACCGGTAAGCCAGTTTGTGCTGCAGCTTCCATTGCGCCGGGGAGCGTTAGTGCACGGATGTCATTGATTAGGTGTGCGCCTGCCTTGGCCGATTCGGTCATAACTTGTGGTTTTGATGTGTCGACCGAAATCCATACATCAAAATATCGGGCTATTTTTTCAACCAATGGCACAACGCGGTTTAGCTCTTCGTCAACTGATACTTCGGCTGCGCCGGGGCGAGTAGATTCGCCGCCGACGTCGATGAATGTGGCACCAGCTTGAATCATGCTGTCAACACGGCGCATAGCATCATCAAGGTTGTTATAACTTCCTCCGTCAGAAAACGAATCGGGTGTCATGTTAACAATGCCCATGACTTGTGGGAACGAGAGATCCATTATTTGATTTTGAAACTGTATTTCCATGATTCACAGCCTTATTAGGGTTATATTATGTGATTGTATTTATCTTAAGATATTTTATCGAGAAAAAACGCGCCGTAGCGCGTTTTATTTTTTGAATTTATTCGCTTTCTGATTGTGGCGGCGTGTCATTCCCTTCATTTGGGATCTGTTTTGCTGCCTGTTCGTCACTTTCTGTCCAGTCATCCGGTGTGGTGAGTGGACGACGAGCAATTAAGTCTGCAACTTGTTTTGAACCAATGGTTTCGTATTTCATTAGTGCATCTTTCATTGCATGTAGTACGTCAATATTATCCGTTAAGATTTTACGAGCGCGCTGATAATTGCGGTCAATAATGGCTTTAACTTCTTCGTCAATAATGCGAGCTGTTTCGTCAGATATGTCTTTTGGTCGTCCATATCCATTGTCATCTGTTTCGTAGAACAGTGGTCCCAAGCGATCAGAAAAGCCCCACTGGGTTACCATGGCTCGTGCATATTGTGTGGCTACTTTGATATCATTTGATGCACCTGTTGAGATCTTATTTTCGCCATAGATGAGCTCTTCTGCTAATCGTCCACCATAAAGCGTAGCAATGTCGCCTTCAAGCTTTTCACGGCTTTCACTGACACGATCACCTTCTGGTAAGAAGAAGGTGACACCAAGGGCGCGTCCGCGCGGAATGATGGTGACTTTGTGAATTGGGTCGTGATCAGGCATTAAGTGGCCAATAATAGCGTGCCCAGCTTCGTGGTATGCTGTTGATATGAGCTGTTCTTGTGTCATGGTTAGTGACCGTCTTTCAGTACCCATGTTGATTTTATCTTTGGCTTCTTCAAATTCGTCCATGGTGACTAGGCGTTTGTTTCGACGTGCAGCAAATAATGCCGCTTCGTTGACTAAATTTGCCAGTTCTGCACCCGAATAGCCCGGCGTGCCTCGAGCTAGGACAGATAAGTCGACATCACTTCCTAGTGGTACTTTACGGACATGCACCGCAAGAATTTGTTCACGGCCTTTCATGTCTGGTAAGCCAATTTGCACTTGGCGGTCAAAGCGGCCCGGTCGTAGTAATGCCGGATCTAAGATGTCAACGCGGTTTGTTGCTGCGATGATGATGATTCCGCTGTTGGCTTCAAAGCCATCCATTTCAACAAGCATTTGGTTTAATGTTTGTTCACGTTCATCGTGACCACCCATTGACCCTGCACCACGTTTGCGACCTACGGCGTCAATTTCGTCAATGAAGATGATGCAAGGTGAGTGTTTTCGTGCTTGTTCAAAAAGATCGCGCACACGTGATGCCCCCACTCCAACGAACATTTCAACAAAGTCAGAGCCTGAAATGCTAAAGAATGGGACATTGGCTTCGCCAGCAATGGCTTTGGCTAATAAGGTTTTACCTGTGCCTGGAGGACCGACCATTAAGATTCCTTTTGGTATGCGTCCACCTAATTTTTGATATTTGCCCGGATCGCGTAAAAAGTCGACCACTTCGGTCACTTCTTGTTTGGCTTCTTCGCTACCTGCAACATCTGTAAATTTAGTTTTAATTTGATCGGGTGTTAACATGCGGGCTTTGCTTTTGCCAACCGACATTGGTCCACCTTTGCCACCACCTTGCATTTGGCGCATCATAAATAGCCAAAAACCAATGAGCAAAATAATAGGAAACCAAGAAACCAGAATACTAACGATTAGGCTTGGTTTTTCATCAGGGCTACCATAGACAGGTACTTTGTTGCTTAACAGGTCATCCATGAGTTTTTCATCAAAATAGGGGATGTAGGTAGTGTAATTACTATTTTCTTTGGTTGTAGCAACAATTTCGCGTCCGTTAATATGCACTTCTTGGAGTTTGCCATTGGTGATATCGGAATTAAATTGAGTATAATTGACTTGAGGACTGCTATTTGACATTGAGCTGAATTGGTTAAATACAGCGATCAATACTACAGCGATAATTCCCCAGATCAGTAAATTCTTTACCATGTCGTTCAAAAGAAAAACCTCTCATAAAAATTAACAGTTACGACTAAATTTAACGAAGTATGGTACTACAAAATTATACAACTGGCTACTTCATACCCATTGCAACAATATAAACTTCTCGAGACCTAGCGCGTGATGCTTCAGGCTTGCGAATTTTGACAGTTTTGAACATATTTCGCACCTGTTTTAGGTACTCTTCAAATCCTTCTCCTTGAAATACTTTAACGATAAAGTTTCCGTTAGGAGCAAGTACGTCTCGACACATGTCTAATGCCAGTTCAACTAAATACATGGCTCTTGGTATATCAACGGCAGGTTGACCACTCATGTTTGGGGCCATGTCTGACATGACTACTTGGACTTTGTCTTCGCCAACACGTTCTAGCAATGCTTTTAATACGCCTTCGTCACGAAAATCACCTTGTAAAAAGTCAACCCCGACAATAGGATCCATTGGTAGTAGGTCACACGCAATAATGCGACCTTTATCACCAATGAGTGATGCAACATATTGCGACCAACCTCCAGGTGCGGCACCTAAATCAACGACAGTGATCCCAGGTTTGAAGAGTTTGTCACTTTTTTGAATTTCTTCTAGTTTGAACCATGCTCTGGATCGTAATCCTTTTTTTTGTGCTTGTTGCACAAAGCGATCTTTAAAATGCTCATTGAGCCAACGCGTTGAGCTTGCTGAGCGTTTTTTGTTACTCACAGCGAATAAATCCTTAATGTAAAGAGGCTACTTCATTGATTACAGATATATATAAGGGTAGAATAGCAAAATTGCAACTTAATGTGATAAAAATTTAATGAATTTATCGAATAAACAAAAACAGTATTTAAAAAGTGAAGCTCATCATTTAAAACCTATTGTGATGATTGGTGCTAATGGATTTACCGAAGGCGTGCTTGCCGAAATTGACAACGCGTTAAATTTCCATGAGTTAATTAAAATTAAAGTTTCTGCTGAAGACCGTGAAACCAAGAAGCTTATTTGTGATGCCATTATTCGCGAAACAAAAGCGTTATCCGTGCAATTGGTTGGCTCTAATTTTACAATTTTTAGACCAAGTGAGGATAAGAAAATCACTTTACCTAAATAAATACAAGAACAGGGCTAGTTGCCCTGTTTGTGTATCTGCTTTTGTGAAAGTTGTTTTTACTAGATATATTCAACTTTAACAATGTCAAATTCTACATCACCACCTGGCGTTTTGATTTGTACGGTATCACCGTCTTCTTTGCCGATTAGACCTCTGGCGATAGGTGAGTTGACCGAAATAAGATTTTGTTTATAGTCTGCTTCGTCATCACCTACGATGCGATAGGTTGTTTCTTCGTCGTTTTCAATATTTATTACTGTTACTGTTGCGCCAAAAATAATACGTCCAGTATTTTTTACTTTGGTAATATCTATAATTTGTGCTTGTGATAATTTGCCTTCAATTTCTTGAATTCGACCCTCACAAAAACCTTGTTGTTCTCTTGCTGCATGGTATTCAGCATTCTCTTTTAAATCTCCGTGCGCTCTTGCTTCAGCTATGGCTGCAGTGATTTGTGGTCTTTTGACATTTTTTAGCTCTTCTAGTTCGGCACGTAATAGTTCAGCTCCCTTTACTGTCATTGGGATTTGTTTCATTGAGGTATCTCCCGTTTTTACTTATCATAAATAAAAAATAACTCCCCCTTCATCTGATTAGAGAAAGAGAAAGTGAGTTGTTCAGTTAATTATTTAAAAAAATATCGTTGCATATGTCTATATCTTAACTGTAAAACCAGCCTAACCACAAATGATTTATATTGAAAATGAAATGCTATTTTGATTAAAATAAGTTATTGTACTAGAATGCGTTAACATTTCTTTACAAAAAATTAAAATTATTTATGCTACGATTACGGATTTACATAATCACTTTTTTATTTGTTACTTGTTTTTTTGTATTATTGTCTTATTTTGTTGTGCAAACTTCTTGGGGTGCCAAAATTGTTAGCCAGCAATTATCTAGATTAAGTTCTTATACTATTTCAATAGGCAAAGTTCATCACTCTTTTTCAAACTTTTATGAGTTAGTTTTTGATGATGTGGTTATAACTGATGATAAGCAAGAGATTGTTAATGTTCCGACCTTAGTTGTTGGCTTGGATAAAAGTGATCTTTGGCAATTAACACATTTTAATTATGTTACTGTTATTGATGGTACTATTAATTATATTCATAATGATGGTAAATCTAGCCATTATAACTTTTCAGCAAATACGCTAAAGTTTGTTAATTCAACTGCTAATGTTTCGATTAATAATGGGGCTGATGAACTTTCATTCACTCAGCTTAATGGTGGCGTTAAACCATTTTCCTTATCAGGAGAAAATAAATATCAATTTGATTTTTCTTCGCAATCCGTGTTGGTCAACCAAATTTCTATCAAATCACTGCTTATTCAAGGATTTCATCGCGATGATATTACAACCGTGACTAATTTAGGTGGTAATATTGATAATGGTTTTTTTGTAAGTAAATTAAAAGTACTTGCTGACAATAGTTTGAATATTGATCAGCTACAACTGCATAATATCAATTTACAATCAACTGAAGAGGATTTTTTGGATAAATATTCTCATCTTCTACCAAAGTCGACGATTAAACAATTATCTATATTTGAAAGTAGCATACAGTTGCCTAGTTTTTTAATTGAAAAAGGTAATATTGAAGCAACCAATATTCGTTATGATAGTCAATGGCATTTTGATCAAAGCGCTTTTGTTTTTAATGCCGATCATGTTGTTTGGCATGATGAGACGTTTGCATCAGTATTAGTACAATTATCATCCAACAACCAAGAAGTGACAATCGAAAAGGTACTCGCAAAATGGAATAAAGGCAGTATAAATTTTGCTGGAAAGTGGGAAGATAATTCCTTACATCTAGATCAATTAACTTTATCAGATATTAATTATCAGCTTCCTGAAAAGCTAGAACTGCCGGTATTACCGAGTATTTTTAGACGTATTGAAGTAGACAAGCTTACCATTTTACAAAGTTTGTTAATTAGAAAATATAGCGATTTTCCATTTACGTTATATAACTTTCAAGTTTCTGGCACTGGTGTTACTTTAGCCAAAGATCAAAAATTAGGGATCTTTTCAGGTACTACCTCTTTTAAATCTGAAAAAGGGTCGTTTAATCGAGTTGATATTAATTATCCTGATATGATTGTAAAATTTGATGCCGAAAATCATGCATCGTTAACATTTAGCGTTTTAGTTAGTGGTGGTATGATTGAGTCAAAAGCAAAGTTTGATCCATTGCAAAATGAGTTCTTATCTTTTCAGCTTAATGCTTATGGTATAGCAAGTTCATTACTAGAAGAATGGAAAATAGCAAAACAACCACCAAAAACCATGAATTATTCGGCCGATTTACATGGTAAATTACTGCCATTTAGTTTTTCAGGTACATTTTCTACAAATGGTAAAAATTATATTATTAATTCTGAGCATTGATTTTTGTAAAAGCATTCTTATATAACTTGTTAAGATGTTTAAGACATTATGTGTGTTTGAATGTAAAAAACGCAATAATAAGTGTAATATGAGGGTGTGATAGTGCTTGTAAGATTAGATAAATGGCTTTGGGCCGCAAGGTTTTATAAGTCGCGATCATTAGCTCGCGAAATGATTGAAGGCGGAAAAGTACATTATAATGGTCAACGCACTAAACCAAGTAAAATTGTTGAAGTCGGTGCAACTCTCACTCTTCGCCAAGGCTCAGATCAAAAAACAATTCAAATTTTGGCTATTAGTGAACAGCGAAAAACTGCCACTGATGCTCAGCAACTTTATCAAGAAACCCCCGACAGTATTGCTAAACGCGAAGTAATAGCACAAGCGCGTAAGCTTAATGCATTGACAATGCCGCACCCGGATAGAAGACCTGACAAAAAGGAGCGGCGTGATTTGATTAAATTTAAATATGATAGGCAACAAGGTGACAATAGTTAATATGGATACTTTAAATCGGTTTTTATTTGATAACCATCCTATTCGTGGTGAAATTACTCGTCTTGAACAAACATATCAAGCAATTTTAGATAACCATACCTACCCAGTTGCGGTACAAACCTTGCTTGGTGAATTATTGGTTGTAACCAGTTTATTAACCGCAACACTAAAATTTGAGGGTGATATTGCTGTTCAGTTGCAAGGTGATGGTGCGTTATCTTTAGCCGTTGTTAATGGTAATGATCAGCAACAACTACGCGGAGTTGCTCGGGTTAATGGTGATATTGCTGATGATGCGACACTGAAAGATATGGTGGGTAATGGCTATATAGTTATCACTATCACACCCAAAAATGGCGAACGTTATCAAGGTATTGTAGGATTAGAAAAAGAGACGCTTATTGGTTGTATCGAAAACTATTTTATGCAATCAGAGCAGCTCCCTACACGCTTGTTTGTAAAAACGGGTGTACATAATAATAAGCCAATGGCAGCAGGTATTTTATTGCAAGTTTTGCCAGCTAATGATAATGCCGATGAATCATTTGAGCATCTTAGTGCTTTAACCGAGACAATTACGAGTGAGGAGTTATTACAACTTTCTACTGACGAGATTTTGTATCGTTTATATAATCAAGAAGAAGTGCGTCTTTTTGAAACACATGAAATTACCTTTAAATGTAGCTGTTCACGTCAACGCTGCGAAGATAGCTTAATGACGTTACCCGAAAACGAAGTTGATGAAATCTTAAAGGAAGATGGCGGTAATATCGATATTCATTGTGATTATTGTGGGAAGCATTACTCGTTTGATGCCATCGATATCGCTGAAATGAGAAGTAAACGTAAGGTAAATTATCATTAGTCTTGCACTAAAAACCACTAAAATTATAAATATAACTTTAGTGGGAAAATAAAATATAGGGAATTAAACCCATATTCAATGTACCAGAATAGTGACAATGAACAAACTATTTTTAACGGTTTCGCGTATTTTTTAATTTATATTTATAAATCAATTTGTTACTTAATTGATGATTTTTAGTTACCGTTTATATCACTTTTATGAATATCTTCAATAATGGCGTGTTTGTTGATGATCTTCCATTTTATATTAAAATGATAAAGTGTTATTCCATAGGTTTGTTCACTGCTATTTTTCTGTTTGTAGGCAGGCCTTGGATCTTGAGATATCACTTGCGTAATTAGCTCAGCAAGCTGGGGATAATTTTGCTTTTGTAAATCCAATATTAATTGTGCTTTTTGTGAAAATTCAACGGTTAATTTTTTATCGGGAACTGATTGCGCGTATCCCGCAAGAGCCTCTGGATGACTGTCACAATAAGGTAGATAAGGTTTAATATCAATAATGGGGGTGCCATCAACTAAATCAAGACTACCTAATTTTAAGATAACCTGTTTATTTTCAACGACAATACCTTTTAATTCAACGGCTGACAATCCAATGTGATTCGGTCTAAATGGCGATCGGCTAGCAAATACACCCATCGTTTTATTACCACCTAAACGAGGCGGCCGAACTGTTAATCCCCACTTTTCAGGCGCAATATGGTGAAATAGAAATAATAGCCATAAATGTGAAAACTGTTCTAATCCTTTAACACTGATAGGATCATTATAAGGAGCTGATAAATAAAGTTCACCTAGCCCAGCGCCAACTAAATTAGGTTGTCTTGGAACGGCAAATTTTTCACTATAAGGTGAGCGGATAATGCCGATGGGGTCAATTTGATATGTCATAATTGATTTTTGATTGAGTTTACACTATTGTTGTTGACTATGTGAAAATAGCGACGAACGGATACCGTCGAGCTCAGCCGACGGTATTGAGGTGAGTCAATAATTATAACTTTACTATTACCAACCGCGAATCGCACCACCATTAAAGATTTGGTTAGCTTTTTGTGCAACAGCATCAGTTTGGTATGCTTTAACAAAGTTTTTCACGTTTTCGTTATCTTTATCAGTTTCACGCGAAACGATTATGTTGACATATGGCGATTCTTTATCCTCAACAAAAATCCCATCTTGGCTTGGTGTTAAGTTCGCTTGTCCTGCAAAGGCGTTATTGATGATTGCTAGATCAACTTGCGCATCATCTAGTGAGCGAGGTAACATTGGAGCTTCAAGTTCTAAGATCTTATAGTTATAAGGATTGCTTGTAATATCAAGTACAGTCGGCAGTAAACCTTTAGATTTATCAACCGTAATCATTCCTTCATGTTGTAATAAAAGTAATGAGCGGCCCAAATTCGTAGGATCACTAGGAATTGCAATTGTTGAGTTAGCTGGAATAAAGAAAGTTTCACCTCGTGGTGAAGTGACTTTTACGCCATTACCTGTTTCTTCTGTTTGAGAAATTGGTTTGAGTTTTTTAGAATAACTTGCAATTGGATAAACGAACGAGTTACCAACAACAGCTAATTTGTAGCCACGTTCTTTCATTTGTTCATCTAAAAAAGGCTTATGTTGAAAAGCATTAACATCAATTAAACCATCGTTTAATGCTTGGTTTGGAATGACATAATCACTAAAAATTACTAGTTCAACATCTAGGTTATAAAGCTCTTTCGCTTGTTGTTTAGCTACTTCTGCTACCTCTTCTTCAGGACCAGAAATCACGCCTACTTTAAGCGTATTTACTTTAGCTGGCTCTGTTGGTTTGTTATCTGTTGTGGCTGATTGTTTATTATTATCACAACCAGTTAAAAAAAACGCACTCACCAATGTGGTGATTAATGCTAGCTTTTTAATTGACATAATTTTCTCCAAGTTTATTGATGAGACACACGTTTAACAATTTTATTGCCAATAAATTGAATAATAAAGACAATAATAACTAATATCACTAAAAATATATTCATCATATCATAGTTATGACCTTCATATCCAAATCGTTTTGCTAGATCGCCAAGCCCTCCTGCACCAACAGCTCCAGCCATGGCTATATAACCGGTTAGCGTGATTAATGAGATTGTCATGCTGTTGATAATTACAGGTAATGTTTCTGGCAATAAAACTTTATAGATAATTTGTATCGGTGTTGCTCCCATAGAGCGAGCAGCTTCAATTAATCCTTTTGGAAGATCAAGTAATGCATTTTCAATCATTTTGGCAATTAAAGGGGCAACGCCTATACTTAGCGGTACAATAGCTCCTTCTCTGCCCAAATAAGTTCCTTTACCTGTAAAAATTTCCATTATTTCCATTGTAAACGGTTGAATCCATACAATTAATATAATAAAAGGAATTGAGCGAAACACATTTATTATAAAAGAAAGAACATTATGTACTATATTATTTCCAAGTATATTTCCTTGGCGAGTTATATATAGCAAGATACCTAATGGTAAGCCCATTAATGTTCCATAAAAACCAGATAAAAAAATCATATAAATAGTATCATCAGTTGCTTCTGCTATTTTGAATAATACTGGTTCGTTTAATCCTTTGATTGATGAACAAAATGCAACAAAATCGGCCCAAAAATTGTATTGAGCTAAGTATCGAAATAAAGATTCAAAAGGTTTAAAAGCGGGAATAAAATCAAACATAACCTAGCACCTCTACTTTGGTATTATTTTTTTCTAAGAATTGGATTGCTGACGCAATACTTTTAGGGTTACCTTCCATTTGGGCTAGCATTAAACCAAATTTAACACCACCAGCATAATCCATTTGCGCGCTAATGATGTTACTTTCGATATTAAATTCTTTGGCAATTTGTGATAATAAAGGTAAATCAACCGAAACTCCCGTAAATTCTAAACGAACTAAAGGGTTAAGTCCTGCCTTAGGCTCTGGCGATAGCCTTGCTAAATAGTCATCAGGAATATTTATATGTAAGGTCGATTGAATGAACTGTCTTGCAATATCGGTTTTAGCATGGGAAAAGATCTCACCAACCGATGATTGTTCAACTAATTCACCATTACTGATGACTGCCACTTGGTCGCAAATCTGTTTCACAACATCCATTTCGTGAGTGATTAACAAAATTGTAAGACCTAGTTTTTGATTAATGTCTTTCAATAATTTCAAAATAGATCGAGTTGTCTCTGGATCAAGTGCACTAGTTGCTTCGTCGCACAAGAGTACCTTTGGATCACTTGCTAAGGCTCTAGCAATCGCAACGCGTTGCTTTTGTCCGCCAGATAAATTAGCAGGGTAAACGTTTGCTTTTTCAGTCAATCCGACTAACTCTATAAGGTCGTTCACTTTTTGCTTAATTTTTGCTTTAGGAGTTTTATTAAGCTCAAGTGGAAAGGCAATATTATCAAAAACAGTGCGCGAAGAGAGTAAATTAAAGTGCTGAAAAATCATACTAATTTTTCGGCGTACTTCAATTAGCTTTCTATTTGATAGGTGAGTAATTTCTTGATTATCGAAAAATATTTTACCACTAGTCGGCTTTTCAAGTAAGTTAACGCAACGGATAAGCGTACTCTTTCCTGCCCCTGATTTGCCAATAACGCCATAAATCTTCCCTTGAGGAACATGTATGCTGATGTCCTTTAATGCATGAATTTGGGTCTTATTATGTTCAAATATTTTCGAAATATGCTGTAGCTGTATCATAATATATAAAGACAAAAGATGAATGGGTGAATATTAAGACGTCTAGACATCTAAGTCAATCAATAATATGCTATATAAAGATTAGAGTAATATCTAAATTAAAAGGAAAAATGAAAAAATGAAACCGGCTATTTTTTTAGATCGAGATGGTACCATTAATATCGATTATAATTATGTACATACAATTGATAAATTCCATTTTATTGATGGTGTCATTGATGCGATGCAAGAACTCAAAAAAATGGGTTTTTTGTTAGTTATTACAACTAACCAATCCGGTATTGCTAGAAATAAATTTACTGAAGAGCAGTTCCATACATTGACAGAATGGATGGATTGGTCGTTACAAGATCGCGGTGTTGATTTAGATGGCGTGTATTATTGTCCTCATGATCCGTTAATCGATAAGTGTGAATGCCGTAAACCAAACCCCGGCATGATCCAAACCGCAGCCAAAGAACTAAAAATTGATATTGCTAACTCTTATATGGTGGGAGATAGAGTATCGGACTTATTATCGGGTAAAAAAGCAGGCGTTAAAAAGACTGTGTTAGTAAAAACAGGCGATACAATAACTGAAGAAGCATTGGCTCAGGCCGATTGGCTAATTGATAGTTTGGCAGATTTACCTAAAAAAATAAAAGAAATATCTTAATTATTGGTGTAATCTTATAAACAATATAATGAATTCGCTGAATATTTATGGATTAATTTTAATCAAAATGTATTGTTTTAGTCTATTTTTAGTGTATCTTGCGTAAAAAAAAAGCAAACAGGAATAAATAACACAATAACCCCTTGCATGATTTTTTTAAGTCCCTATAATGCGCATCCACTGACACGCAGTCAGCGCCAAGCAGGCGGTGAGTAAGATTAGTGAATGAGATCAAAAATTTTTAAAAAAGATCTTGACGAATAAAAAGGTGTAGCGTAGTATACGCAG
>NZ_JAAEDU010000008.1:0-1603 GCF_013344985.1 Gilliamella sp. ESL0254
CTTCGTAAGGAGGTGATCCAACCGCAGGTTCCCCTACGGTTACCTTGTTACGACTTCACCCCAGTCATGAACCACACCGTGGTAAACGCCCTCCCGAAGGTTAAGCTATCTACTTCTGGTGCAACCCACTCCCATGGTGTGACGGGCGGTGTGTACAAGGCCCGGGAACGTATTCACCGTGACATTCTGATTCACGATTACTAGCGATTCCGACTTCATGGAGTCGAGTTGCAGACTCCAATCCGGACTTAGACGTACTTTATGAGGTCCGCTTGCTCTCGCGAGGTCGCTTCTCTTTGTATACGCCATTGTAGCACGTGTGTAGCCCTGGTCGTAAGGGCCATGATGACTTGACGTCGTCCCCACCTTCCTCCGCTTTATCAACGGCAGTCTCCTTTGAGTTCCCGGCCGTACCAATGGCAACAAAGGATAAGGGTTGCGCTCGTTGCGGGACTTAACCCAACATTTCACAACACGAGCTGACGACAGCCATGCAGCACCTGTCTCACAGTTCCCGAAGGCACTCTCGTATCTCTACAAGATTCTGTGGATGTCAAGACCAGGTAAGGTTCTTCGCGTTGCATCGAATTAAACCACATGCTCCACCGCTTGTGCGGGCCCCCGTCAATTCATTTGAGTTTTAACCTTGCGGCCGTACTCCCCAGGCGGTCGATTTATCGCGTTAGCTTCGGAGCCCATCACTCTAGGCAACAAACTCCAAATCGACATCGTTTACAGCGTGGACTACCAGGGTATCTAATCCTGTTTGCTCCCCACGCTTTCGCATCTCAGCGTCAGTATCTGTCCAGAAGGCCGCCTTCGCCACCGGTATTCCTCCACATCTCTACGCATTTCACCGCTACACGTGGAATTCTACCTTCCTCTACAATACTCTAGTTAACCAGTTTTAAGTGCAATTCCTAGGTTGAGCCCAGGGCTTTCACACCTAACTTAATTATCCGCCTACATGCCCTTTACGCCCAGTCATTCCGATTAACGCTCGCACCCTCCGTATTACCGCGGCTGCTGGCACGGAGTTAGCCGGTGCTTCTTCTGTGATTAACGTCAATTAATGCACCTATTAGATACATTACCTTCCTCATCACCGAAAGTACTTTACAACCCGAAGGCCTTCTTCATACACGCGGCATGGCTGCATCAGGGTTCCCCCCATTGTGCAATATTCCCCACTGCTGCCTCCCGTAGGAGTCTGGACCGTGTCTCAGTTCCAGTGTGGCTGGTCATCCTCTCAGACCAGCTAGAGATCGTCGCCTAGGTGAGCCTTTACCCCACCTACTAGCTAATCCCATATGGGTTCATCAAATGGCGCATGGCCCGAAAGTCCCATGCTTTGGTCTTACGACTTTATACGGTATTAGCAGTCGTTTCCAACTGTTGTCCCCTTCCATTCGGCAGATCCCCATACTTTACTCACCCGTCCGCCACTCGTCATCAAGTGCAAGCACTCATGTTACCGTTCGACTTGCATGTGTTAAGCCTGCCGCCAGCGTTCAATCTGAGCCATGATCAAACTCTTCAATTTAAAGTTTGATGCTCAATAACTGTCTCTGACATATTCAAATGAATCTTCAGTGTCACTTAT
>NZ_JAAEDU010000009.1:0-1415 GCF_013344985.1 Gilliamella sp. ESL0254
AGGTTAACCGAATAGGGGAGCCGAAGGGAAACCGAGTATTAACTGTGCGTTAAGTTGCAGGGTATAGACCCGAAACCCGGTGATCTAGCCATGGGCAGGTTGAAGGTTGGTTAACACTAACTGGAGGACCGAACCGACTAATGTTGAAAAATTAGCGGATGACCTGTGGCTGGGGGTGAAAGGCCAATCAAACCGGGAGATAGCTGGTTCTCCCCGAAAGCTATTTAGGTAGCGCCTCATGAGTAACTGTTGGGGGTAGAGCACTGTTTCGGCTAGGGGGCCATCCCGGCTTACCAACCCGATGCAAACTCCGAATACTGACAAGTTTAATCATGGGAGACACACGGCGGGTGCTAACGTTCGTCGTGAAGAGGGAAACAACCCAGACCGCCAGCTAAGGTCCCAAAGTCATAGTTAAGTGGGAAACGAAGTGGGAAGGCTTAGACAGCTAGGATGTTGGCTTAGAAGCAGCCATCATTTAAAGAAAGCGTAATAGCTCACTAGTCGAGTCGGCCTGCGCGGAAGATGTAACGGGGCTAAAACTATGCACCGAAGCTGCGGCAGTGCACATAAGTGTATTGGGTAGGGGAGCGTTCTGTAAGCCGTAGAAGGTGTGTTGTGAGGCATGCTGGAGGTATCAGAAGTGCGAATGCTGACATAAGTAACGATAAAGCGGGTGAAAAGCCCGCTCGCCGGAAGACCAAGGGTTCCTGTCCAACGTTAATCGGGGCAGGGTGAGTCGACCCCTAAGGAGAGGCCGAAGGGCGTATCTGATGGGAAACGGGTTAATATTCCCGTACTGGCTATAACTGCGATGGGGGGACGAAGAAGGCTAGGTTTACCACCTATTGGATGGTGGGTTAAGCATGTAGGCGTGTGATTAGGCAAATCCGGTCACTGAGACGCTGAGGTGTGATGACGAGCTGCTAAGGCAGTGAAGTAATTGATGCCCTGCTTCCAGGAAAATCCTCTAAGCTTCAGGTTATAGTTAATCGTACCCGAAACCGACACAGGTGGTCAGGTAGAGAATACTCAGGCGCTTGAGAGAACTCGGGTGAAGGAACTAGGCAAAATGGTGCCGTAACTTCGGGAGAAGGCACGCTGATGGTAATTGAAATCCCGCGCGGACGTAGGTGAAATCAGTCGAAGATACCAGCTGGCTGCAACTGTTTAATAAAAACACAGCACTGTGCAAACACGAAAGTGGACGTATACGGTGTGACGCCTGCCCGGTGCTGGAAGGTTAATTGATGGGGTTATGCGTAAGCAGAAGCTCTTGATCGAAGCCCCAGTAAACGGCGGCCGTAACTATAACGGTCCTAAGGTAGCGAAATTCCTTGTCGGGTAAGTTCCGACCTGCACGAATGGCGTAATGATGGCCAGGCTGTCTCCACCCGAGACTCAGTGAAATTGAA
>NZ_JAAEDU010000010.1:0-1239 GCF_013344985.1 Gilliamella sp. ESL0254
GGGTTGCACCAGAAGTAGATAGCTTAACCTTCGGGAGGGCGTTTACCACGGTGTGGTTCATGACTGGGGTGAAGTCGTAACAAGGTAACCGTAGGGGAACCTGCGGTTGGATCACCTCCTTACGAAGAGCTCGTAAGTGTTCACACAGATTGTTTGTTTAGAAGAGAAATAATTAAGTCCCCTTCGTCTAGAGGCCTAGGACATCGCCCTTTCACGGCGGTAACAGGGGTTCGAATCCCCTAGGGGACGCCATAATAAGTGATGAAATTATTTCTTAAAAAATTATGTTTGTATTTACTTATATTTATTATTAAGTGAATAGAAAGATAAAGCTCTTTAACAATTAGGAACAAGCTGAAAGAAACGAGTTCTCGTTCTTGTGTAATGCATTTATTGAGTTATTTAATTAAACGTTAGCGATAACGATTAGTTAGGTTGAATTGATAAAGGTTGAACATAAAGAAAGAGAAAAAAGCGTAATAAAAACCAAGACAACTGTGAGTTGTAAGGTTAAGAAATTAAGCGTACACGGTGGATGCCTAGGCAATCAGAGGCGAAGAAGGACGTGTTAATCTGCGAAAAGCGACGGTGAGCTGATAAAAAGCGCAATAGCCGTCGATGTCCGAATGGGGAAACCCAGTGTAGGTGACTACACTATCATATGATGAATTCATAGTCATATGAGGCGAACCGGGAGAACTGAAACATCTAAGTACCCCGAGGAAAAGAAATCAACCGAGATTCCCTAAGTAGCGGCGAGCGAAAGGGGAGGAGCCCAAGCGGGTAGCATATAGTATTAGTGGAAGCGTCTGGAAAGTCGCACGATAGAGGGTGAAAGTCCCGTACACGAAGATGCGATATGTGGAAGCTTATAGAGTAGGGCGGGACACGTGATATCCTGTCTGAAGAAGGGGGGACCATCCTCCAAGGCTAAATACTCCTGATTGACCGATAGTGAACCAGTACCGTGAGGGAAAGGCGAAAAGAACCCCGGGAGGGGAGTGAAATAGACCCTGAAACCGTGTACGTACAATCAGTGGGAGCTGCTGCCGTTGGGTAGTGGTGACTGCGTACCTTTTGTATAATGGGTCAGCGACTTATATTCTGTAGCAAGGTTAACCGAATAGGGGAGCCGAAGGGAAACCGAGTATTAACTGTGCGTTAAGTTGCAGGGTATAGACCCGAAACCCGGTGATCTAGCCATGGGCAGGTTGAAGGTTGGTTAACACTAACTGGAGG